>KL568649.1:10617-15075 GCA_000715605.1 Streptomyces speibonae | reverse complement strand
GCCATCAGAGATGTGTATAAGAGACAGGGTGTGGTGATGGCGTCGGCGCTGCGGACGACGGCGTCGGTGCCGCGGGCCGCGTTGCCGAACATGGTGTCGAAGCTCGCACGCAGGGTGTCGCCCATGACGAGGGTTCCGGCCAGGAAGGCCACCCCCAGGAAGACGGCGAGGAAGGTCCCGGCGAAGCGCCGCTTGTGGGCGCGCAGGGAGGCCGCGCTCAGGCGTACGGAGGTGTTCATGAGGGCGCCTCGAAGGCTTTCATCCGGTCCAGGACCGCGTCGGCGGTCGGGGACTCCATGCGGTCGACCAGCCGCCCGTCGGCGAGGAAGAGCACCTCGTCGGCGTGGGCCGCGGCCACCGGGTCGTGGGTGACCATGACGACGGTGCGTCCGGTCTGCCGTACGGTGCGGCCGAGCAGCCCGAGCACCTCCTCGCCGGAGCGCGAGTCGAGGTTGCCGGTCGGTTCGTCGGCGAAGACCACCTCCGGCCGTCCGGCGAACGCCCGGGCCACGGCGACGCGTTGCTGCTGTCCGCCGGACAGCTCCGCGGGCCGGTGCCGCAGCCGGCCGCGCAGACCGACCACGTCGACGAGCGCGTCGATCCACTCCGGGTCTCCCCCGCCGCCCGCGAGGTCGAGCGGCAGGGTGATGTTCTCCGCGACGGTGAGGGTCGGCACCAGGTTGTAGGCCTGGAACACGAAACCCACCCGGTCGCGGCGCAGCAGGGTGAGGCGGCGGTCGTCGAGGGCGCCCAGTTCGGTGTCCCCGATCCAGGCGGCGCCGGAGGTGAGGGTGTCCAGTCCCGCCGCGCAGTGCATGAGGGTGGACTTGCCGGACCCCGAGGGGCCCATGATCGCGGTGAAGCGGCCGGCCGGGAAGGCGACGCTCACCCCGTCCAGGGCCCGTACGGCGGTGTCGCCGGTGCCGTACACCTTGACGGCGTCGACGACCCGGGCGGCGGTCCGGGTGCCGGTGGCCGTGGCGGTCATCGCGCACCGCCCTTGCCGTGCCGGCCGAACTCCTCGTCCAGGACGGACAGCCGGCGCCAGTACTCGTCCTCGTCGATCTCGCCGGAGGCGAAGCGGTGGCCGAGCACCGTGATCGGTGAGTCGTCACGCTCCGTGGGCCGCCCGGGTCCACGACCGCGGTGTCCGCGCCACGCCGTGCGGCGCAGCAGTGCGATGCCGCCGCCGATGACCAGGGCCCAGAAGAAGGGGAAGAGCAGGATCCACGGGCCGGGCCCGCCGTCGCCGAAGTGCGCCAGGGTCTGCATGATCGTTCAACTCCTCGGATGCGATGTCTCGTCGTTCCTTGCGACATTTCGAGGGTCGTCCCGCGAGGGGGTCGCGGTCGTCGTACGGCCAGCGGCACTGTGCGTACCTCCCGGGGAGTAGCCGGGCGGCGGGCCGCTGCTCCCCGCTCGGCCGGGCCCGCGCTCGACGTCTGTACCAACTGGTATGTACAGTGCCGTCATGAGCACCTCGGAGCGACTGATCGAGTCCACGCGCGAGCTGCTGTGGGAGCGCGGCTACACCGGTACCAGCCCGAAGGCGATCCTGGCCCGCGCGGGCGCCGGCCAGGGGAGCATGTACCACCACTTCAAGGGCAAGCCCGACCTCGCGCTGGCCGCGATCCGGCGCACCGCCCAGGAGATGCGGGCCACGGCCGCGACGCTGCTGGACGGGCCGGGAACGCCGTACGAGCGTATCGAGGCCTACCTCCTGCGCGAGCGCGACGTGCTGCGGGGCTGTCCGGTGGGGCGGCTCACCATGGACCCCGATGTGATCACCGACGACGCGCTGCGCGCCCCGGTGACGGAGACCCTGGAGTGGCTGCGCGCACGGCTCGCCGCGCTGGTGGACGAGGGCAGGGAACGGGGCGAGTTCGCGCCGGACCTGGACGGCGGGGAGATCGCGGCGGCGGTCGTCGCGACCGTCCAGGGCGGCTATGTGCTCGCCCGTGCGTCCGGCTCCCCCGCCGCGTTCGACGCGGGGGTGCGCGGACTCCTCGCCCTGCTCGCGCCGCGCGAGCACTGACCCGACGACCCGGCCCGACCCGCCTCGAGGAGGCCTGTGTGCATGCCCTGCAGTACGAACTCACCCTGCCCGCCGACTACGACATGGGGATCGTCCGGGACCGGGTGGCCCGGCGCGGGCATCTGCTCGACACCTGGCCGGGCCTCGGCGTCAAGGCGTATCTGGTGCGTGAGCGCGGGGTGCACGGTTCGCCGGTCAACCAGTACGCGCCGTTCTACCTGTGGCGCACCGTACAGGGCATGAACGCGTTCCTGTGGGGCGGCGGTTTCCAGGGGATCGCCGACGACTTCGGCCGTCCCCCCGCCCGGCAGTGGTCCGGTCTGGCGTACGAGGAGGGGGTGGCCGCGGCCGGTCCCGCGGCCGTGGCGGTGCGCCACCGGCGGCCCGTGCCGGACGGGGTGCCGGTCGGCGAGGTGGCCGAGGAGGCGGCGCGTGAGTGCCGGCGGCTGGCCGGCCTGGACGGCGTGGTGCTCGCGGCGGCCGCCGTGGACACCGCGCGCTGGGAACTGGTGCTCTTCTCGCTCCGGCGGCAGCCCACGCCCGACGCCGAGGGAGAGGTCTTCCAGGTGCTGCACCTGTCGGAACCGGAGCGGGACCGGCTGCCCCGGGGGCGCCAGTGGTGAACGCGCCCGGGGCCGGCCGGCTCCGGGTCAGCCCGGCTGGGCGCTGTCCTTCATCGCGCCCCAGCCGTGCCAGCGTTCGACCTCGACCCAGCCGCTGACCCGGCCGCGCTCGCGGTCCGGGTACGGCCCGCCCACGTAGTGCCGGGCCAGCCGGTCGATGTCGGCCAGGTCCGTGTCGTCGTACAGTTCGGCGACCCGCCCGATCAGGGTGACGTGGGTGTACCAGTCGTCACTGGCCAGCACCGTGAGGGTGACGCGGGGATCGCGGCGGACGTGCCGGAGCCGTACCCGGCCCTCGTCGAAGTTGAGCAGGGCGCGGCCGTTCTCCCAGAGGTACCAGGTGGGGGTGGAGACGGGCGCGCCGTCGGAGCGGAGTGTGGCCATGACGCAGGGGTTGGGCCTGCGCAACAGTTCCTCGGCCTCGGGCGGGAGTGGGGGCTTGGACACCAGGGGCTCCTCGGGGTGCTGGACGGTGGGGGTCGTCGTTCTGCTCAGGCCGCGGGCCCGGCGTCGAAGCCGGCGTAGTAGGCCGCGGCCATGTCCTCCTCGCCGTGACCCAGACCGGCGGCGCGCTCCAGTCGTTCGGCGCTCGCGGCGGCGACGTCCAGGCGCACGCCGTGCTGCTCACCGGCCCGCACGATCAGTCTGGCGTCCTTGGCCGCGGTCGTCACGGCGAACTGGGCCGGGCTGAGCCGTCCCTCGAGGATCAGTGCGGACTTGGCGCGCAGATAGCCCATGTCGAGGGGGCCGCCGGCGATGAGGTCGAAGAAGGCGTCCGGCGCCACGTCCAGGGCCTCGGCCAGGGAGAGGGTCTCCCCGGCGGCGGCGGTGACCGCGACGACCCAGCTGTTGGCGACCAGCTTCAGCCGGGTCGCGCTCGCGGCCGCCCCGTCCTCGCCGGTCCACACCGTGCGGGCGCCCACGGCGTCGAAGACGGGGGTCACCCGGTCCCGGCCTTCGGCGGGACCGGCGGCGAGCACGGTCAGCCGGCCGGCCTCGGCGGGCTCGCGGGTGCCCAGGACCGGGGCGTCGTAGAAGAGCAGGCCCTGCTCGCGGGCGAAGGCGGCCAGGTCGGCGACGCCCTCGAGCCCCGCGGTGGTGGACTGGGACCAGACGGTTCCGGGGCGCAGGGCGGGGGCGGCCCTGCGCATCGTCTCCAGGGTGGCCGCCGCGTCGTACAGCATGGTCAGGACGACGTCGGCGGACTCGACCGCCTCGGCGGGGCCGGCGGCGACGTGGGCGCCCTCGGCGGCGAGCGGTTCGGCCTTGGCGCGGGTGCGGTTCCAGACCCGGACGGTGTGGCCGGCGCGGGCGAGGTTGCGGGCCATCGCCGCGCCCATGATGCCGGTGCCCAGGACGCTGACGGTGAGCTGCTCGGTCATGAAGTCGGCTTTCTGTGCGTCGTACGGCGGGCGTTCTACGTCAGTGCTCCCAGAGGATCGTCCAGCACCGGCTGCCAGGCGAGTTCCGCCGCGCCGACCAGGCTGTTGTATTCCAGGGTGCAGGGGAGGATGGGCACGCCGCCGCTGCGGCCCCACAGGCTGCGGTCGGCGACGACCGCACGGAGCCGCTCGGGGTCGGCCTCCAGCAGGGTGCGGTGCAGTCCGCCGAGGATGATCCGGTCGGGGTTGAGGATGTTGACCAGTCCGGCCAGGCCCAGGCCCAGCCGGTCGATGAGGGTCTCGGCCGCGACGCGCACGTCCGGGTCGTCGTAGTGCCGGCGGATCAGCTCGTCGGCCTGCCGGAGCAGGGACATCTCGGGTCCCGGCGCCCGGCCCGCCGCGGTCAGCAGCGCCAGCG
>KL568649.1:9147-10423 GCA_000715605.1 Streptomyces speibonae | reverse complement strand
CAGAGATGTGTATAAGAGACAGCCGCAGTGACAGGGGCGGCCCGCGGGGTTGACGGCGAGGTGCCCGACCTCCAGCGCGAGTCCCGAACTGCCGGAGTGCAGACGGCCGTCGAGGACGAGCGCGCCGCCGACACCGCGGTGACCGGTGGCCACGCACAGCAGGTCGCGGGAGCCGCGCCCGGCGCCGTGCCGGTGTTCGGCGAGGGCGGCGAGGTTGACGTCGTTGGCCGCGAAGGCGGGCCCGTCCAGACCGGCCGCGCGCACCTGTTCGGCGAAGATCTCCCGCACCGGGGCGCCCGCGGGCCAGGCCAGGTGCAGGGGGTTGAGGGCGAGCCCTTCCGGTTCGGCCACCGCCGAGGGCACCGCGAGTCCGGCGCCCACGCATCGCCGCCCGGTCTCCCGCAGCAGGTCGGCGCCGGTCTCGACGACGGATCCGAGGACCTTGGCCGGGTCGGCGTCGACGACCTCACAGCCCGGCGCGGTGGCGACGATACGGCCGCCGAGACCGACGAGGGCCGCGCGGAAACCGTCGGCGTGCACCTGCGCGGCGAGCGCCACGGGGCCGTCCTCGGCGACAGAGAGCCGGTGCGAGGGGCGCCCCTGCGAACCGGCCGCCGCACCGGGCCGGGCGTCGACCCGGATCAGCCCGAGCGCCTCGAGTTCGGCGGCGACCGCACCCGCCGTCGCGCGGGTCACACCCAGTTCGGCGGTGAGCACCGCGCGGGTCGGCGCGCGGCCCGTGTGCACGAGCTCCAGCGCGGGTCCGAGCGCGCCGCGCCCCCGGTCCAGCCGCGTCCTCGAGGTGGTCCCTTCCCCCGCTTGCCGGGGGTCCGCCTTCCCGCTCATGAAGGCGAGTCTCCCATGATCCGCAGACGGCACGGACTACAGGCCGCTGGCCCGCAGCGTGATGTTCAGCCGCCCCGACAGCCCCAACTCCGGCGGCCCGCTGCCCGCGTACACCCGGGGAACGCCGTGGTACGCGAGCCGGGACGGCCCGCCGAAGACGAACAGGTCGCCGCTGCGCAGCTCCACGTCCGTCCAGGGGCGGCCGCGGGTCCGGGGGTTGCCGAAGCGGAAGACGCAGGTGTCACCGAGGCTCAGCGACACCACGGGCGCCCGCGCCTTCTCGTCGCTGTCGCGGTGCATGCCCATGCGGGCGCCGGCGTCGTAGAAGTTGATCAGGGCGATGTCGTACGCGGCCTCCCCCGCGGTGTCGGCGCCCAGCACGTCGGTCACCGCGCGGCGGCCCAGTGCGCCGAGCCGCTCGGGGAACGGC
>KL568649.1:6707-8951 GCA_000715605.1 Streptomyces speibonae | reverse complement strand
ATAAGAGACAGGCCCGAGGCACACCTGCCGGGCGGTCATGGTGCCGCCTCCCGGGGTGCGCACGGTGCGCAGCCCGGCGGGCGGCCGGGCCCACCCACGGCACGCCTCGAGGAGCTCCCGCTGCTCCCGCGCGTCGAGCCAGTCCGGCACGTGCACCGCGCCCGGCGCGATCTGGGTCCGTGCCCGGGGGAACAGCTCGGCGTCCATGCCTGCCATCCTCCCCGACGGCTGCCCGTCGCCGCTCGGATAGCCTGGTCGGACGATGAACGACCGTATGACGACGCCGTGGGGCGACCGGGTGCTGGCCCGGTTCCCCGAGGACCCGCGGGACCGGCTGCGCGCCTGGGACGCGTCCGACGCCTACCTCCTGAGACATCTCGCCGACCGGGAGGTCCCGCTGTCCGGCACGGTCGTGGTCGTCGGCGACCGCTGGGGCGCGCTGGTGACGGCACTGGCGGAGCACCGGCCGACGCAGATCACCGACTCCTGGCTCGGGCAGGAGGCGACCCGCGCCAACCTGGCGCGCAACGCGGTGGAGCCCGGCACGGTGCGCCTGCTCACCACGCAGGATCCCCCGCCGGAGCGGATCGACGTCCTGCTCGTGCGGGTGCCGAAGAGCCTGGCCCTGCTGGAGGACCAGTTGCTGCGGCTGGCACCCGCGGTGCACGAGGGCACGGTCGTCGTGGGCACCGGCATGGTGAAGGAGATCCACACCTCGACGCTGAATCTCTTCGAGCGGATCCTCGGCCCGACCAGGACCTCGCTCGCCGAGAAGAAGGCACGGCTGATCTTCTGCACGCCCGACCCCGCCACGGCACGCCCCGTCAACCCCTGGCCGTACCGCTACACCCTCCCCGACGGCATCGGCCCGGTCTCGGGCCGGACGGTCGTCAACCACGCCGGGGTCTTCTGCGCGGACCGCCTCGACATCGGCACCCGCTTCTTCCTCACGCATCTGCCCGCCGGCCGCGGTGGGCGGGTGGTGGACCTGGGCTGCGGCAACGGCGTCGTCGGCACGGCGATGGCGCTGGCCGATCCGCGGGCCGAGGTGCTGTTCGTCGACGAGTCCTTCCAGGCGGTGGCGTCGGCGGAGGCCACGTACCGGGCGAACGGCGTGCGCGGGCAGGCCGAGTTCCGGGTCGGCGACGGTCTGTCCGGCGTACCGGCGGGCAGCGTCGACCTGGTGCTCAACAACCCGCCGTTCCACTCCCACCAGGCCACCACCGACGCCACCGCCTGGCGCATGTTCACGGGTGCCCGTCGCACCCTGCGCCCGGGCGGCGAGCTGTGGGTGATCGGCAACCGGCACCTGGGGTACCACGTGAAGCTGCGGCGGCTGTTCGGCAACGGCGAAGTGGTGGCGAGCGACCCGAAGTTCGTGGTGCTCAGGGCCGTCAAGCGCTGACGTCCCTGAGCTCCGCCACCGTCCGGGCCATCGCCTCCCGTCCGGCCGTGAGGTAGCCGCGCGCAGGGCAACCGCGAGGCGTCGTACATCACGGAGCCGAACCGGCGTCCGGGGCCCGGGCGAGCGGCAGCAGCACTCTCACTGCGCGTTCTTGCAAGGTAGGGCGCTCTTTCAAATGGAATCACGCATCAGACGGGGGTTAGGGTGGCCGGGGACCGGAGGAACGGGAGGGGCGATGTCACGGGACGCCCGCTGGAAGACACTGCTGGAGCTGCTCGTCGAGCGCGGCCGGCTGGACGTCGAGGAGGCGGCCGGGGAGCTGGGGGTGTCGGCGGCGACCATCCGGCGCGACTTCGACCAGCTGGCCGAGCAGCAGATGCTGGTGCGCACCCGGGGCGGCGCGGTGGTGCACGGGGTGTCGTACGAGCTGCCGCTGCGCTACAAGTCGGCGCGGCACGCCTCGGAGAAGCAGCGCATCGCCAAGGCGGTGGCGGATCTCGTCGCGCCGGGTGAGGCGGTGGGACTGACCGGCGGGACGACCACGACGGAGGTGGCGCGGGCGCTCGCCGCACGGGGCGATCTCACCTCCGGGTCGCCCGCCCTGACCGTGGTGACCAACGCGCTGAACATCGCCAACGAACTGGCCGTGCGCCCCCAGTTCAAGATCGTGCTGACCGGCGGCGTGGCCCGGGCCCAGTCCTACGAGCTGGTCGGCCCGCTCGCGGACGGGGTCCTCGGGCAGATCACCCTCGATGTCGCGGTGCTCGGTGTGGTGGCCTTCGACGCCGAGCACGGGGCCGCGGCCCATGACGAGGCGGAGGCCGCGATCAACCGGCGGC
>KL568649.1:4910-6453 GCA_000715605.1 Streptomyces speibonae | reverse complement strand
GCCGCCGACTCCAGCAAGCTGGACCGGCGGGCGTTCGCCCGGATCTGTCCGGCCGAGTCGGTGGACACGCTGGTCACGGACTCGACGGCGGATCCGGAGACCGTACGCCGCTTCGAGGAGGCGGGGCTGCGGGTCGTCACGGCGTGAAGCCCCGCCCGCGGACCTACCCTGGACGAAGTGGCGCATACGGGACAGGACGCGCCGCACCCGGGAGGCTGCGATGGACGGGACGGCCAACGGACACAAGCCGCGGTACACGCCGATCGCCGACCACGGACTGATCGGCGATCTGCGCAGCGCGGCGCTGGTGGGAACCGACGGCACCATCGACTGGTACTGCTGTCCGTCCTTCGACTCGCCGAGTGTGTTCGCCGCGCTGCTGGACCCCGAGCGGGGCGGTTCCTTCCAGCTGACGGCGGCCGTGCTGGCGCATACCAAGCAGTTCTACTTCCCCGACACCAACGTCCTGATCACCCGGTTCTTCACCGAGGACGGGATCGGCGAGGTGCAGGACTTCATTCCCATCGACGGCGAGTCGTCCGCGCGGCGCCCGCACCGGCTGATCCGCCGGGTGCTCTGCGTCCGCGGGTCCGTGCCGTTCCGCACGCGGGTGGCACCGCGCTTCGGCTACGGTGCCGTGCCGCACACGGTGCGGCTGACCGGAGACGTCGCGGTCTTCTCCTGCCGTGACCTGTGCCTGGCGCTGACGGCCACCGTCCCGCTGGAGGCCGACGGCACGGACGTACGGGCCGACTTCAAGCTGGCCGAGGGCGAGACGGCGGTGCTCACGCTGGACCAGTGCGCCGAGGACGCGTCGCCGTACCGGTGCGAGTGTGGGGAGGCGGAGCAGGAGTTCAACGCGACGGTGGCGTACTGGCGGCGCTGGCTGGCGTCCTCGCGGTACAAGGGGCGGTGGCGGGAGATGGTGCATCGCTCGGCCCTCACGCTGAAGCTGCTCACGCACGCGCCGACGGGCGCGATCGTGGCCGCGCCGACGACCAGTCTGCCCGAGCGGCTCGGCGGGGAACGCAACTGGGACTACCGGTACGTGTGGGTGCGCGACGCTGCGTTCTGCGTGTACGCGCTGCTGCGCCTGGGGTTCACCGAGGAGGCCAAGGGGTTCATGACGTTCGTCTCCCGGCACATCAGCCCGGGTGACCGCAAGGCCTCGGGCCCCTTGCAGATCATGTACGGCATCGACGGCCGCACCGACCTGTCCGAGACGGAACTGAACCATCTGGAGGGCCACCGGGGTTCGGCGCCCGTACGTGTCGGGAACGCGGCGGCCGAGCAGTTGCAGCTCGACATCTACGGGGCGCTGGTCGACTCCATCTACCTGTACGACAAGTGGGCCGAGTCCGTCTCCAGCGAGCAGTGGGACCATGTGACGGCGCTGGTGGACTGGGTGTGTGCGCACTGGGACCAGCCCGACGAGGGCATCTGGGAGACGCGCGGCGGACGGAAGAACTACCTGTACTCGCGCCTGATGTGCTGGGTGGCGATCGAGCGGGCCATCCGGATGGCCCACCGGCGGGGCCTGCCC
>KL568649.1:0-4702 GCA_000715605.1 Streptomyces speibonae | reverse complement strand
GGCGGGGCCTGCCCGCCGATCTCCCCCGCTGGCGGGCGACCCGGGACACCGTCTACCGGCGGATCATGAGCCGTTACTGGTCCGACGCACGGCAGGCTTTCGTGCAGCACGAGGACGGGGACGTGCTGGACGCGTCGGTCCTGATGATGCCGCTGGCGATGTTCATCGCGCCGACCGATCCGAAGTGGCTGTCCACGCTGGACTCCCTCACCGCGGAGCTGGTGTCGGACTCCCTGGTCTACCGCTACGACCCGAACGAGAGCCCCGACGGCCTGCGCGGCGACGAGGGCACGTTCTCCATCTGCTCCTTCTGGTACGTCGAGGCGCTGACGCGGGCCGGCCGGCTCGACGAGGCCCGCCTCGCCTTCGAGAAGATGCTCACCTACGCCAACCATGTCGGCCTCTACGCCGAGGAGATCAGCCACACCGGTGAGCAACAGGGGAACTTCCCCCAGGCGTTCACGCACCTGTCCCTGATCAGCGCCGCGTTCAACCTGGACCGCGCCCTGGGCTGAGACTCAGTGCCCGTGACCGTCGTCGGAGTGCTCCGGCGCGCTCACCTCGCCCCGCTCCCCCGCCTCGACCGTGAACGCCGCGGTACGCACCACGCCCTCGTGCTGGAAGTCGAGGAACAGCCGGTACCTGCCGCCGCTGGGCGCACTGGCCGTGAAGGAGACCTCGGGGCCGGGCCGGGTCGTGCCGTCGCCGGGTTCGCCGTGGGGGTGGACGTGCAGGTAGGCGAGGTCTCCGGAGCGCAGGGCGACCAGGTGCCCGTAGGCGCCGAGGTAGGGCTGGAGGTCGGTGACGGGCTTGCCGTCACGCGAGACGCTCAGCCGCAGTTCGCTCGCCCGGCCGGGCCGCAGTGACCCGTCCAGCCCGACCTCGTAGCCGTCCACGCGGGCGACGTCGGCGGCCGGGGGAAGCTCCTGGGGCCGATAGGAACCGGAGGCGGCGAGGTCGGCTCCGAGGGTGAGGTTCTCCGCACCCTCGCGCGCCGGGGTGAAGTCGGCGAAGACCCGGTAGCCGCCGGCCCGGGGAAGCTCGACAGAGGTGGTCCAGGTGCCGTCCGCCGCCCGGGTGGGGTGCAGATGGCGGTAGGTGAGCAGATCGCGCGAGGCGATGATCAGATGGAGCTCCTTGTCGTGCTCGCGACGGTACTCGGTCACGGCCCGCCCCCGGTCGTCCCGCACCGTGAAGCGCAGGTCGGCACGGTGCCCGGCGGCAACACGAGGGGTCTCCAGCTCCAGGGTGTAGCCCCTCTCGGAGATCTGCAGCCCGCCGGCACCGTGCGCCTCCGCCGGAGGCGGTTCGTGCCGCTTCTCGTGCTTCGGCGGCGCGGGCTCGGCGACGACCGGGTCGATCGCCTCACCGACGCCGTACGCCGTGCCGAAGGTGGCAGCCAGGGCGGCTGCGAACGCGGTGATCTTCAGTCCGGTGTTCATGACCGTCTCCTCCGAAACGGGACCGTCGACTCCCCGAGGAGCCGATCCACACAGCTCAAGATACCCCCCGAGGGTATCAAGTCAAGCCACCCCCACCTTGCCCCGAATACCCACCAGGGGTATACATGAGGAAGCCGGACGCGATACCCCCACCCCGTATACATCCAGGAGCCCGCATGACCGCCCGTACATCCACCCCCGGAGCCGCCGCCGAAGTGGAACTCGCGATCGGCGGGATGACATGTGCCTCGTGCGCCGCCCGGATCGAGAAGAAGCTCAACCGGATGGAGGGCGTCACCGCCACCGTCAACTACGCCACCGAGAAGGCGCGGATCTCCTACGACGGCGAGGTGACCGTTCGCGACCTGATCACGACGGTCGAGGCCACCGGATACACGGCGCAGGAGCCGTCGGCACCCGAGCCGGAGCATGGCGCACCCGACGAACTCCGCCCCCTCGGACAGCGCTTGATCACAGCGGTGACACTGGCGGTGCCGGTGGTGGCGATGGCGATGATCCCGGCGCTGCAGTTCGAGTACTGGCAGTGGCTGTCCCTGACGCTGGCCGCGCCCGTGGTGACCTACGCGGCCTGGCCGTTCCACCGGGCGGCGTTCACCAACGCGCGGCACGGCGCGGCCACCATGGACACGCTGATCTCGGTGGGGACGTCGGCGGCGTTCCTGTGGTCCCTGTGGGCCCTCTTCTTCGGCACCGCGGGCATGCCCGGGATGACCCACCCCTTCGAGCTGACGATCGCCCGCGGGGACGGCGCGGGGAACATCTATCTCGAGGCCGCCGCGGGGGTGACCGCCTTCATCCTGGCCGGCCGCTACTTCGAGGCACGCGCGAAGCGGAAGGCGGGAGCGGCACTCCGCGCCCTTCTGGAGCTGGGCGCGAAGGACGTCACCGTCCTGCCCGCCGACGGACCCGAGAAGACGATCCCCGTCACCGAACTCAGGACGGGCGACCGCTTCCTGGTACGCCCCGGCGAGAAGATCGCGACCGACGGAACCGTCGTGGAGGGATCCTCCGCAGTGGACGCCTCGATGCTCACGGGAGAGTCGGTCCCGGTGGAGGTGGCCGCCGGGGACCCGGTCACCGGGGCCACCGTCAATGTGGGCGGGCGGCTCGTCGTGACGGCCACGCGGGTCGGCGCGGACACCCAACTGGCCCGCATGGCCAAGCTGGTGGAGGACGCGCAGAACGGAAAGGCGGCCGCGCAGCGCCTCGCCGACCGCGTCTCGGCCGTCTTCGTGCCCGTCGTCATCGCCCTGGCCCTGGGCACGCTGGGCTTCTGGCTCGGCAACGGCGCCGGCCTGACGGCCGCGTTCACCGCCGCCGTGGCGGTCCTGATCATCGCCTGCCCCTGCGCACTCGGCCTGGCCACTCCCACCGCGCTGCTGGTCGGTACCGGACGCGGCGCCCAGCTCGGCATCCTGATCAAGGGCCCGGAGGTCCTGGAGTCCACGCGCGGCGTCGACACGGTGGTCCTGGACAAGACCGGCACGGTGACCACGGGGCGGATGACCCTGCTCGCCGTGCACACCACCGAGGACGAGGCCGAAGTACTGCGTCTCGCGGGCGTGTTGGAACACGCCTCAGAGCACCCGATCGCCCGCGCTGTGGCCGACGGCGCGCGGGAGAAGCTGGGCGAGCTGCCCGCACCGGAGGACTTCGCGAACGTGCCGGGACTGGGCGTCCAGGGTCAGGTCGACGGCCACGCCGTCCTCGTCGGCCGGGACGGGCTGCTCCGCGCGTGGTCGCTGGACCTCCCCGACGAACTGGCCCGGCTCAAGGACACAGCCGAGGCGGCGGGACACACCGCCGTCCTGGTCGCCTGGGACGGGGAGGCGCGAGCGGTGCTGGAGATCGCCGACGCCGTGAAGGAGACCAGCGCCGAGGCCGTCCGCAGGCTGCGCGGACTCGGACTGCGGCCGGTGCTGCTGACGGGGGACAACGAGGCGGTGGCCCGCTCGGTCGCCCGCGAGGTCGGTATCGCGCCGGAGGACGTCATCGCCGAGGTGCTGCCGCAGGACAAGGTGGACGTCGTCAAGCGGCTGCAGTCCGAGGGCCGTTCGGTGGCGATGGTCGGCGACGGGGTCAACGACGCGGCGGCGCTGGCCCAGGCGGACCTGGGGCTGGCGATGGGCACCGGAACGGACGCGGCGATCGAGGCCGGTGACCTGACTCTGGTGCGGGGGGACCTGCGGGCGGCCCCGGACGCGATCCGCCTCGCCCGGCGCACCCTCGGCACCATCCGGTCCAACCTGTTCTGGGCGTTCGCCTACAACGTGGGGGCCCTGCCGCTCGCCGCGGCCGGACTGCTGAACCCCATGATCGCGGGTGCCGCCATGGCGTTCTCGTCGGTCTTCGTGGTCGGCAACTCCCTGCGCCTGCGCACCTTCCGCGCCGGCTGAACCAGGGGTGGGCGGGCTCCTCGGATGGATCTTGCGTACCGTGGGCACTCCAGGATGTCATCGCGGGAGAGACAGATGAGCGAGCCCACCCCCACGGACGTCACCCGTCCGCTCACCAGGCCCGTACCGCCCGCCGACGGACTGCGCAGAGCAGCGTCCGCGGTGCTGGGCGACCTCAGGGCCGTGGACGGCGCCCTGTACGCGGCGGTCGCCGCGACGCCGACGCCGACGCTGGACCGGGCACTGCGCCGCCTCTCCCACGCGGCCGACCACTCCAAGATCTCCTTCGCCATCGCCGGAGCGCTCACCCTGGCCGGGTCGCGGCCACGCAGGGCCGCGCTCGCGGGGGTCGGCGCGATCGCCGTGGCGTCGGCGTCGGCGAATCTGCTGGGCAAGCGGCTGGTGCGCAGGGACCGGCCGGACCGGGCGGCGGCGCGGGTGACCGTGGACCGGCATGTGCCGATGCCGACGTCGGCGTCGTTCCCTTCCGGGCACACGGCGTCCGCGGTCGCCTTTGCCACGGCGGTGGGGACGGTGATGCCTGCGGCGTCGGTGCCGTTGGGGGCGCTGGCGGGGGCGGTCGGATACTCGCGTATCCATACGGGGGTGCACTATCCGGGTGACGTGGCCGCCGGGGCGGTGCTCGGGATTGCCAGTGCGGCGACGGCGCTGGCGGTTGCGTCGGCGCGACTGCCGGCGTCGTTCGCCCGCCGCCGGTAAGCACGGCCTGCCGGCCGGGGGTTGTGCGACTCCGTACGCCGGTGCCGGCCACGGGGGTTGCAGGCGCAGCTCCGGCCGGGGGTGTTGCGCACCCGGCGCTTCTGCAGGTGCCCTGCGTTGGTG
>KL568648.1:30561-32255 GCA_000715605.1 Streptomyces speibonae | reverse complement strand
CGCCCGTTTCCACCTGGCCGTCGCCGCTCTGGTGCGGGAGACGTGCGTGGCGGCCCGCGAGGCGGCGGGGTTGCGGACGGTGGCGCTGACCGGCGGGGTGTTCGCCAACACGTTGCTCTCCTCGGCCTGCGCCCGGGAGCTGCGGGCCGCCGGATTCACCGTGCTGCGCCACCGGGAGATCCCGCCGAACGACGGCGGGCTGGCCCTCGGCCAGCTCGTCGTGGCCGCCCGGGCGCGGGCGCGAGCCGATGACGCGCGCGGGCGTCCCGCGCGCGAGGAGTGAGGAGATCCGGATGTGTCTGGCGGTACCCGGCCGTGTGCTGGGCGTGGAGGAACGGGACGGTACCCGGATGGCCACCGTCGATTTCGGCGGTGTGGTCAAGGAGGTGTGTTTGGAGTACCTGCCCGACCTCCAGGTGGGTGAGTACGCCATCGTGCACGTCGGGTTCGCGTTGCAGCGGCTGGACGAGGAGTCGGCCCGCCGGACCCTGGAGCTGTTCGAGAACCTCGGCATGCTCCAGGAGGAGTTCGGCGATCCGTGGGAGCAGGCCGCGCGGTCCGCGCGGCCCGGAGACGGGGAACCGGTGCGGGAGGTACGGCGGTGAAGTACATCGAGGAGTTCCAGGACCCGGAGCTGGCGGCACGTCTGCTCGACGACATCCGGGCGTCGGTGACCAGGCCGTGGGCCCTGATGGAGGTGTGCGGCGGTCAGACGCACAGCATCATCCGGCACGGCATCGACCAACTGCTGCCCGACGAGGTGGAGTTGATTCACGGCCCGGGCTGTCCGGTCTGTGTGACGCCGCTAGAGGTGATCGACCGGGCGCTGGCGATCGCCTCGCGGCCCGAGGTGGTCTTCTGCTCCTTCGGCGACATGCTCCGCGTGCCGGGCACCGGGCGGGACCTGTTCCAGGTCCGCGGGGAGGGCGGTGACGTCCGCGTGGTGTACTCCCCGCTCGACGCGCTGCGGATCGCGGAGGACAACCCGGACCGCGAAGTGGTGTTCTTCGGCATCGGCTTCGAGACCACGGCCCCGCCGAACGCGATGACGGTGCATCAGGCCCGCAAGCGCGGCGTCCGCAACTTCAGCCTGCTGGTCTCGCACGTGCGGGTACCTCCCGCGATCGAGGCGATCATGGAGTCACCGGACTGCCGGGTGCAGGGGTTCCTGGCGGCCGGGCACGTGTGCAGCGTGATGGGGACCGAGGAGTACCCGGCGCTGGCCGAGCGGTACGGGGTGCCCATCGTGGTGACCGGGTTCGAGCCGCTGGACATCCTGGAGGGCGTGCGGCGGACCGTGCGGCAGCTGGAGCGGGGCGAGCACACGGTCGACAACGCCTATCCGCGGGCCGTGCGGGCCGGGGGAAACCCCGCCGCGCGGGCCATGCTGGACGACGTCTTCGAGGTCACCGACCGGGCGTGGCGCGGGATCGGGGTGATTCCGGACAGCGGCTGGCGGCTGTCGGCGCGCTACCGGGACTACGACGCCGAGCACCGGTTCCAGGTGTCGGACATCACCACCCGGGAACCGGCGGAGTGCCGCAGCGGGGAGGTGCTGCAGGGGCTGCTGAAGCCGCACGAGTGCGAGGCGTTCGGGACGACGTGCACACCGCGCACCCCGCTGGGGGCCACCATGGTGTCCAGTGAGGGCGCGTGCGCCGCGTACTACCTGTACCTGTCTCTTATACACATCT
>KL568648.1:28366-30311 GCA_000715605.1 Streptomyces speibonae | reverse complement strand
CCTGCCGGTGGCGGACGTGACCGTGCCGGACCGGGAGGCGAGCTCCGTTGGCTGAATCCACGGCTGAATCCACGACCGTTCCCGACATGCTCTCCTGGAGCTGTCCGGCGCCGCTGCGCGACCGGCCGCGGGTGGTGATGGGCCACGGCGGTGGCGGCGCCCTGTCCGCCGAACTGCTCGAGCAGGTCGTCCTTCCGGGGCTGGGCGGGGCGGCTCCGGCGGCGCTGACCGACTCCGCCGCGGTGGAGCTCGGCGGGGCCCGGCTCGCCTTCTCGACCGACTCCTTCGTGGTGCGGCCGCTGTTCTTCCCCGGCGGCAGCATCGGTGACCTGGCCGTCAACGGCACGGTCAACGATCTGGCGATGAGCGGCGCCCGGGCGGCGTACCTCTCGTGCGGGCTGATCCTGGAGGAGGGCGTCGACCTCGAGACCGTCGGCCGGGTCGCCGAGGCGCTCGGCGACGCGGCCCGTGCGGCCGGGGTGCGCGTGGTGACGGGTGACACCAAGGTCGTGGAGGCGGGGCACGGTGACGGTGTGTACGTCAACACGTCCGGGATCGGGGTGATCCCCGACGGGGTCGACCTGCGTCCGCAGCGGGTGGTTCCGGGCGATGTGGTCCTGGTGAGCGGGGCCATCGGCGTGCACGGCGTGGCGATCCTCAGCCGGCGGGAGAATCTGCGGTTCGACGTCGAGATCGAGAGCGACACCGCGCCGCTCGGCGGGCTCGTCGAGGCGATGCTGGCGGTCACGCCGGATCTGCATGTGCTGCGCGACCCCACCCGCGGGGGTCTGGGCACCTCGCTCAACGAGATCGCCGTGGCCTGCGGGTGCGGGATCGTGGTGCGGGAGCGCGCGGTTCCGGTGCCGCCGCCGGTGGCCGGCGCCTGCGCCATGCTGGGGCTCGACCCGATGTACGTGGCCAACGAGGGCAAGCTCGTCGCCTTCGTGCCCCGGGAGCACGCCGACGCGGTGCTGGCCGCGATGCGGGCGCATCCGCTGGGGTCGGAGGCCGCCGCCGTGGGTGAGGTGGTCGCGGAGCATCCGGGCATGGTCGTCGCACGGACCGGGCTCGGGGGTACCCGGGTGGTGGATCTGCCGATGGGCGAGCAGCTCCCGCGCATCTGCTGACCCGGCCGGGGGCAGTCGCCGGCCGGGCGGCGTCGCAGGGGGACCGAACAACGACTGGTGGGTGAGGTAGGCATGCAATCCACAGAACCGGCACCGCGGGTGGTCGTGGGCGTGGACGGGTCACCGGCGTCGTACGAGGCACTGCGCTGGGCCGTGCGGTACGCGCGCGCGTTCGGCGCGGTGGTGGAGGCCGTGCACGCGTGGGAGACCCCGTCGTCCACGGGGTGGGCCGGTCCCGTGATCGAACCGGATTTCGACGCGGAGCAGGCCCGGGAGCGGTTCGCCGAGACGCTGAGCACCGCGTTCCCCGGCGAGCGGCCCGCCGAACTGCGGGAGCTGCTGGTCGAGGGCGATCCCTCGGAGGTGCTGATCCGTGCCTCCGAGGGCGCGGACCTGCTGGTGGTGGGCCACCGCGGGCGGGGCAGATTCGCGCGGGCGATGCTGGGCTCGGTCAGCCAGCGCTGTGCCCAGCACGCGTCGTGCCCGGTCGTGGTGGTGCGGCACCGGCAGGACGGCTGAACGCGTCCGGCGCAGGACGGCCGGTCACCCGGGCGCGCACCGGGTGACCCGCTGCCGTGCCCGTGCGCCGCGTCAGCGGTCCGCGGGGCCGCTCAGGACACCGGTCACCTCCCGGCGTACCGCGTCGCGCGCGGCGGCGGGCAGGGAGCGCAGGCCGGTGCCCTCCAGGGCGTCGAGTGCCTGCTCGGGCCCGTCGTGGCAGGGGACGGTCTCGTTGCTCACCTCGTAGCCGTCCCGGACGGCCACGAGGAGGCGGTCCCGGCCGTCGCTCCCGGTGTGCACCTGTCTCTTATACACAT
>KL568648.1:26972-28141 GCA_000715605.1 Streptomyces speibonae | reverse complement strand
ATGTGTATAAGAGACAGCGCCAGCGCAGGCCGAGCAGCAGATGACGTTTGGCCACCACTTCGGCGAGGTCGGTCTCGTAGCTGCCGTCCCGGTCCAGCACCGTCGCGCGGGCGTCCAGGACCAGCGCCGCGGGCAGCAGACAGCGCAGCGTGCTGCCCACGATGTTGCCGCCGACGGTGGCCGCCCGTCGCACGGCCCCGGTGCCCACGGAGGAGGCGGCCCGGCGCAGCACCTCCGGCACCCTGTCGTCCACCTGGTGCAGCAGGACCGCGGCGCCGAGTGCCTCGCGCTGTATCAGGGTGGCCTGCGGCAGCTCGCGCAGCGACATGGCCTGCTCGGGAAAGCCGTCCCGCTGCCAGAGGGCCCAGACGAGGGTGGCGCCGCCGACGGGCACGGCGCCTTCGGCCAGATACCGCTGTGCTTCGGACAGGGAGGTGGGCATGCGCAACAGCACGACGGGCGACCTGCTTTCCTCAACAGGGGCGGGGAGCGGAGGAGTTCGCGGGACACAGGACGAGCACTGCATTGTCGGCACGGGGCCGGGGGCGCGTACAGGGCTCACGGTTTCGAGGTGTGCGCCCGTTGTGCGGGACCATTGCCCTCGGCCGGGTGCGTGCCCCATGGTTGACGCGCGTCACACGACCCCCCATTCGTCTGAAGCCCTTGTCCCGGAAGCGGAGACCGCATGATCGGACGCGCCGTACGACTCCTTCTCTCGATTGTCATGCTCATGGCTGGATTGGCCGCGGGGGCCGTCGCCACCGCGGGGGCCGCGCACGCCGACGGCTGCTATACCTGGAGCCGCACCCTGTCCCAGGGCGCCTCGGGCGCCGATGTCACCCAGCTCCAGATCCGGCTCGGCGGCTACCCGGGTTACGGCTCGGTGCTGGCCGTGGACGGCGACTTCGGGCCGGCCACGGCGGCCGCGCTCAAGCGCTTCCAGTCCGCCTACGGTCTGGCCGCGGACGGCGTGGCAGGCCCGCAGACCTACAGCAAGCTGTACGCCCTCCAGGACGACGACTGCACACCGGTCCACTTCTCCTACGCCGAGCTGAACCGCTGCAACTCCACCTGGTCGGGCGGCGCGGTCGGCGCCGCGACGGCCAGGTCCAACGCGCTGCGGACGATGTGGAAGCTGGAGGCCCTGCGGCACGCGCTCGGCGACGAGT
>KL568648.1:26397-26702 GCA_000715605.1 Streptomyces speibonae | reverse complement strand
AGAGATGTGTATAAGAGACAGGGGCGCGGGGCCGCACTCCCTGTGCACCCTGGCCAGGCAGGCCCGCAACCACGGCTTCCGCGGCATCCTCGGCCCCGGCTATCCGGGACACGACGACCACACCCACGTCGACCACCGCTCCGGACGCTACTGGTCCGCCCCGACCTGCGGCATCTGAGCGGGCGGCTGTCGCTCGGCGGGGTTCCCCGGCCCCACTCCGGGGAACCCCGGGGCGCGGGCGCCACGGACGTCGGCGCCGCTCACAGCAGCCGCCGGATCTCGCCGCGCACGCGGTAGAAGCCGCC
>KL568648.1:23951-26186 GCA_000715605.1 Streptomyces speibonae | reverse complement strand
TGTATAAGAGACAGGGTGCAGCGCGTCCACGACGTACCGCGCGCCGGGCTCCCGTATCGCGCGCGGGAACTGGACGTTCCAGGACGCGTCGTAGCCCTCGGACACCACGTGGACGCGCAGGCGTCCGTTGTGCTGCACGCACTGGACGACCACGGCGCCGGAGGGCGGCTGGGAGACGGTGGCCACCGAGGTCGCCGTCGTGGCCGGTGCGTAGGTGGGCAGGGCCGCGGCGAGCTTGACGTCCCGCGCGACCGGCACCGTGCCCTGCTGGGCCGCGGAGACCGCCGCCTCGCTCGCGTCCACGCAGACCAGCGAGCCGTCCGTGGTCACCAGGTACAGCCGCTCGTCCCGGTACTGCATGGACAGCGCCGATCCGCCTCCGGTGCCGAGCTTCCACAGCCGCGTGCCGTCCCGGTCGAAGCAGTAGACCGACGACGCGGCGTCCCCGGCGAAGACGAACCGTCCGCCCGGCGCGGTCGCGCACGAGTACACGGAGCTGTCGCAGGCATAGGTGGCCTCGATGGCGCCGGTCGTCTTCGACAGCCGCTGCACCACCCGGTGCGCCGTCCCAGCGTAGACGGTGTCGTCCTCCTGCCAGCCGAAGAGGACCCCGCCGCGGGTGGGGGTGTGCCACAGCTCGCCGCCGCCGTCGGGCGCGTAGGCCGTGACGCCCCGGTGGTGGCCGTGGTACACGGCCCGGTCGTCGGCGCGGACCATCCAGGCGTGGTCACCCTGGCTGCGGCGGGTCCACTGGTGCTCGTCCTCGTGGTCGATGACGGTGAGCCGGCCGTCGCGGTCCGAGACGTCGAGCACGCCCTCGTGGATGTCCAGCCAGAAGATGTCGACGTCGGCCGCGATGTCGTAGGCGGCGAAGGGCAGCTTCGAGGACAGGTCGTAGACCCTGCCGTCGTCACAGCCGGCGTAGATCCAGAAGTCGTCCGCCACCAGGCACTTCACGCCGTCCGGCAGGCTGAAGCGGGCCAGCACCTCGCCCTCGTGGTCCAGGGTGTAGACGTCGCCGGCCTGATTGCCGACCCAGCAGCGGTCGTCGTCGACATGGATGCCGAACGCCGAGGAGCCCGTGCCGAACCGCCACAGCACCGGAGCCACGGCACGTGCCGTGGACGGCGCCGAGGTCACCTGACGCCGCGTCACCGCGCGCGGGGCCCGCTGCCCCGGCACCGCCGGCGCGTAGCCCTTGCGGACCTTCTCCCCCACCTTCTTCGCGGCGGCGGCCTGGGCCTTGGCCGCCGAGGCGAAGGTCGTCGTCTGGGTCTGCCCCGTCGCGCCGATCCGCCCGTAGCGCACCGTCACCACCTGGCCGGCGACGGTCACTTCGTAGAACTTGTGCGCGCCGCCGCCCTCCTGCGACAGCTCCAGATACGTCGTCGACACCGATGCCCCGGCAGACATGGCACACCCCTCCCCGGACGGGCCCCCGGCCGCTCCGGCGGGCCCACTGATCACACCGTAGGGGGCCGCACTGACAACGGACCCGGCGTCAGACGCCGAACTCGTGCGGCGGGAGGCTGAGGACCGCGCAGGCCTCGCGGACGGCGTGCTGCTCGGAGGCGTCGAAGCTGCCGTCGGCACCCGCGACGACCATGCCCGTCTGCACCACGGCCCGCGCCTCGACCGGCTTCTTCGCCGCCTTGGCGACGTCCTCGAGCGCCCGCGCCCTGCCCTGCTCGAAGTGGGCCATGAGCCGGTCCACGTGCTCGTTGAACCGCTTGCGGAGCTGGTCCGGCGGGAAGTTCTGCAGCACCTCGTTGGAGACGATCAGTTCCTCCACGCGCTGCCGCTCCGCCGGGTCCACCCGGCCGTCGGCCGCCGCGACCAGCGCACACATCGCCATGCTCGCGTCCCGGTAGGCGCCGCTCTTGAGCTCCGCCTTGGCGGACGCGAGCTGGGACTTGAACAGTCCCATCAGCTGGGACTTGGAGCCGCCGGAGGAGGAGGACGAGCCGTGTCCCTGCTGCCGGGTGCCTCCCGACCGTGCCCCCTGGGACTGCTGGAGGGTCCTCGCCTGGTCCTTGAGCCGGTCCCACATCGCCATTCGGTGCCACCTCGGCTTCTGTCGCTCTCCGTCCGGTCCTGGTCTGCAGTCCCGGATCTTCACGGTCCGTCCGGTCAAACGGACGCGGCCCCGGCCGTGTTCCCCCATGGCAGAACAAGCGCAAACCCGTGTGTGGGGAGGGGGAAGCGAGCCGCCGCCCCGGACCGGCGGTCCGGGGC
>KL568648.1:22645-23789 GCA_000715605.1 Streptomyces speibonae | reverse complement strand
AGATGTGTATAAGAGACAGGTCCGGGGCGGCGGCCCTTGTGCGGTACGGCGGCGGCTCAGCCCACCGTCCACTTCTGGTTGGCCCCGCCCGTGCAGGTCCAGATCTGCAACCGGGTACCGTTGGCCGGGTTGTTCCCGGTCACGTCCAGGCACTTGTCGGCCTGCGGGTTGACGATGTCGCGCGCCCCGGTGACGACCCACTGCTGGGCCCCGGTGCCGTTGCAGTCCCACAGCTGGACCGGTGTGCCGTCCGCCGTGCCGCCCGAGGCGACGTCCAGGCACTTGCCGAGCGCCCGGATCGTGCCGTCGGAGCCCACCGTCCAGCGCTGGGCCCCGGTGCCGTTGCAGTCGTAGAGCTGGACCGGGGTGCCGTTGGCGGTGTTCGCCCCGGCCACGTCCACGCACTTGCCGGCCAGGCCGCGGATGGCGCCGCCGGCCGGCGCGTCACCGGTCGTCACCGTGACGTGGTCCACCAGGAGTTGCTGCGGGAAGACGGTCGAGCCGTCCGGGTCGCCGGGCCAGTAGCCGCCCACCGCCAGGTTGAGGATCAAGAAGAACGGCTTGTTGAACACCCACTGCCGGCCGCCGAGGTCGGCGGGGGTGCGCCGCTGGTAGACGTTTCCGTCCACGGACCAGGTGATCGAGTCCGGCGCCCAGTCGACGGCGAAGGTGTGGAAGGCGTCGGCGAAGGCCTGACCGCCCGGCAGCGTGTAACCGGCGCCGATGCCGCCGGCGCCCGAGTACCCGGGGCCGTGGATCGTGCCGTGCACGGTGGAGGGCTCGAAGCCCACGTTCTCCATGATGTCGATCTCGCCCGAGGCGGGCCAGTCGACGGGCGTGCCCAGCATCCAGAACGCCGGCCACATGCCCTGGCCGCGCGGGATCTTCATCCGCGCCTCGACGTGCCCGTACTGCGCGGTGAACCTGCCCGCGGTGTTCAGCCGGGCCGAGGTGTACTGGCAGGTGCCGTACCAGCAGCGGAAGTTGGCCGGGTTCTCCCTGCGGGCCGTGATCACCAGATGGCCCTGGCCGTCCAGGGCGGCGTTGCTGGTGCCGGAGGTGTAGTACTGCCGCTCGTGGTTGTTCTCGTTGTCACCGGTCTCGGTCTGCCACTTCGAGCCGTCGACGGCCGCGCCGGCGGGGC
>KL568648.1:20367-22373 GCA_000715605.1 Streptomyces speibonae | reverse complement strand
GGGCCCGGCCGCGCCGGAGGCGACGAGCACGGCGGACAGGGCGGTGAGCAGCCATCTGCGGCGGGTGCGCGGAGAGAACATGGCTCTCCCTTCCGTGCGGCCACCCGAGGACACGGGTGTGCCGACCGAGGTTGTGGGGGGTGAGTGCGCAGCACCTTGATTCAAGGGGTGAGATAACAAGCCGTCAAGACCTTGGTACGGACCAGCTTCCCAAGGCGTGGACGCGCCACGGAAAGGCCACTCCCTCGGCCGGGCGCCGTCCGCGGTCAGGCCGTGGTGCCCCACGAGGTCCGGTGTGCGCAGCCGGAGTCGTGCTCGGTGGCGCACGACGTCCACCAGCGTTCGCAGCACGCGGCCTCCACCTCCACCTGCGCGAGTGCCGCGGCCGCCGCGTCCCGCCAGGCCGCCCGGCGGCCCTCCCGCTCGCGCAGTACGGCGACGGCCCGCCGCTCCTCGGCGATGACGGTCTCACGGACCACGCCCGTCACGGGAGCCAGGGCGGCGACGGCCATGGCGAGGCTGGTCCAGAGGGGGACGGTGCCCCAGGTGCGCACGGTGCAGAAGGAGAGCCAGAGGGCCGCGGCGGCATACAGGACGGTGAGAGTGCGGCTGCCCCTGCTCATGGCTCGTTCCCCTTCTCCTCAGGCCGATGGATGTCTGATGCCCCGGATGTGCGCGGACATGACCGCCGACGCCACTCTTGCTCAAGTCCCTTTGTATGCAGTCGAGTTGCTACCCTCCGGGCCCTCTTGCGCCACACTGCTGCCGAGGGGAACCGATCCGTCGGGGCGAGCGGGGGTCGGGGAATGGTCTCGCACAGACCGGTCGTGGCCGCGGTGGCGGGAACGCTGCTGGTGGTGGGGTGCACGGCTGGCACGGACGAGGGAGCCGGCGCGGAGCTGCCGTCCGGGGCGCCGCGGAGCACGGCCGGCGATCCGAGCCCCGGCACGTCCTCCCCGGCCGCCGTCGAGGAGGAGCCGTACAGCCTGCCGGAGGACCGGGCGCCGCGGACCCGGGCCGAGGCGCGCGCCTTCATCCGCGGACTCGACGTGCGGCCCGACTACTTCGGCGCCGGGTTCCGCGCGCAGCGGCCGCACGAGAGCGACCCGTCGCGCTGGGCCGTGCTGGGCGAGGACTGCCTGTGGCGCCGCGAGCCGCTGCCGGACCACGTACTGGCCGGCCTCACCCGGGCGTCGCCTGGGCCGACGGGACGTTCGTCCACCAGGTGAGCGGCGGACGCTTCGTGCAGCGGGGTTCGCTCACCGACCTCGAACGGGCGGCGGGCGGATCGGCGTGACGCGGCCCAAAGGGAGGCACCGGGCATGGAGCGGCTCAGGCCGTCCGACCCTTCCGAGACGGGCGGTCACCGGCTGATCGGCCGGCTCGGTGCGGGCGGCATGGGCGTGGTCTACCTGGCGCATCCCCGCACGGAGGCTGGTGCGCGCTCAAGGTGATCCGCGGCGAGCACACTGCCGATCCCGGGTTCCGCGCGCGCTTCCGGCGGGAGGCGGAGCTCGCGGCCCGGCTCGGCGGGCGGTGGACCGTGCCGGTGCTCGCGGCCGACGCCGAGGCGGCTTCCCCGTGGCTGGCCACCGCCTACGTCGCGGGGCCCTCCCTCGCCGAGGCCGTCGCGCGCGAGGGGCCCTGGGGCGAGCGGCATCTCGTCGCCCTCGGTGCCGCACTCGCCGAGGCCCTGGACGACGTGCACACGGCCGGGCTCGTCCACCGGGACGTGAAGCCGGCGAACGTCCTGCTGACCGCCGATGGCCCGCGCCTGATCGACTTCGGGATCGCCCGGTCCGTGGGGGCGACCGCGCTCACCGCCGACGGCTCCGTGGTGGGCTCCCCCGGCCATCTCTCACCCGAGCAGGCCCGCGGCCGCACGGCGGGCCCCGCGAGCGACGTCTTCTCGCTGGGCTGCGTCCTCGCCCACGCGGCGACCGGCCGGGCGGTGTTCGGGGGCGGCCCGGCCGCCGGGGTGCTGTACCGGACCGTGCACGAGGAGC
>KL568648.1:19738-20221 GCA_000715605.1 Streptomyces speibonae | reverse complement strand
GTCTCGCGAAGGAGCCCGAGGCACGGCCGGCCGTCGGAGAACTCCGCGCGCTGTTCGGCGAGTTCGAGGCGGACGACGGGCTGCCGGCGGGGCCGCCCGGGCTGATCGCCGCGCAGGCGGCACGGATCGTCGCGCTGCCCGTCCCCGAGCCCACCGTGACCGGCGCGGAACCCGCCGGTCCGCAACCGGCGCGCCCCTCCCCCACCCGGCGGCGGCTGCTCGTCGGCGGAGCGGCGCTCGGGGCGGGCACCGCGGCGGCGGCCGCCTGGTGGCTGGGGTCTCGCGACGCCACCGGGCAGAGCGGGTCCGCCGCCCGGCCGAGGTCTGCCGTCGGTCTGCTCGGCCGGAGCGGGGACGGCGTCGTCACGGCCCACGAACGCGGCGCGCGACTCGCCGTGGAACAGCACAACGGCGCCGCCGGGCGCCCCTTCGACCTGGTGCTGCGCACCGCCGACGACCGGGGAACGGCCGAGGGCGCGGCGG
>KL568648.1:18881-19530 GCA_000715605.1 Streptomyces speibonae | reverse complement strand
GCCGGACCTGGCGGTGGCCATCGGTGCCGGAACCAACGCGACCGTGCTCGCGGCCGTCGAGGCGTGCGCACGCGCCAGGGTCACCCTCGTGCTCACCCGCGCGGACACCCACCGCCTCGACAGCGTGACCCGCACGACCGCGTTGCTGCTGCGCCTGACCCGGACGGCGGGGCCGCCCGCGATCCTGCGGCATCTCAACCGGGTGGTGAAGCCCGGGCGGACCGTGATCGTGCACGATCTCAGCGACGCCGCGGAGACCGCCGCGTCGGTGCGGATCGTCACCGTGTACGGCAAGCTCGACGGCGAGACCGCGGTGGAGGAGGTTCCGGCGGGCGGGGACTTCGCCGACGTCGTCCGCCGCATCGCCGTACGACCGCGCGACGCGGTCATGTTCGCGGGGGTGCGCTCCGCACGCGCCGCGGCCTTCGCCCGCGCGCTCGCGGGGAGGGGGCACCGCGGCGCGCGGGTGGCGGGCGAGCACGTGCTCGGCGCGCGGTTCCTCGCCGAGGCCG
Source organism: Streptomyces speibonae (assembly GCA_000715605.1). GTDB lineage: Bacteria > Actinomycetota > Actinomycetes > Streptomycetales > Streptomycetaceae > Streptomyces > Streptomyces speibonae. The sequence continues at coordinate 19,018 of KL568648.1, read as the reverse complement.
AGGGGTGGATGATCGGTACCGGCTACGCCGACGCCGGGGCGGATCCGCGGCTCCGGTCGTTCGCCGCGGCGCACCGCGACCGCTACGGCCGCTCCCCGGCACCGTGGGCGGCCGAGGCCTACGACGCCGTCCGGTTC
>KL568648.1:17954-18673 GCA_000715605.1 Streptomyces speibonae | reverse complement strand
ATGTGTATAAGAGACAGACCCCTGGCAGGGCATCACCCGGCGCATCGCCTACCACGCGGGCGGCCAGTTCTACGACACCGACGGGGACGGCGGCGCGTTCCGCTACCGGGTCACCGACGGCGCCACCCGCTTCGTCGCCCGCGCGGACGACATCGGCAGGGAGGCCTGACGGGGGACCGGGCCGGTACCCGCACACGCACCGGCGCGGGCGGCGTACCGTTCAGCGGGCCCTGAGTCCGTCGACGACGACGTCCAGCATGCGGTTCAGCCGAGGACGCTTCTCGGGCGCGCCCGCCACGGAGAGCACACCGGCGAGGATGCCGCCCACGTCGACCGGGTCGATGTCGTCGCGCAGCTCTCCCGCCGCGACTCCGGCCTCGAGCATCATCGCCAGGATCTTCTGGACCTCGTCGCAGACCGGTCCGGTGCCGAAGCGGCCGGACGCGCTCATGGCGACCAGGGCCTCACAGATGCCGCGTCGTTCGCTGGACCACTCGGCGAACCGGAGCATCCACGCGTGGAGGGCCCGGGCGGGCGGTTCGGCGGCCAGCAGGGCGCGCGCGTCATCGCGCAAGGGGCGGATCTGGTCCCGGTAGACCTCTTCGACCAGGTCCTCCCGGGTGGGGAAATGCCGGTACAGCGTGGCGTTGCCCACGCCCGCGCGCCTGGCGATCGCGTCCAGCGACACCGCGCGCCCGGAGGCGAAGGCTTCGGCGGCC
>KL568648.1:14722-17740 GCA_000715605.1 Streptomyces speibonae | reverse complement strand
GAGGCGAAGGCTTCGGCGGCCGTGGCGACCAGACGCTCGCGGTTGCGCAGCGCGTCGGCACGCAGGGTGCTTCGTGGTGAGGTCATGGCCCTTCGCGATCGTGAGTGGCGGACAAGGCTCGGGAAGAATTCGGGGAACTCCCCGGTTCAGTGTACGGTGGCGAAAACGGGGAGCTCCCCGGTTACGGGCGATCTCGCCCATCGCTTCCTTCAGTAACGAAAACGAAAGGGTTGCCATGCCTACAGCTCTCATCACCGGAGGGACGAGCGGGATCGGCAAAGCGACGGCCGAGCTGCTGCACGCCCGCGGCTACCGGGTCGCGGTCACCGGGCAGAACCCCGACTCCGTCGCACGGGCGCAGTCCGAGCTCCCCGACGACGTGCTCGTCGTACGGTCCGACGCCCGCGTGCTCTCCGACACCGACGCCCTGATGTCGGCGGTGTCGGAGCGGTTCGGATCACTGGACCTGCTGTTCCTCAACGCCGGGGTCTTCCGTCCGGCACCGTTGAGCGATGCGACGGAGGAGTCGTTCGACGAGCACACCGAGGTCAACTTCAAGGGCCAGTACTTCACCCTGCAAAAGGCCCTCCCGCTCCTCAACGACGGCGGCTCGGTCGTCATGACCGTGGGCATCATGGGAATCCATCGCGGCAGCCCCGGCGCCACGCTGGGGGCGGCGACGCGCGGCGCCCTGCTGGCGATGATGCCGTCGCTGGCGCTCGAACTGGCTCCGCGCAGGATTCGCGTCAACGCCGTGAGCCCCGGAGCCACCGACACCCCGCTCATGGACAAGCTGGGGGTGCCCCAGGAAGCCCGGGACGCCATGCGCGCGAACATCCCCTTCGAGCGCTTCGGATCCGTCCAGGAGGTCGCGGAGACCGTCGCCTTCCTCGCCTCGGACGCCGCCCGCTACATCACCGGCCAGGACGTCACTGTGGCCGGCGGCTCCGGGCTCAGCGCCTGAGGAACTCGTGCGGGCCCGGAACCGGCCCGCACTCAGCACACGCCGGAATACCACATCTCACAGGAGCACATGATGGCGCTCACTCTCGACACGTACCGCCCGCTGGGCCGCTCCGGCCTGCTGGTCTCACCGCTCGCGCTCGGCGCGGCCACCTTCGGCAACGAACTGGGCTGGGGCGCGGAGGAGGACGAGTCACGGAAGGTGTTCGACCTCTACGTCGAGCGAGGCGGAAACTTCATCGACACCGCGGTCACCTACACCCACGGCACCTCCGAGCGCATGCTCGGCAACTTCGTCAGGAAGCGTCGCGACAGCCTGGTCCTCGCGACCAAGTACACGACACTGCGCCACCCCGACGACCCCAACTCGGGCGGCGCCGGCCGGAAGAACCTGTTCGGCTCGGTCGAAACCAGTCTGCGCCGACTCGGCACCGACTACATCGACCTGCTCTACCTGCACGTATGGGACTTCACCACCCCGGTGGAGGAGATCCTGCGCGGCCTGGACGACCTGGTGCGCCAGGGCAAGATCCTCTACGTCGCCATCTCCAACGCCCCGGCCTGGCAGATCGCACGCATGCAGACGATCGCCGATCTGCGCGGCTGGTCCCCGCTGACGGCGCTGCAGCTGCAGTACAACCTGGCGGAACGCACCGGGGAGCGTGAACTTCTGCCGATGGCCCAGGAGCTGGGGCTGGGCACCGTGCTGTGGTCACCCCTGGCGGGTGGGGTCCTCACCGGCAAGTACAGCCGCAAGGACCTGAGCGCACCCGCTGCCGGCCAGGGTGACAGCGCCCGCAAGAGCTTCAACCTGGGTCTTGGCGCGGTGACCGAGCGCGAACTCGCCATCGTCGACGTCGTGAAGGAGATCGCCGCGGAGGTGGGCAGGACCCCCGCACAGGTCGCACTGGCCTGGACCCTGCACAAGCCGCAGGTGACCGCGCCCATCGTCGGGGCGCGCACCGCCGACCAGCTGCAGGAGAACCTGGCAGCCCTGGAGGTCGAGCTGACGCCGTCCCAGATGGCGCGCCTGGACGAGGTCAGCGCGATCGACCCCGGCTTCCCCCACGCCCTGCTCGCCAGCGACCACATCCGTTCGGAGACCCGCGGCGGCCTGAAGATCCAGGCCCGGCCCTGAGCGCGTGGGCATCGTTCGGCGCCGCCCCCCGGGCGGCGCCTGCACGTGATCCCGGACCCACCGCCCCGCGACCCGGGGCGTGTCCGGGACCCACGTGCGGACACGGCACCGCCGGGCCCTCGCGTGCGTGGCATCCGCGGGCAGGCGGAGCTTACGCAACAGCCCCGGCAGTACTGCCCGCCGTACCGCCCGCCCTCACACCACCCGGGGTGCCGGGCTGCTGCGGCGCGCCGCGCAGGGGCGCGGGCTGGGGACGTGCGGCCGTCCGGACCCGGTACGTCGTGCGGTTGGGGTCCACGACGGGCTCGCCGAGCGTGATCCGGCCGGCCGCGTGCAGCGCGTCGCACTCCGCCGTGGGCAGGGCCGCGTAGCAGCCGCCCGTGCCGGTCGTGGAGTCGAGGGGGCGCCAATAGCTGTATCTGCGGCGGCCGTTGGCGTACACCGTGACGTACGTGGGCGTCCGGGGGTCGGCGATGATGCGCAGTACGTCGGCGGCGGCCGCCGAGGGGCGGCCGTCCCGGACCTGGCCGTCACGGCCCCCGGAGCGCCGGCGGCGCGCGGTCGGCAGGGCGACGAGGGACGTCGTGCGGTCGACGGTGGAGAGCATCAGCAGGACCTTTCCGGAGCCGGACACGAACCGTCTACCCAGTGCCGCGCCGGAGTTGATCTCCTTTTCCGATCATTGTGCAACCTCACACTGACAACGCGCGCAAGGTTTGTTCCGTTCCCTCCCTCATGGCTTTTTCACTGCCGTCACACCTCTTGCAGTCCCTCACACGGCGTCCATAGGATCACTGAACAGCACATCTGAAACGTTTCAAGCATCGTCTGTCAGGCACTGTCAGCAACGATCAAGGGACGCACACATGGCTGAAGGATGGAAGCGCAGGGTCTTCCTGCTGTCTCTTATACACATC
>KL568648.1:14184-14480 GCA_000715605.1 Streptomyces speibonae | reverse complement strand
CCCCCCGCCGCCTCGCAGGCGGCGGCCGCGCCGTCGGGCGGACCGGGGGCCGGCAGTCTGCGCATCGTGCGCACCGGGGTGGAGTACGCCGAGACGCTGCTCGGCACGGACGTCGAACGCCCCCGTCTCTCCTGGGAGCTGGCGGCGCCGGGGCGCGGCGCCCGGCAGAGCGCCTACCGGATCCAGGTCGTGCGCGACCGGGCCCGCTGGGACGGCCGCAAGGTCTGGGACTCCGGGAAGGTCGACTCGGACCGGACGGTCGGCGTCGCCTACGACGGCCCGGCGCTGCTCCCCCG
>KL568648.1:13348-13952 GCA_000715605.1 Streptomyces speibonae | reverse complement strand
CGCTACTACTGGCGCGTGCGGGTGTGGGACGCCCGGGGACGCGCGTCCCGCTGGAGCGAGCCCCGCTGGTGGGAGACAACGTTGTCGGACGACGACTGGCAGGCTCGCTGGATCGGCGCCGACGCCCCGCCGCGGCCGCCGTCCTTCGAGGGCGCCTCGTGGATCTGGTCACCGGACGCCACCCCTGACGACGCGCCCGAGGGCCCCCGGTGGTTCAGGGCCCGGACGGCCCTGCCCGAAGGGGCGGCGGTGCGGCGGGCGGTGCTGGTCGCGACCGGCGACGACGACTTCACGCTCCACATCGACGGACGGCGCGCGGCGCACGCCCCCGAGCAGCGGGACGGCTGGCGCACCGGCCGCACCGCCGACGTCACCGGACTCGTCCGCGCCGCCCCGCCCGGGGACATCGTCCTGGCCGCGGTCGCCACCAACCGGGCGGGAGCCTCCGTCAACCCCGCCGGCCTGCTGGTCCGGCTGCTCGTGGACACGGCCGACGGGGAGACCCACGAGCTGGTCACCGGGGACGGGTGGCGTGTCGCCGCGACGGAGCAACCGGGGTGGGAGCGGCGTGACTTAAACGACGGCGCCTGGGCACCGGCCGCCG
>KL568648.1:12127-13153 GCA_000715605.1 Streptomyces speibonae | reverse complement strand
ATGTGTATAAGAGACAGGGCAGGGACCGTGGGGCTCCGACGTGTCGGTGCCGGTGCCGGAACAGCCCGCGCCGCTGCTCCGCAGGAGCTTCACCGTCCGCAAGAGGATCTCCCGGGCGCGGCTGTACATCAGCGGGCTCGCCTACTACGAGGCGCACCTCAACGGACGCCGCATCGGCCGGCAGGTCCTCGACCCGGGCTTCACCGACTACGACGAGACGGTGCTGTACGCGGTGCACGACGTGACCCGGCTGCTGGAGCACGGCGAGAACGCCCTCGGTGTCACCCTCGGGCGCGGGTTCTACGGCATGACCACCCCGAACGTGTGGAACTGGCACCGCGCGCCCTGGCACGGTGAGCCGCGGCTGATCGCCCAGCTGGAGATCGACCATCCCGACGGATCCCGCACCACGGTGGTCTCGGACGGCGAGTGGCGGATGACCGAGGGCCCGACCCGCTCCGACTCCCTGTACGCGGGCGAGACCTTCGACGCCCGGCTCTCCCCCGCCGGCTGGACCCGTCCGGGGTTCGACGACAGCGCATGGCGCCCCGCGGGCGTGCAGGACGCGCCGGCCGGAACCCTGCGGGCCCAGGCGCACGAACCGGTCGGGATCGTGGAGACGGTGCGGCCCACAAAGATCACCGAGCTGCGTCCCGGGGTGTACGTGGTCGACATGGGCCGCACCATGGCCGGATGGACGCGGCTGACCGTGCGGGACGCCGCCGCGGGCGCGGTGGTGCGGCTGGCGCACGGCGAGAAGCTGGAGGACGACGGCAGTGTGCACGTCGAGTCGGACCTGGTGCCGGGGCGCTTCCAGACCGACGAGTACGTGTGCGCGGGCGGCGGCGAGGAGGTCTGGGAGCCCTCGTTCTCGTACAAGGGCTTCAGGTATGTGCAGATCAGCGGGCTGCCGGCGCGGCCCTCCCCCGGCCAGGTGCTGGGCCGGGTGGTGCACAGCGAGGTCGAGGAGGTGAGCGACTTCGCGTGTTCCGAGCCGTTCTACGAGTGGCTGGACGGCGCGATGCG
>KL568648.1:10832-11935 GCA_000715605.1 Streptomyces speibonae | reverse complement strand
GATGTGTATAAGAGACAGTGGCTGGACGGCGCGATGCGGCGGACCGTGCTGAACAACCTGCACGGCATCCCCACCGACACTCCGATCTACGAGAAGAACGGGTGGACCGGTGACGCCCAGCTCGGGACGCCCGTCATGGCCTACGCCTTCGGGATGCACCGGTTCCTGTCCAAGTGGCTCGGCGACCTGGCGGACAGTCAGACACCGGCGGGCCAGTTGCCGGTGATCGTGCCGAGCGGCGGCTGGGGCTACCGGGACGCGGCGCCCTCCCCGGAGTGGACCACGGTGTACCCGTTCGTGGTGCGCGAGATGTACCGCGTGTACGGCGACGAACGGGTGGCCCGGGAGCACTGGGACACCCTGGTGCGGTATCTCGACTGGGAGCTGAACCGGCTGGAGGGCGGGCTCGCGGTCACCGCGCTGGGCGACTACCTGCCGCCGGGCTACGGCGGCAATCCGCCCGAGGACACCCGGCTCACGGCGACGGCGTATCTGCACCGCGCGCTGCTGCACACGGCGGAGACGGGTGACCTGCTGGGCGAGCGGGAGACCGCCGCCCGCTACCGGAAGGCGGCGGACGCGCTGAGGGACGCCTTCAACGCGGCGTTCCTCGGCCCGGCGGGGCACTACCGCACGGCAAAGGATCCCGGGTACCGGCAGACCTCCAACGCCGTGCCGCTGTCCTTCGGTCTGGTGCCGCCCGGAGCCCGCGCCTCCGTCCTCGACAGCCTGGTGCGGGACATCGAGGAGCGCGGCAACCACCTCAACACCGGCGCGCTGGGCACCAGTGTGCTGCTGCGGGTGCTGTGCGCCCACGGACGGCCGGACGTGGCACACGCCGTGGCGACGCAGCGGACGTATCCGAGCTGGGGGTACTGGCGGGAGAACGGCGCCGACACCATGTGGGAGATGTGGCCGCTGGACTCCCGCTCCCGCGACCACTACTTCCAGGGCACGGTCGTGCAGTGGCTCTACGAGAACGTGGCCGGTCTGCGTCCGGGCGACGCCGGTTACCGCACCTTCGTGGTGCGGCCCGACGCCCGCACGGGCGTGGACTGGGCGCGCACCTCGATCCGCACCGTGCGCGGTACGGCCGCGGTCTC
>KL568648.1:10368-10534 GCA_000715605.1 Streptomyces speibonae | reverse complement strand
CCGCCGACGTCCATGTGCCGGGCGGGGGCCGGTCCCGGGTGACCGCTCCCGCAGGCGCCGAAATCCTGCGCACCGAGCCGGGGTTCGTGGTCCACCGGGTGCCGCACGGGACGTGGGAGTTCACCGGACGCGCGTAGGGCGCGGGGGCCGGGACGGTCACGGCGGG
>KL568648.1:5395-10099 GCA_000715605.1 Streptomyces speibonae | reverse complement strand
CCGGTGGGGCGACCCCTCGGCGAGCGGGTCGTGGCCCCAGTTCATCAGCGAGTGGCGCCAGCGGGTGTCGCCCACGTCGCCGGAGGGGCGCTGCGCGAGGTGGCGGCGGATGTAGCCGATCACCTTGCGCATGTGCTCGTAGTCGTCGTCGGAGAGGTCCTCGCGGCCGGCGCGGAGGATGCCGGCGATGCGGCGGCCGGAGGCGTGGCCGGTCGACTCGCCGCCGTCCTTGTGCTGTCCCGCGCTGCGCGACTCGTCCGTGGCCAGCCACTTCTCCAGGTCGCCCGGCTTCATGTTGACCAGCTCGCGGAACTCGTCCCAGGTCTCGTCCTTGCGGTCCGGGTCCACGGCGCTCACTTCTTCTTCCTGAGCGCGGAGGGCTTGTGGACCGCGTTCTTGCCCGACCTGTCGCTGCGCACCTCGTACTGCGGTTCCTCCTCGGAGGCGGCGACCGTGCGTCCGGCCGCCTCCGTGCGTTCGGTGATCTTCTTCTCGACCTTGCCGGTGGTCTCGCTGCCGTGGCTGCTCCAGGCGACCTCGTCGCCCTCGTGGAGATCCTTCTCCCGGTCGTCGCCCTTGCCCATCCCGGGCCTCCTTCGCGTGGCGGTCGGCTCGGTTCCACCCTGGTGGCAGGGCGGCCCGCGCGCATCTCGGGGCGGACACGGGTCCGGGCCGGCCCGTGCGGGCCGGCCCGGATCAGCGGTGCGGGCGGATCAGACCAGGTCGAACCGGTCGAGGTTCATGACCTTGTCCCACGCCTTGACGAAGTCCTGGACGAACTTCTCCTTGGCGTCGTCGCTCGCGTAGACCTCCGCGAGCGCGCGCAGTTCGGAGTTGGATCCGAAGACCAGGTCGGCGCGGGTGCCGGTCCACCGGGTCTCGCCGGTGGCCGCGTCGCGGCCCTCGAACACGGTCTGGTCCTCCGACGTCGCCTTCCACGTCGTGCCCAGGTCGAGGAGGTTGACGAAGAAGTCGTTCGTCAGCGTGCCCGGCGCGGTGGTGAACACGCCGTGTGCCGTCTGCCGGTGGTTCGCGCCCAGGACCCGCAGACCGCCGACGAGGACGGTCATCTCGGGGGCGCTCAGGGTCAGCAGGTTGGCCTTGTCCAGCAGCAGGTACTCGGCGGGCAGGCGGTTGCCCTTGCCGACGTAGTTGCGGAAGCCGTCGGCGGTGGGCTCCAGCGCGGCGAACGACTCGGTGTCGGTCTCCTCCTGCGAGGCGTCCACGCGGCCCGGGGTGAACGGGACCTCGACGGCGTGGCCGCCGTCCTTGGCGGCCTTCTCGACGCCCGCGGCGCCCGCCAGCACGATCAGGTCGGCGAGCGAGATCCGCTTGTCACCGGCCTGGGCGGAGTTGAACGACTCCTGGATGCCCTCCAGGGTGCGCAGCACCGTCGCCAGGCGGTCGGGGTCGTTGGCCTCCCAGCCGCGCTGCGGCTCCAGGCGGATGCGCGCGCCGTTGGCGCCGCCGCGCTTGTCGCTGCCGCGGAAGGACGACGCCGACGCCCAGGCGGTCGACACCAGGTCGGACACCGACAGGCCCGAGGCGAGCACCTGCTCCTTGAGGGCGGCGACGTCCGCGGCGTCCACGAGGGCGTGGGTCCGCTCCGGCAGCGGGTCCTGCCACAGCAGCGTCTCCTCGGGCACCTCCGGGCCGAGGTAGAGCGACTTGGGCCCCATGTCGCGGTGGGTCAGCTTGTACCAGGCGCGGGCGAAGGCGTCCGCGAACTCGTCCGGGTTCTCCAGGAAGCGCCGGGAGATCGGGCCGTAGACGGGGTCGAAGCGCAGCGCCAGGTCCGTGGTGAGCATCGTCGGCTGGTGGCTCCTGGACGGGTCGTGGGCGTCGGGCACGGTGCCCGCCCCCGCGCCGTCCTTCGGACGCCACTGGTGGGCACCCGCGGGGCTCTTGAACAGCTCCCACTCGTAGCCGAAGAGGATCTCGAAGAAGCTGTTGTCCCAGGTCGTCGGCGTGTTCGTCCACGTCACCTCGAGCCCGCTGGTGATCGTGTCGGCGCCCTTGCCGGTGCCGTAGGTGCTCTTCCAGCCCAGACCCTGCTCCTCGAAGCCGGCGGCCTCCGGATCGGGGCCGACGTGGTCGGCGGGGCCGGCGCCGTGGGTCTTGCCGAAGGTGTGGCCGCCGGCGATCAGGGCGACGGTCTCCTCGTCGTTCATCGCCATGCGGCGGAACGTCTCACGGATGTCGCGGGCCGAGGCGATGGGGTCCGGGTTGCCGTTGGGGCCCTCGGGGTTGACATAGATGAGGCCCATCTGGACGGCGCCGAGGGGGTTCTCCAGCTCACGGTCGCCGCTGTAGCGCTCGTCGCCGAGCCAGGTGGACTCGGGGCCCCAGTAGACGTCCTCCTCCGGCTCCCAGACGTCGGCGCGGCCGCCGGCGAAGCCGAAGGTCTTGAAGCCCATCGTCTCCAGGGCGACGTTGCCGGAAAGGATCAGCAGGTCGGCCCACGACAGGTTCTGCCCGTACTTCTTCTTCACCGGCCACAGCAGGCGCCGGGCCTTGTCGAGGTTGGCGTTGTCCGGCCAGCTGTTGAGCGGGGCGAAGCGCTGCTGGCCGGCGCCGGCGCCACCGCGGCCGTCGCTGATGCGGTAGGTGCCCGCACTGTGCCAGGCCATCCGGATGATGAGCGGACCGTAGTGGCCGAAGTCGGCCGGCCACCAGTCCTGGGAGGTGGTCAGCACCTCGGCGATGTCCCGCTTCACCGCCGCCAGGTCGAGGGACTGGAACGCCTCGGCGTAGTCGAAGTCCTCACCGAGCGGGTTCGCCACCGCCGGGTTCTTGGCGAGGATCTTCAGGTTCAGGCGGTCGGGCCACCAGCGGTGGTTTCCGCCGCCCTGGGTGGGGTGCGGGGCGCGCCCGTGCGCGACCGGGCAGCCGCCCGCTTCCTCCGTCTTGGGCTCGGTGACGATCGCGTCATGGTTCTCGGTCATGGGGATCCTTCCGGGCGAATACGTTCGCGCAGTCACGTACTGCGGGAGGTGGAACAGCCGGGGCACAGGCCCCAGTAGACGACTTCGGCCTCGTCGATCACGAAGCCGTGACCGTCGGACGCGGTCAGACAGGGCGCGTCGCCGACCGCGCAGTCGACGTCGACGACCAGACCGCAGGACCGGCACACCAGATGGTGGTGGTTGTCCCCGACGCGGCCCCCGTAGCGGGCGGGGCCTCCTGCCGGTGCGATACGGCGCACCAGCCCTGCCTCGGTGAGGGCGTGGAGCGCCTCGTACACCGCTTGCAGGGAGACATGCCCTATGCGCCGGCGCACCTGGGAGGCGAGTTCCTCGGCTCCCAGGTGGCCGCCCTCACGGACGGTTTCCAGGAGGGCGACGCGGGCCGCCGTCGCACGAAGGCCCGCACCGCGGAGCTCCTCGGCGGTGGTCGACGGCCGGGATGCGGTCATGGGCCGAACCTATAGGCCCAGACACGAATAATTCCAGAGAACGAACTGGTCCAGTCTTGGGGCGTGTCCGGTTACTGCGGGTGTCTCCCCGGCTGTTCCCTGCGCCGAGGGTCAGGCGGCGGGGTCCAGACGGACGCAGCACCGGCCCGGTTCGGGCGCGAGACGGGCCTCGTACCCCGCCGCTCCGAGCCCTTCGAGCACGCCCCGCATCAGGTGCAGGTTCATACCGCACACCGTCTGCGTGTGGGCGCGGGCCAGCACGTGGAAGGGGCAGTTGCCCAGGACGACGGACTCACCCTCGCGCCGCGGCTCGAAACCGTGGCGCTCCAGCACCCGGAAGACCTGCCGCTCGTCGCCGTCCGCGCCCAGCCGTACGCCCAGTTCCCGGGCCCGACGGTGCAGCACGTCGCGCACGGGTTCACCGCCGGCCGCCGACTCCTCCACCGCCTGGGCGAGCAGCCGTCCGGCGAGTTCGTAGCGCCGGTCCGGGAGGCTGACGGCGATCTGCGCGGCCGAGCGGCGGTAGAGCTTGGCCGGGCGGCCCGCACCCGGCCCGCTGCGGCCGCTGCGCCGCACGTGGAGGACGTCCAGCAGGTGCTCGGCGGCCAGGCGGTCCAGGTGGAAGGCCGCGGTCTGCCGGGCAAGCCCGAGGGCCTCGGCCGCCTCGTCGCGGCCGACCGGGTGGGGCCGGCTCACCACGTAGTCGTAGAGCCGCCGGCGGGTGGGCTCGTCGAGAGCGGCGATGGCCGAGATCGCGGCGTCGTCCCTGTCGCGTACTTCTTCCGTGTCGTCCACGAACACCAGTGTAAAAGCAACAGGGATTGACTAAAGAGAGGAAGCGCGCTTCTATCGTCAATAAGAGTTGTCGATAGAAGAAAGGTGCAGGCCATGGCCTCCACAACCACGAGCGGCACGCCGGTCACGCCTCGGCGGGCCGCCCTCACCGACCCCGCCTACCAGGCGTACGTCATCCTCCGCACCGGCTTCACCGTGGCGCCGATCCTGTTCGGGGTGGACAAGTTCGCGAACCTGCTCGTGGACTGGCCCGGCTACCTCGCGCCGTGGATCAACGACGTCGTGCCGGGCAGTGCCCAGTCGGCGATGTACGCGGTGGGGGTGATCGAGATCGTGGCCGGTGTCGTCGTGGGCATCGCGCCGCGGTTCGGGGGCTGGCTGGTCGCCGGCTGGCTCGCGGGCATCATCGTCAACCTGCTCACGCTGTCCGGCTACTACGACGTCGCGCTGCGCGACCTCGGACTGCTGCTCGGCGCGGTGGCGCTGGCGCGGCT
>KL568648.1:4844-5123 GCA_000715605.1 Streptomyces speibonae | reverse complement strand
GCCGGTACCGGCGGTCAGCACAGGACGCGCAGCGCTCCGGGCAGGACCCGGACCGTGACGGGGAGGACGGCGTCGACCTCCCCGTCCGCGCCGTAGGGGATCTCCCGGTCGGCCTCGATGCGGATTCGCCTGCCCCGCAGGATCCGCACCTGGGGCCGGCGCACGTGTGCGCCGGTCGTGAGCTCCCGCATCAGGGCGAAGAACAGCAGCCGGGGCGCCTCCTCGATCATCACGACGTCCAGCAGGCCGTCGTCGACGCGGGCCTCGGGGGCGATGAGG
>KL568648.1:3039-4577 GCA_000715605.1 Streptomyces speibonae | reverse complement strand
GCGGTAGCGGGCGGGCCGCCAGGCCGCCACGGCCCGCAGGCCGCCCGCGTAGTAGGACGCGGAACCCTTCAGCAGCCGGGACCGGTTGGCGTGGCGGTTGGCGAGCGCGTCCACACCTGCGTAGACGCTGCCCAGCACGACGGTGCGGTCGTGGACCGCCGAGGTGACCTCGAGGGTGTCGACCTGCCGGGGCTCGCCGTGCAGCAGGACGCGGGCCAGGTCCGCCGGGTCCCGGGGCAGCCCCAGGGCGCGGGCGAAGTCGTTGCCGCGGCCGGCGGGGACGAGCCCGAGCGTCGCGCCGGTGCCGCTGAGGGCGCCGCCGATGCCGCCCGCCACGCCGTCGCCGCCGACGGCGAGCACGATCCGTCCCCGCTCCGCGGCCTCGCGGGCCAGTTCCCGCGCGTGGTCCAGGCTGCGGCTGTACTCGGTGTGCAGTTCGGCGCCCTCCTCGCGGAGGTGCCGGGCCAGGGCGAGCAGGGCGGCCGCTCCGGTGGCCGCGCCCGCGGTGGGGTTGACGACGGCGGTGAACTGGCGCATCGGGGTGCCTCCGGGGCGGGCCGACGGACGGGGAACGGGCGGATGGAGAGCGGGGCCGCGGTCAGTCGGCGGGCAGCAGCACGCCGGGGCTGAGCAGTCCCGCGGGGTCCAGCCGCCGCTTCACGGCGCGCAGGGCGTCGATGCCGAGGGGGCCCGCCTCGCGGACGTACCAGTCCCGGTGGTCGGTGCCCACGCCGTGGTGGTGGCTGATGGTGCCGCCGGCGGCGAGGATCGCCTCGTTGGCGGCGTGCTTGGCGCGCGTCCAGTGCGCCACGGGGTCCTCGCCCCGGTCCGAGACGACGGTGAAGTACAGGGAGGCGCCGTTCTCGTAGACGTGGGAGATGTGGCACATGACCAGCGGCGGGGTTCCGGCCCCGGTGAGCGTCGCGGTGAGCGCGTCACGGACGGCGGCGTACAGTCCGGGCACACGGGACCAGAACGTCGCCGTCTCCAGCGTCTCCGCGAACGCCCCGGCGTCCAGGAGCGCGTCGCGCAGGTACGGCGCCGAGTAGCGGCCCTGTGCCCAGCGCCGGCCCGGTTCCTCGCCCAGGGGCGTGCCGCCGCACGCGCGCAGGACGGCCGCGGCGCGTTCCCTGCGATGGGCGGTGTCCTCCTCCGTGCCCTCGTAGCCGGCCACGGCCGTGCAGCCCGCGTCCCCCGCCGCGCCGGAGCCGATCGCTTCGGGGTCGGCCAGGCCGATCAGGGTCTCGGTCTCGTCGGACAGGCGCAGCACGGTGGGCCGCGGCCCGTCCTGGGCGAGCCGGCGCAGCGCGGTGGTGCCCTGGTCGAACGAGGGGAAGCGCCAGCCCTCGTACACGGCGACCGGAGGGACGGGGCGGACGCGCACGGTCACCGACGTGATGACGCCGAAGGCGCCCTCCGATCCGAGGACGAGCTGGCGCAGGTCGGGTCCGGCGGCCGAGCGGGGGGCGCGGCCGGTGTCGAGGGTGCCCTCGGGGGTGGCGAGGGTGAGGGAGAGCACCATCTGTCTCTTATACACA
>KL568648.1:2533-2778 GCA_000715605.1 Streptomyces speibonae | reverse complement strand
ATGGTGGCCCATTCGTAGGACTGGGGGAAGTGGCCGAGGGTGAAGCCGTGTGCGGCCAGGAGCGCCTCGGCCGCGGGGGCGCGCAGACCCGGTTGCAGGGTGGCGGTGCGGGACACCGGGTCGAGGTCGAGCAGCCCGTCCATGCGCCGCAGGTCCAGCGCGGCGAAGGGGGTGCGCCGCTCGGGGGCCAGGCCGCCGACGACGGAGGTGCCGCCGCCGAAGGGCACCAGCGGCAGGCCGTGCTC
>KL568648.1:0-2326 GCA_000715605.1 Streptomyces speibonae | reverse complement strand
GCCGAAGGGCACCAGCGGCAGGCCGTGCTCCGCGCACACCCGCAGGACGGCGAGCACCTCCTCGTGCGTGGCGGGCAGCAGGACGGCCGCGGGGACGGCGGTGGTGTCGCCCTCGCGGATGCGCAGCAGGTCGGGGGTGGACTTGCCGCGCGTGTGCCGGATGCGGAACTCCGCGTCGGTGCGCACATGGGCCTCGTCGCCGAGCGCCTCGGCGAGGGCGCGGCGCGCGGCGGGCGCCAGCGGGCTCGGGGGGACGGCCAGGTCCTCGAGGGCGACGGGGGCGGTCTCGCGCGGCTTCACACCGAGCAGATCGCGCAACAGCCCGATCACCGTGTCGGGCAGCGGCGTGGCCTTGGCCGGGTCGCCCCAGCCGCTCCACAGCATGTCCATGGCTGTCGTCCTCACCGGTCGGGAATGAGCGATGCCGTCACCCGACGGCCTCACGTGGCGTTACACTGTGACACATGACGCCTATTCGTCACAACGCTTCCGGTGGTGCGGACAACGACGCGGTGCTCGACGCGGTACGGGACTGTGTCCTGGCCGTCGGGGTCCGCCGCACCACGCTCACCGACGTGGCCCGCCGCGCCGGGGTCTCCCGCATGACGCTGTACCGGCGGTGGCCCGATGTGCGCACGCTGGTCGGCGATCTGATGACCCGGGAGTGGATCGCGGTCGCCACCGGGGCGATGCCCGAGCGCCGGCCGGGGGTGCCCGTGCGCGGGGTGATCACCGAGGGACTGGTGGCGGCGGTGCGCGCCTTCGGCGTCCATCCGCTCTTCCGGAAGATCCTCGACGTGGACCCCGAACTGCTCCTGCCCTACGTCCTGGACCGCCGGGGAGCGAGCCAGGACGCCCTGCTGGACATGCTGACCGCCGCTCTGCGCGAGGGGCACGCCGACGGCTCGGTGCGTACCGCCCATCCGGTGCGGCAGGCCCGGTCGGTGCTGCTGATCGTGCAGTCCTTCACCCTGTCCCTGCGGACCATGGCCGACGAGGACGACCCCGGCCTCACCGCCGAGGCCTTCCTCGGCGAACTGCACGGCATCCTGGAGAGGACCCTCACGCCATGACCTCCCGCACCGGCCCGGCCCCCGCGTCCTCCCTCTCCGCCGCCCGGCGCTCGCGCGAACTGGCCGCGACCGTGGACGGGCCCGTCGTCGACGTCCTGGTCGTCGGACTCGGCGCCACCGGCGCGGGAGCCGCCCTGGACGCCGCGGCGCGCGGACTGAGCGTGGCCGCCGTCGACGCCCGCGACCTGGCCTTCGGCACCTCCCGCTTCAGCAGCAAGCTGATCCACGGCGGGCTGCGTTACCTCGCCTCCGGCCGGCTGGACGTCGCCCACGAGAGCGCGGTCGAACGCGGGGTGCTGATGGAGCGCACCGCCCCCCACCTCGTCCAGGCCCAGCCGTTCGTCCTGCCCCTCACCCCGCTGGTCTCGCGCGGTCAGGCCGCCCTGGCCCGGGCCGGGTTCCGGGCCGGCGACGCGCTGCGGCTCTCCGCGCGCACGGCCCGCGCCACCCTGCCCCCGCCGCGCCAGCTCTCCGTGGTGGAGACCCGCCACCTCGCCCCCGCCCTGCGGCGCGACGGGCTGCGCGGCGGCCTGCTGTCCTGGGACGGCCGGCTCACCGACGACGCCCGGCTGGTGACCGCCTCGCGCGGACGGCCGCCGCGCACGGCGCGCGGATCCTCACCCGGGTCAGGGCGCTGGAACTGACCTCGGCCGGGGCCCGGATCCGTGACGAACTCACCGGCGAGACGGGCGAGATCCGGGCCCGCGCGGTGATCAACGCGGCGGGCGTCTGGGCGGGCGGTCTCGTCGACGGCGTCCGGATACGGCCCTCGCGCGGCACCCATCTCGTCCTGCGCCCCGAGAGCCTCGGACCGCTGACCGCCGGTCTGCACATCCCCGTCCCCGGGGAGAGTAACCGCTTCGTGCTCGTCCTCCCCCAGGAGGACGGCCGGGTCTACGTCGGCCTCACCGACGAACCCGTGGAGGGCCCCGTCCCCGACGTCCCCCAGGCACCGGAGACGGACATCGGGTTCCTCCTGGACGTCCTGTGCTCCGTGCTGCACGTCCCGGTCCACCGCGGTGACGTCGTCGGCGCCTTCGCCGGACTGCGCCCGCTGCTGGACACGGCGCCGGAGGGTGCCGACCCGCCGGTCAGGACCGCCGACCTCTCCCGCCGGCACGCGGTGCTCATCTCCAGCGAGGGCGTCGTCACCGTCGTCGGCGGCAAGCTCACCACGTACCGGCGCATGGCCGAGGACGCAGTCGACGCCGCCGTCCGGGTCCGCGCACTGGCGGCCGGCCCCTCCCTCACCG
>KL568647.1:28361-28935 GCA_000715605.1 Streptomyces speibonae | reverse complement strand
GCCGCAAGCACGAGGCCTATCATCGCGGTTTCTCCTTACGTTCCCCGGGTCCGACCGAGTCGGGGATGTGTCATCTCGGCGGCAGCTGTCTGACGGGCACGTCCGCGCGCGGTCGGCGCAGGTGGGCGCGGCCCTTGGGAAAGGGTGTGGTCCTGTCCTCGGGGACAGGACCACACAGCGTGGAGGGCCGTCAGCCCTCGTCGGTCACGGCCGTGACCGAGGACGGCGGCTGCTGGTCGGCGGCCGCGGTCTTCTTCGACGCCGTCTTCTTGGCGGCCGTCTTCGCGGTCGTCCTGGCGGTCGTCGTCTTGGTGGCGGCCGCCTTGGTGGTCTTCGCCGCCTTCTTGGCCGTCGTCTTCTTGGCGGCGGTCTTCTTGGCCGTCGTCGTCTTCTTCGTGGCGGCCTTCTTCGCCGTGGCCTTCTTGGCCGCCTTGCGGGCGGTCTTCTTGGCCGGAGCGGCTTCCTCGGCGGCCTCGCCGGCGGGCTCCTCGGAGGGCTTCTCGGCAGGCTCGCCGGCGGGCTCCTCCGAGGGCTTCTCGGCGGGCTCCGCGGCCGACGGTGCCGGCTCGTGCGC
>KL568647.1:25958-28165 GCA_000715605.1 Streptomyces speibonae | reverse complement strand
GCTTGCGCACCGCGCGCCGACGCGGACGGGCCGGGGCCTCGGGCTCCGCGGGAGCGGCCGCCTCGGCCGGAGCCTCCTCGGCCTTCGGTGCCTCCTCCGCCTTCGCGGTCTCGGCGACCGTCACCACAGCGGCCTGAGCTCCCGCCGGGGAACCGGCCGGCGCGGTCACCTTGCGGACGACCCGGCGCCGCGTACGGCCCTTGGGAGCGGCCTCCTCGGCGGCCGGCTCCGGCACCACCGCGTCCTCGACGGCCGCGGGCTCGGCCAGCGCCTCGGCGGCCGACTCCGGCTGCACCGGACGCGCGACCTCCTGCGCGGCGGTCACGTCCTGCGCCGTCGGGGCCGCCTCGGGGGCGGTCTCCCCGGCCGGCGCGGGCTCCTGCGCCTTCTGCCGGCCGGCCTTCTCCGCCTTCTCCGCGTCCCTCTTCGGGGCGCCCGCGGGAGCGGACACCCGCCGGCTCGCCCGGCGGCGGGAACGTCCACGGGTGGCCGCGGCCTCCGCCTCGGCGGCGCTGCTGTACAGCTCCTCGTCCGGGGTGAACTCGGGGGCGGGGAGCGCGACCGGCTCCGCGGCCTCGGCGGCGACCTCGGCCACCGACTCCGCCTCCGCCTCCTGCTCGGCCGTCACGACGGCCGCGGGGGCCTCGTGCTCGTGCGGCTGCTCCGCCGCGCCGGCCCGCGCCCGCTTCCTGCGCTTGCCGCCGCCACCGGAGGCGGACGGCTGGTCCAGGTGCACGATGACGCCCCGGCCGTTGCAGTGGACGCAGGTCTCCGAGAACGACTCCAGCAGACCCTGGCCGACCCGCTTGCGGGTCATCTGCACCAGGCCCAGCGAGGTCACCTCGGCCACCTGGTGCTTCGTACGGTCCCGGCCCAGGCACTCCAGCAGGCGCCGCAGCACCAGGTCCCGGTTGGACTCCAGCACCATGTCGATGAAGTCGATGACGATG
The DNA here is from genome assembly GCA_000715605.1 of Streptomyces speibonae. Classification (GTDB taxonomy): domain Bacteria; phylum Actinomycetota; class Actinomycetes; order Streptomycetales; family Streptomycetaceae; genus Streptomyces; species Streptomyces speibonae. Next base: position 27,215 of record KL568647.1, on the reverse strand, counting down.
ATGCCCCCGAGGTCGCGCAGCCGCAGCTGGCGCACGATCTCCTCGGCCGCCTCCAGGTTGTTCCTGGTGACCGTCTCCTCGAGGTTGCCGCCCTGACCGGTGAACTTGCCGGTGTTGACGTCGATGACGACCATCGCCTCGGTCCGGTCGATCACCAGCGAACCGCCGCTGGGCAGCCAGACCTTGCGGTCCAGCGCCTTGGCGAGCTGCTCGTCGATCCGGTACGTGGCGAAGACGTCGACCTCGCTGGTCCACCGGGACAGCCGCTCGGCCAGGTCCGGCGCCACGTGCGACACGTAGCCGTGGATGGTCTCCCAGGCCTCGTCGCCGCTGACGACGACCTTGGAGAAGTCCTCGTTGAAGATGTCCCGCACGACCCGGACGGTCATGTCCGGCTCGCCGTACAGCAGCGTGGGCGCGCTGCCGCCGTTCTTGGACTTCTTCCTGATCTCCTCCCACTGCGCCTGGAGGCGTTCGACGTCGCGGCGCAGCTCTTCCTCGCTCGCGCCCTCGGCGGCGGTGCGCACGATGACGCCCGCGTCCTCGGGGACGATCTTCTTGAGGATGGTCTTCAGCCGGGACCGCTCGGTGTCGGGCAGCTTGCGGCTGATGCCGGTCATCGAGCCCTCGGGCACGTACACGAGGTAGCGGCCCGGGAGGGAGACCTGGCTGGTGAGACGGGCGCCCTTGTGGCCGATCGGGTCCTTGGTCACCTGGACCAGGACCGACTGGCCGGACTTCAGCGCGGACTCGATGCGGCGCGGGCCGCCCGACATGCCGAGCGCCTCGAAGTTGACCTCACCGGCGTAGAGCACCGCGTTGCGGCCCTTGCCGATGTCGATGAAGGCGGCCTCCATCGACGGCAGCACGTTCTGCACCTTGCCGAGGTAGACGTTGCCGACGTACGAGGTGGCCTGCTCCTTGTTGACATAGTGCTCGACGAGCACCCCGTCCTCCAGCACGCCGATCTGCGTACGGTCGCCGTGCTGGCGCACCACCATGACGCGCTCGACGGCCTCGCGGCGGGCCAGGAACTCGGCCTCGGTGATGATCGGCACCCGCCGGCGGCCCTGCTCGCGGCCCTCGCGGCGGCGCTGCTTCTTGGCCTCCAGACGCGTGGAGCCCTTGATGGACTGCACCTCGTCCGACGGCTCGGACTGCTTGCGCGGCTCGCGCACCTTGACGACCGTGCGCTCGGGGTCGTCGGAGGAGGTCTCGGCGGCCTCACCGGAGCCGTCACCGGCCCGGCGACGGCGG
>KL568647.1:25255-25774 GCA_000715605.1 Streptomyces speibonae | reverse complement strand
CTGCTGCTGGAGCCGCCGGACTCCTCGCGCTCCCCGGCGTCCTCCTCCGCCTGCTCGGCGGTGTCCTCGGCGTCCTGGGCCGCCTGCTCCGCGGCGAGGTGCTCGGCGTCGGCGTCCTTCTCTCCGGACTCCTCGCCCTCGTTCTCCGTCTCGGCGGACTCGCCACGCCGGCGGCGACGGCCACCACGGCGACGGCGGCGGCGGGAACCGGAGGACTCGCCGTCGTCCTGGTCCTCGGTGCCGGCGTCCGCGTGGTCCTGGGCCGGCTCCTCGGCCTCGGCGGCCTCGGCCTCGGCGGCCGGGGCGGTCCGGGCGGCGGTGTCCTCCCCGTCGCCCGCACCCCGGCGACGACGACGGCGGCGGGAAGCGGCGGGCTGCTCCTCCGGGAGCTCCTGGGTCTCCTCGCGCTCCTCGGTCTCCTCCGGCTCGGCGACCTCGGCCGCCGCCTCGGCCGCGGCGCGCTCGGGCGTCTGGAAGCGGGGCTCGGTGAACACTCTGTCTCTTATACACATCTCTGAT
>KL568647.1:24372-25116 GCA_000715605.1 Streptomyces speibonae | reverse complement strand
CCGCGGGCCGCTCTCCTCGTCCTCCTCGGCCGCTGCCGGGCGGGCGGCGGTGCGCGCGGGCTCGGCGAAACCGGCGGCGGCCTTGCGGACCACGCGACGGCGGCGGCGCGGCGCGGCCTCGTCGGCGGGGGCCTGCTCGGCGGGCGTCTCGGGGGTCTCGTCCTGCTTGTCGTTCTCGGTCACCGGGGCCTCCTCGGCGATCGGGGTGGCCTGCTCGGTCTCCTCGGTGTTGCCCTCCGCCGTCCCGACGGTCACCGGCGCACCGGCCGGAGCGGACGCACCGCGCGAGGCACGGCGCCGGGTGCGACGGGGCGCGGCGTCCTCGGTGGTCTCGGATGCCTCGGCCCGCGCGGCGGGGGTCTGCGCCTGCTCGGCGGTCTCCGTCGGTGCGGACGCGGTGCGGGTCGCACGACGCCGGGCGCGGCGCGGGGCGGCGTCCGTGTCGGACCCGGCGGTCACCACGGCGTCGGGGGCGCCCTCGGCATCGGACTCGGCGCTCTCGGCGGCGGCCGGTGTCGCCGGTACGACCGTCTCCGCGGAGTCCGCGGACGCCGGTGCCCCGGCGGGCGCGGCCGCGCGGCGGACCACACGGCGGCGCCGGGGCGCGGGGGCCGCGGCCTCCGTCTCCTGCTCCGCACCGAGCGCAGCCGGCTCGGGCGCGGTCCCGGGCGCGGGCGGCTCAGGGGCGTCGGCACTCTCCGCGGCCGGTATGGCCGGCGCGACGGTCTCGGCGGTCACCTCGGC
>KL568647.1:23424-24180 GCA_000715605.1 Streptomyces speibonae | reverse complement strand
CATCAGAGATGTGTATAAGAGACAGGCAAGGTGTCGCTCGGAGTGTTCGGTTCGGAGCCCTTGGTGGGCTCGATCGGTTCGAGCATGCGGGCGTTTCTCCCGTCAGGCTCCCGGGCGCCGCGCCTGGTCCGGCGATGCCGGTGACGTCCGCGGCTCGCGCGATGCGCGGTTGCCGCCGTCCGGGGCGCGGGCGCCGCTCGGAAGCTCTCTGTGTCCTGTCTCGCCGGTTCCGTACGCCGAATGCGTACGGCCTGGCGAAAGTCTTCTGGTCGGTGCGCTGCCCGACCCAGGTGGCTCCCGAGTTCGAGGGCGGCGCTTACGACGTACGTCCCTGCGCGGGACCTTCCTTACGCCGGCGCCGTCGCGGTGGCAGTGGCTCCGGCCGGATGCGGCTCGGACGCTGCTGCCTCGCGGTCGGGCGCGAGCGGGTCGGTCACCGTGCCGGTCTCTTCATCGAACAGCCCCTGCGCCAGCCTGGTCACCGCTGCGGGGACCGGCGGCGCCAGGTCGGCCACGGCGCGGAGACCGGACAGGACGTCGTCGGGTCGTACGGCAGGCGTCACGTGCCGAACAACCAGGCGCAGTATCGCACAGGGCTGGTCGGTCGGCCTATCAGCCGGCGCCGAGTGCGTTTCCGCGCTCTCCAGGTGCGCCACCGCCGCGCGGGCGTCGAACGTGCGGACGCCGTTCTTGGTGCGGCGCTGGACCTCCACGGTCCCGGCCGCGTTGAAGGCGTCCACCGCGCGGCGGGCCTCG
>KL568647.1:22674-23190 GCA_000715605.1 Streptomyces speibonae | reverse complement strand
GGTCGGCGAGACCGGACGAGCGGGCCTCGACCGCGTCGACGACGTCGAGCCCGGCGGGCAGCGACTCGTCGAGGAGGGTCCGGACCTGCTCGGGGTCGCGCGCCTCGGTGAGCGCGATCTCCAGGTACTCCGCCTCACTGCCCGTGCCGGTGGGTGCGGCATTGGCATACGACACCTTCGGGTGCGGCGTGAACCCCGCCGAGTACGCCATCGGCACCTCGGCGCGGCGCAGCGCGCGCTCGAAAGCACGCTGGAAGTCACGGTGGCTGGTGAACCGGAGGCGGCCGCGCTTGGTGTAGCGCAGTCGGATGCGCTGCACCGCGGGTGCGGGCGGCGGGCCTTCGGGCTGTCGCTTGCCCAGTGTTCTTCAGTCCTTCGTGAGAGCGGTCGTACTGCTACCAAGAGTACGTGCCTCCCGGCCGGGAGGTTCCCGCCGGTGCGCGACCTGCGGTTCCGCGGGTCCGCCCAGCAGCATCCGCCGGATGTCGGCACGGACCCGCCGGACCGAGGCGCGGG
>KL568647.1:18524-22459 GCA_000715605.1 Streptomyces speibonae | reverse complement strand
CAGAGATGTGTATAAGAGACAGGGGTGGCCCGGCCCACGGCACGCGCGGCCCGGCCGACGGGCCGCAGTACGGCGTCGCGCACCGCGTGTCCCACCGGGGTCAGCACACCGCGGTACACCCACCGCGCGGGCTCCACGAAGATCCACCGGAAGAGCGTCGCGAGGGCGCGCCCCACGGCGAGCGAGAGGTGTCCGGCGACCCGCCAGGCGTGCCCGAGCGCGTCCCGGATCTCCCGCGCGACGACACCGAGCGCCCGCCCGGCCGGCGCCAGCACCCACCGCCACACCGCGAGCGCGGGCAGCACCAGCAGGATGCGGGCGGTCCAGTACAGCGCCGCGCCGATCCCGGCGGCGATCGCCGCCACCAGCCACGCACAGCCCCGGCCGCACCACGCGAGCACCCGGCCGCACCACGCGAGCGCGTGCCCCACCGGCGTGAGCACCCACCGGTACACCCACACCGACGGCACGACGAGCAGATACCTCCCCAGCCACGCCACCCCCGCCCACAGCGCGGCGCCGGCCGCGGTGAGCGCGTGCCCGACCGGCGTCAGCACACGCGCGTACACCCATACGGCGGCGTGTCCGAGGGGAGTCAGCACATATCGGTAGCACCACACGGCCGGAAGGACCAGAAGCACCCTCCCCAGCCAGGCGGCTCCCCCGCCCAGCGGCACGAGCACATACCGCCACAGCCCCACGAACGGCCACACGAACACCGCACGCCCCAGCCACAGCAGCGCCCGCCCGACCGGCCGGAACACCGTGTCGTTCAGGAACCGCCCGGCGACCACCAGCGCGTCCCACACCATCCGGACCGGCACGACCAGCACCAGCACCACGATCCGCACGGGCACACGGATCGCCACGACGAGGCACCCCTCGCCGCCCGCGGGCCGCTCCGGCGTCTTCTCCAGCTCCATACCCACAGGGACGCCGCAGCCGCCCGCGCGGATGCGGCCACCCCCGAGAAAATATTCTTCATACGCTGAACGCCAGTCGAAAAAACGGAATTCCGAGGCTTATACAAAGCAATTGTCACCACGGCCGTTCACTCATTCGCCGCGCATCCAAGTGAAAGAGCCGCCGTTAGTCGCTGTATGAAGGAAAGCAGGTCAGGGCCGCTCCAACTGCTCGTCACAGAACCACTGTTGACCGCCACCACCGGCCGGATGAATCAATCCTGACATGAATGATGAACGCTACGACCCTCTCTGGTACGGCGCTGACATGGCGGCCCCTTTTCCCGAAGCGGGCACCGGAAGGCACCGGGCCGGAGCCGTCTATGCGGAGCCCGTGGAACCGGCCGTGCCTCCCTGGGACCCGGCCGAGGAACTGGCCTACCTGCTCCAGGAGGCCCGCGGCGACGAGTACGGCAGAACCGTGCCGCCCCCGCGCGAGGAGGCCTCGGTCACCGCACCGCCCGCCGGCAGCCCGATGGGCAACCTCCAGGAGATCACCGCCGAACTGCCGCCCCTGCGCGCCCCGCGCGGACACCGCAAACCCCCACGCAAACGCCCCGACGCCCTGCGCGTCGCCAGCTATGTCATCGCCGCCATGGCAGCGGTCACCGTGTCGATGGTGAGCGTCTTCAGCGGCGTCGTCACCTACGAACCCCTGCTGCTCGTCACCACCGCCCACAGCAGCGGCAGCTCCTCGGCCTGGTGGCCCATCCTGGTCTACGGCCCCTGGCTCGCGGGATCCCTCTCCGTCCTCCGCGCGGCGCTCCACCAACGACGCGCCCTGCACTCCTGGTTCGTCGTCCTGCTCTTCTCCTCCGTCGCGGTCCTCCTCTGCGTGGCGCAGGCCCCGCACACCCTCACCGACACCGCCGCGGCGGCCCTGCCGGGCGTCGCCGCCCTGGCCTGCTTCCAGCAACTGGTCCGCCAGATCACCCTCACCCGCCCACCCCGCCGCACCGTCACCCCCCGCCACCGCATCCGCCCGTACGACCGCGACACTCCTTGACATCCTCCGGCCCTTGAAGCGGGGACCCCCGCCTACCGCGCCGTTGAGGGCTGCGGCGGCGGGTGGTTCCCCGCTGCACCGCGCGATGCCGGAAAGCGTCCGGGCCCGGCCCCCCGTCAGACCGCTGAGCCCGCGCAGTCGGGGCCCTCCCCGCCGAACCGAAGGCTGCGACCGCGTCCCGCCACACGCAGGGAAAACGGCTATGCGCGCTGCATGTCGATGACGAACTTCCCGCGGACGCCGCCGGCTTCGAGCCTTCTGTGCGCCTCAGCGACGTCTGTCATCGCGAAGACCGTGTCGACCATGGGCCGGATGCTTCCGGCCTCGACGGACCGGGTGAGTTCGGCCAGCCGGTCGGCCGACGGGTTGTTGCTGAAGAGCTTGTTCCGCCGTGGCGAGACGGCGCCCCACCATCCCATACTGATCATCGAGAGGATGATCCGGTCCGGGTCGAATGCCAGCGCGACCAAGCGGCCCTGCCGGGTCAGCCGCCTTCTGAAGGCGCCGAGACCGGTGCCCGCCACGTCGAGGATGACATCGAAACGGCCGAGGTCTTCCGGCCGGGTCGTTCGGTAGTCCAGAACCACGTCTGCGCCGAGTTCTCCGACCCAGTCGAGGTTACGGGCGCCGGCAAGGGCGGTGACGTGGGCGCCGAGGGCCTTACCCAGTTGCACGGCAACGTTGCCGACAGCTCCTGCGGCACCGCGGACCAGAAGCCGCTCCCCCTCTGCGAGGTGTGCCTTGTCCGTCAGGGCGGTCAAGACGGTGGTGCCCGATACCGGAAGGGCGGCAGCTTCGAGGAAGTCGAGGTTCTTCGGCGCCCGGGCGAGCCGCTGCTCGGGCACGCTGACGTAGTCGGCTATGGATCCGAACGTCAAGTGCGGCATGAGCCCCCACACCGCGTCTCCGGCGTGCCATGTCTGAACGCCGGAGCCCACTGCCGTGACGCGGCCCACGAAGTCGGAGCCCGTGCCGCGGGGAAGACCGGCCCGAATGACTCTGCGCAACTTGCCCGAACGCAAGACGGTCTCCGATGCGTCCACGCTCGCGGCGTGCACGTCGACGAGCACCTCTCCCGGTCCGGGATCGGGCGTGGGCACCTCGTTGATGCGCAGCACATCGGGTAACCCGAACCGGTCGTACTGAACAGCACGCATGGTCTCTCCTGACTACTGCTGACTACTGCCTCAAGGCAACTGGAACCCCATTCTCCACTCTGCTGCGATTACTGACCGGACGACCACTCAGCAGGCGGCCGGAACAGGAGGTTTCGGCATGTCTGTTCGCGCTTCGCGCCCGTGTGCATACCGAGTTCAAGGAGCCGGCCCGGGAAACAGGGTTGACCGACACCCGGACCGATGCGCTGTGGAGTCCGAGTCGCGGGCCGGAGATGACCGCGCGCCAGCGCCGTTTACACCAGGACCGCAGCCCTCCTCGTGGTGGCGCCGCCCCTCACGGCACGCCGAGCAGGGCCCTCAATGAGCTCAGAAGATCCCAAACGCCGACAAGCCCACCCCGAATCCGCTGCGTCTCAGCTGTTCTGAGCCCCCTTCACCGTCAGCGGCAGCAACTTCTTGCCCGTCGGGCCGATCTGGATACTCGTGTCCATCTGCGGGCACACGCCGCAGTCGAAGCACGGGGTCCAGCGGCAGTCCTCGACCTCCGTCTCGTCGAGGGCGTCCTGCCAGTCCTCCCAGAGCCAGTCCTTGTCGAGGCCCGAGTCGAGGTGGTCCCAGGGCAGGACCTCCTCGTAGGTGCGCTCGCGGGTGGTGTACCAGTCGACGTCCACGCCGAACTCGGCCAGGGCCTTGTCCGCGCACGACATCCAGCGGTCGTAGGAGAAGTGCTCGCGCCAGCCGTCGAAGCGGCCGCCGTCCTCGTAGACCGCGCGGATGACGGCGCCGATGCGGCGGTCACCGCGGGAGAGCAGGCCCTCGACGATGCCGGGCTTGCCGTCGTGGTAGCGG
>KL568647.1:17872-18281 GCA_000715605.1 Streptomyces speibonae | reverse complement strand
AGCCGATGGAGCGGCCGTACTTCTTGTCGCCGCGGATCTTGTCGCGGAGCTTGCCGAGGCGTTCGTCGGTCTCCTCGGCGGAGAGCTGCGGGGCCCACTGGAAGGGGGTGTGGGGCTTGGGGACGAAACCGCCGATGGAGACCGTGCAGCGAATGTCGTTGGAGCCGGAGACCTCGCGGCCCTTGGCGATCACCCTGGTGGCCATGTCGGCGATCTGCAGGACGTCGTCGTCGGTCTCGGTGGGCAGGCCGCACATGAAGTACAGCTTCACCTGGCGCCAGCCGTTGCCGTAGGCGGTGGCGACGGTCCTGATCAGGTCGTCCTCGGAGACCATCTTGTTGATGACCTTGCGGATGCGCTCCGAGCCGCCCTCGGGGGCGACTGTCTCTTATACACATCTCTGATGGCG
>KL568647.1:15076-17628 GCA_000715605.1 Streptomyces speibonae | reverse complement strand
CGTTGCGGGTCAGCTCGTTGGCCAGGTCGATGTTGAAGGCGTCGACGCGGGTGGAGGGGAGGGAGAGGCCGATCTTGTCCTCCTCGTAGCGGTCGGCCAGGCCCTTGGCGATGTCGCCGATCTCCGAGTGGTCGGCGGAGGACAGCGAGAGGAGGCCGACCTCCTCGAAGCCGGTGGCCTGCAGGCCCTTGTCGACCATGTCGCCGATGCCGGTGATCGAACGTTCCCGTACCGGGCGGGTGATCATGCCGGCCTGGCAGAAGCGGCAGCCGCGGGTGCAGCCGCGGAAGATCTCCACGGACATGCGCTCGTGGACGGTCTCGGCGAGCGGGACGAGGGGCTGCTTGGGGTAGGGCCACTCGTCGAGGTCCATCACCGTGTGCTTGGACACGCGCCACGGGACGCCGGACCTGTTCGGTACGACGCGGGCGATACGGCCGTCGGGGAGGTACTCGACGTCGTAGAAGCCGGGGACGTAGACCCCGCCGGTCTTCGCCAGGCGGAGGAGGAGCTCCTCGCGGCCGCCGGGGCGGCCCTCCTCCTTCCAGGCGCGGATGATCCGCGTGACCTCGAGGACGGCCTGCTCGCCGTCGCCGATGACCGCACAGTCGATGAAGTCGGCGATCGGCTCGGGGTTGAACGCGGCGTGGCCGCCGGCCATGACGATCGGGTCGTCCAGCGTGCGGTCCTTGGCCTCCAGGGGGATGCCGGCCAGGTCCAGGGCGGCGAGCATGTTGGTGTAGCCGAGCTCCGTGGAGAAGCTCAGGCCGAACACGTCGAAGTTGCGGACCGGGCGGTGGCTGTCGACGGTGAACTGCGGGACCCGGTGCTCGCGCATCAGCGCCTCGAGGTCCGGCCACACGCTGTAGGTGCGCTCGGCGAGGACGCCGTCCTGTTCGTTGAGGACCTCGTAGAGGATCATGACGCCCTGGTTGGGCAGTCCGACCTCGTAGGCGTCGGGGTACATGAGCGCCCAGCGGACGTCGCAGGAGTCCCAGTCCTTGACCGTGGAGTTGAGCTCTCCGCCGACGTACTGGATCGGCTTCTGCACATGCGGGAGCAGAGCTTCGAGCTGCGGAAACACGGATTTCACAGACTCGGCGGCTTCGGCAGGCATCTCGCGAACCTTTGTGTGCTGACAGGGGTGACCATTCAGCGTAACCCGGCCGGAGGGGTCCCCCGCACGCGCTCAGAGGGCGGTGCTCCTCCTGATCGAGGTCCAGGCCTCGGGCAGGGCGGCCTCGGCGGCCTGCGCGCGGTGCTCCTCGCGGCCGTACAGGACGCCGTAGGTGAAGGCGCTCTCCCCCGCCGCGTGGGCGACGGCGGCGAGCTCGCGCAGGGTCGTGCGGGCCATGACGCTGTCCTGGTGGTCGCCGAGCAGGCCCTGGAGGGACTTCATGGCGCCGACGAGTTCCTTCGCCGGTCCGCCGAGTGCGGGCACGGCGGCCTCGGCGGCGTAGCGGGTGCGCTTGGTCTTCTTGCGCGCCTCGTGCAGGGCGACGTCGCGGTCGGTGCCGGGTGGCAGGTCGAGGGCCCGGGTGACGAGGCCGGCGACCTTGCCGAAGTCCTTGCGTACGGCCTTGGTGAGGGTCTTCGCCGGCTTGGTTCCGGCCTTCTTGTGCAGGGGCGGGTCGGCGAGGAGGGCGTCCAGGGTGTCGAGGAGGGTGAGGTAGCGGCGGGAGTCGAGGATGCCGGTGATGCGGCCGTGGGCTCCGCTGTGCCGGGCCCGGGACCAGGCGTCGAGGCGGTCGGCGACCGGGCCGTGGACGAGGGTGCCGGGCAGGGCGTCGAGGGCGGCGCCGAGGCGTTCGGCGAGGACCTCCTGGTCGCGGTCCAGGCCGAGCTCCCCGGCCAGCCATTTCAGGTCGGCGGCGACGGGGCCGGTCGCCTCGGGGTCGAGGACGGTGCGGAAGGTGCGGAAGGTGCTGCGCAGGCGGCGGGTGGCGACCCTCATGCGGTGGACGGAGTCGGGGACGTCCTGGCGTACGGCGGGGTCGAGCTCGACGAGGGCGTCGCGCTGGGCGCGGACGTAGGCGAGGACGTGGTCCGCGGCGGTGACGGGTTTCCCGTCGGGGCGTGACCGCCGTTTCCGCTTCGGGGCGGCTTCGGGGGCCGTGGCGGGTGCGGTGGCGAGGGGCGTGGTGGCGTCCGGGGCCGTCTCGGCCAGGGCCCGGGCCAGTTTGGAGGCCGACGCGGAGGGGCGTACGCCGGCCTCGCGCAGGCGTTTGTCGACCTTGTCGAGGAAGGCGGGGTCACCGTCCTCGGCGAGTTCGACCTCGATCTCGGTCCACCGGGCGGTGCCGCCGCCGGTGAGGCGCTGGGCGTGCACGGTGTCGACGCTGACCTCGGCGAGGAGCCGCCCGTCGGCGTCGAGGAGGTGGCGTACGGCGCGGTCGGAGCGCAGCCGGACGACGGGCCGCAGTGCGCGGTCGCGGACGCGGGAGCGGACCAGGGCGGCGAGCTCGTCGGGGAGGGTGTCGGTGAGCGGGGCGCGGATCTCGTCGCGTACGCCGGGGGCGACGGGGAACTTCAGGTGCCAGCCGGCGTCGGAG
>KL568647.1:13360-14877 GCA_000715605.1 Streptomyces speibonae | reverse complement strand
AGCCGCCGGTGCGGCGGCGCAGGGTGACGGCGGAGCGGGCGAGGCGCTGGTCGGCGGTGTCGTGGTAGGTGGCGTCGAGGTGGGTGACGCCGCGGTCGCGGACGGTCGCGACGCCGGGGACGCGGGTGAGGTCGGGCAGTTCGCCGCCGTCCGACTCGTACTTCCGCTCGATCTCGCGCTGCGTGTCCGCCATGAATCGAATCTAGTCGCCCCGGGTGCGGAGCGGCAGTGGGCCGCTCCGCACCGGTGACGTGCGCTCCGGAGGCGGCGGGCGGGTGGCTACGCGGACATCGGGCGTTGGATGCGGATCGACTGGAGCAGTCCGACCGCCAGCCAGACGGCGAACATGGACGAGCCGCCGTAGGACACGAACGGCAGGGGCAGTCCGGTGACCGGCATGATGCCGAGGGTCATGCCGATGTTCTCGAACGTCTGGAAGGCGAACCAGGCGACGATGCCGGCGGCGACGATGGTGCCGTACAGGTCGGTGGTGTCGCGGGCGATGCGGCAGGCGCGCCAGAGGATGATGCCGAGCAGGCCTATGATCAGCGCGCCGCCGACGAAGCCGAGTTCCTCCCCGGCGACGGTGAAGACGAAGTCGGTCTGCTGCTCGGGCACGAACTGGCCGGTGGTCTGGGAGCCGTGGAAGAGGCCGGAGCCGGTCAGTCCGCCGGAGCCGATGGCGATGCGGGCCTGGTTGGTGTTGTAGCCGACGCCTGCGGGGTCGAGCTCGGGGTTGGCGAAGGCGGCGAACCGGTTGATCTGGTACTCGTCGAGGACGCCGAGCTGCCAGACGGTGACCGCGCCGGCGGCGCCGGCGGCGAGCAGGCCGAAGATCCAGCGGTTGGAGGCGCCGGAGGCGAGCAGTACGCCGAGCACGATGACGACCATGACCATGACCGACCCGAGGTCGGGCATGAGCATCACGATCAGGATGGGGACGAGGGCGAGTCCGAGTGCCTGGAGGACCGTGCGGTGGTCGGGGTAGGGCTTGTCGCCGGCGTCGACCCGGGCGGCGAGCAGCATCGCCATGCCCAGGATGATCGTGACCTTCACGAACTCGGAGGGCTGGAGGGAGAAGCCGCCGGGGAGTTTGATCCAGGAGTGGGCGCCGTTGATGGTGGAGCCCAGCGGGGTGAGCACCAGCAGGATCAGGAAGACCGAGGCGCCGTACAGCAGGGGCACGGCCGTGCGCAGGGCGCGGTGGCCGAGCCAGAGGGCGCCGATCATCAGGGCGAGTCCGATGCCGGTGTTGAGCCAGTGCCGGACCAGGAAGTAGTACGGGTCGCCCTGGTTGAGCTCGGTGCGGTTGCGGGTGGCCGAGTAGACCAGGAGCGAGCCCAGCAGGGACAGCAGGATCGCCGAGAGCAGTATCGGCCAGTCGAGGCGGCGGGCCAGGGAGTCGCGGGCGAAGATCCGGGTCCAGCCGGCCCGCTCGGGGCCGTATCCGGAGACGTGGAAGCTGTTGACGCCGCCGGTCATGATGCCGTCCCCCGGGTCTGTCTCTTATACACATC
>KL568647.1:8387-13120 GCA_000715605.1 Streptomyces speibonae | reverse complement strand
CCCGCCGCCCCGCCGTCGCTCGCGGCGGCGGGTGTCGCGGTTGGGGTTCTCCGGTGAGGCGACGGTGCCGGCCGGCGTGTCGGTGTCGCCGTCCTGCCCGGTGGTGGCGCTCGCGCCGGGCGAGGGGCTCGCGCGGTGCTCCTTGGCGGGGTCCTTGGGGAGCTTCGGGGACTTGATGGTGCCGTCGGTGCGGACCTCGGGGAGCTTCTTCTGGGGGGTGGGCAGCAGTGCCTTCTTCTTGTCGATCTCGCCGTCCGGGGAGACGCCGTACAGCGCGTTGTAGATGCTGCGCACGGCGGGGGCCGAGGCGCCGGAGCCCGTACCGCCCTGGGAGATCGTCATGACGATCGAGTAGTCCTTGGTGTAGGTGGCGAACCAGGACGTGGTCTGCTTGCCGTACACCTCGGCGGTACCGGTCTTGGCGTGCATCGGGATCTCGTCCTGCGGCCAGCCGCCGAACCGCCACGCGGCCGTACCGTGGGTGGCCACGCCGGCGAGGGCTCCGTCGATCTGGGAGAGAGTCTTCTTGCTGGTGGGCAGCTTGCCGTGGGCCTTGGGCTCGATCTCGGTGACCGTCCTGCCGTCGGGGCTGATGACGGCCTTGCCGATGGTGGGGTCGTACAGGGTGCCGCCGTTGGAGATGGCGGCGTAGATGGTGGCCATCTGGATGGGGGTGACGAGGGTGTCGCCCTGGCCGATGGAGTAGTTGACGGAGTCACCGGCGCGCAGCCGGTTGCCTTCGAGGCAGTTCTCGTAGGCGATGCGCTCGGCGTAGCTGCCGTCCTTCTTGCCGGTCTTGCACCAGGCGTCCTTGTTGGCCTGCCAGTAGTCCTTCTTCCACTGGCGGTCGGGGACGCGGCCGGTGACCTCGTTGGGCAGGTCGATGCCGGTCTTCTCACCGAGGCCGAACTGGTGGGCGGTCTTGTAGAACCAGTCGTTCGGCTTCTTCTTGGGCTTGTTGCCGCCGTCGCGCTTCCACTCCTCGTGGGAGAGCCGGTAGAAGACGGTGTCGCAGGAGACCTCCAGGGCACGGCCGAGGCTGATGCCGCCGTAGCTCTGGGACTCGAAGTTCTTGAAGACCTGTCCGCCGATGGAGTACGAGCTGGAGCACTCGTAGGGGCCGTCGAAGGAGTAGCCGGCCTGTATGGCGGCGGCGGTCGGGATCACCTTGAAGATGGAGCCGGGTGCCGACAGGCCCTGGGTGGCGCGGTTGAGCAGCGGGTAGTTGGACTTCTTGCCGGTGAGGGCCGCGTAGTCCTTGGCGGAGATGCCGCCGACCCAGGCGTTGGGGTCGTAGGTGGGGTTGGAGGCCATGGCGACGATGCGGCCGGTCTTGGCCTCCATGACGACGACGGCTCCGGAGTCGGCCTCGTAGTTTCGGTTGGTGTTGCGGTCGTGGACCTTGCGGGCGTCTTTCATCGCCTCGTTCAGCTCGTACTCGGCGATGCGCTGGACGCGGGCGTCGATGCTGGTGACGAGGTTGGAGCCGGGCTCGGCGGGGTCGGACTCGGCCTGGCCGAGGACGCGGCCGAGCTTGTCGACCTCGTAGCGGGTGACGCCCGCCTTGCCGCGCAGCTGCTTGTCGTACTGCCGCTCGAGGCCGGAGCGGCCGACCATGTCGGAGCGCAGGTACGGCGAGTCGGTGTCCTGGGCCTTCTGGATCTCCTCGTCGGTGACCGGCGACAGATAGCCGAGGACCTGGGCGGTGTTGGCCTTGCCGGGGGTGGCGTAGCGGCGCACGGCCTGGGGTTCGGCGGTGATACCGGGGAAGTCCTCGGCGCGCTCGCGGATCTGCAGGGCCTGCTTGGGGGTGGCCTCGTCGGTGATGGGGATGGGCTGGTACGGCGAGCCGTTCCAGCAGGGCTGGGGGGTTTCGGCGTCGCAGAGGCGGACCTTCTCCTGAACCTCTTTCGGCTTCATGCCGAGGACGCCGGCGAGCTTGGTGAGGACGGCCTTGCCGTCGTCCTTCATCTTCAGCAGTTCGGTGCGGGAGGCGGAGACGACGAGCCGGGTCTCGTTGTCGGCGAGGGCCACTCCGCGGGCGTCGAGAATGGAGCCGCGGACGGCGGGCTGGACGACCTGCTGAACGTGGTTGCCGCTGGCCTCCTTGGCGTACTGGTCGCCCTCGCGGATCTGGAGGTACCACAGGCGCCCGCCGAGGGTGCCGAGGAGGGAGATGACGAGGACCTGGATGACGACGAGGCGGATCTGGACCCGCGGACTGCGGCCGGTCTCGGGGATGTTGGTCACGTGATGCCCTCCTCTCAGGGCGTGTGCGCGTGGGTGGGTACGAGGGATGAACGGCCGGAACCCGTGCCGGCGTTCCGTCGTCGTTCACTCGTTGGGGTGCGGTTCCGCCAGGTCACAGGCGCTTGACCCCCTTGATGCGTCCGGCGCGGGCCACCCGGGCCCGGGCCGCCTTGACACGCAGGCCGTTCTTCTGGCCGCCGATGCGCAGTCCGGTGCCGCCGGAGAGCCAGCCGGAGGAGATGTCGCCGGACTTGGCGGAGCCCGTCTCGGCGAGCGGGTCGTTCTCGGCGCGCCGCGCCAGGGCCATCACGCCGGGGACGACGAACGGCGCGAGCAGCAGGTCGTAGAGCGCCGCGGTGAACAGCAGCCCGCTCAGGCCCACGTGGCGGGCGGCGGTGTCGCCGACGAGGGCGCCGACACCGGCGTAGAGCAGGGTGGAGCCGACGGCGGCGGCGACGACCACGACCATGGGGCCGGTGGCGGACTTCACCTGGCCGCTCTCGGGTTTGACGAGTCCGGCGAGGTAGCCGATGACGCACAGCACGAGGGCGTAGCGGCCGGCGGCGTGGTCGGCGGGCGGGGCGAGGTCGACGAGGAGACCCGCGGCGAAGCCGACGAGGGCGCCGCCGACATGGCCGTAGACCAGGGCGAGGCCGAGGACGGTGAGCAGCAGCAGGTCGGGGACGGCGCCCGGGAGGTGGAGGCGGGCGAGGACGCTCACCTGGATCACCAGGGCGACGACGATCAGCGAGCTGGAGAGCAGGATCCGGTTGACGCGCATGGGGGTGTCAGCTCCTACTGCTCTTGCTGGTACTGGCCGCCGGCGGGGGCGGAGGGGGTGACCGTCACCGTGACGGTCGGGGTGGGCTCCGGCTTGGGCTTCTTGGGCAGCACCGTGTCGCGCGGATCCTTCTCGGGGGCCTGGACGACGACGCCGACCACGTCGAGCTTGCTGAAGTTGACGTACGGCGTGACGTAGAGGGTGCGGGTGAGGTCGCCGCCGGAGGGGTCGACGCGGGAGACGACGCCGACGGGGACGCCGGGCACGAACGGCTTGTCGGCCTGGGAGCCGAAGGTGACCAGGCGGTCGCCCTTCTCGATTTCGGCCTTGCCGTTGAGCAGTTCGACGCGCAGCGGGCGGTCGCCCTGGCCGGAGGCGAAGCCGAGTTCGTCGCTGGCCTCCATGCGGGTGCCGACGGTGAAGTCGGGGTCGCTGGCGAGCAGCACCGTGGCGGAGTTCGGGCCGACGGTGGTGACGCGGCCGACGAGTCCGTCGCCGTTGAGCACGGTCATGTCGCGCTTGATGCCGTCGTCGGCGCCGGCGTCGATGGTGATGGTCCAGGAGAAGCCCTGGGCCGCTCCTATGGCGATGACCTGGGCGCCCTTGATGCCGTACTGGCCCCGGCCGGAGATCTTCAGCAGCTTCTCGAGCTGGTCGAGGCGGCTGCGGTTGCGGTCGTCGCTGCCGAGTTCGGCCTTGAGCGCGGTGTTCTCCCGCTCCAGTTCGGCGAGCCGGTCGTGCCGGTCACCGGATTCGCGGACGGCGGTGACCGCGTTGCCGATCGGGTCGACCGCGCTGGACACGCCGTTCTCGATCGGGCCGAAGACGGTCGCCGCGGCCTGTCGGGCACCGTCGACCGGCGAGTCCTCCCCGCCGCGGATGTCCACCGTGATCAGTGCGAACGCGATGGCGATCAGCAGCACCAGGAGCAGCCGGCTCTCTTTCGTGTCCCTCACGTGCGGCGGCCGTGCCTTCCTCGTCGAGAACGGGTATGAGGTGTCGTGTTGTTCAGGTGTGGGGGCGGCATGTCCGGTGCGGCCGGGCTCGTGGGGGAGCCGGGGCCGCTATGCCAGCGATCCGCCGTACGAGAGGGGAACGTCCCGTACGGCGGAGTCGGAGGTGCGGTTCATCTGCGGGGCTGGGCGTCCAGCACTTGCTGGAGCGCCTCGAACTCCTCCACGCACTTGCCGGAGCCGAGCGCCACGCTGTCCAGCGGGTCCTCGGCGATGTGGATCGGCATGCCCGTCTCCCGGCGCAGCCGCTCGTCGAGGCCGCGCAGCAGGGCGCCGCCGCCGGTCAGCACGATGCCCCGGTCCATGATGTCGCCGGAGAGTTCCGGCGGGCACTTGTCGAGGGTCGTCTTGACCGCGTCGACGATCGCGTTGACGGGTTCCTCGATCGCCTTGCGCACTTCGGCCGCGGAGATGACGACGGTCTTGGGCAGTCCGGACACCAGGTCCCGGCCGCGGATCTCGGTGTGCTCGTCGGAGTCGAGGTCGTACGCCGAACCGATCGTGATCTTGATCTGTTCGGCCGTCCGCTCACCCAGCAGGAGCGAGTACTCCTTCTTGATGTGCTGGATGATGGCGTTGTCCAGCTCGTCGCCCGCGACGCGGATGGACTGGGCGGTGACGATGCCGCCGAGCGAGATGACCGCGACCTCCGTGGTGCCGCCGCCGATGTCCACCACCATGTTGCCGGT
>KL568647.1:4648-8178 GCA_000715605.1 Streptomyces speibonae | reverse complement strand
GGAGCCGATGGCGGCGGCCATGGGCTCCTCGATGATGTGCACCTGGCGGGCGCCGGCCTGGGACGACGCCTCGATCACGGCGCGGCGCTCGACGCCGGTGATGCCCGAGGGGACACACACGACGACGCGCGGCCGGGCCAGATACCGCCGCTTGTGGATCTTCAGGATGAAGTAGCGGAGCATCCGCTCGGTGATCTCGAAGTCGGCGATGACGCCGTCCTTCAGCGGGCGCACGGCAACGATGTTGCCGGGCGTGCGCCCGATCATCTTCTTCGCTTCGGCACCGACCGCGAGGATGCCACCGGTGTTGGTGTTGATCGCGACCACGGACGGCTCGTTGAGTACGATCCCGCGACCCCTGACGTACACCAGCGTGTTGGCGGTCCCGAGGTCGACAGCCATGTCACGGCCGATGAACGACATTGAGTTCCCCATCAGGATTCGTCTGGCCTTCCCACGAGCTTTTGAGGGCTTTTCAGGTTGGCGAGGTGGGTGCGGTGACGTGAAGGCTTCCATGGTAGACGCGCCTTCGCGAACACTGCGCGAGGGTCTTCGCCATTGTCATCAGATGGCGTGTCGCCCTGCTTGTGGAGACGGGCCATCGGGGGCATCCGTTCCCCCGAACGCCTCGCATATGCCAAAAAAGGTCCGGGGGCAAAGCCCCCAGACCATCCGGCACGCGGCATACGCCGCGTACACACCCGCGATGTGATCGTTATGCGCGGGATATGCGCGGCCGGCCGTACGAGGTCACGCGCGGCCCGGGAAGAAGATCTTCACCTCGCGTTCGGCGGACTCCTCGGAGTCCGAGGCGTGGATCAGGTTCTCCCGGACGATCACCCCGAAGTCGCCGCGGATCGACCCCGGCTCGGCGGCGATCGGGTCGGTGGGCCCCGCCAGCTTGCGCAGCCCTTCGATCACCCGCTCGCCCTCGACGATCATCGCGACGACCGGCCCGGACGCCATGAACTCCACGAGCGGCTCGTAGAAGGGCTTGCCCTTGTGCTCGCCGTAGTGCTGCTCCAGCGTGTCCTGGTCCAGGGTGCGCAGCTCCAGCGCGGTGATCCGCCAGCCGGCCTTGCGCTCGATACGGCTGATGATCTCGCCGGTCAGGCCACGACGGACGGCGTCGGGCTTGAGGAGGACGAGGGTGCGCTGGGTCACGGGCGAGCTCCTTGTGCGTGAAGTACGTGCAGTGCGTGCACGCGTGCGTGCGGTGGTGCGGAATGACGAGGTTACCGGGCGTGTCGCGGCATCTGTCACGCAGCGTCAGGTTGGTCGGCCCGGGCGGCGAACCGGGCCTTGGCTTCGTCCACCTTTCGCCCGAAGTGCACCGAGGCCCACCACAGCAGGGCGAAGAGCGCGCCCATGAAGTACATCATCGGGACGAAGATCCCGGAGGCGACGAGGGCGATCTGCAGCGCCCAGCCGAGGGCCACCCCGCCGGGCCGCGTGATCATCCCGCACAGGGCGACGCACAGGAACATCGCGACGCCGCAGACCGTCCATACCGTGCCGGTGGACAGGTCCGCGTCCTTCATCGCGACCAGCCCGGCGAAACCGATGACGAAGAACTCACCGATCAGCGTCGAGGCGCAGAGCGTACGCACCGGTCCTCACCCCCTTCCCAGCAGCAGCCGGGCCTCGCCGACCGTGATGACGGAACCGGTGACGAGCACACCGCCGCCCGCGAACTCGCCCTCCTCCTCGGCCAGCGTGATCGCGGCCTCCAGCGCGTCCGGCAGCCGCGGCTCGACCTGGACGCGGTCCTCGCCGAACACCTCGACGGCGACGGCCGCCAGCGCGTCGGCGTCCATCGCGCGGTGGCTGGAGTTCTGCGTGACGACGACCTCGGCGAAGACCGGCTCGAACGCCTCCAGCAGCCCGCGCACGTTCTTGTCGCCGCTCGCGCCGACGACCCCGATGAGCCGGCTGAACTGGAACGCCTCCCCGACGGCGGCGGCCGCCGCCCGCGCGCCCGCCGGGTGTGCGCGGCGTCCAGGACGACGGTCGGCGAGCGCCGTACGACCTCCAGCCGGCCCGGGGAGGCGACGGCGGCGAACGCCTTGCGCACCGTGTCGATGTCGAGCGGCTCGACGCGCTGCGCGCCGACGCCGAAGAACGCCTCCACGGCGGCGAGCGCCACGGCCGCGTTGTGCGCCTGGTGGGCGCCGTGCAGCGGGAGGTACACCTCGGGATATTCGCCGCCCAGCCCGCGCAGGGTCACCTGCTGGCCGCCCACCGCGACCTGCCGGGCGACGACGCCGAACTCCAGCCCCTCGCGGGCCACCGTCGCGTCGACCTCGACGGCCTTCCTGAGCAGCACCTGCGCGGCGTCCACCGGCTGCTGGGCCATGATCACCGTCGCGTCCCGCTTGACGATGCCGGCCTTCTCGGTGGCGATCTCCGCGGGGGTGGCGCCCAGCCGGTCGGTGTGGTCGAGGTCTATCGGCGTCACCACGGCGACGCCGCCGTCGATCACGTTGGTCGCGTCCCAGCTGCCGCCCATCCCGACCTCGACGACCGCCACGTCCACGGGGGCGTCGGCGAAGGCGGCGTACGCCATGCCGGTGAGCACCTCGAAGAAGGACAGCCGGTACTCCTGCTGGGAGTCGACCATCTCGATGTACGGCTTGATGTCCCGGTAGGTCTCGATGAACCGCTCCGCGGAGACCGGCGCCCCGTCGAGGCTGATCCGCTCGGTGACCGACTGCACGTGCGGGGAGGTGTAGCGGCCGGTGCGCAGTTCGAACGCGCCGAGCAGCGCCTCGATCATGCGGGCGGTGGAGGTCTTGCCGTTGGTGCCGGTGATGTGGATCGACGGGTAGGCGCGCTGCGGCTCGCCCAGCACGTCCATCAGCGCGGAGATCCGGGCGACGGACGGCTCCAGCTTCGTCTCGCCCCAGCGGGTGGCGAGCTCCTCCTCGACCTCGCGCAGGGCCCGGTCGGTCTCGGGGTCCTCGGGCCGCGTGGGCACGTCCGCCTGCGGCGGGCCGCTCTGGGTGCGCAGGGTGCGGCTGCCGGCCTCGATCACCGCGAGATCGGGATCGCGGCGGGTCTCCTCCTCGACGAGCTCCGCGAACTCGTCAAAGGTGTCGTCCGGGTCGGGACCTGCTGATTCTGGGCGCTCGCTCACGGCCCCCAGTCTACGGAGCCGCCGGGCCCGCACCGGCCAGGCCCCGGCCCCCGCGTCAGCCGAGCCATTTCCGCAGCCCGAGGCGGCCCCACAGGACGCTCGCGGCGAAGGACAGCGCGGCCGCGGCCACCGCCGTCACGGCGAGCCCCGCGGGCGCCCACCACCCCGCCGGCAGCGCCTCGGCGACGGGCCCGGCCAGCAGGGACACCCACAGCAGATGCACCAGATAGGTGCCGAACGACGCGTCCGACAGCCGTTCCAGCACCGCCCGCGCCCGCCGGGGCACCCGCACCCCGGTCACCGCCGCGAGCACCGCGAAGGTCGGTGCCGCCACCGCCACGCTTCCGTAGGCGGCTGGGTGGCGCACGGTGAACTGGTACGCGACGAGCGCGGC
>KL568647.1:3948-4448 GCA_000715605.1 Streptomyces speibonae | reverse complement strand
GAGACACGGCGCAGCCGAGGAGCAGCAGGAGCGGGACGTAGACGTAGAGGTACCAGAGGTGGAAGGCGGCCTCGACGGAGCCGAAGAGCGCTCCGAGCGCCTCCCTGGCGGTGCCGTCCGGGGGCGGCGGCCCGGTCAGGTGCTGCCACAGGAGGTAGAGCGCCGTCCACACCGCCATCGGGCGCAGGATCCGGCCGAGGCGGGCGAGGAGCCGGGCCTCGTCGCGCACCGGTGAGCCGGCGAGGGCGGCCCATCCGGCCATCGCGTAGAACGCGGGTACGGCGAACCGGCCGGCCGAGTCGCCGACGACGCCGCTCGTGCGGTGCCCGGCGTCGAGGAACTCGGCGGAGGCGTGCACCAGCACGACGGCGGCGGTGCAGAGCACGCGCAGCAGGTCGATGTCGTGGCGCCGGTCCGCGAGGGGCGGCCCGTCCCGCACGGGCGGCTCGGCGGGCTGCGGCGCGGTGGTGCGGGGCATCGCGGGGTGCTCCTGACGGCGG
>KL568647.1:3527-3709 GCA_000715605.1 Streptomyces speibonae | reverse complement strand
GAGCCGCAGCCTCCCCCGGCCGGGTTACGCACCCCCCACCACGACGTGAACGGCCTCCGACCGCAGCGGTCGGAGGCCATGGGCGCCGCGGACCACCTCAGGCTTCCGCTGGACGCACCAGCCTGCCGGCGGCCCCGACGCCACCGGCTCCACGCGGACCTTGCCCGCGAAACGAACGGCCC
>KL568647.1:2897-3260 GCA_000715605.1 Streptomyces speibonae | reverse complement strand
GAACGGCCCGGGACCACCGCGGTCGGAGGCCGTGCCTGCCGGGGTCGGCCAGACCTCCGCCGGACGCACCAGCCGGCCGGTGATGCGGGCGATGTCCCCTCCGCCTTCGCCGGCCCCGTGCGGATCTTGCCCACGACAGGAACCGGGCCCCCACCGCAGCGGTCCGGGGCACCTGCGTGCCGTGCGCCCGGGTCGGGCCTCCGCCAGACGTCCCGGCCGGGCCGTGATCCCGACGACGTCTCCTCCGCCTCCACCAGCCGCACCCGGACCGCGTCCACGAAAGGAACCGGCCCCCACCACCACGGTCGGAGGCCATGACCGCGCCCGCGAAAGGAACGGCCCGGGACCACCGCGGTCGGAGGC
>KL568647.1:0-2821 GCA_000715605.1 Streptomyces speibonae | reverse complement strand
TCAGAGATGTGTATAAGAGACAGCCTCAGGCCTGGGGCAGGCGCTCCAGTTGGGCGGTGATGCGGGCGATGTCCTCCTCCGCCTTCGTCAGCCGCGTGCGGATCTTGTCCACGACGTGGTCCGGCGCCTTCGCCAGGAACGCCTCGTTGCCGAGCTTCGCCGTCGCCTGGGTCTTCTCCTTCTCGGCGGCGGCGAGGTCCTTGGCGAGCCGCTTGCGCTCGGCGGCGACGTCGATCACGCCGGACAGGTCCAGCGCGACCTCGGCGCCCTCGACGGGCAGGGTCGCCGTCGCGGTGAAGGCGTCGCCCTCCGGCTGGAGGCGCAGCAGTTGCCGGATGGCCGGCTCGTGCGGGGCGAGCGCCGTGCCGTCGAGGGTGAGCCGGGCCGGAACCCGCTGGCCGGGCTGCAGACCCTGGTCGGCGCGGAAGCGGCGGACCTCGGTGATCACCGACTGGAGCGTGGCGATCTCCCGCTCGGCGCCGGCGTCCCGGAAGCCGCTGTCGGCGGGCCAGTCGGCGATGACGACCGACTCGCCGCCCGTCAGGGTCGTCCACAGCGTCTCGGTGACGAAGGGGACGACGGGGTGGAGCAGCCGGAGCGTGACGTCGAGGACCTCGCCGAGGACGCGCTTGCTGACCTCGGCCGGCTCGCCGCCCGCCTGGAACGTGGTCTTGGACAGCTCGACGTACCAGTCGAAGACCTCGTCCCAGGCGAAGTGGAACAGCGCGTCGGACAGCTTGGCGAACTGGAAGTCGTCGTAGTACGCGTCGACCTCGGCGACGACGGAGTTGAGCCGGGAGAGGATCCAGCGGTCCGTCGAGGACATCGTCGAGGGGGCCGGCAGCGGGCCCTGGACCGTCGCGCCGTTCATCAGGGCGAAGCGGGTGGCGTTCCAGATCTTGTTGGCGAAGTTGCGCGAGCCCTGGACCCAGTCCTCGCCGATGGGGACGTCGACGCCCGGGTTGGCGCCGCGCGCGAGCGTGAAGCGCAGGGCGTCGGAGCCGTACTTGTCCATCCAGTCCAGCGGGTTGACCGCGTTGCCGAAGGACTTCGACATCTTCTTGCCGAACTGGTCGCGGACCATGCCGTGCAGGGCGATGGTGTGGAAGGGCGGGGTGCCGTCCATCGCGTAGAGGCCGAACATCATCATCCGGGCGACCCAGAAGAAGAGGATGTCGTAGCCGGTGACCAGGACGGAGTTCGGGTAGAACTTCGCGAGCGACTCGGTTTGTTCGGGCCAGCCGAGGGTGGAGAACGGCCACAGGCCGGAGGAGAACCAGGTGTCCAGGACGTCGGTGTCCTGGTGCCAGCCCTCGCCGGCGGGCGGCTCCTCGTCGGGTCCGACGCAGACGACCTCGCCGTTCGGCCCGTACCAGACGGGGATGCGGTGGCCCCACCACAACTGGCGCGAAATGCACCAGTCGTGCAGGTTGTCGACCCAGTCGAAGTACCGCTTCTCCATCTCCTGGGGGTGGATGGCGACCTTGCCCTCGCGGACCGCGTCACCGGCGGCCTTGGCGAGCGGGCCGACCTTGACCCACCACTGCATGGACAGGCGCGGCTCGATGGTGGTCTTGCAGCGCGAGCAGTGGCCGACGGAGTGGACGTAGGGCCGCTTCTCGGCGACGATCCGGCCCTCGGCGCGCAGCGCGGCGACGATGGCGGAGCGGGCCTCGAGCCGGTCCAGGCCCTGGAAGGGGCCGTGGGCGGTGATGACCGCGTGCTCGTCCATGACCGCGATGGCGGGCAGGTCGTGGCGCTGGCCGATCTCGAAGTCGTTCGGGTCGTGGGCGGGGGTCACCTTGACGGCGCCGGTGCCGAACTCGGGGTCGACGTGCTCGTCCGCGACGACCGGGATGGAGCGGTCGGTCAGCGGCAGCTTGATGTGCTTGCCGACGAGGTGCTTGTAGCGCTCGTCGTCGGGGTGAACGGCGACGGCGGTGTCTCCGAGCATGGTCTCCGCGCGGGTGGTGGCGACGACGATGGTGTCGTCGCCCTCGCCGTACTTCATGGAGACGAGCTCGCCGTCGTCGTCCTGATACTCGACCTCGATGTCGGAGATCGCGGTCAGGCAGCGCGGGCACCAGTTGATGATGCGCTCGGCGCGGTAGATCAGCTCGTCGTCGTAGAGCCGCTTGAAGATGGTCTGGACGGCCTTGGAGAGGCCCTCGTCCATCGTGAAGCGCTCGCGCGACCAGGCGACACCGTCGCCGAGGCGGCGCATCTGGCCGCTGATCTGGCCGCCGGACTCGCTCTTCCACTGCCAGACGCGCTCGACGAACGCCTCCCGGCCGAGGTCGTGGCGGGACTTGCCCTCCTTGGCGAGCTCCCGCTCGACGACGTTCTGCGTGGCGATGCCGGCGTGGTCCATGCCGGGCTGCCACAGCGTCTCGTAGCCCTGCATGCGCTTGCGGCGGGTGAGGGCGTCGATGAGGGTGTGCTCGAAGGCGTGCCCGAGGTGCAGGCTGCCGGTGACGTTCGGCGGCGGGATGACGATGGTGTAGGGCGGCTTGTCGCTCTTCTCGTCCGCCTCGAAGTAACCGCGCTCTACCCAGCGCTCGTACAGCGGCCCCTCTACGTCGGCCGGCGCGTACTGGGTCGGCAGTTCGGTGGTGGGCGCTGGTGGCTGCTGCTGAGCGTTCTCGGTCACGCGGCTCAGTTTAGAGGCGTCACGGGCCTGTCCCGAAACGCGTTTCCTTTGTAACGGTGCGACCCCCGCCGACCTGAACCTGTCACTCCTGAGTCAGGATGTCAGCAACGCATAAGCATCTGGAGGGGAACCCAGAAATGAGCTACAACCAGCCGGGCCCGTACGGCGGGC
>KL568646.1:23766-26375 GCA_000715605.1 Streptomyces speibonae | reverse complement strand
CTGCCGCCGATGGTGGCGGTGCCGGAGGGTGGGGTGGTCGAGGCCGAGCACCAGGCGCATCGTGGTGGACTTGCCGGCGCCGTTGGGGCCGAGGAACCCCGTGACACGGCCCGGAAGGACACGGAAGGTCAGATGGTCGACGGCCCGCCGGGTGCCGTACTCCTTGGTGAGGTCCTGGACGTCGATGCTGGTCATGGCAGCAGCCTGGCGTCCCGCGCGGGTGCGGGGCCTCCCCCGCACGTGGAGATCGTCTCCCCCGCGCGGGGGAGCTGTGCCGTCGGTGGCGGCTGGCACGATGGCGGCATGCTCCGCTTCCTGCGCCCGTTCGGCCGGACGGTGACCTACACCCGATGGCTGCATCTGCTCATCGCGATCGTGTGGCCGTCGCTGTGGATGTTCATCGAGGAGGCGTGGTGGGTCTGGGCGGCGGCGGCTCTGGTGCTCGTGCCCGTCGGGCTGGTGCCGGCGATGCGCACCGTGGAGGGGCTGCAGGCCCGGCTGCTGCTGACCGGTCAGCGGCCGGACGGTGAGAGCACCGGCATCGTCGTCGCGCCGTCCGCCTCCTGGGGCGACCGGGGCAGGCTCGTCGTATGGCTGCAGGCACGGCTGCTGATCGGCTGCGTGACGACGTTGATCAGCGTGCACCTGCTGCTGGTTCTGGTGGATCTGGGGGCGGCGGCGTTCGGCGGGGACATGGCCTCCGACGGGTTCCCGGCCATCGAGGGCCGGCGCTGGTGGCATGTGCTGCTGTTCCCTCCGGCTCTGGCGGCCCTGGGGGCGACGGTGGTCGGCGCGGGCCGGCTGATCACGGCGCTGGCCCTGCGTCTGCTGGGCCCCTCCCCCGCCGAGCGGCTCGCCGCGCTGGAGGAGCGCACGGAGCAGCTCCTGGAGCGCACGCGGATCGCCCGGGAGCTGCACGACTCCATCGGGCACGCGCTGACGGTGGCCGTCGTGCAGGCGGGTGCCGCCCGCGCGGCGGGCGATCCGGCCTTCACCGAGCGGGCCCTGGACGCCATCGAGGAGACCGGCCGGGCCGCGCTGGAGGACCTGGAGCGGGTCCTCGGCGTGCTGCGTGAGTCCGGGCGTCCGGCGGGCAGCCGTCCGGCCCTCACGGACGCCGGGCGGCTGCTGGAGTCCGCGCGGACGTCCGGCGCGCAGGTCGACGCCGAGATGACGGGGGCTCTGGACACTGTTTCCGGACCGGTGTCCCGCGAGGGGTACCGCATCCTCCAGGAGGCCCTCACCAATGTGCTGCGGCACGCGGGTCCCGTCCCCGTGCGGGTCCGTGTCGCCGTCGGCGACGGCTCGCTGGACCTGGAGGTGCGCAATCCGCTCACCGGGGAGCCGCCGGAGTCCGGCCGCGGCAGCGGTCTGCGCGGCATCCGCGAACGCGCGGCCCTGCTGGGCGGCCGCGCCCGCACCGGTCCGGACGGGGGCGAGTGGCGGGTGCGGGTGGAACTGCCGTTGCGCTGATCTACGCTGGCCGGATGGCGGTCACCGTTCTGCTCGTCGACGACGAGCCCCTGGTACGCGCCGGTCTGCGGGCCGTGCTGGAGGCGCAGCCCGACATCGCGGTGGCCGGGGAGGCCGCCGACGGTGCGGCGGTGATTCCGCTGGTGCGGCAGTTGCGGCCGGACGTGGTCGCCATGGACGTACGCATGCCGCTGATGAACGGGATCGAGGCCACGCGCGCGCTGCTGCGGACGGTCGAGGCGCCGCCGAAGATCCTGGTGGTGACGACGTTCGAGAACGACGAGTACGTGTACGGGGCGCTGCGCGCGGGGGCCGACGGGTTCCTGCTGAAGCGGGCCCGGCCGGCGGAGATCGTGCACGCCGTGCGGCTGGTCGCCGAGGGCGAGTCGCTGCTGTTCCCCGCCTCGGTGCGGCGCCTCGCGGCCGAGTACGGCGACGACGGCGGCGGCAACCGCGCCGCGCGGGCGGTGCTGGAACGGGCGCGGCTGACGGAGCGCGAGGGGGAGGTGCTGCGCCTGATGGCGCGGGGCCTGACCAACGCGGAGATCGCCGCCCGGCTGGTGGTGGGGACGGAGACCGTGAAGTCGCATGTGAGCGCCGTACTGACCAAGCTCGGGGTGCGCGACCGCACCCAGGCGGTGATCGCCGCCTACGAGTCGGGGTTCGTGGCGCCGGGATGATCCGGGTCCGCCCGGTGTGCCCGGGGGCGCTGCGCCCGGAAGTCGCCGGGGTCCGCCGTGCCGAGTACGATCCGCCCCACACGCGCGCACGAGCTGGGAGGACGGACGGTGGGTCGGCTGACCGGCGGGGATCCCTCGCTGCTGCGAAGGATCAACTCCGCGGTGGTGCTGCACGCGTTGCGGGCCACGGACTGCGCGACGCTGACCGAGGTCACCCGGGTCACCGGGCTGTCCCGGCCGACCGTCGAGGGCGTCGTCGAGGGGCTCATGGAGGCGGGCCTCGTCGTGGAGACCGCGGCGGAGGAGGGTGTCGCACGGCGGCAGGGCCGGCCAGCGCGGCGGTTCCGGTTCCGGGCCGAGGCGGGGCATCTGCTGGGCCTGGAGATCGGCGTGCACCGGGTGGCCGCGCTGCTGGCCGATCTGGACGGCCGGGTGATCGGCGCACAGGCGCGGGAC
>KL568646.1:20051-23542 GCA_000715605.1 Streptomyces speibonae | reverse complement strand
CGCGGGACGTCGACGAGACGGTCGACGCCGACGAGCGGCTGGAGCGGCTCGGCAAGGCCGTCACGGAACTGCTGGAGCGGGCCGGGGTGCCGCGCGGGTCGCTGCGGGCCGTCGGCGTGGGCACCCCGGGGATCGTCGAGGCGGACGGCACGGTGGCGCTGGGCACGGCGCTGCCCGGCTGGACCGGGCTGGGGCTCGGCGAGCGGCTGGGCCGGTCCTTCAAGTGCCCGGTGCTCGTGGAGAACGACGCGAACGCCGCCGTGGTCGCCGAGCACTGGAAGGGCGCCGCCAGGGAGACCGACGACGTGGTGTTCGTGCTGGCCGGGCTGAGCCCGGGCGCCGGATCACTGATCGGCGGACGGCTGCACCGGGGGTACGGCGGGGCGGCCGGTGAGATCGGGGCGCTGCATCTACTGGGCCGGGAGGCGACGCCGGAGACGCTGCTGTCCACCACGGACGAGCCGCTGCACCCGCTGGACGAGCAGGCGGTGACGGCGGTCTTCGCCCAGGCCCGCGAGGGCGACCAGCGGGCGCTCGCGGCCGTGGACCGGTTCAACCACCGACTGGTCCACGACGTGGCGGCGCTGGTGCTGGCCCTCGACCCGGAGCTGGTGGTGATCGGCGGCTGGGCGGCCGGCCTGGACGACGTA
This sequence comes from Streptomyces speibonae, assembly GCA_000715605.1. Classification (GTDB taxonomy): domain Bacteria; phylum Actinomycetota; class Actinomycetes; order Streptomycetales; family Streptomycetaceae; genus Streptomyces; species Streptomyces speibonae. The sequence goes on along the minus strand of KL568646.1, from coordinate 22,892 downwards.
CTGGAACCGCTGCGCCGCGAGCTGGCCCGCTACTGCCTGCGCCCGCCGAAGGTCACCCTGTCCCTCCTGGGCGAGGCGGCGGTCGCCACGGGCGCGGTGCGGCTCGCTCTCGACCACGTGGAGGAGCAGCTGTTCGCGGTGGAGGGCACGGTGACGGCGCGCCGCTGACGCCCGCGCGGCGGATCGGACGGGCGGTACCGGCGCGCCTGCCGCGTGGGACGGGCGGCGCGACGGTCCCGGCCGGCGGGCAGCCCGGTGGGCCGCCCGGGCAGTGCGGCGGCCTGTGCGGCCCCGCGGTCGTCGAGGGCGACGCCGGGCGTCCGGTCGGCGGACAGTCCCTCGGTGGGGGCGGTGGAACGTCCGTGCCGGACCAGCGCTCCGGCGCATCGCCGTCCGGCCGTGGTCCGTCCGTGCGGGCCGGACCACGGGTGGTGCCTGACGGGCCGTCAGGACGCCTGGCGCTCCGGGCCGTGGTGGATCTGCACATCGCCGGAGTCGCCGAAGGTCAGCCGGCAGGTGTCCGCGCGGTACGTGGCCACGGAGAGCGCGGCGGTGCGTCCGCGGGCGATGAAGCGCGTGGTGACGACCAGGACGGGCGCGCCGGGCAGGCGGTCCAGTTCGCGGGCGTCGTCCGCGCGGGCGCTGCCGAGCTCCACGGCGTTCTCCTGCCGCTCCAGCTCCAGTCGCTGCAGTTCACGCAGGACCGCACGCGCGCGTGCCGCGCCGGAGGGGGCGTCGATGCCGGACAGGTCGGGCACCGACTCCGCCGGGATGTAGAGCAGTTCGGCGGCCACGGGCTGACCGTGGGAGACGCGCGAGCGGCGCACGACGTGCACGGGCTCGTCGCTGCCGGTGACCAGGGTCTCGGCGACGGCGGCGGGCGGCACCTCCAGGGCGCAGTCGAGCGCGTGCCAGGCGTCGAGCGGCCCGCCCGGCCAGTCCTGCTGCGCCGTACCGACGGAGACGCCCACGCGCGGCGGGGCGACGGTGGTGCCCACCCCGCGGCGGCGCTGCAGCCGGCCCTCCAGCTCGAGCTGCTCCAGGGCCTGCCGGAGCGTGGCGCGGGCGACACCGAAGCGGGCGGCGAGATCGCGCTCGTTGGGCAGGATCTCACCCACCGAGAACTCCGAGTCCAGCGCCTCACTGAGCACGGTCTTGAGGTGCCAGTACTTCGGTTCCGGCACCGTTTCCAGCTGCGTGGTCCCCACCCTGTCCTCCACGATCGCCGAGTCCGGTCGCGTTTTAGCGCCCTTGTTTATTAAAGGTTGTTTCACTTGTCTGCGACGATAAGGCGGCCCTCACCCTTGGTCAATACCAATCGGCACCACGGCGTGGCCCCGTCGCCGCGCGACGGGGCCTGCGGGGCGCGATACGGCCTCTAGAAAACGAGCGAGCGGAGCTTGTCGGGGTTGCGGATGACGTACACCGCGTGGACGCGGCCGTCGGCGATGCCCAGCTGGAGGACGGAGTCGGGCTTGCCGCCCGACAGCACGAGCACCGCGGGACCGCCGTTGAGCTCCAGGATGCGGACGGAGGCGTCCTGAACACCCTTGACGGCCACGCCGACGAGGAACCGCCCCACGTGGTCGGCGCTCTCCAGGACCCGCAGAGGGGCGCGCGACTTGCCGCCGCTGTCGCCGACGAGGCGCACGTCCGGCGCGAGGAGTTCCATCAGCTGCGCCAGGTCGCCGCCGGCCGCCGCGGCCAGGAAGCGCTCCGTGAGGTCGCGCCGCCGCGCGGGGTCGACGTCGTAGCGCGGGCGCCGCTCCTCGACGTGTCTGCGAGCCCGTCCCGCGAGTTGCCGTACGGCGGGTTCGCCGCGGTCGAGCATGGCCGCGATGTCGGTGTACGGATAGCCGAAGGCCTCCCGCAGGACGAACACCGCGCGTTCCAGCGGCGACAGCGACTCCATCACGACGAGGACGGCGAGGGAGACGGAGTCGGCGAGCACGGCCCGTTCGGCGGTGTCCGGGGCGGTGTCGCCGAAGTCCGTGACGTACGGCTCGGGCAGCCAGGGGCCGACGTAGGTCTCGCCGCGGGCCTTGATCTGGCGGAGCCGGTCGATGGCGAGGCGGGTGGTGACACGCACGAGGTAGCCGCGGGGCTCGCGGACCGCGGAACGGTCCACGCCCGACCAGCGCAGCCACGTGTCCTGGACCACGTCCTCCGCGTCGGCCACCCGGCCCAGCATGCGGTAGGCGACCCCGAGGAGGACGGGACGGTGCTCTTCGAAGACGTCGGTCAGGGTGTCGGTGGTCACGCCACCCATCCCAGCCGACGCGCGCGGCGGTGTCCAGGCGGGGCCGTCATGTCCGGGTCTACCCGTCGGTAGCAATTGCTGACAAGCTGTCTATGACGTCAGGCGGCGTCCGTTCATCGCGAGTCCCAGACGAGGAGCACCCTCATGTCCGCGACCGTCTCCTTCAAGGTCACCTCCGCGCTCGGTCCGCAGACCGTGACACTGTCCTACACGCGCGTGGGCCGCGGGGAACCGCTGCTCCTGCTGCACGGCATCGGCCATCACCGGCAGGCCTGGGACCCGGTGGTGGACATTCTCGCGACCGAGCGCGAGGTGATCGCCGTGGACCTGCCGGGGTTCGGCGCCTCCCCCGCGCTGCCCGACGGTCTCGCCCACGACCTGCCCACCATGAGCGCCGCGCTCGGCGCCCTGTGCGAGGCGCTGGAGCTGGACCGGCCGCACGTCGCGGGCAACTCGCTCGGCGGCCTGCTGGCCCTGGAGCTCGGCCGCGAGCGGCTCGCCCGGTCCGTCACGGCCCTTTCCCCGGCGGGCTTCTGGACGCAGGCCGAACGGCGGTACGCCTTCGCCGTGCTGTCCGGCAT
>KL568646.1:19008-19858 GCA_000715605.1 Streptomyces speibonae | reverse complement strand
ATGCCGCTGCCGCTGGTCGAGCGCCTCGCCCGTTCCGCGGCCGGCCGGGCGGTGCTGACCAGCACGATCTATGCCCGGCCCGGGCGGCGTTCCCCGGAGGCGGTGGTCGCCGAGACACTGGCGCTCGCCGGAGCCGCCGGCTTCACGGAGACCCTCCGCGCGGGCGCCGCCGTACGGTTCACCGACGACGTGCCGGGCATCCCGGTGACCGTCGCCTGGGGCGCCCGGGACCGGCTGCTGATCCCCCGCCAGGGCATCCGCGCCAAGCAGATCATCCCCAGGGCCCGCCTGGTCCGCCTCCCCGGCTGCGGCCACGTCCCCATGAACGACGACCCGGCCCTGGTGGCCCGCGTTCTCCTCGACGGCAGCCGCTGACTCGCCACGCCGGGGCACGGCACACCGCACAGCCTGGTGACCGCCTGCCGGGCCAGGGCCGTTCCGGTCAGGCCGAAAGCACCGGCGACATCGCCTGGCGGCCACCGCCGGAGCGCAGCCCACGCGAGCGCGCCGCCGGCGGGTGCGCACCGCGCGAGCGCCGCGGTAAGCCCGACCGGCGTCGCCCCGCGCCCCCACGGCCAGGCACGAGCGGCAGCACCCCCGGTACGACCGGCAGCAAAGGGGCCCTTCGCGGCCGCCCGAGGGTACCGGCCCACAAGCACGGAGATACGGCGACGCCGCCTGGCAACCACCGCCGAACGCAGCCCACGTGAGCGCCGCGGTAAGCCCGACCGGCGTCGCCCCGCGCCCCCCACGGCCAGGCACCATCTACCGCGCACCCGGGTAACCGGCTGGTGGCGAAAGGGCCTTCGCGGCCGGCCCCGGTACCGGAGGCAGCAACAGAGCGTGGCGG
>KL568646.1:16494-18817 GCA_000715605.1 Streptomyces speibonae | reverse complement strand
GAGCAACAGAGCGTGGCGGCTGCCGCTGTCCGCCATCTCCGTGGGTGAACGCGTGCGGTGACGCGCTGTCGGAAGACACCGCGCGGCCGCCACCCAGCGTCGACCGGTCGCGTCAAGCCGGCCGCGCTGCCCGCCACCCCTGGCGCAGACCACACGCGGCCGGAAGACGAAGCGCACCGCGCGGCCGCCACCGGGCACGCGGCCGGCCGCGCTGCCCGTCGCCCCTGGCGTAGTACGCACGCCGCCACAGGACGCCGGAAGGCGATGTCCCCGCGCGGCCACCGGCCACCCTCACCCCCGGGCCGACCACCGTCGGCCCTTCGCGCCGCCCGCCACCCCGGCGTGGAAGGCACACGGACGCCCGGCCGGGCGTGGGGGTGGCAGTCGCCGGTGCGGGGGCGCCGGCGTGGCCCGGACGCCGTGCGGGCAAGTGTTCACCTGGGGTTTGCGTGCGTGCCGTGCCGTGCGCGTAGGTGTGGCAGCGCACACTGGCCGGAAATCCTCTCTGGAGGCACCCCATGTCACACCGTCCGTCGCCCGGTCGCCGCGCCGTGCTGCGCGGCTCGCTCGCCGCCTCGGCGGCCCTGACCCTGCCCGCCGCGCTCGGCACCCCGCCCGCCTTCGCCCGCTCCGGGCGGCCCCGGGCCGACTGGGGCGTGCAGACCGGCGACGTGACCCGGCACTCGGGACTGGTGTGGGTGCGCTCCGACCGCCCGGCCCGGATGATCGTCGAGACGTCCGCGACCGAATCGTTCCGGCACCCCCGCCGCTGGTACGGCCCGCTGCTCGGCCCGGCCACCGACTTCACCGGCACCACCCGGCTGCGCGGGCTGCCGCCGGGCGAGCAGATCCACTACCGCGTGCGGCTCGCCGACCCCGACGACCCGCGCCGCGCCGGTGCGCCGGTGACCGGAACCTTCCGCACCGTGCCGGACCGGCGGCGCGACGGTGTGCGCTTCGTGTGGTCCGGCGACCTGGCCGGCCAGGGCTGGGGCATCAACCCCGACCTGGGCGGCTACCGCATCTTCGACGCGATGGCCCGGCTCGACCCGGACTTCTTCCTGTTCAGCGGCGACACCATCTACGCCGACGGTCCCATCGCCTCGACCGCCGCCCTCCCGGACGGCGGCGTCTGGCGGAACATCACCACCGAGGAGAAGTCCAAGGTCGCCGAGACCCTGGCCGAGTTCCGGGGCAACTTCCGCTACAACCTGCTCGACGAGCACCTGCGGCGGTTCAACGCGCGGGTGCCGTCCATCGTGCAGTGGGACGACCACGAGGTGCGCAACAACTGGTACCCGGGTCAGCGGATCGCGGACACCGACACCCGGTACGAGGAGAAGAGCGTCGATGTACTGGCGGCCCGGGCGCGGCGTGCGTTCAGTGAGTACTTCCCGATGTCGACGCTGCGGCCGGGTGCCCGGGAGGGCCGGGTGCACCGGGTGCTGCGGCAGGGCCCGCTGCTGGACAGTCTTCGTGCTGGACATGCGGACGTACCGCGGAGCCAACTCCCCCGGTGACCAGGCCGTGGACCCGCAGGGCATCCTGGGGCGGGAACAACTGGACTGGCTCAAGCGAGAACTGGCGCGGTCCCGGGCGGTGTGGAAGGTGATCGCCGCCGACATGCCGATCGGCATGGTCGTCCTGGACACCACCGAGGGCACCCGCAACGTCGAGGCGGTGGCGCAGGGCGACCCGGGCGCGCCGCTGGGGCGGGAGCTGCAGATCGCGGAGCTGCTGCGGTTCATCAAGCACCGGCGGATCACCGGGACGGTGTGGCTGACGGCGGACGTGCACCACACGTCCGTGCAGCACTACCAGCCCGCGCGGGCCGCGTTCGACGACTTCGAGCCATTCTGGGAGTTCGTCTCCGGTCCGCTCAACGCGGGCGCCTTCCCGGCGGTGGAGCTCGATGCCACCTTCGGTCCTGAGCGGGTCTGGGTGAAGGCGCCGAGCGCGTCGAACGTCTCGCCCGCCGGTGGTCACCAGTTCTTCGGCGAGGTCGACATCGACGGCGACAGCGGGGAACTGACGGTGCGTCTGCGGGAGCAGGACGGTTCGGTACTGTTCACCAAGACGCTGCACCCGGGCCGCGTCGGTCAGTAACGCTGCAAATCGGACAGAAGTACGCCTTTACTCATCAGTCACGGTACGTTCGTGATCACGAAACACACTTCCTTCACAGTGGTTGTATGAGTCGAGACATGTCCGAAGTGATGAACACCCGCAACTGCGGCCCCGCGCACCACCGGTGGCACCCGAACACGCTCGCCGCGCGGTGCGCGGCCGCCTTCCGCTCATGGTGGGAACGCCGCCACGGCGG
>KL568646.1:15883-16269 GCA_000715605.1 Streptomyces speibonae | reverse complement strand
ACCGCCGGCGCACGATACCGGCGACGCCGCGCCACCCGACGCGGCGGCGGAGCGTGTGCTGTGGCGGATGCGGACGACGGTCAGGGACGAGCCGGGTTCGCTGGCCGCGCTGTGCACGGCGCTGGCCGAGCGGCGCGTCGACATCCTGAGCCTCCAGACGCACCCGCTGGGCGAGGACACCGTCGACGAGTTTCTGCTGCGCGCACCGGCGGACACGGACCTCACGGCCGCGGTGTCGCTCGCCGGGGGCCGGGACACCTGGACGGAGCGGGCCGACGCCCACGATCTGGTGGACGCACCGACCCGGGTGCTGGGACTGGCCGCCCGCACCGCCGCGGATACCGCCGAACTTCCCCTGGCGCTGCGGCAGCTGCTCGGCCGGTGCA
>KL568646.1:14476-15680 GCA_000715605.1 Streptomyces speibonae | reverse complement strand
TGCACGATCCGCTCGCAGCCCTCCGCCCCTGCCTCCGGCGCAGCCGCGGCCGGGGCCGTGCCCGCGGAGGGCTTCCTGGAGGGCACCGTGCTCCGGCTGCGTGCCCCGGAGGGCGAGGTGCTCACCGTCGAGCGGCCGTATCTGCCGTTCACCCCCACCGAGTTCGCCCGGGCCCGCGCGCTGGTGGACCTCGACGCCCGGCTGGGGCCCAGGATGCCGCGCGGCCGTGACGTGCTCACCCTGCCGGAGGGCCGGGAGGTCTCCGTGCGCCGGGCGGACACCGGAGATCTGGCCGCCGCGCGGGCGATGCACGAGCGGTGCTCCACCGAGACCCTGCGGCTGCGCTACCACGGGCCGGTCGGCGACGCGGACCGCTATCTGAATCACCTGCTGAGCCCGCGCTTCGGCCGGACGCTCCTCGCACAGACCGGGACGGGCCGCGTCGTCGCCCTCGGTCATCTGCTGTGGGACGGCGACGAGACCGAGGTCGCGCTGATCGTGGAGGACGCGTGGCAGCGCCGGGGCATCGGCGGCCGGCTGCTCACCCGGCTGGTGTCGATGGCGGCCGAGGCGGGCTGCTCCCAGGTGTACGCCGTGACGCAGGCGTCCAACACCGGCATGGTCGCCGCGATGCGGGGGCTGGGCCTGCCCCTCGACTACCAGATCGAGGAGGGCACCCTGGTCGTCACGGCCGACCTGGACGCCGTACCGGCGCCCCGGGGGCGGGAGTACGGCGAGGACGCCGACCGGTACCCGGCGCCGCGTCCGGCGACGTCCTGAGGGCACGGCATCCGGTGTGGGCGAGGGGCCGGCGGGAATCACCGGGCCCTCGCCCGTGTCCGCGGGGTCTCAGCCCCGGGCCGCCGCCGCTTCGGTCCGGGCGGGCGTGCCGGCCCGCTCGCCCAGGGCCGCGTCCAGGTCGGCCCACAGGTCCTCGACGTCCTCCAGGCCGACCGAGAGCCGCAGCAGCCGGTCGCTGACCCCGGCGCCCCTGCGGTCGTCGGCGTCGACGATGCGGTGGCTGATGGACGCCGGGTGCTGGATGAGGGAGTCCACGCTGCCGAGGCTCACCGCCGGAGTGACCAGCCGTACTCCGGCGATCACCTCGTGCGGGTCGTCCCGCACCTCGAACGCGACCATGGCCCCGCCGATGCGCGGGTAGTGCACCCGGGTCACGCGCGGGTCGGCGGCGAGCCGGGCGGCG
>KL568646.1:9376-14159 GCA_000715605.1 Streptomyces speibonae | reverse complement strand
CGCCCGCCAGGACGTCACCGTGACCGCCGAGGTACTTGGTGGCGCTGTGCAGCACCATCCGGGCACCGTGCTCGGCCGGGCGCTGGAGCACCGGGGTGGCGAAGGTGTTGTCGACCAGGAGCGGCACGGAGCCGCAGGCGTGGGCGACGGCCCGCAGGTCGATCTCGGCGAGCGTGGGGTTGGCAGGGGACTCGACCAGCACCAGACCGGTGTCCGGGCGCAGCGCGTCGGCGACCCCGGCCGGGTCGGTCCAGGTCACCTCCGAGCCGAGCAGCCCGGCGGTCAGCAGATGGTCGCTGCACCCGTACAGGGGGCGTACGGCGACGACGTGCCGCAGCCCCATCGAGCCGCGGACCAGGAGCATCGCGCTGAGCGCGGCCATGCCGCTGGCGAACGCGACCGCCGACTCGGTGCCCTCGAGGCGTGCGAGGGCCGTCTCGAAGCGGGCGACGGTGGGGTTGCCGAGCCGTCCGTAGACGGGCGGGCCGTCCGGTTCGGCGCCGGTGGTGGCGAAGGCGTCGATGCGTTCGGCCTCCGCGCGGCTGTCGTACGAGGGGTAGGTGGTGGACAGGTCGATCGGCGGGGCGTGCAGTCCGAGTCCGGCGAGATCGTCCCGGCCGGCGTGCACGGCCTCGGTGGCGAGTGCTCTGGTGGTGCGTCGCGTGTCCATGCCCAGGTCCATGCACCGAAGAGTGAACACCGACCGGGGTTGCGACGCCGAACACCGTGTTACGTTCGGCCAGTGGCCGAATCCGTCGTACTCGATCCGGTGGACCTTCATCTGCTGCGGCTGTTGCAGAACGACGCCCGGACGACCTACCGGGACCTCGCCGCGCAGGTCGGGGTCGCGCCGTCCACGTGTCTTGACCGGGTGACCCGGCTGCGCCGCTCGGGCGTGATCCTCGGGCACCGGCTGCAACTGGACCCGGCGAAACTGGGCCGGGGGCTGCAGGCGCTGCTGTCGGTGCAGGTCAGACCGCACCGGCGGGAGCTGGTGGGGCCGTTCGTGGAGCGGATCCGGGCGCTGCCGGAGTCGCTGACCGTGTTCCATCTGACCGGCCCGGACGACTATCTGGTGCATGTCGCGGTCGCCGACATGACGGATCTGCAGCGGCTGGTGCTCGACGAGTTCACCTCCCGGCGCGAGGTGGCGCGGGTGGAGACGCGGCTGATCTTCCAGCAGTGGGACTGCGGGCCGGTACTCCCGGCTTCGCCCTCGGCTCAATCCGGGTGACGTGCGACGGACCGCGTACCAGGATGGTCCGCATGTCACAGACCAACAGCGCGCTCCCCCGTCAGGTCGCCGACGCCTACGTCGACGAGCTCATCGCCCTCGATCCGGTCACCGGAACCTACCTCGGCGTCAAGGAGAGCTCCTCCCGGCTGCCCGATCTCTCGCCCGCCGGCCAGGAGGCGATCGCCGAGCTCAGCCGGGCCACGCTCGCCCGGCTCGACGAAGCCGAGCGGCTGCCCGGCGCGGACAGCGACATCGAGCGGCGCTGCGCGCGCCTGCTGCGCGAGCGGCTCACCGCGGAGCTGGCCGTGCACGAGGCCGACGAAGGGCTGCGCTCGGTGGGCAATCTGGGCACGGTCGCGCACTCGGTGCGCGAGGTGTTCACCGTGACGCCCGCCGGGACGGAGGAGGACTGGGCGGCGATCGCCCAGCGGCTGCGCGCTGTCCCGGCCGCGCTGGCGGGCTACCGGGAGTCCCTCGAGCTGGGTCTGGAGCGCAAGCTGTACGCGGCTCCGCGGCCGACGGAGGTGTTCGTCGGGCAGCTGGGCGAGTGGGCGGACACGGGCGAGGGGCGCGGCTGGTTCGAGGACTTCGCCGCCGCGGGCCCGGACGCGCTGCGCGCGGAGCTGGACGAGGGCGCCCGCGCGGCGACGGCGGCCGTGGCGGAGCTGCGGGACTGGATGCGCGAGGTGTACGCGCCGGCCGTCGAGGGCGCGCCGAACACCGTGGGCCGGGAGCGCTACGCCCGCTGGTCGCGCTACTACAACGGCACCGACCTGGACCTGGACGAGGCGTACGCCTACGGGTGGGCGGAGTACCACCGGCTGCTCGGCGAGATGAAGAAGGAGGCCGAGAAGATCCTGCCCGGCGCCGCCACACCGTGGGTGGCGCTGGCGCACCTGGACGAGCACGGCCGGCACATCGAGGGTGTCGACGAGGTCCGCGAGTGGCTCCAGGGCGTGATGGACCGGGCGATCGAGGCCCTGGACGGCACGCACTTCGACCTCGCCGAGCGGGTGCGCCGGGTGGAGTCGCGGATCGCCCCTCCCGGCAGCGCGGCGGCGCCGTACTACACGCCGCCGTCGGAGGACTTCTCCCGGCCGGGCTGCACCTGGCTGCCCACCATGGGGCAGACCCGCTTCCCCGTCTACGACCTGGTCTCCACCTGGTACCACGAGGGCGTCCCCGGTCACCACCTCCAGCTGGCGCAGTGGGTGCACGTGGCCGACAACCTCTCCCGCTACCAGGCCTCGGTGGGCGGGGTCAGCGCCAACGCCGAGGGCTGGGCACTGTACGCGGAGCGGCTGATGGACGAGCTCGGGTTCCTCGCGGACGCGGAGGAGCGGCTCGGCTACCTGGACGCGCAGATGATGCGGGCGGCCCGGGTCATCGTCGACATCGGCATGCACCTGGAGCTGGAGATCCCGGCGGACTCGCCGTTCCACCCGGGCGAGCGCTGGACCCCGGAGCTCGCCGAGGAGTTCTTCGGTGCGCACAGCAGCCGCCCGGCGGACTTCGTGGAGAGCGAGATGACCCGGTACCTGACCATCCCGGGCCAGGCGATCGGCTACAAGCTCGGTGAGCGGGCGTGGCTGCTGGGCCGGGAGAACGCCCGCAAGCGGCACGGCGACGCCTTCGACCTCAAGGCCTGGCACATGGCCGCGCTGTCCCAGGGCTCGCTCGGCCTGGACGACCTGGTGGACGAGCTGTCGGCCCTGTGAGCCGGGTCAGCGCCGGAAACCGCCCTCGGAGTCGATGACCTGTCCGGTGATCCAGCCCGCCTCGTCCGTGGCCAGCCACGCGATGAGGCGGGCGGGGTCGTCGGGCATGCCCCAGCGGCCGGCCGGGAAGCGCGCGGCGATGGCGTCGTAGGTCTCACCGGTCAGGTAGTCCGTGTCGACCGGGCCGGGATTGACGGTGTTCACGGTGACGAAGTGCTCGGCGAGGGCGGTCGCCAGGGAGCGGGTGATGGAGGCGAGCGCGCCCTTCTGGAGGGCGTAGGCGATCTCGCCGGGCATCCCGCCGGCGATGTCCTGCCCGGAGGTCATCATCAGCACGCGCCCGCCCGGGGTGCCGGGCGGCAGCGCGGCGCGGTGCCGGGCGTGGGCCTGGACCAGCAGCAGCACGGAGCGGGCGTCGGTGGCCCAGTGGGCGTCGAGCATCGCGGCGTCGATCGTGTCGAGGTCGCCGTCGAAGCCGCTGAGGGCGTGGTTGGCGACGACGATGTCGAGCCGCCCGCCGAGGGCCTCGGACGCCCGCGCGTGCAGTGCGGCGGGTGCCTCGGGGAGGGAGAGGTCACCGGGCCCGGCGAGCACCGTGGCGCCGGGGTGGGCGGCGGCGCGCACCGAGGCGGTCACGTCCTCGATCCGGTCGGCGCCCCAGGGCATGGCGGCGTCGTGCGGCACGTGGTGGTGCAGATAGACATCGGCGCCGTAGGCGGCGAGCCGCCGGGCCACGGCGTGTCCGATGCCGCCGCGTCTGCTGGCCCCGGTGACCAGCGCGGTCCGGCCGCGCAGGGGCAGGGGGTCGCGGCGCAGCTCTTCTGGGGCGGGATGCGGAAGCCTGGGCATGATCACCCATGATGGTCCGCGCGCCGGTCCCGCGCACCCCGATTATCCGGCGCGGGTCAGGTCAGCGGCCGGAGCTGTACGAGGACCAGCCAGGTCTCCGGGCCGGGCTGCGCCTGGGCCGCGCGGACCGTGTAGCGGCCGGGGTCGAGGGTGAGGCGGACGTGATCGGTGCCGGTGGAGCTCGCCCCGGGCCAGGCCGCGTCGAACAGCAGGACGGTGCCCGGCACCTGCCATCGCACCTCGGGCTGCCACCGCGCGGTGCGGAGCGCCGCCGGGACGCTCGCCAGCACCTCCGCCTCCGAGTCCCCGGCGATCCACCGGACGAGGGTGCCGTGCTCGGGGAGGAAGGCGGTGGCGGCGGGTTCGTCGCCGAGGACGAGGGCCGCGGCGTCACCGACCGGGAGGAGCCCGACGAGCCCGTCCACCTCGCAGGCCCGGTCGTAATCGGACGCCGTCTCCTCGCCGTCGGCGCCCGTCCAGAACGGCAGTACGGTCTCCGGCACCGCGATGAGCGGCCCGCCGCCCGACTCCACCCACTCGATCGTGCCCGGCTCCGCGTATCGCACCATGGGGCAGAACCTATCGGGTCGACTCGCCTGCCGGAGCGGGGGGTTCAGCATCCGCAGGCGTCGGCTCCCACGGGTGCGGTCAGCGGGTCGGCGGCACGGCGTCCGCGCCCCAGCCGGGTCTCGAACTCGAGGCCCTCGCGCACCCAGTACTCGAAGCCGCCGATCATCTCCTTGACGCGGTGACCGAGTTGGGCGAGCGCGAGCGCGGCGCGGACGGCGCCGTCGCAGCCGGGACCCCAGCAGTACGTCACGACCGGCACGGACGGGTCCACGAGCCCGGCGGCCCGGGTGGGCACGAGGGCGGTGGGCAGGTGCACGGCGCCGGGGACATGGCCCTGGTCCCAGGCCTCGGTGGAGCGGCAGTCGAGCAGGACGAACCCGGGGTCGCCGCCAGCCGCGAGCGCGGCGGC
>KL568646.1:7193-9152 GCA_000715605.1 Streptomyces speibonae | reverse complement strand
GTCGGTGTGGAAGGCGAGGCGCGCGCGGAAGTGTGCGGCGGCGTCGGCCGGGGAGGCGGGGGCGACGCGCAGGACAGGGTTCTCGGTGGTGGTCATGGGAGAGAAACTACGGCCGCTGAGCGCGGGTCTGAAGACGAAATCCCCGGTGCCTGCCCTTGAATGGCCGGGGAATCCCTGCTACTTCTCGAGGATGACCACGTATTCACCGGACGCCACGGACTGGCGCATCCTCGACGTCCTGCAACGGGAGGGACGGGCCAGTTTCGCCGAACTCGCCCGCGCCGTCTCGATGTCCGCGAGCGCGGTCACCGAGCGGGTGCGGCGGCTGGAGGAGGCCGGGATCATCCGCGGCTATGCGGCGGTGGTGGACCCGGAGCGGCTCGGGCTGCCGATCCTGGCGTTCGTCCGGCTGCGCTACCCGACCGGCAACTACAAGCCGTTCCACGACCTCGTGGCCGCGACGCCCGAGATCCTGGAGGCGCACCATGTGACCGGCGACGACTGCTTCGTCATCAAGGTCGCCGCCCGTTCGATGCGGCACCTGGAGGAGGTGTCGGGGCGGATCGGCGCGCTGGGCTCGGTGACCACCAGCGTGGTGTACTCCTCGCCGCTGCAGCGCCGTCCGCTCGGGCGGCCGGGCGGTCATCCCGTGGGCGGGTGAAGGGTCACGAGCGGGTTCCGCGCTGGCGCAGTTCCGAACCCGAGCGGCCCTTCACGACCTCCAGCTGGGCGTGGATGCGCCGGCGCAGATCGGCGACGTGGCTGACGATGCCCACGCTGCGGTCGCGTTCCCGCAGGGAGTCCAGGACGTCCAGCACCTCGTCGAGCGTCTGCTCGTCCAGGCTGCCGAAGCCCTCGTCGATGAAGAGGGTGTCCAGCCGGACCCCGCCCGCCTCGTCGGTGACGACGTCCGCGAGGCCCAGCGCGAGGGCGAGGGAGGCGAAGAAGGTCTCGCCGCCCGAGAGGGTCGCGGTGTCGCGTTCGCGTCCGGTCCAGGAGTCGACGACGTGCAGCCCGAGTCCGCTGCGGCCGCGGCCGGTGCGGTCGTCGGAGTGCACCAGGGTGTAGCGGCCGGACGACATGCGGTGCAGCCGTACGGTCGCGGCGGCGGCGACCTGCTCGAGGCGGGCGGCCAGGACGTACGACTCCAGGCGCATCCGGCGTTCGTTGTCCGCCGAGGTGCCGGCGGCGAGGGAGGCCATGCGGGCCACGCGGTCGTACTCCTCGCGCAGCGGGCCCAGCCGGCGTACCGCGGCGGCGGCCCGCGCGGAGAGCCGGTCGAGATCGGCGCAGCGCCGGGCGGCGGCGTCCTGGGCGGAGGCCGCCTCGCGCGCCCGGCGCTCCGCCTCCTCGGCGGTGCGCTCGGCGGCGGCGACGTCGGCGGGCGGCAGGTGTGCGGCGGCCGCGGTTTCCGGCTCGGCGAGGACGGCCCGTACGGCCGCCTCCTCGTGCTGCCAGGCATCGAGACGCCGTTGCAGTGCGCGGTGGGCGTCGTCGTCGAGGAGCGCCGCGGCGGCGGCCTGCGGCGTGTCGAAGCCCGCGCGGAAGGCGGCGTCGGACAGCCGGGCGTCGGTCTCCTTGAGCCGCCGGGCCGCGGTCTCGGCGGCGCGTGCGGCGTCGGCGGCGTCCGTGAGCCGCGCGACGCTCTGCTCGAGCTGCGCGGCGCGCGCGGCCACGCTGCCGGCCTGCCCGCGTGCCTGGACGAGTTCTTCCTCCAGGGCGGCGCGTTCCCCCTCCAGCCGCTCACGGTGGCCCACGCGGGCCGCGGCCCGGACGGCGGCCTCGCGCTGGGCGGTGACCCGCAGTTCGTGTTCGCGTTCCGCCGCACGCAGGTGTTCCTGCGCGGAGTGCAGCACGGAGGCGGCGTCCCGCGCCTGCGCGTGGTCCCGCTCCAGCTCGTCCACCGCGCGGGCGAGCTCCTCGGTGGCGGTGTCCCCGGCCTGTCTCTTATACACATCT
>KL568646.1:6772-6965 GCA_000715605.1 Streptomyces speibonae | reverse complement strand
GCCTCCCGCAGTGCGGCGAGGCGCCGTTCGGCCGCCGCGCTGTCGTCGTCGGCGCCCTGGTGGACGGCGAGGGCGCGTTCCTCCGTCTCGCGGTCGACGTGTCCCTCGACCTTGCGGGCGGGGTCGGGGTGTTCGGTGGCGCCGCAGACGGCGCAGGGCCGGCCGTCGGCGAGGCCGGCGGCCAGTTCGGCGG
>KL568646.1:5795-6531 GCA_000715605.1 Streptomyces speibonae | reverse complement strand
GCCAGTTCGGCGGCGATGCCGTTCAGCCGCTGCTCCTTGAGGTCGAGCCAGCGCTGCCGGGCGGTGAGCGCGCGCTCCCGCGCGGCGCGGGCCTGCTCGGCGGCTGCTTCCGTCTCCTCGGTGAGCCGGTCGCGCGTCCGCGCGGCGTTCAGCCGCTGCCGCGCGGGGTCGCGCCGCACGGCGAGTTCCCCGGCCCGGGTGGTGGCCTGCTGCGCGGACTCGACGCGGGCCCGCAGCCGGGTGCGGGTCTCCTCCCAGCCGGCGAGCCAGGACTCCGCCTCCTCCCGGGCCTCCTCGTCGGCGCGCTCCTGGCGGTCCAGCGCGTCCCGCTCGCCGAGGAGTTGTTCCAGGCGCCGCTCGGCCCGGCGGGCCGACTCGAGCCCGCCCAGTTCCTCGGCGGCCCTGCGGGCGGCGCCCGCGAGGACGTCCGCTCCCGCGTCCGCCAGCGACGCGGGGAGCAGGGCTCGCGCGCGCTGTTCGGCGCCGGCCGCCCTCCGGTGCTCGGCCTCGGCGGAGTCCCGCATCTCCAGGGCGGGGGCGACGCCCTCGGCCTTGCGGGCCCGCTCCATACGGGCCTGGTCCTCCAGGTGGGCGGCGGCGGTCTCCTCGAGCCGCGCGGCCCGCTCCCGCGCCTCGGTGAACCGCCGCTGCAGCCGGTCGCGTTCGCGGGCCTCGTCCAGGTCGCGGTCGGCGGCCCGCAGGGCGGACTCCGCCTGTCTCTTATACACATCTCTGA
>KL568646.1:1025-5600 GCA_000715605.1 Streptomyces speibonae | reverse complement strand
CAGCCCCGCCTCGGCCAGTCCCGGCTCGCCGGGCTCCAGCACGGGCAGGTCCATGGCGCCGTCCGCGGCCTGCTGCATCCGGTGCGCGTCGGCCAGCAGTCCCGCGTCGCCCTCGCGCACCCGGGACTCGGTGACCCGCCGGCGTTCCGCGAGGCGCTTCTCCACGTCGGCGAAGCGGCGCGTGTCGAAGAGCCGGCCGAGCAGCTTGGCGCGGGCCTCGGCGTCGGCGCGCAGGAAGCGGGCGAAGTCGCCCTGGGGCAGCAGCACGACCTGGCAGAACTGCTCCCGGCTCATGCCGAGGAGCTGGGTGATCTCCTCGCCGATCTCCTGGTGCGAGCGGCTGAGGTCCTTCCAGGTCCCCGAGGCGGCGTCGCGTTCGCGCAGCCACGTCTGGGCCTTGTCCTGGGTGGTACCGGTGCCGCGCTTCTTGGGGCGCTCCCAGGGCGGCTGCCGGGTGATCTCCAGCCGGCGTCCGGCGACGGTGAGTTCGAGGGTGACCTCGGTGCGGGTGGCCGGGGCGGCGTGGTCGCTGCGCAGGGCCGGGCCCTGGCCGCTCTGCCGGGCCCCGGGCACGGAGCCGTACAGCGCGTAGCAGACGGCGTCCAGTACGGACGTCTTGCCGGCGCCGGTCGGGCCGTGCAGCAGGAAGAGCCCGGCGGCGGACAGTTCGTCGAAGTCGACGCTCTGGGTGCCCCCGAACGGCCCGAAGGCGGTGAGGTCCAGCCGGTGGAGCCTCATCGTGCCACCTCCCGCACGGCGTCGTCCGCGCGGACCGCGTCGAAGGCGTCGCGCAGCACCGCGCGTTCGTGCTCGTCGGGGCCGGTGCCGCGGACATGGGCGACGAAGTCCTCGGCGATCTGCTGGTCGTCGCGGCCGGCGAGGCGGCGGGCGTAGGAGACCTCGGGGTCGTCGGCGGTGCGGGCCGGGTCGAAGACGAGGCTGAGGGTGTGCGGGAAGCGCCGCAGGAGGCGGGCCATGGGGTCGGCCGGGCGGACGGGGTCGGTGAGGGTGGCCTCGATCCAGGCGTCCTCGTGCCGCGCCAGCGCGGGGTCGTCGAGCAGTTCCTCCAGGGTGCCGCGGATCCGGGCCAGGGCGCGCGGCACCGGGCAGTCGACGCGCTCGGCGGTCACGGTCCCGTCCGCGGCCAGGTCGACGAGCCACATGCTCTTGCGGTGCCCGGCCTCGGAGAAGGAGTACGGCAGCGGGGAGCCGGAATAGCGGACGCGGCCGGTGAGGTTCTGACAGCCGTGCAGATGGCCGAGGGCCACGTAGTCGACACCGTCGAACACCCCGGCGGGTACGGCGGCCACCCCGCCGACGCTGATGTCCCGCTCGCTGTCGCTGGGTTCGCCGCCGGTGACGAAGGCGTGCGCGAGGACCACGGAGCGGGTGCCGGGCGAGCGCCCGGCGAGATCGGCGCGGACGCGGTCCATGGCGGCGGCGAGCACCGTTTCGTGGCCGGGCTTCTCCACGGCGAACGTGTCCTTCACCAGGGCGGGTTCGAGATAGGGCAGTCCGTAGAAGGCGACGTCCCCGTGCGCGTCGGAGAGCACCACCGGCGTGCCGCACGCGGCAGGGTCGGTCCGCAGATGGATGCCGCCTCGCCCCATGAGTCCGGCGCCGACGCCCAGACGGCGGGCCGAGTCGTGGTTCCCGGAGATCATCACCGTGGGCACCCCGAGCGCGGCGAGCCGGTGCAGGGCGTCGTCGAACAGTTCGACCGCGGCGAGCGGCGGCACCGCGCGGTCGTACACGTCTCCCGACACGACCACCGCGTCCACCTCGCGCTCGCGCACGGTGGTGACGAGGTGGCCGATGAACTCGGCCTGGGCACCGAGCATGCCGACCCGGTGGAAGGACCGGCCGAGGTGCCAGTCGGAGGTGTGCAGAATCCTCAAGACGCCACTCCGACCCGCATGTCTCCCCCTGCTCGACCCGTGGACCCGGCACCGCTCACCTGGTCCGCACCGACCACGCTAACGCCCGTACGCACCCGCTGTGTCACGGACCTCGGTATGTCACCCCGGTCCGGCAGCGAATCGCCCATGATGTCCGCATCATCCCCCTGTTCTCACCGGCATGTGCCACCGGCGCCCGGCCGCCGGAAGGTGCGCCGTCCGCAGGGACGCCCGAGACGTCGACGGGCGCCGCAACGTGACCGAAAGTTTGCGCGAACACGCTACGCTCAGCCTTCGGAACACAAGGTGATTGCTCCCCAACGCGCGCTCGGGACCGCTCGGCCGCGCACGGCGAAGGAACCCAGGGGTCGTCCGGGCCGACCGGCGACCGTCGCATCCTTGAGCGGAGTCCACTGTGATCGACCTGCGGGTGCTTGGCCCGGTACGAGTCCTGGCCGACGACCGGGATCTGGACATCGGGCACGCGCGCCAGCGCAGCCTGCTGGCCATGCTGCTGGTGGACGTGAACAACGTGGTCCCCAGGGAGCGGCTCGCCGAACTCGTCTGGGACGGCAGGCCCCCGCGCCAGGCACGCAACACGCTCGCCGGGTACGCGACCCGGCTGCGCAAGGTCCTTGCCTCGTCACCCGGGCGGCCGGTCCTGTCGTCCCAGGGCGGCGGATACGTGCTGCGGGTGGATCCGGCGGCCGTGGACCTGTGCCGGTTCCGCGATCTGGCGGGCCGGGCCGCCGACGTCGGGGACGACGAGGAGCGCTGCGGGCTGCTGCGGTCCGCGCTGGCGCAGTGGTCGGGCGCCGCGCTCAGCAATCTGTGGGGCACCCGCGTGGAGTCGCTGCGCACCACCCTGGACAGCGAGCGGCGCTCCGCGCTGCTGGACTACTTCGACGCGCAGCTGCGGCTGGGCCGCCCCCAGGAGATCCTCACGCAGTTGCAGACGCTGACCGAGGAGCGGCCCTACGACGAGGAGTTGGCGCTCCGTCTGGTGCAGGCCCACTGCGACAGCGGGAACCCGGCGGCGGCGCTGCGCGCGTACGAGGCGGTCCGGGCCAGGCTGGAGCGGGAGCTGTCGACGCGTCCCGGCGAGGTCCTGCGCGCGGCGGGCGAGCGGCTGCTGCACCCGGTCCGCCCGGCGGGCGGCCGGGCCGCGAGGTCCGTCACGGCGCGGACGCACGAGCAGCTGCGCATGCCCGACCCCACCGGGTACTTCGTCGGCCGGGAGAGCGAACTGCGGGAGCTGGACGCGCTGCTGACCCCGGGCCGTGCGGCGCTGACGGTCACGGCGCCGCAGAGCAGCAACCTCGCGGTGATCAGCGGCATGGCCGGGGCCGGCAAGACGACGCTGTCCCTGCGGTGGGCGCAGCGCACCCGGGACTCCTTCCCCGACGGGCAGTTCTTCGTGGCGCTGCGCGGCCACGACCGGCATCTGCCGCCCCTGGAACCCGCCGAGACGCTGGCCCGGGTCCTGCTCGCGCTGGGACTCCCCGCCGCCGACATCCCCTTCCGGCTCGACGAACGGGCCGCGCTGTACCGGACGCTGCTCGTCGGACGGCGGGTGCTGATCGTGCTGGACGACGCGGCGGATCCCGAGCAGGTGCGCCATCTGCTGCCGCCGAGCGTGGACGGCAGCGCGGTCGTGGTGACGTGCCGGAACCGGATGCCGGGGCTGACCGCCACGTACTTCGCCGGTGAGGTGCTGCTCGACGCCCTGGACGACACCTCCGCGCTCGCCCTGCTGGCCTCGCTGGTCGGCAGCGCGCGCGTGGCGAAGGAGCCGGAGGCGGCGGCCGGGATCGTGCGGGCCTCCGGGCGGCTGCCGCTGACCGTGCGGCTGAGCGGCGCCTACGCCGCGAGCCATCCCGACGAGCCGCTGGGCGAGGTGCTCGCGCGGGTCCCCACGGTGGACGGCACGGACGCGCGCGGGGCGATGGGCCGGGCGCTGGCCCTGTCGTACGGCAAACTGTCGGAGCCCGAACGGCAGTTGTTCCGGCAGTTGGGGGTCGTCCCCGGCATCGAGTTCGGGCGGGAGGCGGTGGCGGCGCTCGCCGGGGGTTCCTTCGCCGTGCTGGACGACCGGCTCGGGGCGC
This sequence comes from Streptomyces speibonae, assembly GCA_000715605.1. Taxonomy (GTDB): domain Bacteria; phylum Actinomycetota; class Actinomycetes; order Streptomycetales; family Streptomycetaceae; genus Streptomyces; species Streptomyces speibonae. Next base: position 1,597 of record KL568646.1, on the reverse strand, counting down.
TGGTGCGCGCCAACCTGCTGTCCGAGTACGCGCCGCGCCGTTACCGGATGCACCACATGGTCAAGGAGTACGCCATGGGGCGCGCGGCCGAGGAGGACCCCTGGGAGCTGCACCGGGACGTGCTGCTGCGACTGCTGGAGTGGTACCGCAGGTCGGTGGAGCACGTCAGTCTCGCCAACGGCATACAGATGGCGGGGGCGCACCGGGGCGCGGACGGATCGTCCATCGCGCAGGAGGCCGTCCGGACGTGGCCCGGGGCGGCGCCGGAGGGCACCGGGGGCGACCCGTACGACGCCGACCTGAGCGGCGAGGCCGGCATCGCCTGGCTCGACCGGGAGAAGGCCGGTATCTGCGCGGCCATCAAGCTCTCCGCGGAGCTCGGTCTCGGGCCGGCGAGCTGGCGGCTGGCCGACGCGATGCTCGGTTTCATCCGGCTGCATCCGGGCGGGGACGACTGGTCGGCGGCGGTGGAGGCGGCGCAGAGCGCGGCCGCCAAGTCGGGTAATCCGCGGGCGAACACGGCGATGCTGCTGAACATGGCCGACTCCCATTACCGGAAGGGCCGCCACTCC
>KL568646.1:0-825 GCA_000715605.1 Streptomyces speibonae | reverse complement strand
CCGGCGAGCGGCAGCTTGCGCGGGAGGCGCTGACCGTCAGCCGGGACGCGTCGTGGCCGGCGGGCGAGGCGCTCGCCCTGGCCGTGCTCGGCCGGTCGTACTGGTCGGTGGGCGCGACAGGGCTGGCGGACCGGTATCTGGGTGCCGCACTGCGGATCCACGAGAGCGTCGGGGACCTGGCGGGGCAGGCCAACGCGCTGGGCCGGCTGGCCCGTAACGCCTATGACGCGGGCGATCCGGTGTCCGCCCTGCGTGACTTCCGGAGTTCGCTGGTGCTGGCGGAGCGGGCCGGCTCCCGGTTCGGGCAGATACGGCTGCCCGCGTACATCGCGCTGTCGCTCCGTCTGCTGGGCCGGTACAAGGAGGCGGACCACTGGTGTGAACTGGCCATCCGGGCAAGCCGTGAGATGGATTTCCACGAGGGCATGGCCATCGCGCTCACCTGCCGGGCGTCGCTTCTGAGCGACCTGGGGGAGCACACCCGCGCGGTGACCACGGCGCGGGAGGCGCATGTCGCCATGCCGCATCTGTCGGACCCGCGTATCGAGGCGGACTGCCTGATCGGGCTGGGCGGTGTCGAGGCCGCGGCCGAGCAGACGGACCTGGCCATGCGCAGTTTCGGCCAGGCGCTGCTGATCTCGGAGGAGATCCATTACTGGCAGGGGGCGGCGCGCGCGCAGGCCGAGAGCGCGGCCGCGTACGTACGGCTCGGCCTGTACGAGGAGGCGCTCGCGGCGGGGCGGCGTGCCCGGCGCGTCCTGCACCGGTGCGGCATGCGGCTGGTGACGGCGCAGACGCTGGCCTCGGAGGCGGACTGCGCGCTGG
>KL568645.1:32823-33428 GCA_000715605.1 Streptomyces speibonae | reverse complement strand
CGGACCCGGCGTACCGGCTCCCGGACCTCGCCGACGCGCTCGCCGACGTGCTGGGCGTCGCCCACCGCCTCCCGCACGCCACCGGAGCGGACCTGGCCGCCCTGCGCGGGACGGTCCGGCAGCCCTACCGGCCCGACGGCTCCCTGCGCCTGTACGGGCTGTTCTCCGAGCCCGTCCTCACGGACACCGGATACGCGGGCGCCGTCACCTGGACCGCCGACGCCGACGGACGCCTGTACACGGTGTCGGACGTGGCCCCGGGCGGCCCCGCCCGGGCGACCGGGGCCGCCGACCGGACCGTGCGCATCGGCGACACCGCCCTGACCCACCGTGAACTCTCGGGGGCCGGGCTGGCCGTGTCCGGCGCCACCGTCTCCCCGACGGGCCGCCTCGGCGCGGGCGCCGGGGTGCGGGCGGTCCGCGCCTCGGGTGCGGCCTGGCACTCCGCACCGCTCGACCGGCTGTGGAGCGTGCCCGCGGCCGAACAAGTGGCCCGGGCTCTCGGCGGCGGACAGGACCTGTTGTTCCTCGAGGTGACCCTCGTGGGCACGGTGCGGGAGTCCACGGGCGACTGCCTGCTGGCCGACTGCGGGGGAGTGTCCCTG
>KL568645.1:32236-32543 GCA_000715605.1 Streptomyces speibonae | reverse complement strand
CCTCCGCCTGCTGGCCGCGGCGGGCGGCAGCAGGCTGCGGATCGTCGCGCGCCTGGCGCCGGGACCGTATCCCCGCGCGCTGCTGCTCGCCGCGGAACACCCCACCGACTCCGGTGCCCGGGTGGACCTGGGCCTGGACCGCATGCAGCGCGCCGATCTGGCCGCCGGGGCGGTCGCGTCGCCGTCCGCGGCCGTCTCCGCCGGGGGCGAGGCGCCGCTGCACGTAGTGCGCCGCCGGGTCCACCAGACGGTGTCCGGCGGCCGCCGCGTCCTCTCCTTCAACGGCCTGTCTCTTATACACATCTCT
>KL568645.1:31427-32064 GCA_000715605.1 Streptomyces speibonae | reverse complement strand
TGCCCCGCCATGGCCTCGCCACGGCGGCCGACCTCCTCGACGACCTCCTCGACGCGGCGGCGGACCGCTCCCGCGATCCCTTCGGCCGCCTGCTCCCCACCGACCCCGACCGCTTCGCCCGTTCCTGGCTCGCCGCTGCCGTCTACACCGACACGGTGGAACGCACCCTGTGCGCGCACGCGTGGAGCGCGCCCACGCCCGAGGCACCGGCCCTCTCCACCACCTGACACGTCCGGGGCCCTCGACCGACCCTCTCCCCGGGCCGAACTCCGGACCACCACCCACGCCGGGTGGAGTCCGCGTGGGGAGCGCCCTCGCCCGGACGCGCGCCGCGGCTGGGCCGGGGGCCGGGGGCGGCGTCCGCCGGGGAGGGCCCTTGGCCGCGCGCGGCGCGCCGGCCGGGCGGCGAGCAGCATCGCCGGCCCTGCCCGGGCGTCCCGGTGGGGGGTGGTGCGCAGGGGCCGGGAGGCGAGCCGCGTGGTCGCCCGTGCCTGGGGTCCTCGGTTCGGCGTGGCCCGCCGTGGTCGGAGGCGAACAGTCTCACCGACCGCGCCGCGCGCGAGGGCGCGGCCCGGCGTGAACGCTCTCCGCCGGGTGCGTACGGCCCGGCGGCAGCTGTCATGGATGCATACCGGTC
>KL568645.1:30644-31264 GCA_000715605.1 Streptomyces speibonae | reverse complement strand
TGCCAGCCCGTTCAGAGATGTGTATAAGAGACAGTTCCGGAGGTGAGCCCTGAGCCCGGGGGGCCGTCCCGAGTTGGGTTCGGGGCTCAGGGCGGCGCCCGGCCAGTCGGAGTACCGGGAGTGCGCCGCGTGCTAGGTCGGCGTCCCGGGTCGGCCGACCCGTAGGAGCGGCCAGTGCGCGAGGTCCCGTAGGAGTTGGCGGTCGTGGGTGGCGACGACCACCGCCGCGCTCGTCTCCAGGAGCGCGTCGGTCAGTTCGTCGACCAGCCGTGCCGAGAGATGGTTGGTCGGCTCGTCGAGCAGGAGCAGCGTGGGCCGGGACGACAGGGCCAGCGCCAGGTCGAGGCGCCGCCGCTGTCCCTGCGACATCCGTCCCACCGGCGTCCGCGCCGTCTCGGCGTCGAGCAGCCCGAGGGCAGCGAGCGGGACCGGCTCCGCGCCGTTGAGCCGCCCGACATGGCGCTCGTACACCTCGCGGGCGGTGAGTCCGCGCTCCAGCTCGGCCGTCTCCTGGGTCACCCGGACGACCCGTGCCCCCTCCGCCGTCCGTACCCAGCCGTCCGTGGGCCGGAGCGAGCCCGCCAGCACCGCGAGCAGCGTCGACTCTGTCTCTTATACAC
>KL568645.1:29963-30424 GCA_000715605.1 Streptomyces speibonae | reverse complement strand
GAGGTCGACCGGACCGGCCAGCCGCCCGGCCACGGCGACCCCGTGCGCCCGCACCTGCGGCGCGCCCGGCCGCACACGCGGCTTGGGCCACCGCAACGCCGGCGGCGGCTCCGGCACGTCGATGCGGTGGGCCCGCAGTGCCTCCTGCTGCCGGTTGAGGGCCTGCACGACACCGGGTGCGCGGGACTGGCGCCGGTGCTTGCCCGTTCCCTTGTCCGGCCGCCAGCCGGTGGAGAGCCGCTCGCGGGCCCGGGACACCGCGTCCCGCAGCCGCGCATGCTCGGTCTGCTGCTGTGCGTAGTCCTGCTCCCAGCGTTCGCGTTCCCGGCGCCGGGCCTCCTGCCAGGCGTCGTATCCGCCGGCGTAGAGGCGGGGTTTTCCGTCGCGGGAGGGGTCGAGGTCGAGGAACCGGTCCGCGATGTCGCGCAGCAGCGCCCGGTCGTGGCTGACGACGGCGAGCC
>KL568645.1:29400-29748 GCA_000715605.1 Streptomyces speibonae | reverse complement strand
TTGGTGGGCTCGTCGAGCAGCAGGACGTCGTGGTGGGCGCCGAGCAGGCACGCCAGGCGGACGCGGTAGCGCTGTCCGACCGACAGCGTCGACAACGGGCGCTCCCGGTCGGTGCACGCGCCGAGCGCCTCGAGGGCGACATCGACCCGGCGTTCGGCGTCCCAGGCGTCCAGGCGGGTGGCCGCGTCCAGGGCGACGGCGTAGCGCTCGTCGGCGCCGGGAGCGCCCTCGGCGAGGGCGAGGGCCGCCTCGTCCAGTGCGTCGAGTGCCGTGAGCGAGGCGGCCAGCGCGGCGGACGTCAGCGTGCCGACGGTCTCACCGTCACGCGCTGACAGTTCCTGGCGGGCC
>KL568645.1:28543-29244 GCA_000715605.1 Streptomyces speibonae | reverse complement strand
CGCGCTGACAGTTCCTGGCGGGCCAGCCCGATCGTGCCGGCCCGCCGCACCGTCCCCTCTTCGGGGGCGATCAGTCCGGCGAGGACGAGCAACAGGGTCGTCTTGCCCCGGCCGTTCTCGCCGACGACGGCGATCCGTGACCGGGCGGAGACGGTGACCGAGAGGTCGTCGAGGACGCGCCGGGACCCACGGGTCACGGTGACGCCCTCGGCGCGGACGTGTGCGTCACCGCCCGTGCCGACGGGCAGCGAGGGGGCGTGGGGATGGGAATCGAGGTTCAACGGATGCTCCGCAGCTCGCAGTGGAGCCGGGCAGCACAGGAAAGCCGCCCGGCAGGAACCGGAACGGCGTGCGCGGATTCAGCAGAAGAGCGCCGCCGTCAGCGGGCGGCTCGGACCTTCTGCGACCAGATACCTCGTGCCATGCGCCCCAGGTTAACGACACCGGCGCCCCGGCCTCACCTGGTTTTACGGCCCGCGGCCGAGCGTGCACGGGGACGGTCGGCAGAATGACGGCCGACGCAATGGCGGGCGACGCAATGACGTCATGATCCCCACCTCGCGGATGTCCGACGGCCTGAGAAGTGACGCGGTACGCGGGCGTCTCGCGGCGGGAGCCGGCGCGCTGTTCGTCATGGCGCGGGACTGGCGCTCAGGTCGACGGCGGCCGGTGACGTGGCCGAGCACCTGTCTCTTATACAC
>KL568645.1:25870-28295 GCA_000715605.1 Streptomyces speibonae | reverse complement strand
CGTCCTGATGGTGCTCGAGGCGGCCCGCCGGCATGCCGTCTTACTTGCCGCGCCTATCGAATTTCGATAGCTTCCCATCGAGATTCGATCGAAGGTCCCGGCCTTCGGTGACCGCGAGGAGCACAGCCATGCCCGCAACACCTCTCACCACCCCCTGCCGCCCCGGGGCCACGGCCGCCACCGACGTGCTGGTGGTCGGGGCCGGGCTGGCCGGCCTGCACGTCGCCACGCTGCTCGCCCGGCAGGGCCACGACGTCCTGCTCGTCGACCGGCGGACGACCCTGTCCGGGGCGATCCGCACCACGGGGATCTTCGTCCGGAAGACACTCGACGACTTCCCGCTGCCCGACGAGCACCTCGGACCCCCGATCCGGCGCGTGCTGCTCCATCCCCCCGCGCTGGACCGCCCCGTCACCCTGGTGAGCGACCGCGACGAGTACCGGGTGGGCGACATGGCGCGCCTCTACGAGGCGGCGGCCGCCGTCGCGGTCGGCGCCGGTGTGCGGATGGCGCTGGGCACGCGGTACGCCGGCCGGCGGGACGGCGTCTTTCACCTGATCGGCCGAGCCGGGCCGACCGCGGTCCGGGCCCGTTTCGTCGTCGGTGCCGACGGGGCCCGCTCCGGCGTCGCACGCGACCTCGGCCTCGACCGCAACCGCCATCTGCTGGTCGGCGCCGAAGAGGTTTTCGCGGTGTCCCCGAACGGCGAACCGCCCACCTTCCACTGCGTCCTCGACCCCTCCGTCGCGCCCGGATACCTGGCCTGGGTGGTCAACGACGGACAGCACGCCCACGTCGGCGTCGCCGGATACGCCGACCGCTTCCCGGACGGTCTGCGCCGGGCCGCGGAACGCTTCAGCGCCTCCGCGCCCGGCCTGGCCGGCATCGACCGTCCCGAGGCCGTGGAGCGACGCGGCGGCCCGATACCCGTCGGCGGCGTGCTGCGCCGCATCGCCTGCGCCGACGGCCTGCTCGTGGGGGACGCCGCCGGAGCCGTCTCCCCCCTCACCGCCGGCGGCCTCGACCCCTGCCTGCGGCTGTCCGAACTGGCCGCCTCCGTCCTCGACGACGCGCTGCGCTCCGGGACGCCGGAGCCCCTGGCGCACTACAGCGGAGCCGGTCTGCGGGCGAGTTTCCGGGGACGGCTCTCGCTGCGCCGGGCGCTGGCCCGCGTACGGACACCGGCGGCGACGACAGCGGCGTTCACTCTGCTGCGCACACCGCCGGGCCGGGCCGCGGCCGGCCGGATCCTCTTCGGCGACCGGTCCTTCCCCGACCGGCCCGCTCCGCGTGCCGTCGCCGTCCGGCACTGACACCACGGGAGCGGCCCGGTATGCGCGTGGGTGCCACCCGTAGCAGGCTGGGACCATGTCCGCCGACCAGCCGCCCCTCGTCGTGATCTACCCGCCCGGTGAGGACGGCGGCCGCCGGGTCCGCGCGGGCGCGCGGTTCCTGGGGATGGCGTACGGGCTCCTGGACGTCGTGGAGTTCCTGCGTCTGGCCGGGCTGGACGAGGCCGACGACGACTGGATGCGCCGGTCCACCCTGGTCGAGTGGCGCGGCGGCGGACCGGACGTGTGGACGGCCCACAGCTGACCGGCGACCACCCCCGGCTGTCAGTGCCGTCCGGCACGATGGGGCACATGGGTGAACTGGTCGAACGGGTCGACGAGCACGACGAGGTCGTCTCCGTCGTCCGCAGGAGCGACGCGATCAGCCGGAGGTGGCTGCACCGCATCGCGACGGTCGTGTGCCGCGACGCCGCCGGTCGGTTCCTCGTGCACCGCCGTCCGCATGACGCCGAACGATTCCCCGGCGGATTCAACTGGATGCTGGGCGGTGCCGCGGAGGCCGGTGAGTCCTACGAGGAGGCCGCGGCGCGGGAGTTGGCGGAGGAACTCGGAGTCCGGGCCCGCCCGGAGTTCGTGTTCAAGTTCAGGTGCGCCGGTGTGATCAGCCCCTACTGGCTCGGACTGCACGAGGCCGTCGTCACCGTGCCCATCAGGCCCGACCCGGAGGAGATCGCCTGGCACGACTGGCTGACGGAGCCCGAACTCGGAGAGCTGGTCCGGCACGAGGCGTTCGTCCCCGACGCCCGCGAGGCGTTCGAGCGGTACCACGCCCTCGGGTGAGCGTTCGCGCGCAGGGGGCGGGGCGGGTCACCATGGCAGGGAGTTGGGGGCGGGCCGTCTCGTCGTTCCGGAGGACCCACACGGTGTACATCCTGCTGCCCGTCCTGTTCGCGCTGGGTGCCGCGTTCAGCAACGCTCTCGCGACCGTTCTCCAGCGCAAGGCCGCCCTGAGCGTGCCGCGCTCCGACAAGCTGCGGGCCGGGCTGATGCTCGATCTGCTCCGGCGCCCCGTCTGGCTCCTCGGCATCGCCGCCGTCATCGCCGCGGCGGTCTGCCAGGCCGTGGCCCTCGCC
>KL568645.1:23833-25641 GCA_000715605.1 Streptomyces speibonae | reverse complement strand
TGCCGCTCGCCCTGGTCATCGCCTCGGTCCTGCTCCAGGGCCGGCTGTCCGCCGCGGGCTGGGCGGCGGTCTGCGCGGTGGTGGGAGGGCTCGCCGTCGCCCTGGTCGCCGCTTCGCCCGCCGGGAACCGCACGCACGTACCGATGGACCACTGGATCCCGGCACTCGCCGTGTGCACCGCGGCGCTCGTCGGTCTCGTGCTCGCCGCCCTGCGCAGACCCGAGGGCCGGGCACGCGCCGCGTGCTTCGGACTGGCCACCGCGGTCTCGTACGCGGTGACGGCGGCGCTGATGAAGACGTCGATGCACACGCTCGACGACGGCGGCATCACCGCGTTCTTCTCCACCTGGCAGACCTACGGCTTCGCCGTGTTCGGCGCGTGCGCGCTGTTCTTCCTGGAGAACGCGATGCAGTCCGGCCCTCTCGTCGCCTCACAGCCGGCCATCACCCTCGGTGACGCGAGCGTGAGTCTGGCCCTCGGCATCACGGTCTACGCCGAGTACGTGCGCGGAGGCTGGTGGCTCCTGCTGCAACTGCTGGGCGTCGCGCTGATCGTCGCTGGTGTGCTCGCCCTCTCGAAGGCACCGCTCGCCCGGTCCCTGGCCGGCGAGGAGGCCGACGCCCCCGCCGAGGCCCCGTGAGGCCGCCCGCGCGCCTGTGTAACGTCCGGCCGTATGGACCCACTGCCTCACCCCCACCCCGCACCGGGCGCCCGACGCCGGGCCCGTGACCTCGGCATCATGATCGGAGACATCCCGGCCGGACCGCTCGGCGCGATCACCGATGTACCGGGCGTGCGCGTGGGGCACACCAGCGTCCGCGAGCACCCGGATGTGCACAGCGGGGTCACCGCCGTCGTGCCCGACACCGTGGGGCCTGCCACGCCCCTGCCCGCGGGCGTGTTCACCGGCAACGGCTACGGCAAGATCATCGGGACGAGCCAGCTCACCGAACTCGGCGCGCTGGAGACGCCCGTGCTGCTCACCTCCACGCTGTCGGCGTTCCGCGTCGCCGACGCCCTCGTCGGCTGGATGCTCGAGCGCCCCGGCTGCGAGGAGATCCTGAGTCTCAACCCCGTCGTGGGGGAGTGCAACGACGGGTTCCTGTCCGACATCCGCTCCCGGCCGGTCCGCGAGGAGCATGTCCGGGCCGCCCTCGACGGGGCGTCCGGCGGACCGGTGGCCGAGGGCTGCGTCGGCGCCGGATGCGGCACCGTCGCCCTGGGCTACAAGGCCGGCATCGGTACGGCTTCGCGCGTCACCGGCCTCGGGGACCGGCGCCACACCGTGGGCGTGCTGGTCCAGGCGAACTTCGGCGGAACCCTGCGGGTGCTCGGCCGTACGATCACCCCGCGGTCACCGGGGCGGGCGCCCGTCGCGGACACGGGCTCCTGCATGATCGTGGTGGCCACCGACGCACCGCTCGACGCCCGTCAGCTGACCCGCATCGCGCGGCGGGCGGTGTTCGCCCTCGCGCGCACGGGCGCGTCCTACAGCCACGGCAGCGGCGACTACGCCATCGCCTTCAGCACCCGCCCGGCCACCGGCGCCACCGTGGCCGACGCCGCACTGGGCCCGCTGTTCGAGGCGGTCCTCGACGGGGTGGAGGAGGCGGTCCTCAACTCCCTGCTCGCCGCGACAACGACCACGGGCCACCGCGGCAGAACCGTCGGTGCCCTCCCGGCAGACCTGCTCCTCACCACCCTGGCCACACCTCCGGTGGACCGGAGGTAAGAGGCCACCACCCGCGGGCGCCGGCGCAACCGGGACCGGTGAACTTCGCGGGCCCGCCGGTCGCTCGGCCCCTGT
>KL568645.1:22909-23553 GCA_000715605.1 Streptomyces speibonae | reverse complement strand
CCCACGGGCCCGTCGGCGGCGGGGGTACCAACGGGCCCACTGCCCGCGCGGACCCCGGCCGGTCGTGCGGACACCGGGTCCGTCCGCCGCGAGGACACCCCGCCCCTCATGGCCGCGCCCCCTCACCCCCGCCGCCCCCACGCCATCGCCATCCCCGGCCCCAGTTCGGCGAGGTGCGGTGCGGACAGGTACGTCAGGGCCTGGTCCACCACGTCGGCGTCGACCAGGCCCGTCGCCTCCAGTTGTGGCCTCATGCGGCTCCAGGTCTCGGACCAGAAGAGGGCGGCCGGACCGCCGGGCACCAGCGGCGGGCAGTAGACCTCCGCGGCGACATCCCGCAGGCCCTCCTCCCTGAGGAAGCGCGGATAGGAGGGCACGGCCGCGATGTCCGTGCCGATCGTCGCCCTGAGGGCCCGCCACATGGCGTCCATGGTGCGCCGGTAGGGGGAGGACGGGCCGAGGACGTCCGGCAGTTCCACCGCGTCGCCGAGCACCAACAGCCCGCCGGGGTTCAGCCGGCCCGCCAGCCGTGAGACGAGCCGCCGGCGGTCCGGCAGATGCATCAGAACGAACCGGGCGTGGATCAGATCGAACGTGCCGGGCAGCGGACGCCCGTCGGTGAGATCCGCCGTGAGCACCCGCAG
>KL568645.1:20453-22704 GCA_000715605.1 Streptomyces speibonae | reverse complement strand
GTCGAGCGGTGCCAGCGCCTCGGTGTCCCGGTCCAGGGCGACCACCTCGTCGACGTCCGCCGTCTCCAGCAGCCATCGCACGATCGTCCCCGTCCCGGCGCCCACCTCCAGACAGCGCAGGCCCGGCCCGACCCCCAGTGCCCGCAGACGACGCGTCGTGAAGGGGTCGTACACGAGCGCCGCCGCGTCGATCCGTTCGGCCTCGCGCGGGTGCTCCGGTGCGAACAGGCTCTCCCCGTACCCGCCGCCGGCCGGCTCCTCGCCCCGAGGGTGGGCACCGGTCACGGCCGCGCGCCGTTCCCCGCCTCGGCCTTGCTCCAGAAGGCGTCGGCACGGGCGTTGAACACGTCGGGGATCTCCTGGAAGAACTGATGCGCCTCCTCGGGCAGCACTTCGAACTCCGCGCCGGGAATCCGCTCCGCGACGACGCGGCCGACGCGCGGCGGGGTGGTGAGATCGGCTCCGCCGGCGAGGACGAGTGTCGGCACGGTGATGCGCGGGAGCCGGTCGAAGGTGTCGTGCTGGGTGAACGCCGACAGCTGACGCCGGAACGCCTCGGCGGACTGGGGGTGGGGGAAGGCCAGCGCCTCGTCGATGAACCGGTCGACGGTCCCGTCCTCGTGCGCACGCGCCGTGTAGACCCACAGGTAGAACGCCTCCAGCATGGCGCGCTCGTTCGGGGCCCGCTCGATCATCCAGTCCCAGAACTCCGCCATCCGGCGGAAGTAGGCGTCGGTGCGGGCACAGGTGCTCACCAGGATGAGGCTGCGGACGAGTCCGGGATGCCGCAGGGCGAGCTCCTGGGAGATGAAGCTGCCTCCCGAGAAGCCGACGACATGGGCGGCCGGGACCGTCAGCGCGCGCAGCACCGCGGCGGCGTCGTCGGCCATCCCGGCCACCGTGAGAGGTCCGTCCGGCAGGGGTGTGCGTCCGGCTCCCCGGTTGTCGAAGGCGATGAGCCGGCGACGGTCCGAGAGCCCGTCGAGCTGTGCCTCCCATGCCTCCGCGGGATCACCGAGCCCGGAGACGAACAGGACGTCCGGTCCCTCACCCCGGCGCTCGACCCAGAACCGCGTGCCGCCGGCGTCGATCATCTCGCCCATGGTCCGGCCTCCTGAACGCGTGCGGAACCCAACAGGAGCCTTCCTGCCCACCGTCTCACAACGGGCCCGGGGCGGCGCGTGGACGGCCGGTCCCACGGCGGCGGTCCGCCCCGCACTACTGTCGGCACATGAGCGAAGACTCCCGGCGTTCCGTCATCGTCGAGCGCACCGCCTCCGGCCAGTACGTCGCCACCAACGCGCGTGGCGGCACGCTCCGCTTCGGCACCGCCTCCGGCGCCGGCGACAGCACCGCATTCACCCCGGTCGAACTGCTGCTCGCCGCGATCGGCGGCTGCACGGCGGCGGACGTCGACGTGGCGACCGGCCGGCACGCCGAGCCCGCGCGGTTCTCGGTCTCGGTGACCGGAGACAAGATCAGCGACGAGCTGGGCAACCGCATGACCGACCTCGTGGTGACCTTCGACGTCGCCTTCGAGGACGGGGAGGGCGCGGACCGGGCCCGCGCGATCCTGCCCCGCGCGGTGCGGGCCTCGCACGACCGCCTCTGCACGGTCAGCCGCACGATCGAGACCGGCACGCCCGTCACCGCGGTGATCAAGGACGCCTGACGGGCCGCACCGCTCACCGTCGGCGCCGGAGGCCCGGAACACCGCCCGGAGCCCGGAGCCCAGGGCCTGGCCCTCCCCGGGGACCCGGTCCGCCCTCTTGCCTTTCTGTCATGTCACCGACATTCTCGACGGGGATGTCTACTCGCATAGACCGCCCCCGGCACAAGGCACAGACCCGCTCCACAGCTCCACCTGGCAGTCCGACCCGACCACTCGACCCAGGAGGATCGATCCACGTGAGACCCCGTCACCCCCGCCGGCACGGCCTCGGCGCCCTCGCCGCATGCCTCATCACCCTCACCGCCGGCCACACCCTCGCCGCACCCCCCGCCACGGCCGCCCCGGCGCCCCCCGTCCCCGCCGACGCCGTACTCGCCGCCGAGGACACCGCCGCGCGAGCGCTGGCCGCCTCCCTCACCGACCCCGCCTGGCGTGCCACCGTGCGCAGCGCGGCGCTCACCTCCGACGGGGTGACCGTCACCGACCTGGCGCGGAAGGCCGACAGCCCCCTCACGCCCGCCCTGTCCGCCGCCGACCGTCGCATAGCCGACGCCAAGGGCCTGGCCCCCGGTACCGGCC
>KL568645.1:15332-20260 GCA_000715605.1 Streptomyces speibonae | reverse complement strand
CGCTGCTCCGGCTGCGGCTCGGGGACGCCTCCATGCGCGCGGCGCTCTCCGCGGGAGCCACGCCCTGGGTCGCCGTGGCGACGTCCGACGACGACGTCATGAGCGTCACCGCCTACGACCCCCGGGGCCGGGCGCACACGCTCGACGCGTACACGGCGCCCGACCGCCCCGTGTACGTCCTCGACATCGACGGGTCCCGGGCGCTGACCGCCGGGCTGGACGTACTGAACCGGGAACTCGCGGGGTACGGCCTGCACTCCGCCGCACCGCGCCCCGGCACGGCCTCCGACCGCCGGGCGCGGACCCCGGCGGCCGCCGAGGGCTTCTGGACCACGCGCATCTCCGAGGTCCGCCTGTCGGACGACGAGGAACCCTGGATCAAGGGCGACGCCGAGATCTACACCCTGGTCACCGGCTTCGGCCACGACGGCAAGGTGAGGGTCGACCCCGTCGACATGCCGTACCTGGACGAGGACGGAACCGTCTACCGGCCCCAGCAGATCCTGGTCGACTGGTCCCACTACAAGTACGACCTGGCCGACGCGGTCATGATGGAGGAGGACGGCAGCACCAACTACCGGGACCTGGCCAAGGCGATCGCCGCCGTGCTGCTCACGATCACCGACCAGGGCGCCTACATCCCCTTGGTGAACGCCGTCCTGGACGCCGTCCCCGACGACTGGTGGACCGACGACCCGGACTACGTCGACTCCTGGTACACCCTCGCCCGGGACTTCACCGGCACCCGTTACGGCGCCCGCGGAAACGGGTGGATGACCGTGGAGCCGTACTTCGTCCGGGAGTTGTGACCCGCTCGCTCACTCGACGCCGCTGGGTGTGGGCGACGGCGTACGCCCGGCGAGCACCTCCTGGAGCCGCTGCGTCCCCTGTTCCACCGCCGCCGTGGTGGTGTCGTGGTCGGCGCCGTCGAGTCCGCCGTTGGTGACCGTGATGGCGCTCGTCCCGATCCGCACGGCGGCGACGTCCAGGCTCAGCGTCACGGGGTTGCCGTCGCTCGTGCCCTTGACCGTCACCGTCAGCCCCTGGCGGTCGTCGCCGCTGTCCGGCAGCGACAGGTCGATGACCTGGACGGTGCGGTCGCCGTCGTCACCGCCGGTCAGGGTGAACTGGTCGCAGGTGTCCGGCAGCGAGTGCAGCCACTTCATGGAGTCGTCGAGACCGGCCTGGTCGTACGCGGCGACCTGGTAGAGCAGCCGCGCGTCACCCTCCTGGAACCCGGTGAGCGCCGACGCCCCGGACGGGCGGCCCAGCAGGGTCTCGTCGTACAGCGCGTCGACGAGGCCCTGGCAGTCGCCGGCGTCGCTCCTGCCCTGGAGGAACGCGGCCACGTCCACGTCCCCCACCAGCAAAGAGTCCCGCCACTCCTGCGGGTTGTCGACCTGGGTCCAGTCGCCCTCGATGTCCGCCGGGGTGATCAGCGCGTAGCGTGCGCCGGTCTCGCTGAGGTCCGTGCCGGGCGACGGGGAGGCGGGCGTCGACTCGGGGGACGTGGTCTGCGCGGCGAGACCCCGCTCGGCCACCGTGGCGGAGACCTCCGACGCGGACGGTGCGCTGTCGTCCGCGCCGGAACAGGCCGCCGTGGCGAGCAGCGTCCCGGCGGCCAGCGCGGCGGCCAGGACGCGGAGCGAACGGACGTACGGGCGAGGGGTGGTCACAAGTGCCTCCTGAGGACGGGACGGCCGCCCGGTGCCGGCTGCCCCGGGCGCGTTTTCCCCCGTTCCCCACCGCACCATCGCTCCGCCCGGGTGACCAGCGCAGCGGAGGCATACAGGTGAGGCGCGCTCTTCCAGACGTTTCCGTGTGAGTCCTGATATGTTCCGTTTGCAACCTTGTGTCCTGGAAGGAACGCAGCCACGTCCCCCACCGGCAACGGGCCGCACGATCCCGCGGCGGCCAAGCGTCACCCGCACCTGTTCCGTGCCCTCCGGCGCCGCCAGAACCCGCGGCTGCGCCGGTCCGACATCACGGTGACGGATGAACGGGCGGTCAAGCGCGCGGTCAAGGCCGCCTCGCTCGGCAATGCCATGGAGTGGTTCGACTTCGGTATCTACGCCTATCTCGCCGGCACCATCGGCCGCGTCTTCTTCCCCTCCGGGAGTGAGACCGCGCAACTGCTGTCCTCCTTCGCCACCTTCGCCGTCGCCTTCCTCGTGCGCCCGCTCGGCGGCATGGTCTTCGGGCCGATGGGGGACAAGATCGGCCGCAAGAAGGTGCTCGCGCTGACCATGATCCTCATGGCGATCGGCACCGCCGCGATCGGCATGCTGCCGACCTACGCGGCCGTGGGCTTCTGGTCCCCGCTGCTGCTGATCCTCTTCCGCCTGCTCCAGGGCTTCTCCACCGGCGGCGAGTACGGCGGCGCCTCCACCTTCATCGCGGAGTACGCCCCGGACCGCCGGCGCGGCTACTTCGGCAGCTTCCTGGAACTGGGCACGCTCGCGGGCTACACCGGCGCGGCGAGCCTGGTGACGGGGCTCACCGCCTGGCTCGGCTCCGACACCATGGACGCCTGGGCCTGGCGTATCCCGTTCCTGGTCGCGGGACCCCTGGGCATCGTCGGCATCTACCTGCGGCTGAAGCTGGACGACACACCGGCGTATCTGAAGCTCGAGGAGGGCAACGTCCACATCGCCGAGGCCGCGACCTCGGTGGAGCGGACCGCCCACGGCGACCTCGCGAGGATCTTCCGGGAGCAGTGGCGCGCGCTGGTGCTGTGCATCGCGCTGGTCGGCGCGTACAACATCACCGACTACATGCTGCTGTCGTACATGCCGACGTACCTCTCCGACGAACTGCACTACAGCGAGACCCACGGGCTGCTGATCCTGGTGGCCACCATGGTGCTGCTGATGACGGTCATCAACCAGGTGGGCCGGCTGAACGACCGGTACGGCCGCAAGCCGTTGCTCATGGCCGGCATGCTGGGCTTCTTCGTCCTGTCCGCCCCGGCGTTCGTCCTCGTGCGGGAGGGCAGTCTGCTCGCCGTCTCGTCCGGCATGCTGATGCTCGGCCTGTCCCTGGTCTGTCTGCTCGGCACCATGTCGGCGGCGCTGCCGGCCATGTTCCCGACCGCGGTGCGCTACGGCTCCCTGTCGGTCGGCTACAACCTCTCCGCCTCCCTGTTCGGCGGCACCACACCCCTGGTCATCACCGCCCTGATCAGTGTGACCGGCTCGGACATGATGCCGGCGTACTACTCGATGGCCGCGGCTCTGGTGGGCGTCATCGCGGTGGCGTGCATGAAGGAGACGGCGCGGCAGCCGCTCGACGGGTCGCCCCCGTCGGTGCAGACCGCCGAGGAGGCGGCGGAACTGGTCCAGGGGCAGGCACCGACACCGAAGTTCTGACACCGAAGTCCTGACACCGTCGACGGACAGCGGGCGGCGGACGGCGCGGGGCCGGTCAGAGGCCGGCGAACAGGGCGTCGAGCGGGGCGGGTACGCGATCGGGGCCGAGGGCCTCGACGAGGACCCGGCCGTAGTGGATCTTGCGTCCCTTCTTCGTGCCGAGGTAGCGCCGGAGCTGCTGCTCAGGGGCGCGGCCCTGCTGCGCGGGCTGGCGCAGGAAGGTCCGCAGCGGGCGGTCTTCCCCCTCCGCCCGGATGATCTCCCTCACCCGGTGCACACCCAGGGCCCGGATCAACTCGTCCTCCAGGTCCGCCGCGCAGACGTGGAACGGCCGCCCGTGCGCACCGGCCCGCTCCAGGCCACGGGCGTAGTAGCCGAACTCCGCCTCGTCGCACAGCCCCGTGAGCCGCAGGCCCAGGCCCGACGGGCCGAGCAGGCCGGCGAAGCGCCCGACGCTCATCGCGCCGCCCATGGGCAGGACGCAGACCCCTTCGGCCGCCAGGTCCCGGCCGCGGCTCTCGGCCAGCGCGCCGACCGCCGCGGCGTCACTCAGTCCTTCGAGCAGAACGGCCGTCCGGACGTCCAACCGCCCCGCCAGGTCCCGGGCTTCGTCACCGGGGGCGCCGGCCGCCCAGGCGGTCACCGCCGCGCGGAAGGCGCTCATGTCTGCCATGGGGCGAGTCTCGCTCCTCCCGTGGCCGTCGCGGTAGCGAATTTCCCCCTGGCGTTGTCGCGCTCCTGACAAGATTGGTTTTTCGTGGCACTCTGCGGGACGCACGTCCGACCGCACAGCTCTTCGTTCCCCCCCCACCCTGCCCGGACCTCGCCGGTCCGGGCGCGGCAGAAGGAGACATGCGTGAGACGCCACCGCACCGCCGCGGGCACCCTGCTGGCCGTCGCAGCCCTGTTCACCGCCGGCCTCGTCGACGCCGGCGCCGCCGGCGCCGCACCCTCCGGGGCCGCTGACGCGGCATCGACCGCGATCCGCACCGTTCCCGCGGCCGAACAGCACCGGGCCGAAACGTTCTGGACCGCCGACCGGATGCGCGGCGCCGCACCCCTCGACCTCGAACTGAGCCCCACGGCCGCCGCCACCCTGAAGGCACCCGCCCCGTCCGACGCGGGCGGGACGACCGTCGTACCCGGCGCCGCACCCACCGCCTTCCCCGAGCCCGGCGGGCCCTGGACCGGCGACGGAGCCGTGGTGTCCACCTCGGGCCGGGTGTTCTTCACCTTCCAGGGACGCACCGCCTCCTGTTCCGGCAACGCCGTCACCAGCCAGAACGCCAGCACCGTCATCACGGCCGGGCACTGCGTGAAGTACCAGGGAAGCTGGCACACCAACTGGGTCTTCGTGCCCGCGTACGACAACGGCGAGGCCCCGTACGGCCAGTGGAGCGCCACCAGCACGCTGACCACACCGCAGTGGGAGGCGAGCGAGGACATCAACTACGACGTCGGGGCGGCCGTCGTGGCACCCCTGGACGGACAGCGGCTCACCTCGGTCGTCGGCGCGCAGGGTCTGGAGTTCAACGGCGGCTACAACAAGCGGATGTACGC
>KL568645.1:12080-15078 GCA_000715605.1 Streptomyces speibonae | reverse complement strand
CCCCGCCGCCGACCCGTACGACGGCTCCGAGCTCATCCACTGCAGCGGCAACAGCTCGAGGGACTTCCTCTTCTCGCAGGACCACAGCCTCGGCTGCGACATGACGGGAGGCTCCAGCGGAGGCCCCTGGTTCACCGGCTTCGACGAGACGACGGGCACCGGCCTCCAGGTCTCGGTGAACAGCTTCGGTTACACGTTCCTGCCGAACAGGATGTTCGGGCCCTACTTCGGCAACGAGGCGAAGGCCCTGTACGACCGGGCCCAGACCTCCTAGGACCCGCTGCCCGCGTCCCGCCGGCCGGCGCCTCGCGCATCGGCCGGCGGGCGCGCCCTCTTGGTCTCCGGCAGCCCGGCGGCCCTCGCCTTGCGCATCGCGGGAACCGGCCGACCGGCCGCCACCGGCCCGCCTGGCGTGAGGGAATGAGCCACCCCACCACGCACGCCACGCCCCACCACCGGCACGAGCCCGGCCGCGACCAGGGCGACCGGGCGGAGATCCTCGACCTGGACGCGGACGTACTCGCCGGGCACACCGCGTCCCTCACCGCCTGGCTCCCTCTGGAAGCCGCCCCTCGTCACATCGTCGACCTGAGCTGCGGGACCGGAGCCGGCACCCTCGCCCTGCTCGAACGCTTCCCCGAGGCCGAGGTCACCGCCGTCGACTCCTCGGACGCCCATCTGCGCCGGCTCCGGCGGAACGCGGCCGCGGCCGGGATGGCGGACCGGGTGCGCCCGGTGCGGGCGGACCCCGACGCGGCGCGCCGGCCCGCCCTCGGCGCACCGGAGCTCATCTGGGCATCGGCCTGCCTGCACCACATGGCCGACCCCGGCGCCGCGCTGCGCGAGGTGCGCGAGATGCTCGCCCCCGGCGGACTGTTCGCCGTCGTCGAACTGGCCGGTTTCCCCCGCTTCCTGCCGGCGGACGCCCCGGAGACCGCCCCGGGTCTCGAGGAGCGCTGCCACGCCGCGCCCGGCCACCACCATGCCGCGCACGTGCCGCACCGGGGAGCCGGCTGGGGGAGCATGCCGGCCGCGGCCGGCATCACCATCGGGGGCGAACGCACCCTCTCCGTCGGCGCCGGCCCGTCCCGCACCGACGCCGTGGGCCGCTACGCCCTCAGCGGTCCGCGCCGTCTCCGGGCCGGTGCCGCCTGCGCACTGACCGCCGAGGACCTCGGACCGGCTGCTCGACCCCGACGGCCCGCACAGCATCCTGCGCCGCGGCGACCCGGCCGGGTCGGACCGAGCGCACGGTCTGGGCGGCCCGCCGTAGCCACCGGGCCCGGTAGTACGCTGAAACCTCACGTCCATGTGAGAGACCAGTCGTGTGCCGCGGGCACGGAAGGGGACGTCATGCGCATCGGGGAGCTCGCCGCACGCACGGGGGTCAGCGTCCGGTCGCTGCGCTACTACGAGGAACAGGGACTGCTCACCAGCACCCGCAGCGCCGGCGGACAGCGGCACTACACGGAGCACGAGGTGGAACGGGTCCGGTTCATCCAGCGCATGTACGCCGGAGGTCTGTCCAGCCGGACCATCCTCGACCTGCTGCCGTGTGTCGACGCACCCAGCGAGGAACACTCCGACGTCGCCATGGAGCGGATGGCCGAGGAGCGCGAACGGCTCTCCGAGCACATCGACGAACTCATCCGCACCAGGGAGACGCTCGACGCCCTGATGGCCGCGGGCCGTGCCTTCCGGGAGACCCTGGACCCGAAGGTGGCGTGCTGACCGGCCACGCGCCGTGCGGCCGCCTCCCCTTGCCGGCTCAGAGGCCGCTGACCTTGCCGCTCGCCGAGATCTCGTAGACGAGGGTGACCGTGCGCCGGGCGCCCGGGGACAGCGGGAGGTTCCAGCGGACGATGCCGTCCGCGTCGACCGCGTCGGGCACCGGCGAGCACGCCTCCCGGCGCAGCCGGACCTCCACCGCCGACACCTCGGAAACCGGGATGCGCTCCCGGAGCACGATCACCCGTTCGTCCCGCTCGCCGGGGGCCGAGAACCGGGAGACGTGCAGCCGCACCGTGCGGGTGAGGACGGTGCGCTGGGTGATCCCGGTGGTCTCGCGGGTCTCCTCGGTGTGCCGCAGCACCCGGTGGTCGTCGCGGCTGCCGAAGGCGAGGTCCACGGGCGCGCCGGGCGCGGTGAAGTCCAGTGTGCCGCGGCCGGTGAACCCGCTGCCGCCGATCAGGTCGACGGGTCCGGCCAGCAGGGCGTGCCCCGACCCGTTGTCGAACCGCACCACCTGGTCGACCAGCGGTGACAGTTCGGGCGAGCAGGCGTACTCGCTCCGTGCGGACGAGGTGAACGAGGAGAGCGGCACCCGGTGGGCGCGTCCGTCCGCCGGTACGGAGACCGGAGCGGGGGCGTGCAGGACCCGTACCTCGCCGCCGTCGTCCACTCCCGGCAGCCCCGGCACGGGGGCGGGGCCGAGCTCCGCGACCTCCTCCTCGCGCAGGTCCACGTGCACGGTCCGGCGCTCGGCGGGGGAGCGGTCCGTCAGCGTCAGCCGGTCCTCACCCAGCCGGGGCGGCTCCGTGGCCGCGGCCGAACGGGCGGTCGACAGCGTCAGCCGTACGTCCGACCAGTCCTCGCCGGTGCGCTGCCACACGATGGCGTCCGTGTCCAGGGTGAGCTCCGGCCCGTCGAGCACGGCCCGGTAGGCAGGGCGCCACAGGGCGCACGGGGTGAGGTGGCCCAGACGCAGCTCGGTCCGCCCCGCGGCCTCGGCGTGCACGGTCAGCTCGACGTGGCCGGTCAGCTCCGCGGGCTCACGCTCGGAGAGGGCCCATGCCTGCTGGGCCTCGGAGAGTTCGACGGCGATGCGGGCCAGCCTCGCCTCGACGGCCCGCAGTTCCTCCCCGTAGGCGTCGCGTTCGCCGTCCACCCGGTCCAGCTCCCGCGTCCAGCGGTCGTTCTCCGCTTCGCCGTGGCCGGCGCCCTCGGCGATCTCCCGCAGCAGATCGGCGGCCAGCCGGGCGAGCAGATCGAGCCGGGC
>KL568645.1:11662-11871 GCA_000715605.1 Streptomyces speibonae | reverse complement strand
CCAGCCGGTCCCGCTGGTGCTCCAGCTCCGACCGCTCCCCTTCGAGCGCCGTCACCCGGCGACGCAGCGCGGAGTCGTCGTCGCCGGGCCCCGGGTCGCGAGGCGTCCAGGCGCGCACGATCCGCACGTCGAGGACGGTCGCCTCGGGGCCGCCGGACAGTGCGGCGTGCAGGGTGCGGTCGACGGCCAGCGCGGTGACCGGCCCCAGG
>KL568645.1:11118-11355 GCA_000715605.1 Streptomyces speibonae | reverse complement strand
GTTCGAGCACGGCGGTCCGTTCGATGTGCGCGCGGTCCTCCGTACAGGTGACGGCGGCGACGGGCAGGGGGATCAGGGCGGCCGGCTCCGGCGACGGGGACGACGTGGACGACATGGATGACGTGGGCGACGTGGACATGGCTGTGTCAGCTCCTGCGGTTGCCGCCCGTGAGGGCCTTGCCGGCGGGGATGCGGATTTCGTAGCCACCGTCCAGTGCGACGGTGCCACCGGCGGGC
>KL568645.1:9880-10898 GCA_000715605.1 Streptomyces speibonae | reverse complement strand
ACCCGCCACAGACGTGTGCCCGGAGCGTGGTGTTCGGGGCTCTCGTCGTCCTCGGGCGCCGCCCAGTCGGCCCGTTCCTCGATGCGGACGTCCGCCTCCGAGGTGACGGGCACGCGCTCGCGCACCTCGACGGAGACCGGCACGGGGAGCCGGTTGGCCAGCTCCACGTGCACACGGTGGTCGAGCACGGTGACGTTGTTGCGCAGACCGGCGGTCGACTCGTGCAGGTTGGTCCGGCGGGTGACCCCGATCGCCTTGGCCGGTCCGAGGCCCATCCGGCACATCCCGCCCGGGGCGAGCGTCGGCAGGGAGGCGGTCAGCAGGAAGTCCCCGTCGACGGTGACCTCCACCGGACCGGCCAGCAGGGCCTGGTCGGTCGCGTTCGAGAGCACCAGGGTCGCGTAGACGGTCTGCTCCACGGAGGGGACGCAGACGTACGAGGTGCGCAGACCCACCGGCACCTCACCGATGGTGACGCTGTGCCACGTGCCGTCCGAGGGGATGTCGGCGCGCGCGGCGGCGTCGTAGCGGTGGTCGAAGGAACCCGCCGACTCGCGCGGGCGCACGGTGCGCCCCGGGAGCGGCAGCGTGGCCACCCTCTCGGCGCGCCGCCGGTACTCGGCGGTCACCGGGTCGAATCCGGTACCGGGGAACAGCCGCCCCCTGCGGCTCTCGGGGTCGTCCGGGCCGCACAGGACGAGTGCGCTGTAGTCGAGTTCCGCGGCGTCCGGCTGCGGCGGCCCCGGCACGGGCGCCGGTGGTGCGGCGAGGGGTGGGGCGGCGGACATCGCGGGCGGCGGGGCCGCCCCCGGAGCCGCGGGAGCCAGGGCGGGCGCCGGGGCGGGCCCCGCGCCGGTGCGCGACCTGGCGCCGGGGCGGGGCATGGACCGCGTCACGGTGCCGGCGGCGGCGCTGCCGTACGCCTGTGTGAGGTGCCCCTCCGCGTCACCCGGACCCCCCGGGCCGCCGTAGCCTCCCGGTGCGGGTGGAGGCGCGGCGTCTGTCTCTTATACACATC
>KL568645.1:7562-9601 GCA_000715605.1 Streptomyces speibonae | reverse complement strand
GACTGCGTCCGATGCGCACGGAGCGCAGCCGGGGCAGGCCGGTGCGGCGGCGCAGATCGGCGGTGGCCAGCGCGATGTGCACCCCGGTCCAGTCCTCGCCGGTGCGCTGCGCGACCGACGCCCGCAGTGACAGGCGACCGACATCCTCGCCCTGACGGTGGGTGAGACGGTAGGTCGGCACCCACACGGCGCCGGGCACGCCGTACTCCACCTCCACCTCGGTCTCCGCCTCACCGGCGCCGTCGAGCGTCAGGACCGCACAGAACGAGGTGGCCACATGCGCGGACGGCGCGTCGGAGCCGGCCCGGGAGAGCCGGT
Source organism: Streptomyces speibonae (assembly GCA_000715605.1). GTDB lineage: Bacteria > Actinomycetota > Actinomycetes > Streptomycetales > Streptomycetaceae > Streptomyces > Streptomyces speibonae. The sequence continues at coordinate 9,283 of KL568645.1, read as the reverse complement.
CCAACGCGACGGACAGGTCGTGCTCGGCCCGGCGCAGCTCCTCCTCCAGCGCGCGCAGCCCGCTGTGCAGCGCGGTCAGCCGGTCGTCGACGAAGGCGGAGAGGTTCAGCCACGCGTCGACCGGGGTACGGCGATGCGGGTCGTCCTTCCTGCGGGCGGGCGGCACCGGACGCAGCGCGCCGATCTCCTCGATCAGGGTCAGCTGCCGGTCCCGGCGGCCCTGCGCGGCAGCCCGGACGTCGCGCAGGCGTTCCACCTCGCGCAGCAACTCGCCCGCCCGGTCCGCGTCCTGGGGTTCGGCCTCGACCTCGACCCGCGCCTCGGTGACGCGCGTCCCCGAGGCGTCGACGACGCGGGCCCGCAACGAGTCCGGGTCCAGCGAGCGGGGCAGTCCCGTCACCCGCACCCGTCCGCCCGCCGGCACCGGGCCCCGGGCCAGCCGCCGGCAGAGCGCGCCCTGCGCGTACACCACCACCGAATCGAGAACCGACGTCCACTCAGGAGCCGCCCCAGCCGTCATGTACCCCCCAGTCCAGCCGCGCCCGTGCCGAGGGCAGCTTACGCCGCGCGCCACCGGGCCTCGTAGTAGCCTCTCCGGCGGACGACGAGGCGGTGGGCGCACATGAGGACAGCGGTGGTGGGAGCCGGCGGGGTCGGCGGCTACTTCGGGGCGCGGCTGGCCGCGGCCGGCCACGAGGTCACGTTCGTGGCCCGGGGCCGCCACCTGGAGGCCGCGCGCAGAGAGGGGCTGCTCGTCCGCAGCCCGCTGGGCGACGTCCGTACCTCACCCGACGCCTTCGTCGACAGCGTCGCCCGGCTCGGTCCCGTGGACCTGGTCGTCGTCGCGGTGAAGCTCTGGGACACGGAGGACGTGGCAGGACAGCTGGCCTCCTCGAACGCGGGGAAGGCGCCGGTGCTCTCGCTGCAGAACGGCGTGGACAAGGACACCGTCCTGCGCCGTCATCTGCCCGGGGAATCCGTCCTCGGCGGAGCCTGCTTCATCTCCGCCTTCATCGAGGAACCCGGTGTCGTCCGGCACAACGGCACCCTGCAGAAAATGGTCTTCGGCGCACGTCACCCGAGCCAGGAACCGGTGGTCGCCGACCTGCTGGCCGCCTGCCGCGACGCGGGCATCGACGCGGAGACCAGCGACGGGATCGACAAGGTGATCTGGGAGAAGTTCGTCTTCCTCGTCGGTCTGTCCGCCACCACGGCGGCCGTCCGCCGGCCCATCGGAGTCGTCCGCTCCAACGAGCGTTCCCGGGCGCTGCTGCGCGAGATCATGGAGGAGACCGTGGCCGTCGCGCAGGCGTCCGGGGTCCCCGTGGACGACACGTTCGCCGAGAGCCGGCTGGCCTTCTGCGACACGCTGCCCGCGGACATGACCTCCTCCCTGCACAACGACCTGGAGAACGGCAACCGTCTCGAGCTGCCCTGGCTCAGCGGGGCAGTGGCCGACCTGGCCGCCCGGCTGGGCGTCCCCGCCCCGCGCAACCGGACGGTGGCCGACATCCTCGCCCCGTACGTGCTCGGAACACCGTCAGAGGCATGACGCGGCGGTGCACTCGTTCACCGTGCGCCGTCCCCCTTGATCAGACACCAGTAATCACCGTGGCGCCCGATGCCGATGCGGTCGCCTCGCGGCACCAGTGCGGGGTCCGGGTGGCCGACGGCCGCCATGGAGCAGGCACGGTCGCCGACCTTGCCCCGCTCGGCCATGC
>KL568645.1:6757-7353 GCA_000715605.1 Streptomyces speibonae | reverse complement strand
ACCTTGCCCCGCTCGGCCATGCGCCGGGCGGCGGCGACCGCCGTCGGTGAGGTGTGCCAGGTGGTGATCACCGCCCGGTCCGGTCCGGCTGTCGGGGTGGCGGGCGGTGTGCGCGTCGCACTCGGCGCGGCGGGCTTCGGCGGGCGGGTCGGGACGGGCGTCAGGGCGGAGGACGACGGCGCGGGCTCCGAGTGCTGCGGCACGGGTGCCGGGGGCTTGGGCGTGGGCTTCGGGGAACGTTGCTCGGACGTCGACGGCTTGGGCGCGTGCTTCGACGGGCGCTGGACGGGTGCCGAAGGCCTGGGCGTGGGGCTCGAGGGACGCTGGACGGGTGCCGAGGGTTTGGGCGTGGGCTTCGCGGGAGGCTGGACGGGCTTCGAGGGTGTCGGCGCGGGTGCCGAGGAGTGCGGACGCTTCGTCGCAGGCCGCGCCGGTTCGGGACGCGCGGGGGACCCGGAGGGCGCGGGCACGGTGGAACGTGCCGAGGTTCCGGGCCCCGGGGGCCGCGCCGGCACGGGTGTCGGTGCCGCTCCCGTGCCGGGCGGGCGTACGCCCGTGCCGTCCGTCGCGGGCGGGCGGGGCCCCGGCTCCCTGTC
>KL568645.1:4244-6513 GCA_000715605.1 Streptomyces speibonae | reverse complement strand
TCGGTGGCGGGCCCCGGGATCCCCGGCCCCGTGCGGGTCGCGGCTCCCCCGCTCGGCGGAGCCGGCTGACGAGACCGGGATGTCGCCCCGGGGGACCGGGTGAGCGAGGGCGTCCCCGGGGCGGTGCCGGAGGGCTCCGTCTCGAACGTCCAGGACGGCAGCGGGTTCAGCGTGGGCAGGGACAGATCCGTCCCCGAGGGCCTGGGGGTGGGATCGCCGCCGTCCCGCCCGACCAACGCCCACACGCCGAGTCCCCCGAGGACGAGCAGGGCGGCGCCGCCCGCGATCCACGGGGCACGTCGGGGTGGGCGTCGGTGACGGTTCATGGTCCCACTGTGCTATGCGACCCGGTGAGGCGCCTGCCGCATCGGCCGGACGTTGTGCCGTGCGCCCGGTCGTACCGTCCGTCCGGGTGACGTGACCGACCCCGTGGTTGTAGGCGGGTGCCTTCCCCGGTCAGTCGTTGACGTCCCGGTTGAAGTCCTCGGCACATGCGTCACGTTCGCTCTGGGTGTCGGCGTGCCGGACACAGTCGTCGAAGTCCTTGAACTCGTCCGAGTTGAGGATCGACGCGCCGATCGCGATGATCACCACGGACGCGGCCAGCCCCAGCGCGCCGAGTACCGCCCCGACGATGGACATCGCACCGTGCGGGGCCCGGCCTCCCCGTGCCTTGCGGGCACCGATGACGCCGAAGACCACAGCCAGGAGTCCGAGCAGGGCACCACCGACGACGGTCCAGAAGAGGACGACCGCGAGGATGCCGAGGACGAGTGCGGCGACGGCCATTCCGTTGCCCCGTCGCACGCCCGTGTCATGCTGTGCGTTCATGGCGTCCGTGCGCGCCGGGGGGTGTTCCGGGTAGGACATGTCATCACACTCATCTCTGCATCGGTCCACGTGAGTTGCCGTACGTGCCGATTGCCCCCGTACCGGCGGCGAATGCCTCCGGTCCGTCGTACGCCGTGCGTCGCCTTCCGTTCGTGGACCCTTGCCGACCGTGCCGAGGTCAGCCCGGCTGGCCCGGCGAGGTGGACCGGGCGGCGTGCGGGCCGGACGGTGCGGGACGCGTGGCGTCGCGGCGCAGCAGGCCCGACAGGGACAGGGCACCGGGGCCGGAGAACACCAGGAGGAGGAAGCCCCAGCAGAACAGTGCCGGGGACAGACCGCCGTTCTGCAGCGGGAAGAGCCCGTCCTTCTGGTGCTCGGTGAAATAGGCGAAGGCCATGGCGCCCGAGCTGAGGAACGCCGCGCTGCGGGTCGCGACGCCGAGGAGGATGAGGGCACCGCAGACGAGCTCGATCACTCCCGCGTACCAGAAGGGCCAGTCGCCCGTGGGGGTGGCCTCACGGTCGAGCACACCGAAGAGCGTGGCGGCGCCCTCGCTGGTGAACAGCACGCCGAGGACGATACGGAACAGGCCCAGAACGAGAGGCTGGTGGCTGGAGAGCCGATCGCTCAGGGGTGCGGTGCTCATTGCTGCGTACTCCTTGGATGAACGTGGCGCGACGGGTGCGGGCGACCGTGCGAGGAGCCGCCCGTTCTCCTCTTACGTGCGGGGGACGCCAAGAGTTCATCCCCGCGCTGCGCGGATTGTCTGGACCACCTGCCGTCCGTGCCGCATTATGACGCTGTCATGACATCCCGTGCGACGACGACTGGGACGGTGACCGTGCGCGGCTCCTTGGTCAGGACAGTTCTCGGCGCCCTCCTCCTGCTGGCGCCCTCGATGCCCGGCGTCGCGGCGGCGGCCGCCCCACCGGCGGCCCCGGACCGCACGGAGGCTCCCTCCGTCGCCTCCTGGACGCCGCCGCTCAGTACGCGGGGCCGCTGGATCGTGGACGCGAACGGCGACCGGTTCAAACTCCGGTCCGGCAACTGGCACGGCGCCAGCGGCACATGGAAGGGCAGCGGCAGCACGGAGGATGACGCCAACCACCACGCCGGAGAGAACTCCCACCGGATCCCGCTCGGCCTCGACCGCGCGCCCATGGCGGAGATCATCGCCGGGTTCCACGAGATCGGGATCAACAGCATCCGGCTGCCCTTCTCCAACGAGATGATCCACGACACCCGCCCCGTCCGGGACGAAGCCGTCGCGGCCAACCCCGGCCTGAGGGGAAGGACCCCGCTCCAGGTCTATGACGCCGTGATCCGCGAACTCACCGGCTCCGGCCTCGCGGTCATCCTCAACAACCACACCAACACGACCCGTTGGTGCTGCGGAGTCGACGGCCTGTCTCTTATACACATCTCTGATGGCGCGAGG
>KL568645.1:1785-4047 GCA_000715605.1 Streptomyces speibonae | reverse complement strand
CCTCTACAACGAGGTCCGCCGCTCCGTGTGGGACGACCCCAACTGGGGCCTCGGCGACAACCACGACTGGTTCACCGCCTCCCAGCGCGTCGGAGACCGCATCCTGACGGAGGCCGACCCCGACCTCCTCATCGTCGTCGAGGGCATCAACTGGACCGGCATTCCCGTCGACGGGTTCGCGCACGGCCGCCCCACCCTCGAGCCCGCCCGCCATCTCTCCCACACCCTCGTCGACTCCGGCAAGCTCGTGTACTCCGCCCACTTCTACGGCTACACCGGCCCGAACCACACGGGAGCCACCGGAATCGGCGAGACCACCGACCCCCGCTACCGGGACCTGTCACCCGGCGAGCTGATCGAGGTCCTGAACCGCCAGGCCTTCTTCGTCGGCGCCGAGCAGGACCGGCACTTCACCGCACCCGTATGGATCAGCGAGTTCGGCGTCGGAGGCCGGGAGGAGCACAGCGCCGCCGACCGGGCCTGGTTCGAGAACTTCGTCGACCATCTGATCCGCACCGACGCCGACTTCGCGTACTGGCCGCTCGTCGGCTGGCACGAGAACCGCAGGGGCAACGGATGGGCCCTGCTGCACTGGGACGCCGCGGGCAACCGCATGGGCATCCACGACGGCGACGACTGGCGGGAGGGCGCGTGGACCCGGCTCGTCCGTGCCGCCGGCCGCACCGGCCCCGTCGCCCCGGTGGACCACTGGTCGATGCTCAGCCCCGACCACGCCGACTTCGTGGCCTCACGCCGTATGCGCGCGCTGCCCGACTGGGACTCCGGGGCCCGCAAGGCGGTGTGCCCCGACGGGCAGCGCCTGCTCGGCCTCGCCCACACGGGCAACCGGGGCCTGTGCTCCGACGTGACCGCCGGGCCGCTGTGGGACCCGGCCGGCGGCCACCAGGTCGTCAAGGACGAGCGGTACGTCCCGCCCGGCGGCGACTGGGCCTCCGGCTACACCAAGCTCCAGTGCGCCGCGGGCCACTTCCTCACCGGCTACAGCGTCCGCGGCGCCGCCGTCTCCGCCGCCCTGTGCGCGAAGGCCCCGGACGGCGCGCTCACCGGTACGAGCGGCCGCACCGTCTGGTTCGACCGGGGCGACAACCGGGGCGAGCGGCCCAAGGGCGGCGACTTCGCGCACGGCCACTACAAGGGCCAGTGCGCGGACGGCGAGTACGCCGCCGGCATCGCCTACACGGGCCGCTTCCTGTCCGCACGCACCCCGGACGCCCTCTACTGCCGCCCGCTCTCCGGCGGTACACCCTGACGACAGGGAGGCCAGGGGCAAGCGGGCTCACGGGGGCTGATCACCGTCCGGTCGCCCCGTCGATGAGCTCGCGGAGGATGTCCGCGTGGCCGGCATGGCGGCCGGTCTCCTCGATCATGTGGGTGAGCGCCCAGCGGACACTGGGCGCGGGCCGGCCGGAGCGCGGGCGGGGCACGGGCACGCCGAGGTCCGCGCACCCGTCCAGGACGTCGTTCGCCAGGGCCACCGCCTCCCGGTAGCGGGCGACGACCTCCGCCACGCCGTCCGAGGGCGCGGCGTGGAAGGTCGCCTGCCAGTCGGCCACCCGGTCCCCGAGGAACGTCGCCCGTTCGACGTGGGTGAGGTGGTTGAGCAGGCCGAGCAGGTTGGTTCCCGAAGGCACTCCGGCGGTACGCACCTGCGGTTCGGGTGCGTCCTCGACCTTCGCGGCGATCGAGGCGCGCAGGTAGTCGAGAAACCCGCGCAGGACCTCCGCCTCGCCGCTCCCGGTGCGGGGCGGCGGGGTGTCGCGGCGGATTCCGCGACGTGGTGCGGCGGACATGCTGCCTCCCGGCGGTGCCGTGTCGTTCACGCGGTGCGGCGGACGACGAGGATGTGGTCGGTGACTTCGGCGGTCGCTCCGCCCGGCCCGGTCGCGGTCCTGCGCGGCGAGTCGGCGTGTTCGACCGTCCACACCGCCGGGTCCAGGGCCAGGCCCTCGGCGACCTCCAGCGGGCCCGGGTACCGGACATCGGGGTCCTGATTCCACGACCAGGGGGCGGTCGAACCGTGGTCGACGACCAGCAGCCGCCCGCCCGGGCGCAGGGCGTGCGCCGCGGTGCGCAGCACGGCCGCCCGGTCCAGTTCCAGAGGGGTGTGCAGGTAGTGGGCGGACACGAGGTCGAACCGGCCGTCCGGGAAGGACTCGCGCAGATCGTGCCGCTGGGCGCGGATGCGCGCGTCCAGACCGTGGGCGGCGGCCAGCGCGGTGAGACGCTCGACCGCCACGGACG
>KL568645.1:0-1559 GCA_000715605.1 Streptomyces speibonae | reverse complement strand
GACGTCGACGGCGGTGACCCGCCACCCCCGGCGCGCGAGCCACACGGCGTCTCCGCCGGGCCCGCAGCCGAGGTCCAGGGCGTCACCGGGCGGCAGGTCCGTGACGAACTCGGTCAGCCGTACGTTCGGCCGCGGTTCGGCCGCTGCCGGACGCGCGGCGTGGACGCCGTCCCAGAACGTGAGCGCGTCGGTGTCTGACATGTCGAGGTCTCCTTCGGTGGAAGGTGTCCGAGTGTCGCCCGTTCCGCCCCCGTACGGCACGGAAAGTTGCCGGACCGGCAAGCGCGCTGTGTCGCCCGGCACGGTGCCGTACCGGAGACTTCTGTCCGAGGGTCCGCGTCGGCGCGGGCCGCGGAGAAGGTGAGCGGCGTGCTGGAGGTACCGCCCTGGTTGTGGGTGCTGTTCGCCGCGACGGTGGTGGTGGCACTGACGGTGGACCTGCTCGCCCACCGCGCCGCGCACGTCATCGGATTCAAGGAGGGGGCCGCCTGGAGCGCCCTGTGGGTGGGGCCGGCCCTGGCCTTCGGCGCGGTCGTCTTCGTCGTCCTCGGCGCCACGGCCGGCACCGAGTACCTCACCGCGTGGCTGCTGGAGAAGAGCCTGTCCGTCGACAACCTCTTCGTCTTCGCCGTGATCTTCGCCATTTCCGGGTGCCGCGCGTCCACCAGCACCGTGTCCTGTTCTTCGGGGTGATGGGCGCGCTCGTTCTCCGGGGTGTCTTCCTGTCACTCGGTGTCGCCGTGGTCGGCCGCTTCACGGCGGTGCTGTTCGTCTTCGCCGCGGTGCTCTTCTACAGCGCCTACAAGCTCCTCAAGGGCGAGGAACACGGTTTCGACCCCGGCAGGAGCGTCGCCCTGCGGCTGCTCCGCAAGGTCGTTGCGGTGCGGGACGCGTACGCGGGCGCGCTTCTTCGTCGAGGAGGCCGGAAAGCGCGCGGCGACCCCGCTGCTCGCGGTGGTCGCCGCGATCGAAGCGGCCGACCTGGTCTCCGCCGTCGACAGCGTTCCCGCGGTCCTCGCCGTCAGTGACGATCTCTTCGTCGTCTACACCAGCAACGCCTTCGCGATCCTGGGGCTGCGTGCCCTGTACTTCCTCCTCGCCGGACTGCTCCACCGGTTCCGCCATCTGGACGTGGGCCTCGCGGTCGTCCTGGGCTTCGTCGGCGTCAAGCTGATCCTCCAGGCCGTCCACGAGACGATCAGTGCCGACGTTCCGGAGGTCCCCCCGCCGGTCGGTCTCGCGGTCATCGCCGTCGTCCTGGCGGCCTCGGTGATGTTCAGCCTGCGGCGACCACGGAGAGAGCGGCGGGAGGGTGCCAAGGGGCCCGCCGACCGCCCCGGCGACGACTGAGCTTCCCGGCTCGACGCAGCCCGCGGGACGACGTCCGCACTTTGTCCCACTCGAGGGAAAAGGCGAGGGTCCGTGCGCGAAAGGGGTTACGCGTCCGGGCGACTCCCGCTAACTTCCTTGAAATGAACCGGTCATAACCCTGGTCACGGTGACGACCGGAGCCCGACGGCGCGACGGCGCGCGCCCGTACTCCTCACGGCAGGCCCCCC
>KL568644.1:8752-9426 GCA_000715605.1 Streptomyces speibonae | reverse complement strand
CCACCGGCCCGACCCCCAGCACCCCGGTGACCCCCACCCCGGAAACCTCCGAAACACCCCCACCCGCGGAGTAGGCCCTCAGCCGGGCCGGTCGGCTGGGGAGCGGGCCGCGCCCTGGCAGCTCGGTGCCGGACCCCCGAGGGGCCGTGGGCCGACGCGGACTGCCCCGCCCCGCGCACCGCCGTATCCCGGGGTCCGGATGCGCGGGCGGCATCAGGCGTTTCTGTGTCGGCCGGTCGGGGTGGGGGGGGGGAGCGGGGCCGCGTTCCTTGCGGCTGGTGCCGGAGATCCGCACGGCCGGTTCCCGGCGTTCCGGGGCGCCGGGAGCCGTCGAACACCCCGCGTCCGGCACCCGCGTCGCACGCTTGGCGTCGCGCTGTGTCGGGCTCGGGTGTCACTCGGGTGTCAGGGGCACCCCGTGCCTCGGACGGGTCGGCGTCAGGTGTCGCGCCGGAGGGTCCGGCGTCATGTGCCCTTACCGCAGGCACCGGCGCTGTGCGCCCCCGTGCCAGGTGCCCCCGGCGGGCCGGGGCATGAGCGGCGGCGCCGGCTTTCGCCGTGCGTGCCGCGGCTGCCGCGGAAGGGACACCCCGCCCCCTGCACGCGACGGCGTCCGCGCGGCACTGTCACCGGCCCGCGCCGCGTGCCGTCCGCCCCGCGTCAGGCGCCCGGCC
>KL568644.1:7173-8565 GCA_000715605.1 Streptomyces speibonae | reverse complement strand
CGCCGCATCCGTCCGGTCCGCCGGCCCCGCCGCATCCGCCTGCCTCGCCGGATCCGCCGGATGCGGTGCCAGCAGGGGCAGTTGGGACGCCAGGCGTTCCTCGCACAGTTCCGCCAGGCGGTCGTAACCCGCCTTGCCCATCAGTTCGGTCAGTTCCGCGCGGTAGGAGACGTACACCGGGTCCCCGGCGCCATGGGCCGAAGTGGCCGACGTGCACCACCAGTGCAGGTCGTGGCCGCCCGGGCCCCAGCCGCGACGGTCGTACTCACCGATCGACACCTGCAGCACGCGCGTGTCGTCCGGCCGGTCGATCCAGTCGTAGGTCCGCCGGATGGGCAGCTGCCAGCACACGTCCGGCTTGGTCTCCAGCGGCTCGCGGCCCTCCTTGAGGGCGAGGATGTGCAGCGAGCACCCCATGCCGCCCGCGAACCCCGGCCGGTTCTGGAAGATGCACGAGCCCTGGAACGGCCGCGTCTGACGCTCACCGTCCTCGTCCTCCGCGACCCAGCCGCCCCGCCGGCCCTCGTCGTGGTGCTGCCAGATGTCGGGCGTGAGTCTCGCCACATGTTCGGCGACCCGCTTCTCGTCGTCCTCGTCCGAGAAATGGGCACCCAGGGTGCAGCACCCGTCATCCGCGCGGCCGGCCTGGATGCCCTGGCAGCCGCTGCCGAAGATGCAGTTCCAACGAGAGGTCAGCCATGTCAGATCGCAGCGGAAGACCTGCTCGTCGTCCGCCGGATCAGGAAATTCCACCCATGCGCGAGCGAAATCGAGGCCCTTCTCGTCGTCCGCCGGCGCCTTCCCCGGCAACTGCGGTGCTGTCACTCGCGAAGAGGAATCCGCGACCAGTCCGGCCTTCTTGTCCTGCTTGGCCTTCTTGTCCGCCTTTTCATCCTTCGCCTTTTTCGTCTTTGGCACCCGTCCAGGGTAAGCCGCCCGCACCGGGGAACGGGACCGGCTCGGCCACCGCAGACCGGCCAACACGGCGCGCTGCGGGCAGTAGCGTTCCGTACATGAGACTCGGAGTCCTCGACGTGGGTTCGAACACCGTGCATCTGCTCGTGGTGGACGCGCACCCCGGCGCGCGCCCGCTGCCCGCCCACTCGCACAAGACCGAGCTGCGCCTCGCCCAGCTCCTCGACGACGGCGGAGCCATCGGCCCCGACGGCGTGGACCGGCTGATCGAGGTCGTCCACGAGGCGCTCCAGGCCGCGGAGGACAAGGGCGTCGAGGAACTGCTGCCGTTCGCCACCTCCGCCGTGCGCGAGGCGGGCAACGCCGACGAGGTCCTCGCGCGCGTGCGCGAGGAGACCGGCGTCGAACTCCAGGTGCTCAGCGGCGAGGAGGAGGCCCGGCACACCTTCCTCGCCGCCCGCCGCTGGTACGGCTGGG
>KL568644.1:1911-7002 GCA_000715605.1 Streptomyces speibonae | reverse complement strand
GGTCGGCCGGGAAACTCCTCGTCATCGACATCGGCGGCGGCTCGTTGGAGATCGCCTACGGCCTCGACGAGGAGCCCGACACCGCGGTGTCGCTGCCGCTCGGCGCCGGCCGCCTCACCGCCGGCTGGCTGCCCGGCGACCCGCCCGAGCCGGACGACGTCCGCGCGCTGCGCCGCCATGTGCGCACCGAGATCGCCCGCACGGTGGGTGACTTCAGCCGCCTGGGCGCCCCCGACCACGTGGTGGCCACGTCCAAGACGTTCAAGCAGCTCGCCCGGCTCGCGGGAGCGGCCCGCTCCGCCGAGGGCCTCTACGTCCAGCGCGAGCTGAAACGGGAGTCCCTGGAGGCCTGGGTGCCCAGGCTCGCCGCCATGACCGCCTCCGAGCGCGCCGAGCTCCCCGGCGTCTCCGAGGCCCGCGCGGGGCAGCTGCTCGCCGGGGCCCTGGTCGCGGAAGGCGCGATGGACCTGTTCGGCATCGAACGCCTGGAGATCTGCCCCTGGGCCCTGAGGGAGGGCGTCATCCTCCGCCGCCTGGACCACATGGGTCAGGCGTAGCGCGGCACGCGCCTATGGCACTCACCACAACGGCCAGCGGGCACCCCGCATCCACCCGACCCCACCCCGTAACCTGAGGCTCGTGGCAGAACCAAGGGACGTAGTCCGCATCCCGGACGCGAAGGTCGCCCTGTCGACGGCCTCCGTCTACCCGGAGTCGACGGCGACGGCCTTCGAGATCGCCGCGCGCCTCGGGTACGACGGCGTCGAGGTCATGGTGTGGACCGATCCGGTCAGCCAGGACATCGAGGCACTGCGCAGACTCAGCGACTACCACCGGATCCCCATCCTGGCCATCCACGCGCCCTGCCTGCTCATCACGCAGCGCGTGTGGTCCACCGACCCCTGGACCAAGCTCCAGCGGGCCCAGGCGGCCGCCGAGAAGCTCGGCGCCGGCACGGTCGTCGTCCATCCCCCCTTCCGCTGGCAGCGGCAGTACGCCCGCGACTTCGTGGAGGGCATCTGGCGGATGGCCGGCGAGACGGACGTGCGGTTCGCCGTGGAGAACATGTACCCCTGGCGCTACCGCGACCGCGAGATGCTCGCCTACGCCCCCGACTGGGACGTCACCAAGGAGGACTACCGCCACTTCACGATCGACCTCAGCCACGCCTCGACCGCCCGCACCGACACCCTGCGGATGATCGACCGCATGGGCGACCGTCTCGGCCATGTGCACCTCGCCGACGGCAAGGGCTCGGCCAAGGACGAGCACCTCGTCCCCGGCCGCGGTGACCAGCCCTGCGCGGAGGTGCTGGGAAGCCTCGCATCGAACGGCTTCGACGGCCATGTCGTCATCGAGGTCAACACGCGGCGGGCCATGTCGAGCGCGGAGCGGGAGGCCGATCTGGCCGAGGCGCTGGCCTTCACGCGTCTCCACCTCGCCTCCGACTCCTCCACGATCCGGGCGCCCCGCCGGTGACCGGCCTCACCGCGAGCAACGGTCCGGGCGCCTCCGCGCGGGGCGACGGCACCACGCGGCGCCGCGGCCGTCCGCCCCGCACGGAAGCGGCCGGCACCCGGGACCGCATCCTCGACGCGGCCCGCGAGGAGTTCTCCGCGCGGGGGTACGACAAGACGTCCGTGCGGGGGATCGCCAAGTCGGCCGGGGTCGACCCGGCGCTGGTGCACCACTACTTCGGCACCAAGGAGCAGGTGTTCGAGGCCGCCGTCGAGGTCGCCTTCGCTCCGGCGCTCGCCGTGCGGGACACGATCTCCGAGGGCCCGGTGGAGGAGATCGGCGAGCAGATGACCCGTCTGATCATCGGGCTCTGGGAGAACCCCGTCACCCGGTCCCCGCTGCTCGCGATCGTCCGCTCCGCCGTGAACAACGAGACGGCCGCCGCGGTCTTCCGCCGCCTGATCGCCGGCCAGCTGCTGCGCCGCGTCGCCGACCGGATCGACGCGGCGGACGCGGAGCTGCGCGCCGAACTGGCCGCCGCCCAGCTGGTCGGCATCGTGATGATCCGCTACGTGATCAAGGTGGAGCCGCTGGCCTCGGTGAGCCCCGAGGAGATCGTGCGCCGCGTGGCGCCCGTGGTGCAGGGCCACCTGACCGGCCGCTGACGCCGTCCGGGTGGGAACCACCCCCGCGTGGCGCTGCCCTGCCGGGCGGCACTGAGACATTCGTCCCGTATTCCGGACACCTTGTCCCGCCCTCTGGATGACCGGCGTACGCTCGATGCCGTCAGAACTCTCCGAAGGAGCGAGCGACGATGCCCGATCTGAGGTCCCGCACAGTCACCCACGGCCGCAACATGGCGGGCGCCCGCGCCCTTATGCGCGCCTCCGGTGTACCGGGCGCGGACATCGGCCGCAAGCCGATCATCGCGATCGCCAACAGCTTCACCGAGTTCGTCCCCGGACACACCCACCTCGCCCCGGTCGGCCGGATCGTCAGCGAGGCGGTGACGGCGGCCGGCGGCATCCCGCGCGAGTTCAACACCATCGCCGTCGACGACGGCATCGCGATGGGCCACGGCGGCATGCTGTACTCCCTCCCCTCCCGCGACCTGATCGCGGACAGCGTGGAGTACATGGTCGAGGCACACTGCGCGGACGCCCTGATCTGCATCTCCAACTGCGACAAGATCACGCCGGGGATGCTCAACGCGGCCCTGCGCCTGAACATCCCCACGGTCTTCGTCTCCGGCGGCCCGATGGAGTCCGGCCGCGCCACCCTGGTCGACGGCACGGTCCGCACGCTGGACCTGGTGGACGCCATGGTCGAGGCGGCCAACGACAAGGTCTCCGACGCGGACGTGCTCCGCATCGAGGAGAACGCCTGCCCGACCTGTGGCTCCTGTTCCGGCATGTTCACCGCCAACTCGATGAACTGCCTCACCGAGGCCATCGGCCTCTCCCTGCCCGGCAACGGTTCGGTGCTGGCCACCCACACCGCCCGCAAGGCCCTCTACGAGGACGCCGCGCGCACGGTGCTCGAGCTGACCCGCCGCTACTACGAGCAGGACGACGACTCGGTCCTGCCCCGCAACATCGCCACGCCGGCGGCCTTCGAGAACGCCATGGCGCTCGACATCGCGATGGGCGGTTCCACCAACACGATCCTGCACCTGCTGGCCGCCGCCCAGGAGGCCGACGTCTCCTTCGGCCTCACCGAGATGGACGCCCTCTCGCGCCGCGTCCCCTGCCTGGCCAAGGTCGCCCCGAACGTCGCCAAGGACCGCACGTACTACATGGAGGACGTGCACCGCGCGGGAGGCATCCCCGCCCTGCTGGGCGAGCTGCACCGCGCGGGGCTGCTCAACGAGGACGTGCACTCCGTCCACAGCCCCTCGCTCGCCGACTGGCTGAAGACCTGGGACGTCCGCGGCGGCTCGCCCTCCCGGGAGGCGCTGGAGCTCTGGCACGCCGCCCCCGGCTGCGTGCGGTCGGCGGAGGCCTTCTCCCAGTCCGAGCGCTGGGAATCCCTGGACGAGGACGCCGAGAGCGGCTGCATCCGCTCCGTCGAGCACGCCTACTCCAAGGACGGCGGCCTCGCGGTGCTGCGCGGCAACCTGGCGGTCGACGGCTGCGTCGTCAAGACGGCCGGTGTCGACGAGTCCATCTGGACCTTCGAGGGCCCGGCGGTCGTCTGCGAGTCGCAGGAGGAGGCCGTCGAGAAGATCCTCACCAAGCAGGTCAAGGAGGGCGACGTCGTCGTCATCCGCTACGAGGGCCCCAAGGGCGGGCCCGGCATGCAGGAGATGCTCTACCCGACGTCGTACCTGAAGAGCCGCGGCCTCGGGAAGGCCTGCGCGCTGGTCACCGACGGCCGCTTCTCCGGCGGCACCTCCGGTCTGTCCATCGGCCACGCCTCCCCGGAGGCGGCCTCGGGCGGCACCATCGCCCTGGTCGAGGACGGCGACCGCATCCGCATCGACATCCCCAGCCGCTCCATCGAGCTGCTGGTCGACGAGGACGAGCTCAGCCGGCGCGAGCAGGCGCTGGGCGGGCGGTACGTGCCGAGGAACCGCGACCGCAAGGTCTCGGCGGCCCTGCGCGCGTACGCGGCGATGGCGACCAGCGCGGACAAGGGCGCGGTGCGGGACGTGAGCAAGCTGGGCTGACCGCCCGGTCCGCCCTCGCGGGCGCCCGTCGGATCACCAGGCGGCCGGGTCGCGCCCCGACATGCCGAACACGGTGCCGTCGGGCGCGCCGGCGTAGACGTGGCCTCCCGCGAGCACGGGCGTCGGCAGCGACGCGGGGACCCGGTCGGAATCGGCGCCGAGACGCGGCCGGGTCTGGCCGAGGAGCTTGCCTTCGCGGGCGTCGACGCCCAGCAGCCGCCCGTCGGGCGCGGTCACATACACGTGTCGCCCGTCGGAGGCGGGCACCGAGCCCCGGCTCACACCCGTCTCCAGGCGCCACCGCTCGGTCCCGGCGGCCATGTCGACGGCGACCAGCGAACCGCCCGCACCCATGAGGTACACGGTGTCTCCGTGCACCCCGCCCTGCGCCTCCGCGACGGGCACCTCCAGCGTCACCCGGCGGGTGTCGCCGGTGGCGGGCGTGTAGCGGAGCACGGCCTCCGCGTCCCCGGACACATCGCCGTCGGCGACGAGGTACACGTCCCCGCCCGCGGCTCCCACGGGCGTCAGCGACCCCTCCAGCTCGGCGTCCCAGCGCACCTCACCGGTCGCGGGGTCCACCGCGGTGACCCGGGTCCGGCTCCCGTCCCGGGAGGTGCTCGTCGTGTACGCCGACGGCTCCGCCGCCTTCACCGCCTGCCCCGCCGTGCCGGTCTCCCCCGTCTCAGCCGTCTCCCTGGCGAAGGAGGTGAAGTACGGCACGCCATGGCCCGGGATCCGGGTGGACCAGCGGGTCTCGCCGGATGCGGCGTCCACGCCCGTGACCGTCCCGTCGCCGCGGGTCAGCAGGAGCATGTCGCCGACCGCCTCCAGGCCCTGGTACTCGGGCGCGTCCTTCCGCCACACCCGCTCGCCCGTTGCGGGGTCGAGCGCTTCCAGATCACCGATCCGGTCGAGGGAGGGGTGGACGAAGCCGCCCGCCACGACCGGCGGGTCACTGCGGA
>KL568644.1:0-1628 GCA_000715605.1 Streptomyces speibonae | reverse complement strand
CCACGTGCCGTAGCGGCCCGCCGCGCTCTGCGCGGCAGGGGCCTTCCGCGCGGTTTCCGTGCCGCCGAGCATCTGAACCGCCGTGAACCCGCCGAGCACGGCGAGACACAGCGCCCCGGCCACCACGGCCGTCCGCAGGCCGAGCCGCCGCACGGGCCGCTCCCCGGCCGCCTCTTCCGGTGCCTCCGCCGGGAACTCCGGCCCCTTCGCCGATGACCCCGGCTCCTTCGCCGCCTCCGAGGCAGCGGGCGTGCGCGGCGCCGGGACGAAGAGCTGCGTCTCGTACGCCGCGGACAGCGACCGCAGCTCCCGCATCAGCTCGTCCGGCGTCGGCCGGTCCCCGGGCTCCTTGGCCAGGCACCGCAGTACCAGTGGCGCGAGCGACTCCGGTACGCCCGTCAGATCGGGCTCGTTGTGCACCACTTGGTAGGCGACGACGTAGGGGCTGTCGGAGTCGAACGGACCGCGTCCCGTCGTCGCGTGCACCACGAGCGAGCCGAGGGCGAACACATCGGCCTCGGGGCCCACTTCACGGGGTCTGCGGAACTGCTCGGGCGCCATGAACGGCGGCGTCCCGATCAGCTTCCCCGTCTCCGTGCGCAGTTCGCTGTCACGTGGCCGGGAAATGCCGAAGTCGATGACCTTCGGCCCGTCCTCGGCGAGCAGGACGTTGCTCGGTTTCAGGTCCCGGTGCACCACGCCCACGCGGTGGATGTCGCGCAGCGCCTCCGCCAGCCCGGCCATCAGCCGACGCGACTGGTCCGGGTCCATGGGGCCGTTCCGCTTCACCTGCTCGGAGAGGGTCGGACCGGGGATGTACAGGGTGGCCATCCAGGGCCGCACGCCCTCCGGGTCGGCATCGACGACCGGTGCCGTGAACGCTCCGCTGACCCGCCGCGCCGCGGCCACCTCCTGCCGGAACCGCCCTCTGAACTCGGGGTCCCTGGCATACCGGGCGTGCACGACCTTCACCGCGACCCGCATCCCCGAGGGGCTGCGGGCCAGATGCACCACGCCCATGCCGCCCGAGCCCAGGCATGACTCCAGACGGTAGTGGCCGGCGTACTCAGGAAGTTCCGCTTCCGCGCCCGCCCCGGCGTTCCGCTGCGGCGCCATGGAACCACCCCCGTGCTGTCGTTCACGCGCGCGATCGTTCGGAGCCTAGTCGATGAGGCGTACGGGACCGAGGGGGCTTGCCCGTAAGTACGTGTGATCGGAGAACTCGTGTTTCATGGCTTGTTTCAGGGGAATGACTGTGGCCCCACGACGGTCGTGGGACGAAAACGGGGGAGGATCTTCCATGTCTGTCGACCGGACGCAGGAGATGGCGGGCGGGGACGAGAAGGTGACCACGGCCGCCGCCGCGGCTTCCTACCCGGTGGCTCCGGGCTACCGGCTCAACGTCCGCAGCGGCCCCGGCACCAACTACTCCGTCGTGCGGGTCCTGTCCGAGGGCGCCAGGGTGCGGATCAACTGCCAGACGACCGGCACCCGGGTGTCCGGCCCGTACGGCACGTCGAACATCTGGAACAACATCGGCAGCGGCCAGTACGTCTCCGACGCGTACATCTACACCGGCAGCGACGGCTACGTCGCCCCGCGCTGCTAGCCTCGATCGTTCATGAGTC
>KL568643.1:9085-9306 GCA_000715605.1 Streptomyces speibonae | reverse complement strand
TAGGAGCCTGCGCCCTGTGCGGACACCGGTGCCAGAAGCCTGCTGATACTGGTACCGGCAGCACCAGGCCGATGCCTCCCGGCTCTGGCACAGTGGACAGGTGACGACGACCATGAACCGGACCGAACTGGGATTTCCTGCGCTCACGACGCGCGCGGGTCTCACCCGAGGACGTCGGCATACCCACGACAGTCCGTCGGCGCACCCCCGGACTGCGCCGC
>KL568643.1:6185-8839 GCA_000715605.1 Streptomyces speibonae | reverse complement strand
TCCTGCGCTCACGACGCGCGCGGGTCTCACCCGAGGAGGTCGGCCTCCTCCCGGGAGTCCGGCGGCGCACCCCCGGACTGCGCCGCGAGGAGGTCGCCCAGCTGGCCGGTGTCGGCATCACCTGGTACACGTGGCTGGAGCAGGGGCGGCCGATCAACGTCAGCTCCCAGGTGCTCGACGCGGTGGCCCGCACACTCTTGCTGAGCGCCGCCGAGCGTGACCACCTCTACCGTCTGGCCGAGGTCCCCCAGCCTCCGGCCGTCAGCGATCCGCCGTCCGAGCTCCCCGACCACCTCGACACCGTCCTGGAAGCCCTGGACCCGTTGCCCGCCATGTTGGTCGACGCCCGTACCGACGTGCTGCGCTGGAACCGCGCATACGCGGCCCTGCACCCCGCTCTGGTCAGTGCTCCGCCCGGCGAGCGCAACACCCTCTGGCACCTCTTCGCGGCTCTGGAGGGGCAGCACCACATCGTCAACCGCGACGAGCAGGCGCCCGAGGCCGTGGCAGGGTTCCGCTATCGCTACAGCCAGAACGCGGGCGACCCGCGATGGCAGGACTTCGTCATCCGTCTGTGCACCGCCAGCCCGCTGTTCGCTCGGCTCTGGGCCACGCACGACGTCGCTCCACCGCACCTGTGCGACAAGCGCTACGCCGTCACGGGGATCGGCGAAGTGAGCCTGCGTGCCACCGGCATGGAACTGACCGACCACCCCGGCGTCCGCCTCGTCGTCCAGACCCCCACCGACAGACGCAGCCGCGAGAACATCGACCGTCTGCTACGCCGGGCGACGCACCTGCGTCAGCGTCCGGACCCGCAAGGGGCCTGAACGCCAACATCTCGGACTGCTCCGCCCTGCCGCACCGAAAACTGCTGAAACTTGCCGCAATCACTTTCACGCCTCTGCCGGACCTCCGTACTCTGAGGTGTCCGTTCAGTAAGTGAAGGGGAGCACTCTGATGAGGCGGTTTGTGCGTTCAGCTTTCGTGGTGTGCGCGATGGCTCTGGCCCTGGCGACGCCCGCCACGGCGGTGCACGCCGAGTCACAGGAGGGCGCGGGGAACCAGCCCCCCGTACCCGCGTGCCTGACGTACAGCCCGGGATGGCGCTACACATTCGTGATCAACGACTGCCCGACCGCCCACAGGGTGAAGGTCATGTACGGCGACGGAATGGACGTCCCCTGCCAGGAGGTGGCCCCGCGGAACTGGTTCACCTTCCCGGGCCACGGAACCGAGGGGAACACGATCGAGGGCATCGCCCTGTGCGACCGTGCCGACGGTGCCTGACCGCGCGGTCGCACGGCGGAACGGGCATGCGACCCCGGCCTGCCGGGAGCGCACGCAGTCGAAGACATGCCGGTGTACAGTGAACGACGCCCCTGACCTGCAACAAGCTGGCGGGGAGCCGTCCTTCAGGAGTCCATAGTGCTGCGCACCATGTTCAAGTCCAAGATCCACCGCGCCACCGTCACCCAGGCCGACCTGCACTATGTGGGATCCGTGACGATCGACGCCGAGTTGCTCGACGCCGCCGATCTGCTGCCCGGTGAGCTCGTGCACATCGTCGACATCACCAACGGCGCCCGGCTGGAGACGTACGTCATCGAGGGGGAGCGCGGGTCCGGGGTGATCGGGATCAACGGGGCCGCCGCCCATCTCGTCCACCCCGGGGATCTGGTGATCATCATCAGCTACGCCCAGGTGACCGACGCCGAGGCGCGGGCGTTGCGGCCCCGCGTGGTGCATGTGGACGCCGGCAACCACATCGTGGCCCTGGGCGCCGATCCGTCCGAGCCGGTGCCGGGGTCGGACCAGGAGCGCAGCCCGGGTGCCGTCGCCCCGGTGTGAAACGTGACCATGGGTGACATCGAGATCCGCGACGACCGTGCGGCAGGCCGGCTCGAGGCCGTGGCCGGCGGTGAGGTCGTCGGGCGTATCGAGTACTTCGTCCTCGACGCGCCGGAGCGCGCGCTCGTCCCGGTGCACACCGCCGTGGAGCCCGCCCACGAGGGTCAGGGCGTCGCGGGCTCCCTCGCCCGCGCGTTCTACGCCCTCGCCGCCCGGGAGGACAGCGCCGTCGCGCCGCTGTGCCCGTACGTCGCCGCGTGGGCGGGGCGCCACCCCGACCGGGCCCCGGCGGCCGGGCCCGAGCTGATGAAGGCGGCGCACGCGTGGCTCGCGGCGCACCCCGAGCGGTTCTGACGCTCCCGGCGGAGCGGCCCGTGCTCGCGCTGTTGCACACCTCGCCCGTGCACGTCCCCGTCTTCGACGCGCTGCGCGACCGCGCCCACCCGGGCCTGGAGCTGCTGCACCTCGTCGCCGAGGACCTGCTGGAGCGCGCCCGCGCCGACGGGCCCGCGCCGGTCGCCGACGCCGTACGGGCGCGGGTGCGCGAGGCCGTCGACCGGGGCGCCCGTGCCGTGCTGTGCACCTGCTCGACCATCGGCGGGGTCGCGGAAGCGGCCGGCGCCGGGGCCGGTGTCGCCGTACTGCGGGTCGACCGGCCCATGGCCGCTGCCGCCGTGGCCGAGGGTCCGCGTGTCGTGGTCCTCGCCGCCCTGGAGAGCACGCTCGGTCCCACGGTCGCCCTGATCGAGGAGGAGGCCCGGCGGGCCGGCCGGTCCGCCGAGGTGCGCCTGTCTCTTATACAC
>KL568643.1:5336-5961 GCA_000715605.1 Streptomyces speibonae | reverse complement strand
ACGCGGCGGGGTACGTCCGCCTCGTCGCGCGGGCCGCCGACACGGTCCGCGACGCCGACGTGATCGTTCTGGCGCAGGCCTCCATGGCTCCGGCGGAGGCCCTCGTCGCCACGGCCGTTCCCGTGCTCTCCAGCCCTCGTCCGGGGCTCGCCGCGGCGGCCCGGCTGGTCTGACGCGCATCCTCGAGTAGGTGCAACTCTCGGGTTGCATATCCCGCCCTCGTGTGCAACCGTTCAGTTGCAGAGCAGGGGACGACGAGGGAGGCACCCCGTGAATGACGCCACGCACACCGACGCGGAACTCGCCGAGCTGGACCGCATCGATCGGCGGATCGACATCGACGCCCCCGCCGAGCGGGTCTGGGACCTGATCGTCCGGCCCGGCTGGTACATCAACGACGGCGAGGTCGAGCCCGAACCGGACCTGCGCCAGGAGGGCGAGGTGACGGTGGTCCGCCATCCGTCGCACGGCGAGTTCCGGTTCCGGACGGTGGAGCTGGACAAACCGCGCTACGCGGCCTTCCGCTGGATCGGTACCCCGTTCCGCGACGACGCGACGCCCTCCACCCTGATCGAGTTCTGGATCCATGAGCGGGACAGTGGTGGGGTGACCTTGCGCGTGGTGG
>KL568643.1:0-5096 GCA_000715605.1 Streptomyces speibonae | reverse complement strand
GAGCGGCTTCTCGAGCCTCGCCGACGACCCGGCGGCCTGGCTGAGGGAACGCGAGGGCAACGACAAGGGCTGGCTCACCGAGCTGGCGGCCGCGAAGGCGTTCGTCGAGCAGGGCACGCCGGCCGGAGCGGGGCAGCGGTGAGCGCGGTCACCCTTCCTGACGTGTGCGCCGCGCTCGGCGACCCGACACGCTGGGAGATACTCACCCGGCTCGGCGGGGAACCCATGTCGGCGTCCGCGCTGGCGCGGGTCCTGCCGGTGAGCCGGCAGGCGATCGGAAAGCATCTGGAGGTGCTGCGCGAGGCCGGACTGGTCGAGTCCGAGCAGCGCGGCCGCGAGGTCGTCCACGTCGCCCTCGGCGCCCGGCTCGGCGCACTCGCCCGCGAACTCGACCGGATCGGCCGCTCCTGGGAGACGCGGCTGCTGCGGATCAAGGAACTGGCGGAGCGTCCCGGTCCCACCGGCACCCCCTGACCCTCGAGGACCGACGCGGGACAGTACGCACAGGACGGAGCAGGGCCATGACGGAGCACGACACAGCCCCCACGGACCGCGCGCCGGCGCTGCCGCCGGTGGCCGACCGGGCCACCTTCGACGCCCGGCTGGACCAGCTGCGGATCCGGGAGAAGGCGCACACCCGGGAGGGCGACGCGCTCGCCGCGCAACGGCGGCGCCTGCCCATGGTGGAGGTCGCGGCCGACCTGTCGCTGACCGGCCCCGACGGGCCGGTCACCCTGCTCGACGCCTTCGAGGGACGCCGGCAGCTCATCGCCTACTACTTCATGTGGCACCCCGGCCACGACGCGGCGGGTCAGTGCGAGGGCTGCACCTGGGTCACCACGCAGGTGCAGGAACTGTCGTACCTGCACTCGCGCGACATCACCTACGCGGTCCTCTGCCAGGGCCCGTACGAGGAGAGCCGCCGCTACCGCGACTTCATGGACTGGGAGGTGCCGTGGTACTCGGCCCTCCCGTCGCTGGAGGAACTGCTGACCGGGCGGCACGTCGGCATGATGCACCTCGTGTGCTACCTCCGGGACGGCGACCGCGTCTACGAGACGTACTGGACGACGCTGCGCGGTGTGGAGGCGATGGACTACAGCTACGGGCTCATGGATCTCACCGTGTACGGACGCCAGGAGCTGTGGGAGGACTCGCCCGCGGGGTGGCCCACCGTCCAGAGCACGCCCGCCGACGACGTGTTCCGAAGCGACGGACGGCCCATCCCCCACTGGTCGCGCCTCGCGGCCGGCCGCTCCGACACCCTGACCCCTTGATTCGCCGGCCGGGGCGGTGGCGCCAACCGGCTCCGCGCCGTCACGCGGGCGGGTGACTGGCGGGAGCGGCCCCGGGTAGGCGGGGGAGTAGTCCAGAGCCGACGTCGACCGACAGGCCGGAGGACACGCGCCATGACGAACCCGTACCCGGATCCCGTCCCGCCGGGGCCCACTCCGGGACCGACGCCGGGCCCGGACCCCTCGCCCCCCGAGCCCCACCCCGACCCGGTGCCGCCCCCCGAACCGCCGCCGGGCCCCACCCCGACACCCCCACCGCCGGGCCCCGGCCCGGAGCCCACCCCGCAGCCGCCCGGCCCGGGCCCGCAGCCGCCCGGTCCGCCCCCACCGCACCCGGGCCCGCCCGAGCCGCCGCCGTCACCGATCCCGCCGGGCCCCGAGCCGCCCCCGAACCCGGAGCCCGGACCACCGCTGACGTGAACCGAGGTGAAACGCGTCGCGCACGGAGAGGGGGCGGTGGACGCCCGTGACCGTCCACCGCCCCCTCTCGGTCTCGCGCCCTACGCGGACACCTCCGACCGGTCCCCGCCCCACAGCGTGTGGAACGAGCCCTCGCGGTCCGTGCGCCGGTACGTGTGCGCACCGAAGAAGTCCCGCTGACCCTGGGTCAGCGCGGCCGGCAGCCGCTCCGCGCGCAGGGCGTCGTAGTAGGCGAGGGCCGCGGCGAAACCGGGGGTCGGCACACCCTGGCGGGTCGCCGCGATCAGCACCTCGCGCCAGTCGTCCTGCGCCTCGGCGATCTCCTGCGCGAACGTCTTGTCGGACAGCAGGCTGGGCAGGTCCGCGCGCGTGTCGTAGGCGGCGCGGATGCGGTCCAGGAACGCCGCCCGGATGATGCAGCCCCCGCGCCAGATCGCGGAGACCGCGCCGAGGTCGATGTCCCAGCCGTACTCCTCACTGCCCGCGGCGATCATGTGGAAGCCCTGCGTGTACGACACGATCTTCGACGCGTACAGCGCCTGCTCCACCCGGTCCGCGAAGGCCGCCGCCTCCGCCTCGCTCATCGGCGTGGCCGTCGGGCCCGCCAGCCCGCGCGAGGCCTCACGCAGCGCCGCGTGGCCGGAGAGGGAGCGCGCGAACACCGCCTCGGCGATGCCGGACACCGGCACGCCCAGGTCGAGCGCGATCTGCACGGTCCAGCGCCCGGTGCCCTTCTGCTCCGCCTGGTCCACCACCACGTCCACGAACGGCTTGCCCGTCGCCGCGTCCACGTGCGACAGCACCTCGGCCGTGATCTCGATCAGATAGGAGTCCAGCCGCCCGGTGTTCCAGGTGCGGAAGATCTCCGCGATCTGCGCGGGGCTGTACCCGGCGACCTCCCGCAGCAGCTGGTACGCCTCGCCGATCAGCTGCATGTCGGCGTACTCGATGCCGTTGTGCACCATCTTCACGAAGTGTCCGGCGCCGTCCGGGCCGACGTGCGTGACGCACGGGGAGCCGTCCTTCGCCTTGGCGGAGATCTTCTCCAGCATCGGGCCCAGGGAGTCGTAGGACTCCTTCGGCCCGCCCGGCATGATGCTCGGCCCGTGCAGCGCGCCCTCCTCACCACCGGAGACGCCCATGCCCACGAAGTGGATGCCCTGCTCGCGCAGCGCCTTCTCCCGCCGCCGGGTGTCCGCGAAGTGGGCGTTGCCGCCATCGATGATCATGTCGCCCGGCTCCAGCAGCGGGGCGAACTCCTCGATGACCGCGTCCGTCGGCTCACCGGCCTTCACCATGATGACCAGGCGCCGCGGCCGCTCCAGAGCCGCCACGAACTCCTTGGCCGTCTCGGCCGCCACGAAGCTGCCCTCGTGTCCGAACTCCTCCACCAGCGCGTGCGTGCGCGCCGCGGTCCGGTTGTGCAGGGCGACCGTGTAGCCGTTGCGGGCGAAATTGCGCGCGAGGTTGCGGCCCATGACCGCGAGCCCGGTGACGCCGATCTGCGCTGAACTGCTCATTGGGGTGGCTCCTAGTGACCTGGTATGGGTACTGCCGCTGCGCCGGGTACTGCCGGCCGGCGCCCGTCAGTCCTGCCATCGACCATCCTGACGTGCCGCACCTGCCTGCGCATGCGCGGGTCGGTCGAACGTCGCGCAGGCACATACGGGCGAAGACACCCGTCGTACTCAGCCGTCGTTCCCGACGCCCCGGTACTGCCGCTCACCGCGCCTCCCCGCCCAGCGCGCCCGGCCGGCGCGCGCTCCCGCGTGCCCCCGCGGACGGGCACATCCGCCCGCGCACACGCGCTCGAAGGCGTCAACAGGGGCGCAAGGGGCGAAAATTCCCGGCCACTTGGCGCATCCGTGCGGCCGATAGGCGCCTTGTCACGGCCAGTTCGCAACGCTTACTTTTGCCCCTCCTGACGCATTGTCGAGGGGGATTCCATGGCCGTCCGCGGCCGGCATCGCCGGTATCAGCCGAACAGGATCAACAGGGCCTCGCTCACCGTCACCGCGGGCGGCGCCGGGATGGCGCTCCCGCTCATGGGCACCGGCGCCGCTCAGGCCGCCGACGTGGAGACCTGGGACAAGGTCGCCGCCTGCGAGTCCACCAGCAACTGGGACATCAACACCGGCAACGGGTACTACGGCGGGCTCCAGTTCACCCAGTCCACCTGGGAGGCGTTCGGCGGCACCCGGTACGCGCCGCGTGCGGATCTGGCCACCAAGGACCAGCAGATCGCCGTCGCCGAGAAGGTGCTCGACGGACAGGGTCCCGGCGCCTGGCCGGTCTGCTCGGAGCGGGCCGGACTGACGCGGGGCGGCAGCGCCCCTGACATCCGGCCGGCCGCCGACACCTCCGGCGGGAACGGCACGAAGGCGGCCGGCAAGAAGCAGAGCCGGCCCACCGTCGAGGACGTCAAACCGCACACCACACCCCAGTCGCGGGCGGGCCGTGCCGAGATGTACACCGTGGTCCGCGGCGACACGCTCTCCGGCATCGCGGCGGACGAGCGGATCCGCGGCGGCTGGCAACGGCTGTATGACGCCAACCGCTCGACCATCGGCGACGACCCCGACCTGATCATCCCCGGCCAGCGCCTCACCCTGTCCGGCGGCACGGCCAAGCCCTCCACGAGCGGGTCGAAGCCGGCCGAGAAGAAGGCCGGCCAGAGGGCCGGGGAACGCACCGGGAAGAAGAGCGAAAAGAAGACCGAGAAGAAGACAGAGAAGAAGACCGCCGAGAAGAAGACCGAGAAGTCCTCCTCCCAGCGGACCGACGACCGCGCCGACCGCGCCGCCACCACCGGCGGGAAACGGGTCGCCCCCGTCGGCGCCGCCCCCGGCACGCCGTACCACAAGGCCGGATCCGCCTGGTCGAAGGGCTACCACACGGGGGTCGACTTCCCCGTCCCCACCGGCACGTCGGTGAAGTCGGTCGCGGCGGGCACCGTGGTGAGCGCCGGCTGGGAGGGGTCGTTCGGCTATCAGGTCGTGGTCCGCCACGGCGACGGCCGCTACAGCCAGTACGCGCACCTGTCGGCGATCTCCGTGCGGAACGGTCAGTCCGTCGGCGCGGGGCAGCGCATCGGCCGGTCCGGCTCCACCGGCAACAGCTCGGGCCCGCATCTGCACTTCGAGGTGCGGACGGGGCCCGGTTTCGGATCGGACGTCGACCCGGTCGCCTATCTGCGGGCGGGCGGCGTCAGGATTTGACGCGCGCCGCGTGCCGGTCCGGCCCGCCGACCGGGACGTACGGTCCGCCGTAGAAGGGGGCGTACGAGACCAGCGGCAGCATGGCGGGATCCCCGCCCTCCGGTGCGCCGCGCGATGCGGGCAGCCCCACCCCTGTCTCTTATACACATCTCTGATGGCGCGA
>KL568642.1:29459-31450 GCA_000715605.1 Streptomyces speibonae | reverse complement strand
CGTCGGCGGCCCGTCACGAAACTTCGAGGTTAGGCAGCCACTTTGGGGCGAGCCTCTAATATCATGGCCCCAACGTCGTGCTTTAACGGGCAGGTCCACAGACTGCCCGACGCGCCGGAAGCTTACGGGGCCATGACCACTCGCCCCAAAGCAGCTCCCGCCCAAAGCCGTTCCACCGACCTCGTCCGTAAGGCCTCAGCCGCCGATGAATGCGTCCCAACTGCTTCGCGACCACGCAAGAGAAGCCACAGGAGATACCGGCTGAACTCCAACTACGGGGTACGGAGGAAGCTCCTGCAGCACCGGAGGGGGAGGCGGCAGGGAAGGAACAGGAGTTATTGGGCCCCCCGCAGCTCCAGCCATCCAAGCAACCGATGCGCCGTGCTGATCTCGAAGATAGCCGTTGATCAGCTGCCCCACGTGCCGACCTCGACAGCTGATAATCCAATTGCCACGGATGTATGCGAGCGGCTCCCCACAAGGATTCCAGATAACACCCTGCTGAAGCCAAGCGCAAAAATAACCCGACCGGTCATAAATTGGATCCACTCACGCATCTCCACCTAAGCCGCTTGATCGCCCCTAGCCGTGCCGAAGACCGTCCAGCCTCACGTCCAGAGCAGCTTGAAATGCCGGATGAATAGTGAATCCCACAGTCGCCTCAAGATTGCTCACTCTCTCAGCGAACTCCGGGAATGTGCGAACGTAACGGACTGTACCTTGCCGACCCGTAGTACATCCGATGAATCCGATATTGTACAACAGGGACGCCAACAGCCCATACCACTCGGCCCAACTCCCTGCAGGGTTATTCCACATGGAAGAGGTCATGTAGTCCAGCCACTCAGCGCCCCTGAAGTAAGGATCGGCCAGCAAAAGGGCGGCATCATCGAGTCGTCTAGTGAACTCTTCACGCGACATTGGAACTACCGCACCATTGAATGCCGTGAAAACACGGTCAATGTCTGGATAGGACATCTTCCACTCGTCACGCAAGGCGAGTAGCCGCTTGTAGGAATAGGAGTCTTCTGCGTTCTTAATATC
The DNA here is from genome assembly GCA_000715605.1 of Streptomyces speibonae. GTDB lineage: Bacteria > Actinomycetota > Actinomycetes > Streptomycetales > Streptomycetaceae > Streptomyces > Streptomyces speibonae. Next base: position 30,406 of record KL568642.1, on the reverse strand, counting down.
CTCCCATGAGACCCTTCCACTGCCCGAGGAGATGACAAATGTCTCATTGACGAAGGCAATGATGTCCCGCGGCCGCATTAGCGTTCTCGCCAACATGTAATCAAAAGCGTCCCCGCGCGTTGTGTTTCTGCGCGGCAGGACCTCAGATATAGAGTTATTCTGCGTGCCTTGTTTGGCGGAAGCGATGCGTAGCCGACTGCTGACAAGGTCACGCAGTTCAGCCGGCCCCCACCGCATGTGTAGGGAAAGTGAGCGGAACTTCTCTTCCTGACCCCCTGTCCTGTGCCCGAAGTCGAGGTTTTCGAAGATGTTGGTCCTCAGTGCAACGATTACTTTCAGGTTTCTGACACGATGCAAGTCGAGTACTGCTCTGAAAAGGCAGCGGATGAGGGCGTTCGCAATCTTCTCGTCGACCCAGTCTCGATCGAGGTCGTCGATAACTACGTACGTGAAGTTCTGGCGACTATCGAGGATATCCTCATCTAGGACCTTCAGCATTTTATTGAGACGGGCCATTTGCGTCTCATTGACGACGCGCTGAAATCGGTCAGTTAGCTCACGGCGGGTCTCCGTCGAGAAAGTGTCAGCCTGGCCTGCGCCAACCGTTGCTGTTGCGCTAGCCGCAGAATTTCCTGCAACCTTGAGGCTTCCTTTCGCCTCTTTATTGATTTTCTCTTCGAACTTCTCCGTGATTTCACGGACGCGCTCGTCGGCTTCTACCCAAAAACGGTCCTGGAATTCTTCCAAATAATCAAGGGCATGCCTCTTGCCCGGGTCCCGCTTAATCTTGTCGCGTAGTGAACTTAAAAAATTCATTTTGGCCGCGTAAGAATCGACCTTGTATCTGTGTCGAATGAGCTCGACCAGGAGAACGTGCTTCCAAAGAGCGATGAACAATGGATCGAGGCTAACCTCTAGTTCATCCAGGTAGCGCATCACTCCAAGAT
>KL568642.1:25353-29299 GCA_000715605.1 Streptomyces speibonae | reverse complement strand
GGCTAACCTCTAGTTCATCCAGGTAGCGCATCACTCCAAGATTGGTGATGTAGTTCAACGAAAGGTCTTCGGGCGCCACACGAACAACATGGTCGGAGTTTTCTTCCTCCAGCCTCTGCAGGAGGGCAGATTTCCCGCTTCCTGTTCGCGCGATTACGAAACAGCGCGGGTCCTCTTTCGAGGAAACTGTCCGGTAGTCGTCAGATTCGTAGAATGCTTGCATGAGCAGCGGATCTGCCTCCGCTTGCTCTCCGCCGATACTGAAGTTCGAACCACGGGCCCCACCAGACCGCATCCAGCCCCCCTCAAGGCATGACGAAGCTCACATCGTAACGCTGTTCTTGGCATCGAGTTAGGTGTTCGTACGGGCTCATTGCAGGATCAGGGAGCCACACAGTCCCTGACCCGAGCTCCTAGTCGGTGTTGGTTACTGGGCAGCACCGCTGACGGCAGTGACGGCAGTGCTGACGGCAACGACGACGGACGGCAGCAGAATCAACGGCCCAGTATGACGCCGGTGTAGGCCGATCGAGTGGACTTGCCAAGGTGTGCTGGCATCTTCTAAGCACTTGGCAGTCAACGCCACCTGGGCTGTCTACTGGGCCGTACGAGGTCAACCGACGCCGACCGCAACGACAGAAGCCCACGGCAGCTGAACTGGTCAGAGCCGTGGGCTTCTTCAGGCCCACTGGTCAGCGGGGGCGGTGATCAGTAGACCTGCCCTCCAGGCGGTGCCCGCGGCTGGCCGCAACGCGGAGCGTGTCCCGCAGAGCCCCGGTCAGGTCCTTCGCCAGGAGTCTCAGGTCGTCTTGGTCCGTGTGGGTATCGGCGAGGAGGTCTAATGCCTGGTGCAGGAGTTCGGCCGCCATGCCGAGTTGTACTGACTCGAGGTTGTCGGCCAGGCGGGACATGTGGCCGTCGTTGTCATCGGTGCTGAGGAAGCACGGCTTGCCGTCGGGCCCCGTCCAGGGGAGGAGCCGTAGCTCGTTCGACATCGTCATCCTTCCGTCGGCCTCTCGTCGATCACGTATCGAGTGGTGAACACCGCGTCGGCGCGGTCTCCCGGGAGCACCAGGAGAGCCGCCTCGATCACGCGTCCAGCGGCGTCGGCCGTCTGGCGAGTGATGGCGAGGACTGCCAGGGCGGAACTGATCCGGAGAGTGGATGCCTCCTCCGACGTCGGAAGGCGAACGCTGATCTCCTCCCGGACTTCAGCCGGCGGCGGGCGGAGTTCCGTCAGGCGCGTCACCACTGCCTCGTACGGGAGTGACTCGCGGAGTACGGCGACCGGTGCCAGGTCCCAGGGGACGTAGATACGCGCCATGCTGTGTGGTCTCTCGTCCTCACGGCCGAGACAGAGGATTTCGGTCAGGGTGCTGCCAACCGGTGTCTTCAGCAGGGCCGCGAGATGTCCGCGGGCCCGGACCCTAGTGGTGTGGACGGTGATGCTCAGGGGTGCGAGATCCGGGATGTGCGTGTCGGGTGTTCGGCGCCCTCCGACGTACGTGATCCTGCGGACCGGACGGCGGACGAAGTTTCCCTTGCCGTGGACCTTTTCGATGAGGCCTTCCGTATGGAGCACGGCGAGGGCGTTCCGCAGCGTGGGCGTGCTGACCATGTAGCGCGCGGCCAGGTGTGCTTCAGAGGGCAGGCGGTCGCCGGGCTTGAGCCGGCCGGTGGTGATTCGGTCCCGGAGGTCAGCGGCGATGGCGTCGCGGCGCGAGGGCATGGGCGGGCTCACCGCCTCTCACTCGCCTGAGCCGGAGGGCCATGAGTCGGGTCCCGGCGTGGATGGTCAGCAGCTCGCCCGAGTCGAAGACGAGTCGTTTAGCTCCGCCGGGCAGTTGGAAGAGGTCGGTCACCCGGCACTGCTGACCGCCGACCTGGATGACGTCGCCGAGCTGCACGCTGGTCGAGGAAATCTCGACCGGGGACAGCACCGCGCCACTGAGTGCTGTTGCCTTCACCGTGCTGCCTCCGTCGGGGCCGGGCAGATGGCGATGGCGTGGCACGAGCAGGTGCAAGTTTCGTAGATGACCGGCACGTCTACCGGCGCTGTGAGCGGGGACGACTCCGCGCAGGCGTGGTGAGTGCCGATGCGGCAGGAGGTCGACCGGTAGGAGTCGGGTCCCGGTTGGGGGTTATGGGGTTGAGGGCGGGGTGGCATCAGTGGTCACCTGCCCACGCGTGCCAGGGGCCTGCGAGGGGAGCGCAGGTGGCGGGCGCCGAGTGGTGCCCTTGTGCGGGCCTCGCTGGCCAGGACGTACGGGCGGACGAGTGCCGTCTCCTCGCCTGCGAGAACGCACGTGTGCTCGCGGTGTCGGCGCAGGTACAGCACCGCGCCGTGGGCGGCTTGCGGGGCGGCGGGCACTGGTCGCACAGGTGTTGCGGACCGGCGGTGCCTGCCCTTGTAGCGGTACCGCTCCCTGAGGCGCGAGGCGGTACGGCGGATACGATTGAACACGGTATTCAGCCCCTATCGCTGATGACCCGGTCCCCCGACATCGCCCGTCGTGGGGACCGTTCTGTGTACGACCGCCCACAGGGTGCGGTCGTTCGAACTGGTGGCGAGGAGGCCGAAGCGGTCTGCCGTTGCCACCGCGTCCAGGACCTCCCGCCACGACTCGGCGGAGAGTGGTTCCGGCACCTCCGCCTCGATGGCCGTGCAGTCGTCGCGCTCCTCCACGCGCGTGGCGAGCCCGACGGCCGATAACCGGGCGGCGATGGCCTCCGCGCGCTCCTTGGAAGCAGGCACAGGGCAGCCCTCCGGTTAGCGGCGATCACTTTGAGTGAAGCTAGTTAACTAGATTAGAGCTAGTGGACTAGATTTTCCATATGCCTGAGCAACCGCCCTACCTCCGCATCGCCGACGAGCTACGGCGGCGGATCGCGGAGCACGAGTGGGAGCCGGGGGACCGGCTCCCCTCCCGCGCCCAGTTCGCCGAGGAGTACGGCGTCGGCGACAACGTGGTGCGCCGCGCACAGGAGTTGCTGATCTCCCAAGGTGTGCTGGAGGGCCGCGCCGGTTCCGGTACCTACGTCGCCGAGCCACGGCAGCGCGTACGGGTGGTCCGGTCGTCGGCGCGTGAGCAGCCCAGCGGATCGCCGTTCCGGGCGGACATGAAGGCCGTTGGCAGGCAGGGCGACTGGGAGAGCCGGACCGAGGCCAAGGTTCCGGCGCCGGCAGAGGTCGCCACGCGGCTCGGTATCGCCGAGGGCGAGCCGTGCGTGCGGACCGCGTACGAGTTCCTCGCCGACGGCCGGCCGGTTCAGCTGTCGACGAGCTGGGAGCCGTACGACCTCACCGGTGGCACGCTTGTCGTGCTCCCCGAGGGAGGGCCGCACGCCGGGGCAGGGGTCGTGAACCGCATGGCGGAGATCGGCATCACCGTCAGCCATGCCGTGGAGCAACCGGAGCCGAGGCAGGCCACCGCCGAGGAGGCCTCACTTCTGGGGATTCAGAAGGGCTCACTCGTCACGCATATCCGGCGGACCTACTACAGCGACCAGGGGAGGCCCGTCGAGACCGCAGACATCGTCGTGCCCGTCGCGCTCTGCGAGATCGTCTACGAGATCCCGATCAACCGATAGCCGTGCGCGCGTGCTCCACCTCATGCCAGATGCGTGCCAGATCCTGCGGGAGACCACGGGGAACAACGGGGAACCAGGCGACCGCCCACCGGGCGCCGACGCAGCTTCACTACAGGTCAGCCCTTTAACAAGCCCGAAGTGCCCCGAGCTTCCCAAGTTGAAAGTCTGAGGCCCCAGAAGCTCGCGTTGGTAGGCGGGTAGGTCCGTCGCGCATGACCCACCAGAACCCAGCGGATCACCGGGCACACGCCGGGATACGCTCACGGCCTTGGCTTGGGTCAGCCACCTCAAATCCGGGGGGAATTATGGCGATTTCATTGCGTGGTTGTGTACCACTCAGAGTGACGAGCGCGAC
>KL568642.1:20455-25149 GCA_000715605.1 Streptomyces speibonae | reverse complement strand
GGGGGGAATTATGGCGATTTCATTGCGTGGTTGTGTACCACTCAGAGTGACGAGCGCGACCTTCGCCGCTGTGCTGCTCGCTGGGGGAACGAGTGCCTGCGGAGAGGGCTCGGCGAGTAACTCTCCGAATCAGGGCTCGTCCAGGGTGACGCCCGCTACGGCCGTGGCGAAGGCGGCGGCGAACTCCGAGCGCATCACGTCGCTCCACTACCGGGTCACCGGGACCGTGCCGGATAAGGGCCGGCTGGAGGCCGAGGCATCCATGAACACGGAACCCCTGACCATGAGTATGAAGATGAACGCGACCGACCAGGGTGGAGACGGCCAGCTGGAGGTCCGGTTCGTCGACGAAGTGATGTACGTGAGCGGGAGTGCGATCGACTTCGAGAAGCTGGACGGCAAGAGCTGGTTCAGCGCCGACCCGGCTGTATGGGGAGGCAGCGCTGTGGACAACCAGTCCTACGGCATACTGCCGCGTCAGATCGAAGGCAACCCGGCCGTGCAGTCCACGATCCTGACCGCATCCAAGGACGTGCGAAGCATTGGGACGGAGACGATCGACGGGACCCGGACCACTCACTACAGGGGAACGGTCACCAGTAGCGGCATCGGCGCTGCCCGTGATGCTGCCGCCAGCGAGGCGGCTCGGGAGCGCCAGATCAACAGCCTTGATCAGTTCACAGCGCTACGCATTGAGGGCACGCTCACCATGGATCTGTGGATCGGCGACGACAACCACACCAGGCAGTTCCGCATGCGGGGCGATACATACGCCACACGGAGCGGTGAGGGCAAGGCGATGGAGTTCGTCGACGGCGAACCCCTCGACTTGACCTTCACCTTCCTTGACGTTAACCAGCCGGCGACCATTGAGGCACCACCGTCCGCAGACACCGTTGACCTCGGCGCGCAGGTGGACGAAACACAGGCAGGATGAGCAACACCCGGGAGGACTCGCCTGTCCCCCGCCGTCTCAGTCTCCGTCCCATTCGGCACCGTTCACGACCGTTCAGGGATGACTCGCTAAAGGACGGCACGAGGGTGGGCCGGAAACGGGGAACCGTGAGCAGAAGACGCTACGTCGGCCGGGGCGTGCCGGGTGGTTACCGGATCTGGGACAACCGGGGACGTCGTTGGTGGGGCGATCTCTACGAGTGTGTCCTGACGATCTCGTGGCCGAGCTCAACGGCCAGGCGGAATACGCACGGATCACTGCGCTGCTGAAGCGCTACCGGGCGCAGAAGCGGTAGGTGGCCTAGAGCTGGATGACGAGCGGCGCGCACCACAACCGCACCAGATCCAGCGGGAAACAGCGGGGGATCCCGGGGAAAGCAGTCGAGCCCGACGAGGCCGCGCCTCGACCATTCGTCCAGGTCAGCGCCCGAACCGGCCGCGAATGATCGCAGCTTCCCAAGCTGAGAGCGCGAGTTCGATTCTCGTCACCCGCTCCACGAAGAAGGCCCAGGTCAGAGACCCGGGCCTTTCTACTGTTCAAGCAAATCACTCTTCGCGTGCCAGAACGCTCCCCGTCGGCCTCCCGGGCAGCAGCGGCCCGAGCCTTCCGGACGGTCGCGTCGAGGCCGGCGGCGACCTCTTCCTGACGCTCTTCGTCGGAGTGCTGGTAGATGAGCGCAGCCTTCTCGGAGGACTGCCCGGCGCGGACCATCGCGTCCTTGAGGGTGGCCCCGGACCGCGTGGACAGCGTGTGCCCGGTGTGCCGGAGGTCGTAGGACCCGAAGCCCTCGGGCATGCCGACGATCTCCCGCGCCTGCCGCCACTTCCGCCCGAAAGTGCTGCGCCGGAAGGGTGCCCCCTTCTCCCCCACGAAGACCAACCCGTCCGGCCCCGGCTCGGCATACGACTCCAGGTGCCACCGGAGCTCCCGGCGGAGGAACGCGGGAAGTATCACAGTCCGGGTCCCGGCCTCCGACTTGGTGTCGCCCTGAACCCTTCGCCCGTTCATCCGCTCCGGCTCTGCGAGACGGACCTGGACGCGCAACGCGGCCGTCGAGTGGCCGTCCGGTGAGCAGGGACGTCATAGGAAGGGGCCCGATCAGGCGGCGTCGTCGCAGGCGGTGGCGGCGGACTTGTCCTGCCAGGCTGCGAGGTCGTCCTGCAGGCCGCGGATCTTGACCAGCCGCCGTTCGATCGCGTCGCGGCCCAGGGCCAGATGACCGGGGAGCTTGTCCGCGCCGGCGACCTCGTGGATCAGGGCGGCGCCCTTGACGGGGTCGCCGAGCTGGGTGTGGTTGGCGGTGTCGATCCAGTCGAGGGTCGCGTGGGCGGGTGTGCCGTCGTAGTCGGGGATGCGCCGGGCCGCGGTCGCCAGGGAACTGGTGTCGAGGAAGTCGGTGCGGAAGACGCCGGGCTCCACGACCATGCTCTGGATCCCGAACGGCTCCAGTTCCACCGCGAGCGCCTCGCTGATGCCGGCCACCGCGAACTTCGAGGCGTTGTACATGCTCACCCCGGGCTCCCCCTCGAACCCGGAACGGGAGCCGATGTGCACGATCTTCCCCGCTCCCGCCGCTCGCATGTGGGGCAGGACGGCGCGGGTCATGTTGATCAGTCCGAAGACGTTGAGGTCGAACAGTGACCGCGCCTCGGCGTCCGTGACCTCCTCCAGGGCACCGAGCAGGCCACGGCCCGCGTTGTTGACGAGGACGTCGACCGTGCCGAAACGCTGCACGGCCGCTTCGACGGCAGCCGTGATCTCCTCACTCCGGGTGATGTCGAGAGTGACCCCGAGGACCCGCTCGGACTGCCTCAGGTCGTCCGGCAGTTTCCGCGGGTCCCGGGCGGCGGCCACGACCGTGTCGCCGCCGCGGACCGCGGCTCGGGCGATCTCCAGCCCCAGCCCGCGGGACGCACCGGTGATGAACCACGTCGACATGGAATGCCTCCATCTCTTCGGTTCGGACGCTGTCCCGACGGCCACTCCCGAAGCGGGGCCCGAACAACTCCGAAACGCCAACAAGGGTGGCTGAGTGCCCTCCTGATGCAGGGACAAACTGGACCATTCTCCCGTCGTTGACTCTTCGGCGTGTGTGCGAACCCTTGACGGATGGACCGCACGCAGCAGCGTCCCGACGGCGGAGTTCCTGCGCTCCGTCCGATCGCGCCTCGCCCCACGGGAAGCCGGGCGTAGCGGAAGTCCACAACGCGCTCGTCACCACTCCTGCCAGGTCAGCGACCCGGGGGACCACCGCTTGCCGCCGGCTCGCCCGCGCACATAGACGCAGATATAATCGATGACACTCTTGATATCAATGGAGGTGTCGACGATGAGTCGAACCGTGATCGACCTCGACGACCAACTGGTCGCGGACGTGGCGAAGGCCCTCGGCACCAGCACCAAGAAGGAGACGGTGAACACCGCCCTGCGCGAGGTGCTGGAGAACCGGCGGCGAGCCCTGGCGCTCACCCGCCTTCGGGCGTCGGCGGAAGAGGGCGCCTTCGACCTCGATCTCTTCGAGGACAAAGGAAACTACCGCCGGTGAACTCTGCGCAGTATCTGATCGACACCAGCGCGCTCGCCCGTATGCTGCGCGGCGACGCGGAGCAGTACGGATGGGACCGGGCGGCCGCCGCCGGGCTCATCGCCACCTGCCCCATCACCGAGCTGGAGTTCTTCTACAGCGCACGTTCCGCCGCCGACCGCGCACAGGGCATCGAAGACATGCGCCTGCTCTTCGGCTGGGTGCCGGTCGACGACCGTGCCTACGACCGCGCCTGGCGGGTCCAGGACCTGCTCACCCAGCGCGGACAGCACCGCAGCGCCGGAGCCGTCGACCTCGTCGTGGCTGCCACGGCCGAGTTGCAGGGCCTGACACTGCTCCACCGCGACCGGGACTTCGATTGCATCGCCGCCGTCACCGGCCAGGCGCTCCAGTGGTACGGCCCCGAAGCCGGGAAGTGAGCCAACGGCAAGCGCCGACCGCTTAGGAGGTAGCCCCGACCGTCGGTCAGGCTCCCTTTCGCTCGGGCCACACCGACATGGCGAGGTCGGCCACCCGCTCCAGTTGCGCCGCGGTCGCACCGTCCCGCGCCTGTTGCGACATGCCCTGGATCACGGCCGCGAAGTAGACGGCCAGGGCGTGCGGTTCGGCGCCTGCGGGAAGTGCCCCCGCCTTCTCGGCGGCGGTCAGCCGCTTCTCGAAGTCACGGATGTTCGCCACCCTGCGTTCGCGCAGGTCCCGCTCGACATGGGCGTTCTGCGCCGAGCAGTTGACCGCGGCCGTGACGACCAGGCAGCCCGCCGGGTGGTGGGGATCGGTGTACATCGCCGCCGCCTCGCGCAGCATCCTGGCGAACCCGGCGCGGGCGTCGCTCTCCCCGTCCAGCGCCCTGCCCATGAAGGAGCCGAAGGTTTCGCCGTAGCGGTCGACGACCTCGGTGAAGAGTGTGCGCTTGTCACCGAAGGCCGCGTACAGGCTGGGCGGAGAGATCCCCATGGTCCGGGTGAGATCGGCGATGGAGGTGCCCTCGTAGCCGTGCTCCCAGAACAGCCGCGTGGCCTGCGCGAGCGCCGCCTCACGGTCGAAACCTCGCGGTCGTCCCCGCTTCGCCACCGTCATACGAGAATTTTACAGCGATCGCTATGTATTCCCTGTACCCTCTTTCCATAGTCATCGCTACAGAAAGGGAGGCCATGCCTTCACTCGTGGGCAGGACGGCTCTGGTGACCGGCGGCA
>KL568642.1:15714-20269 GCA_000715605.1 Streptomyces speibonae | reverse complement strand
GGCGGCAGCCGCGGCATCGGGCGGGCCATCGCGGAGCGGCTCGGCAGGGAGGGCGCCCTCGTGGCCGTGCACTACGGGCGCGATGCCGCTGCCGCCGAAGAGGTGGTGAGGACGATCCGGGCGGCGGGCGGCGCGGGGTTCGCCGTACGGGCCGAGCTGGGTGCGGGGGGTGACGTGGAGGGAATGTGGGCCTCGTTCGACCGCCAGGCCGCGGAGCACGGTGACGGCACCGGGTTCGACATCCTGGTGAACAACGCCGGCATCACACGCCGCGGCCGGATCGAGGAGACCACGGCCGAGGCCTTCGACGAGATGTTCGCCGTCAACGTGCGGGCCCCGTTCTTCCTGGTCCAGCAGGGGCTCAAGCGACTGCGGGACGGCGGCCGGATCATCAACATCTCGTCCGGTGCGACGCGTATCGCGCTGACCGAGATCATCGCGTACAGCATGACCAAGGGCGCCGTCGACACGTTCAGCCTCACGCTCGCCAAGGCCCTCGGACACCGCGGCATCACCGTCAACGCGGTCGCGCCCGGCGTCGTCGACACCGACATGAACGCCTCCTGGCTCCGAGGCAACGAGGTCGCCGAGCGGTCCGCCGCGGAGACCTCGGCACTCGGCCGTGTGGGCCGCCCCGGTGATGTGGCCGACGTCGTGGCCTTCCTCGCCTCGGACGACGCCCGTTGGGTGACGGGGCAGGTCATCGACGCCACAGGGGGTTCGCAGCTCTGAGGGAGCCGCCCGATGCCGTCCCGCTGCGACGGCGCTCGGAGAGCCCTCGTTTGGGGAGGGCTCTGCCACCCCGCACAGGTGGTGAGGTCAGTTTGCGCACTGTCCTGCGGGGGCGGACTCGCCGACGAGTGAGGCGATGGCGTCGTTCTGCAGCAAGGGGGCGACGGCGCAGCGAACGTCGTCGCCGAGCGCGAGATCTGTGATGCTCGACGGTCCGTCGACCGCGGAGGCCGGCGCCACGGCCGTTCCGGTGATGGTGGCGGCAGCTACGGCGGCGGTGGCGAGGGTGGCGCGCATACGCACGGGGTTCTCCTTGGCTGGGTTACCTACCAAGGAGGCAAACGATTCCGTGATCGAGTGGCAACGGCTCACCGTTCATCCCGCCGACGAACGGTCGAACTCCATGCAGAACAAGGCCCGCCGGCGGGCGTCCGTCAGCGGGCCTTGTTCTGCGCCTGGCCGGTGCCGCCGTACGTGTGGGTGCCCAGCAGGGCGCCGTTCAGTGCCACGCCTCCGACAGGCGTCGCGTGACGATCGAGCTGAAGACGCGTACACCCCGCGTCGAGCCGGGGTCGATGCCGGTGAGCTCCCTCACCCGGCGGAGGCGGTAGTCCAGGGTGCGGGGGTGGACGTTGAGGGCTGCCGCCGTGGCACCGCGGTGCATGTCGTGGCGGTAGTACGCGTCGAGTGTGAGAAGAAGGTCCGGACCGGACCGCAGGCTCCGGCCCACGGTGCGGAGCCATGCGTCGACGAACGGGGTGTCCGCGAGGGCGAGTTCGACGAACACGTCCGACGTGGTGTGCGGCCGCGGCCGGGCGGACGCCCGTCGCAGCGGCGCCGCCCTGCTGATCCGCCGGGCCAGGTCGAGGGCGTCGGCCACCTCCGACAGAGGTGAGGTGGCGGTGCCGGCGGCGCAGGGGCGACCGAGAGCCTGGGCGAAGTCCCGTACGAAGTCGGATACGAAGTCGGATACGGAGTGCGGCTGTACGGGGTCGGTTGTAGTGGGCGTCCCCGGGGGCGACTTGGCTCCGGGGGATGGCAGGGGGATCAGGGCGATCAGCTCACCGCCCCTGCTGTCATTGTCCGAGCACCACATGGCCGGCGCGTGATGCGTTTTCACCAGCGTCGCGATCTCGCTTTCCAGGGCGCGATCGGCGACGGGACGGTCCGGTACCCGGATCACCGTGACCGCGCAGTGCTCGGGCAGTTCCATTCCCAGTGCCGAAGCGAGTTCCTCCGCGATGGGGTCCCCGTTCAGCAATGACCTCGCCAGCAGGGCCGCCTGCTCGATGTACGGCAGACGGTGTCGCAGCGCCGTCACGAATCCCTGGCTGTAGGCACGGATACCGCGGTCTCCCTGCGGGCCGAACCAGTTCATGATGCGCATGAGTTCGTCGACGCCGACGCGGCGCTGCGCTTCGGTGGCTTCGTTGATCTCGCGCAGCATGAGTGAGGTGTGCAGGCGCAGGACCCGCTGGCGTGCCTGGAGTGACATCCCCGCCGCGGCCCGCAGCTTGCCGATCGCCGTGATGTAGCCGAGGTCGTCGTCGCTCAGTTCGCGGTTGTCCGGGGACAGTTCGATCGTGCGGCGCCGCAGCCACAGCGCGTACTCCAGCGTCTCGGCCCGTGCCCGGGAGTTCGTGTCCAGCCACCCGAACTCCGGGATCTCGCGGACGTACGCCTCGACCTCCCGGCGCGCGTTGGCCGGCGCCTGCCGGGACAACTCGGCGAAAAGGCTCCCCATGCGCGTGAGCATGCCATTACGGCCGAAGCAGCCGACAGGAGGATTCCGGACGGCGTTCATCACTCCGCGCACATCGGAGACGACCGCGTTCGGGGCGCTTTGTCACAGTGCGCAAAATCCCCGCATCGGGGCATTCGCATCGCCTGTTCCACTTGTGGGGAACACGGTGAACTGGCCTTAATGGGAACCGCGTACCAGCCCGTGGGGGAACATCACGGCGATCATTCCGGCCACCACTCCGGGTCAGCGCGGGAATCGGTACGGGAATCTCTCATCTGCCCACCATCAATGGTGCTTGCTCAAACGGGAGGGAAACACCGATGAAAGCAGGAACGAGAAAGAGAATCGCGGCGGCGGTAGCGGTCATGACCACGTCGACAGCGCTCATGCTGAGCACGCCGGGCAGTGGATCGGCCGCTGCCGCCGCCCCCGCCGGCCTGCGCGCGTTCGGGATCACCGGTGACGGCACCCTGATGGCCACCTTCACCACCGACCGGCCGAACGTGCTCGACTGGGTCAGGGACATCGTCGGACTCAGTGGCGACACGGCTCTGATCGGCATCGACTTCCGGGTGCAGAACGGCCTCATGTACGGCGTCGGCAACAAGGGCGGCATCTACACGATCAAGACCCCGCCGGCCACCGCGGACGTCGTGATCACCAAGGTGTCCCAGCTCCAGTACATGCTGCACGGCACGAACTTCGGCGTCGACTTCAACCCGGCCGCCGACCGGCTGCGTGTGATCAGCGACACCGGCCAGAACCTGCGGCACAACCTCAACGACCACTCGACCATCCAGGACCTGAACCTCACCACCCCGCCGGCCGAGGGCACCACCAAGGGCGTCTCCGCCGCCGCCTACACCAACAACGACCTCAACGGGTCCACCGGGACCACGCTGTTCGACATCAACACGGCCAGCGACCAGGTCGTCCTCCAGTCCCCGGCCAACAACGGCACGCTGGCACCGACCGGCAGCCTCGGCGTCGACACGCAGATCAACAGCGGCATGGACATCTACAGCACCCTGTCGGGCGGCAAGACGGTCAGCAACGCCGCCTTCGCCACGCTCACCCCCTCCGGCGCCACCAGGCCCTCCCTCTACAACGTCGACCTCCTCACCGGCGAGGCCACGCTCGTGTCCGACGCCGCCGCGTCCAGGTTCCCCCTGAACATCACGGACCTGGCCATCTCCCTCACCGGGAGCTGAGCCCTCCCGCAGGTCACTCACTCGCCGCGGCCCGGCCGCTCCCGGCCGCGGCGAGCCCGAGACCCGGCTCTCCGGATCGCGGCGGGGGACCCCTCCCGGGGGCCCGCGCGTAGAACCGTGCCATGACCACATGGGAATCATCGGCGGGCCGCGCGGGGATCATGTGCGCCCTCGTCCTCGCCGCCGCGCTGACCGGCTGCGGCTCCGACGACGAGGGTGCGAAGGCGGCCGCTTCGGGCGCGCCCTCCCGTTCCGCCGAGCCGTCGTCCGCCTCCCCTGCGCCCACGCGGTCCTCGCCGCTGCCGTCGCCGACCCCGGCGAAGCCGATGAAGCCCTCGACTCCCGCCCAGCTGCGGGCCTGCGCGGACGGGACGTGCACGGTCGTCGTGACGAAGGGCACGGAGATTCCGCGCGTCGACGGGCTTCGGGCGGGGCCGTTCACCGTGACCGACGTGGGGGCCGAGGGGGTGGACCTGACCTCGGTGGACGCGACCGGGTTCACCTCCAATCTGCTCGGTCAGCGTCCCGGCCAGGGCGGTCCGTCCACCGTCAACGAGCTGTCGATCGCCGTCGTCTCCATCGCGGGGGACACCGCCGAACTGCGGCTCTTTCCGGCGGAGTAGCCCCGGACGCTCAGCGCAGGCGGTCCTTGGCCCTGTAGTACGCGCCGCCGACCGGCAGGAACCAGGGGGTGCCGTTGTAGAAGGGGACGGGGACCTTGGGGAAGCCGAGGCCGCGCAGGGGGTTGGCCTCCGGCTTGCCGTCCATCATCTCGGCGACCGCCCGGCCCATGTACGTGGCCATCTGGACGCCGTGGCCGCAGTAGCCCATGGAGTAGTACAGGCCTGTCTCTTATACACATCTCTGA
>KL568642.1:11548-15479 GCA_000715605.1 Streptomyces speibonae | reverse complement strand
GGAGAAGCCGACCATGCCGCCCCACACGTAGTCGACGCGGACCCCCGCCAGTTGCGGGAAGATCTCCGTCATCTCGCGTGTGAGGATGTCGCCGCTCCTGACGTCGGAAGCCGGGTTCGACGGCGCGAAGCGGGCCCGGCCGCCGAAGGCGAGACGGTGGTCCGGGGTGAGCCGGATGTAGTGGCCGACGTTCTTGGAGTCGACCACCAGGCGGCCGTTGGGGATCAGCTCCTTGGCCCGCGCCTCGCCGAGCGGTTCGGTGACGATGATGAAGCTGCCGACGTTGATCAGCCGCTTGCGGAACCAGGGCAGCGCCTTGTCCGTGTAGGCGTCCGTGGCGGCCATGACCTGCCGCGCGCGGACCGTGCCGTTGAGGGTCTCGACCGCGAAGCCGCCGCCCGGGAGGCGGGTGAGGCCCGTGGCCGCGTTCCGCTCGTGGATCTGCGCGCCGGCCCGTTCGGCGGCCCCGGCGAGGCCGTGGACGTACTTGCCCACGTGCAGGGCGGCGCTGAGGGGGTCGAGCAGGGCGCCGTGGTAGTAGTCCGAGCCCAGCTCCGCCTTCAGTTCGGCGCGGGTGAGCAGCCGGGTCTCGTGACCGAAGTTCTCGGCCAGGTCCCGCTGGGTGGCGCGCATCGAGGTGAAGTGCCCCGGCTTGAAGGCGACGCCGAGGCGGCCGGGGCGGTGGAAGTCGCAGTCGATGCGCTCCCTCCGCGTCAGCTCCTCGACGACGTCGACCGCCTCCCGGAACGCGTCGTACAGCTCGCGGGCGCGCTCCCGGCCGTACCGCCTGCGAGCCTCGCCGACGCCGATGGTGAGGCCCTGGGTGCACATGCTGCCGTTGCGGCCGCTGGCACCCGAACCGACCTTGTCCTTCTCGACGAGGACGACACGGGCGCCCTTGCGCGCGGCGTGGTAAGCGGTGGACAGGCCGGTGAGGCCGCCGCCGATGACCACCACGTCCGCCTCGTCGGGCAGGTCCTTGCCGGAGCGGTCGGGCAGGGCGGGAGCGGTGTCGAGCCAGTAGGGGATCTGCTTCATGGCGTGCGTCCTCTGTCCCTCTGTCGTCTGTCCTGTCTGCCCTGTCTGCCCTGTCTGTCCTGCGTCCCCGGTCCTCCGTCCCGGCGTCAGCAGCCGAGCAGTTTCGGCAGGCCGGTCAGGTCGGGCAGTTCGTCGTACGGCTGGTAGCCGGCGCTGCCGGGACGGCCGTAGCGGTTGATCCACACCCGGCGCTTCAGGCCGAGGTCGCGGGTCGGGATCTGGTCGTACTCCCAGCCCTGGGCGGTGTGGATGACCTGCGACGGCTGGACGCCCATGGTTCTGAACGCGTGCTTGAAGGGCTGCCGGTCCGGCTTGTACGCGCCGGCCTGCTGGGCGGTGATGACGTGGTCGAACTCGACGCCGATGTTCTCGATGTTCCGCGCGATCAGGTTGTCGTCGGTGTTGGAGATGACGGCGATCTCGTATCCGGTCTTCAGCCGGCGCAGGGCGTCGGGGACCTCCGGGAAGGGACCGAAGGTGGGGACGGCGTCCACGAGGGCCTCGCCGTCGGACTCGCGGTACTCCAGGCCGTGCAGGCGCATGGCGTTCCGCAGGCTGGAGGGCAGGATCTCGTGGTAGGGGCGGTACGGCTCCAGGACGGCCTGGAAGCGCATGACGCGGAAGTCGTCGAGGAACTCGTCGACGTCCAGGTTGTCCAGGTCCAGCCGGTCGGAGAGGACCTCGAGGGTGGTGGGGCCGAGCTGGAAGTCGATCAGGGTGCCGTAGGCGTCGAAGGTGACGATCTCTCGCATGGAGGTGGACCTCGGTTTCCGGTTCTGGTTTTCCGGTTCTGGCGGGGTGAGGGTCAGACGATCCGTTCGCCGGGGGTGACGATGGCGTCCAGGGCGGTCAGGTCGGCCGGGTCGGGGATCCAGTCGGCCGCCGCCGCGTTGGCGGTGACCTGCTGCGGGGTCATGGCGCCGCAGATGACGGAGCCGACGGCGGGGAGCGCGGCGAGAGCGCCCACGGCGACCTCGAGGAGTGTCAGGCCGCGTGCGGCTCCGTACGCGGTGAGCGCCTCGACGCGGTCGAGGGCCGCGTCGGTCAGCCAGCCCGGCCGCCAGGACAGCCGGCTGCCGGCCGGAGGAGGCTCGCCACGCCGGTACTTGCCGCTGAGCAGGCCGTTGGCCAGCGGGTAGTACGGCAGGAGGCCGATCCCGTGACGCAGGCAGGCGGGGACCAGGCCGGCCTCCGCCTCGCGGTCGAGCAGGTGGTAGCGGGCCTGGGCCGACACGAAGGCGTCGGACAGGTCGCCGGCCGGGAGGTGGGAGCAGCCGATGTGGCCGATCTTGCCCTCGTCGGCCAGCTCCCGCAGGGCGGCGATCGTCTCCTCCACGGGGGTGACACCGTCCGGCTCGTGGTACTGGTACAGGTCGATCCGGTCGGTGCCCAGGCGGCGCAGCGACGCCTCGACGGCATACCGGATGTAGCCGCGGGCGCCCCGTGGGCCGTACCGGTCGGCGTCCCGGTCCATCTCCATGCCGAACTTGGTGGCCAGGACGACCTCGTCGCGGTGGCCCTTGAGGGCAGCGCCGAGCAGCCGCTCCCCGTCGCCCCGGGCGCCCGCGGTGTCGCCGAACCCGCCGTAGACGTCGGCGGTGTCGAACAGGGTGATCCCGGCGTCGAGGGCCGCGTGGACGACGGCCCTGGTGCCCTCCTCGTCGAGGCGTGAGCCGAAGTTGTTGCCGCCGACTCCGACGACGGAGACGACCGGGCCGCGTTCACCGAGCGTGCGGTATCTCATGACCGGTCCCCGAATCCGATGCAGACGTTCTTGGTCTGCGTGTAGCTCGCCAGCGCCTCCAGGCCCTTCTCCCGGCCCCAGCCGCTCTGTCCGTAGCCGCCGAAGGGGAGCTCGACCCCGGTCCCTGCGCTGGTCACGTTGATGTGGACCTGTCCGGCCCGGATGCCCTCGGCCAGCCGCATCGCCCGGTCGAGGTCGCGGGTCCAGACGTAGGAGGACAGGCCGTACGGGCTGTCGTTGGCGAGGGACAGGGCCTCGTCGGCGTCGTCGAACTCGATGACCGTGACGACCGGCCCGAAGATCTCCTCGCGGGCGCACCGGGCGTCGTTGGTGAGCCCGGTGAGGACGGTCGGCTCGACGTAGTAGCCGTCGGACAGGGCCGGGTCGGACGGCGCGCCGCCGCCCACGCGGACCGTGGCGCCCTCCCGGCGGGCCAGGTCGAGGTAGCCGAGGACCCGGTCGCGCTGGCGGGCGGAGACCAGCGGGCCGATGTCCGGGTCGGACAGGCCGGGGCCGGTCCGCAGGGTGGCGATCCTCTCCACCAGTCGGTCCAGGAATGCCTCGGCGCCGCGCTGGAGCAGCAGCCGCGTTCCCGCCGAGCACATCTGCCCGGCGTTGCTGAACGACCAGCCGAGGACCGCGGTGAGGGCCAGGTCGAAGTCGGCGTCGGCGAAGACGACGAAGGGCGACTTGCCGCCCAGTTCGGTGACGGAGGGCACCACGTTGGCGGCGGCCGACCGGGCGACCTCGATGCCGGTCGGGACCGAGCCGGTGAAGGTGACCTGGTCGATTCCGGGGTGTCCGGCGAGGGCCGCGCCGGTCGCGGCGTCACCGGGGACGACGTTCAGCACGCCCGGCGGCAGTCCGCACTCCAGGGCGATGCCGGCGATCTCCAGCGGGGTGAGCGGCGCCTCCGGGGAGGGCTTGAGCACCACCGTGCAGCCCGCCGCCAGGGCCGGGGCGGAGCCCCTCGCGGTGTTCTGGAGCGGGTAGTTGAACGGGATGATCTGGCCGGAGACTCCGATCGGCTCGCGGACCGTGTAGTCCGTCAGACCGGGGCCGAGGGGGACGGTGGAGCCGCCGAGCTTGTCGGTGACGCCCGCGTAGAACTCGAAGTAGCGGGCCGCGCTGTCGACGTCCGCCCTGGCC
>KL568642.1:9013-11316 GCA_000715605.1 Streptomyces speibonae | reverse complement strand
TTCCTGGCTCTCCAGCCGCGCCAGCCGCTCGCCCTGGTCCCGGATCGAGTCCGCGACGCGGTGGAGCAGCCTGCCCCGGTCGGCGGGGCGCATCCGGGCCCACTCGGGTGCCGTGAACGCCGTACGGGCCGCCGCCACCGCCCGGTCCACGTCCGCCCGGCCGGCCAGCGCCACATGGGCGAGGGCGGTGCCGTCCGACGGGTCGAGCACGGTGAAGGTGCGGCCGTCGGCGGCGGGGACCTGCTTGCCGTCGACGAGGAGCAGCCGGGTGTCGCCGTTCATGGCCGGATCGCCCCCTGCACCTCGCCGAAGATGACGACCTCGTCGCCCGGCCGCACCGTGCGCATCCGGCGCACCCAGAGCACGATGCCGTCCCGCGGGGCCCGGACCTCCTCCAGCGTGTTGCCGTAGTGGTCGGTGATGCGGGCGATCAGGTCGCCTTCCTTGCAGCTCTCGCCCGGCTCGGCGTGGCCGAGGTAGAAGCCGCCGGTGGTGGAGCGGGCGAAGGTGCCGGAGACCGTCGTGCAGCTGTCGCGCGGTTCCGCGCCGCCGTCGGTCATGCCGAGCCGCCGCATGATGGTGCGGACCGAGTGGACGTGCAACTCGACGGTGGACTCCCGGTAGGTGCCGCCGCCGGCCTCGATGGTGATGGCGGGCTTGCCCGCCGCGAGGGTGGGGTGGCGGACCGTGCCGCCCCACGTGCCGCCCTTCCAGACCAGTTCGTGGCCGGCCGCGAGGGCCAGGTCGGTGGCCAGGTCCTCGTAGCCGCCCTGGAGGATGACCAGCGGGGCGATCTCGCCGAAGGTGCCGCCGGTGTGCAGGTCGACGAGGGCGTCGACGGCCGGGACGACCTGCTCGACGAAGGCAGCGGCCAGGCGCTGCGAGTACGAGCCCTCCGCGTCACCGGGGAAGATGCGGTTGAGGTTGAGGTGGTCCAGGCCGCTGGTGCGGGCGGCGGCCTCGAAGGCCGGGGTGTTCATGCAGGGGATGCCGACGAGGGTGCCGCGCAGGCCGGCCGGGTCGGTGTCGGCGAGGATGCGGCGGACGGCCTCCTGGCCGTCGTACTCGTCGCCGTGCACACCCGCGTCCACGCACAGCACGGGGCCGTCCTGGGTGCCGTTGACGACGACGAGCGGGATGCCGAGCTGCACGCCGTAGCTGCTGGTACCGACCGGTATCAGCCCCTCGGCGCGCTCGCCGGGGGCGACGGTCAGCGGACCGATGGAGTACATGTGGTTCCTTTCGGGAGGGCCGGCGGATGCGGGGGTCACAGCCGGGCGGACGCCTCGTCGAGGGTGGTCGCGAGGATGTCGGCGATACGGTCGAGGAGGTGCCGGTCGCTGATCAGCGGGGGCGCGATCTGGACCAGCGGGGCGGCGCGGTTGTAGACGCGGGCCAGGAGGCCGGCCTCGCGCAGCCGCCGGGGGATCAGGCCGGCGATCAGGTCGGCGCGGGCGGTGTCGCTGAAACCGCCGTCCTCCCGGTCGCCGGCGAGTTCGACGGCGTAGAAGAATCCGGTGCCGCGGACGTCGCCGACGATCGGCAGACCGGCGAGGGAGGCCATGCGGGCCGCGAGGTGGTCCTGGTGGCCGCGGACGTTGTCCAGGACCCGGTCGCGCTCCATGATCTCCAGGCTGCGCAGGGCTATCGCGGCGCTGAGCGGGTGCCCGGCGAAGGTGTAGCCGTGGTTGAGGACCGCGCCGGGCCGGTTGATGACCTCGGTCACCCGGTTGCTGACCAGGGTGGCGCCCATGGGGGCGTATCCGGCGGTGATGCCCTTGGCGACGGTGACGATGTCCGGGCGGGCGTCGTAGCGGTCGCCGCCGAACCACTCCCCCAGCCGTCCGAACGCGGTGATGACCTCGTCGGCGACGAGCAGGAAACCGTAGCGGTCGGCCAGGGCCCGCAGGCCCGGCCAGTAGCCGGCGGGCGGGGTGATGCAGCCGCCGCGGTTCTGGACCGGCTCGGCGATCAGCATCGCGATGCTCTCCGGGCCCTCCCTGAGGATGGCGGACTCCAGTTCGGCGAGGAGGTGGGCCATGTAGAGGTCGTCGTCGGCGAACTCGGGGGCGAGACGGTGGCGGTTGGTGTTGGACACGAACCGTGTCTCGATCGCGCCGGGGCCGTACGGCTCGCGCAGTCCGGGATCGTCGGTGAGGGACAGGGCGCCGATGGTCAGCCCGTGGTAGGCGCCGCGGCGGGAGATCGCCTTCACCCGGCCCGGTTCTCCGCGCAGGGCGTGGTAGCGGCGGGTGATCTTCCAGGCGGTCTCCACCGCCTCCGCCCCGCCGCCGCAGAAGAAG
>KL568642.1:3723-8823 GCA_000715605.1 Streptomyces speibonae | reverse complement strand
GAGATGTGTATAAGAGACAGATCTGTGAGAGCCGTTCGGCGAGTTCGATCGCGGTGGGATGTGCGGAGGCGGACCACAGCGGGCTGAAGGACAGCTCCCGCAGCTGCTGGTCCGCCGCCTTGGCGAACTCGGGGGCGTAGGAGTGGCCGAGCTGGCAGCAGTACAGGCCGGACAGGCCGTCGATGTAGCGCCTGCCGTCGGCGTCGTCGACGTACGGGCCTTCGCCGCGCCGCACGACGAAGAGGTTCTCCCCCTCGGGTCCGAGCGACCCGTTGGGTGTCATGTTCAGCAGCAGGTGTCTGGCCGCCGAGGCGGACAGTTCACCGGCCGGGGTGCGGGTGCTGGTGGTCATGAGGTCTCACTTCCGGCGGGCAGGCCCGCGGCGGTGTCGACGGGCAGCAGGCCGTCCTGCTTGCCCGTGCCGCTGAGCCGCCGCACCACGCCGATGAGGGCGAGGGCCACGACGGCGACCCCGATGAGGATCGCGCTGATGGCGGTCACCGTCGGGTCGACGTCGAACTGGAGGACGTTGAACACCTGGACCGGCAGGGTCACGGTGGCCACCGAGGACAGGAACTGCGAGATGAAGAACTCGTCGAAGCTGGTGATGAAGGAGAAGACCGCGGCGGCGGCCAGGCCGGGCATCGCCAGGGGGAACGTGATGCGCCGGGCGACGGTCAGGCGGCTCGCTCCCATGCTGGCCGCCGCGTCCTCCAGCCGTTCGTCGATGCCTTTCAGGGTGGCCATGAGGATCATCACCGCGATGGGTGAGGCGAGCACGGTGTGGCCGAGGGCGATGGCGAGAGGGCTGCCGAGCATCGCGGCCGGTTCGAAGAGGAGGAACAGGCCGAGCGCGACGACCACCTGGGGGATCACCAGCGGCGCGAGGACGAGGCCGTAGACCGCCGAGCGCAGCGGCAGTTCGCTGCGGACCAGTGCCGTCGCCGCGGTCATGCCCAGGATGAGTGAGAACGCGGTGGTCAGGGAGGCGACCAGGGCACTCAGCGAGAGCGCGGCCGGCCACTTGCTGCCGTCGGCGAACAGCGCCGTGTACCAGTCGAGCGTCCAGGCGTCCGGCGGGAAGGAGCCGAAGGCGTCCTCGCCGAAGGAGGTGACGACGATGAGGACGATCGGCAGGGCCAGGAACAGCAGGATCAGCGTCGAGCAGACGGTCAGGGTGATCCGCCCCGCCAGGGTCGAGCGCAGGGCGATCACGACACACCCCGGTTCCGCGCGGCGTCGCGCGCCGACTTGACCAGCCGCAGCAGGAGCAGTCCCGCGAAGGTGAGGAGCAGCAGGATGATGCCCAGGGCGGCGGCGCCGTTCCACTGGTTCTGCCGCATCACCTGCTCGGTGATGAGGGAGGCGACCATGGTCTGTTTCGGACCGCCCATGAGGGCGGGCGTGAGGTAGTAGCCGAGGCAGAGGATGAAGCAGAGGATGCCCGCGTTGACCAGGCCGGGAGCGACCAGCGGCAGATAGACGCGCCGGAAGATCGTCAGCCGTCCCGCGCCCATGCCGGCCGCGGCGGCGGGCAGCCTGCGGTCGATGCCGCGCATCACCGCGTACAGCAGCAGCACGGTGTACGGGAGCATCACCGAGGTGGTGCCGATGACGACGCCGATCTCGTTGTAGAGCAGCTGGAACGGGGCGCCGGGGACCGACAGGCCGGTGAGAGCGTCGTTGATGACGCCGTGTTCGCCGAGCAGGATGATCCAGCCGTAGGTGCGCACCAGCGCGCTGATGAAGTGCGGCACGATGACGATGATCATCACCAGGCCCGCCCACAGGGGCTTGAGCCGGGACACGGCGGCGGCCAGCAGGAAGCCGATGACCAGGCTGAGCAGCGAGGTCTCGGCGGAGATCCGCAGGGTGGTGAGCAGGATGTCCAGGTTGGCGCCCCGCAGCGCGTCGGCGTACCAGTGCAGGGTCCAGCCGCCGTCCTCCGCCTTGAGGCTGAGGAGCAGGGTGCCGAAGATCGGGTAGACGAAGAGGACCAGCAGGTAGACGACGACGGGCGTGGCGTTGAGCAGCCCGAAGCGGGTGCGGCGTTCGGACAGCGCCCGGCGCAGGCGGCGCAGCCGTCCCCCGGGGGCGGCGGGGTCCGGCGCCGGGGGCGCGGGTGCGAGGAGGGAGCCGGCCATGGATCAGCCGCCTCCTTCCGCCGCGAAGACGCTGACGTCATCGGGGTCGGCGGTCAGACCGACCCGTTCGCCGACGAGCGGGGCGCGTCCGGCCGGGAGTTCCAGCCGTATCGGGCCGGTGTCCGTGCCGCCGGAGGGGCGGACGGTGACGCGTACGAGGGTGCCGACGTAGGTGACCGATTCCACGGTCCCGCTGCAGAACCCGTCGTCCGGGGCGCCGAGGGCGAGCCGGCCGGGCTGCACCGCGGCCTGTACGGGCGCTCCCTCGGCGCCCGGGTGCGGGCGTGCCTTGAGCACACCGCCGGTGTCGAGCCGTACGAGGGTGTGGCCGGACGCCTGCTGTTCGAGGTGGCCGGGGAGGAAGTTGGCCGCGCCGAGGAAGTCGGCGACGAAGGCGGTGCGCGGGCGCTCGAAGAGCTCGCGCGGGGTGTCGAACTGGTCGATCCGCCCGTCCCGCATCACGGCGATCCGGTCGGACAGGACCAGCGCCTCCTCCTGGTCGTGCGTCACATAGATGACGGTCAGGCCG
This sequence comes from Streptomyces speibonae, assembly GCA_000715605.1. Lineage (GTDB taxonomy): Bacteria > Actinomycetota > Actinomycetes > Streptomycetales > Streptomycetaceae > Streptomyces > Streptomyces speibonae. The sequence continues at coordinate 6,150 of KL568642.1, read as the reverse complement.
AGTTCCTGCTGGATGCGCTTGATCTCGGTCTGCAGCTGGTCGCGCAGCTTCTTGTCGAGGGCGCCGAGCGGCTCGTCCATGAGGATCACCGGCGGCCGGTAGACCAGGGCCCGGCACAGCGCGACCCGCTGCTGCTGACCGCCGGACAGCTCGCGCGGCCGGCGGCGGGCCATGGCCGACAGTCCGGCCATCTCCAGGGTCTCGCCGACCCGGCGGCGCAGCTCCGGTTTCGGGATGGCGCGCAGTTGCAGCGGGAAGGCGACGTTCTCCCACACCGTCATGTGCGGGAAGAGCAGGTACTGCTGGAAGACGAAGCCGAGACCGCGCTTCTGCGGGGCGAGCCGGGTCACGTCCCGGCCGCCGACGACGATGCTGCCGGAGTCGGGCTCGCAGAAGCCGGCGATCATCATCAGGGTGGTGGTCTTCCCCGAGCCGGAGGCTCCGAGGAAGGTGATGAACTCGCCCCCGGCGATCTCCATGGAGACCCGGTCGACGGCCGTGACACCGCCGTAGGTCTTGCGCAGTCCCGTGACCGACAGCGGCTTGCCGGTGCCGGAGCCCGGCGCCGGGGAGAGTGCCGGGGACTCGGACATCACATTCAGCTCAGGCATGCGTCCACTCCTGCCAGCGCTTGGACACGGCCTCCTGGTTGTCGATCCACCACTGGACGTCCAGGTCGAAGCCGGACTCCAGGTGCTCGGGGGAACTGACCAGGTTCGCGGCCGTGGCCGAGGGGAGCTTGTCGTAGGCGGCGGGCACCGACGGGCCCATCGGATAGATCTCGGCGTAGGCGGCCTGCACCTCGGGCCGCAGCGCGAAGTCGATGAGCTGGTAGGCGGCGTCGATGTTGGCGGCGCCCTTGGGGATGCCGAGACCGTTGCTCTGCCGTCGGGCGCCGTTCCACTGGTAGGCGAGCGGCGAGCCGCCCGCGATCAGGTCGTCGAGGCGGCCGTGCCAGACACTGGAGGCGACGACTTCCTTGCGGCCCAGCAGCACGCCGGGCAGGGCCCCGGTGTCCCAGAACTTCTTGACCGAGCCCTTGATCTCGCTGAGGGCCTTGAAGGCGCGGTCCACGTCGAGGGGGTACAGCCCGTCCAGCGGTACGCCGTCGGCGAGGAGCGCGAACTCCAGCTCCGGCAGGTCCGCGTCGAGGGCCTGGAGGGCGCGGCTGCCCTTGTACGTTCCGGTGTCCCAGAAGTCCGCCCAGGAGGAAGGTTTCTTCCCCCCAAACGCGTCCGTACGGTACGCCATCACGCTCGCCCAGTAGTTCTTGCCGACCGCGTTGGAGGCGACCAGGGACGGGGCGATGCCCGCCTTCTTGAAGTTCTTCAGCCGGTCGAAGTCGAGCTCCTCGGCGGCGTCCTCCTGCTTGAAGAGCACGAAGTCGGCCATCGAGTCGTCGATGACGTCGAACTGCGGGCGGCCCTGCTGGATCTGGGCGAGCATCTGCGCGTACGCGATGTTCACCACCTTGACCTCGATCCCGGTTTCCTTGGTGAACGGGTCGTAGACGGCCTTCCGGTTGGCCTCGCCGTAGGTGCCGCCGCTGTCGCGGACCACCAGTGTCTTGGAGTTCTTGCCGCCGCCTTCGACACTCCGGCCGGTGCCGGTGCCGCAGGCGGTCAGCGAGGTGGCGGTGATGCCTGCGGCGACGCCGCCGACTCCGCGCAGGAACACTCGGCGGTCTATCCGGGCATCTCTCATCGGGAGCTCCTGGTGGTGCGGTGGATTTCGGAGATAGGGGGCTTTCTGGTGGGGGGCTGGTCCGGTCGTGCGGGTGGGGTGGTCGGGTAGGGCGGGTCAGGTGGGGCGGTCAGGTGCCGATGCCGGGGGTGCGGGTGCGGCGACGGCGGCCAGTTCGGTGCCGGGGGCGACGGTCAGGCCCCGCATGCCGTAGAGGATCCGGCCGGTGGCCGGCGTGTGGACCTTGTGCTCCCGGCCGTCGGCCGGGTCGATGACGTGCCCGATGACCTGGCCCTCCGTCACGTCGTCGCCGGCGGTGAACTGCGGGTACCACAGGCCGGTGGTCTCGGCGGTGACGGCGGCGGCCCAGACCCACGTGCGGACGGCCGGCGCCGGGTCCGGGGGCCGGGTGCCGAGGACACCGAGCCGGACCAGCACCCCGTACAGGCCCCTCACGAGACGGCGGGCGGTCTCCGGGTCGCGATCACCGCACTGGCCGGTCTCGACGAGGATCGCCGGGACGCCCCGGCGGGCGGCGGCCGCGTGGCTGTTCCCGCCGTCGGCGTTGAGGCCGAGGACGATGTCCCGCATGCCCAGGGCGTGGGCCAGGGCGGCGGACCGCGTGTCCAGTTCGGGGTCCCCGGTGAGGCGGTGGCCGACGAAGTCGGTCAGGACCTCGTCGATGCCGCCGGAGTGCAGGTCCACATAGGCGTCGGCGCCGTCGACGAGGTGCGTGAACAGCCA
>KL568642.1:1620-3588 GCA_000715605.1 Streptomyces speibonae | reverse complement strand
TGCAGGTCCACATAGGCGTCGGCGCCGTCGACGAGGTGCGTGAACAGCCACGCCGCGAGCCGTTCGGTGGGGCCCCCGCCGGGGTCGCCGGGGAAGACGCGGTTGATGTTGACGCCGTCGACCGGGGAGACGCCGAGCCGCCCCCGGTAGACGGCCGGAGGGTTGGCGACCGGGCAGACGATCACCTGGCCGCGCACCTCGCCGGGATCGAGCAGGGCCGCGAGCCGGGTGGCGGCGTCGACGCCGGTGAACTCGCCGCCGTGCACGCCCGCGGTGATGACGGCGCGGGGGCCCGGCCGGGCCCCGTGGACGAGGGTCAGCGGGATGTCGACGGTGAGCGCGCCGAGAGCGACGGGGACGGTGCCGCGGGCCTTGGTGCCGGGCGCGGCGCTCAGGGCGCCGACGGAGAGGGTGGGAGTCATGGTCGTCACGCCTCCGTCCGGCCGAGGGTGGAGAGGAAGCCGACGGGCCGGGGCGAGGTGCCGTCCAGCGCGAGGTCGGCGGCGATGCCGCCGAAGGCGGGCGAGAGCTTGAAGCCGTGGCCGGAGAACCCCGCGAGCAGGACGACGTTCTCCGCGCCCGGGAGGGGGCCGACGAGGGGGCGGCTACTGGCGGTGTAGCCCTCCATGTAGACGGAGAGGCGGACGGGGTCGGGGTTCAGGTCCGGCAGGTAGCGCCCCACCAGCTCCGTGAAGACGTCGAGCTCCTCGGGCCGCACCGTCCGGTCGAGGCGATGGGGGTCGTCGACGGGGCGGTGCAGGGCGCGGGACAGGCCGAGCTTGACGGAGACGCCGTCCGGGGAGGGCAGTCCGTAGCAGTGCGTGGGCGCCGTACGGATGAAGGCGGGGCGCTCCTCGCCGGACCAGGCGTCGGTGGTGGGCACGTACCAGGCGCTGATCAGACGGCGGATGTCCACCTCCCAGGGCAGGTCGGGCAGGAGGTCGTCGACCCAGGGACCCACGGTGACCACGGCGGTGTCGAAGTGCTCACGGCCCGCGTCCGTGCGGATCTCGACACCGTGCGCACCGGGGACGATCTCGCGGACCGGGGTGTAGCGGTGGATGACCGCGCCCAGCTCCTCGGCGCGGCGGGCGGCGGTCTGGATGGTCAGCTCGGGCCGGATGAAGCCGGCGCGGCGGTCGAGTACGGCGGCGTCGCCGTCCTCGACACGGAACTGCGGGAAGCGCTTGGCGAGCGTGCCGGCGTCGAGCACCTCGTGGTCCAGGCCGTGCTCGGCGATCGACTCCAGGACGGTGGCCATCTGGTGGTGGCCGGCCGGCCCCATCAGCAGACAGCCGGTCATGCGGCGCAGTTCGCGTCCGGTCTCCTGCTGGAGCCGGTCGAACAGGGCGTCGGCGTGCCGGAGCAGCGGGACGTACCGCGAGTCCTCGAAGTGGGCACTGCGGAATATGCGGGTCTCGCCGCCGGCCGCGCCGCGGTCGTGGCCCGGGGCGAAACGGTCGTAGCCGACCACCTCGGCACCGCGGGCCGTCAGTCGCCAGGCGGCCTGGCTGCCCATCGTTCCCACGCCGACGACGGCGACGCGCTTCCTGGCAGCTGACACGGGGCTTTCCTTTCGTAGCACGGGGGCGCATCCTGAGCCCCCGGCGCAAGGCTGTTCGATTCGAGTGGGTTTGGGCGGGGGCCCGGACCGCGGAGGATCCGCTGCTGCCGCGTCCGTCCGGGCCTCTGGGCTCCGGCTCTCTTCTCGACTTCCATGCCACATAGTGGAACGCTGTGCTAGAATCTGGCACAGACAATGGCAGTGGCGCGAAGGGGAGTCAAGAGGGCGTACATAACGAGTTCTGAGGATTAACAGGGGGAAATCGGATGGAAATGAAGAGCGTCACCCGGTCACTGCGCATCCTGGAAGCCGTCGCGCAGCATCAGCCGGTGACCGTCGGGGAGTTGACGAAGCTCTTCGGCCTTCCGAAGTCGACCGTGCAGCGCACCCTGGTCACCCTGGCC
>KL568642.1:1152-1375 GCA_000715605.1 Streptomyces speibonae | reverse complement strand
CGAGGCGGGCTGGCTGCGGGCCAACCGCAAGGACACCACCCGCTGGGAGATCGGCGCCCGCGTACTCGCCGTACGCCCCGCCGCCCTCCAGGGCTCCAGCCTCTTCGCCGCCGCCCGCGAACCCATGCTGCGGCTGCGCGACGAGGTGAACGAGACCATCCACCTGTCGGTCCCGGACGCCCTGCAGTGCATGGTCGTCGTGGACCGCGTCGACTGCGACCAC
>KL568642.1:645-887 GCA_000715605.1 Streptomyces speibonae | reverse complement strand
CGACCACGCCATACGGACCTTCCACGCCATCGGCGACACCTCCCCCCTGCACGCCACCGCCACCGGCCGCGCCGTGCTCGCCCACCTGCCGAAGCGGGACGTCGAAGAGCTGATCGCACGAGGGCTGGAGCGCTACAGCGAGACGACACCCGCCGACCCCGAGGATCTGCGCGCCGAGCTGCGCCGGATCCGGGAGGACGGCTACGCGGTCAACCGGGGGCAGTACCGCCCGGACGTCTGCG
>KL568642.1:0-424 GCA_000715605.1 Streptomyces speibonae | reverse complement strand
GGCAGTACCGCCCGGACGTCTGCGCCATCGCCGCACCCGTCCTCGACGAGGACGGCACGCCACTGGCCACCGTGGCCATCTCCATGCCCGACTCCCGGTACGACGCGGACGCGGTGCCGGAGTGGGCCCGGCTGGTCGCCGGCGCGGCGGCGGAGATCGCGGGGCGCCATCCGGGCGCCTGAGCAGGGGTGCCTGAGGGCAACCACGACTCGTGCCGCATTGTGGGACGTCGTGCTAAATTACGGCACGGTAAGGTGTCGGGCGGAGCTCAGGGGGGTCCGGATGGAGATGAAGAGCGTCACCAGGTCACTGCGGGTCCTGGAGGCGGTCGCCCAGCCCCAGCCGGTGACGGTGGGCGAACTGACGAAGATCTTCGGACTGCCCAAGTCGACCCTGCAGCGCACCCTGGTCACCCTGAACGAGG
>KL568641.1:10676-13887 GCA_000715605.1 Streptomyces speibonae | reverse complement strand
GGGCCACCTCCGGGCGGTACGGGGCCGGGCGCGGAGGGCCGGTCTCCCTGTGTCGGGCCTCCGCCCGTGGCATCCGGGTGGTGGTCGTCCGTCTCGTCGGGCATGCGGAAGGCGTCGGCGAGCGCCGCGCGCACCTGGCGGGCCCGCTCGTCGGCGGCGCGGTCGCCGCGCGTGGTGCGGGGGACGCGGGGCGCGCCGCGTCGCCGCCCGGGGCGGCCGCCCTCGCCCGAGACACGGGCCCGCTCCGCCTCCGCGCGGGCGGAGCGCAGGGCCTCGCGCGCGATGTCCCCGGGGCGCCGGGACGCTCCCGTGGGTCCGCCGTCCGGCGCGGTGCCGGCCCGGGGGCCGCTCTCAGCGGGGAGTTCGTCCGGAGACGGGGAGTCCACGACGCCGTCCCGGGCACCCTCGGATGCCACGGCCGCCTGCCCCAGCGCGTCGTCGCCGGACGCCACGGAACCGCGCCCGGCGGGGGCTCCCGGTACGGGCGAGGAGGCCACCGGGTCGTCCCCGGCACCCGCCGGCGTCACCGCCTGCCCCTCGGCATCGTCACCGGACGACGAGGGGCCGCGCCCAGCGGAAGCCGCCCGGTCCTCCCCGGTACCGCCCGGCGCCACCACCGGCCCCGCCGCGTCCTCGCCGCACGCCGCTCCCGGCCCGTCCGGGGCTTCGGGCGTGCGTGACGCATCCCCCGGGTCCTCGCCGGCACCGGACACCACCGCACCGGACACCACCGCACCGTCCGCCGCGCCGGCACCGGACGCCATGGCGCTGCGCCCGGCGTGCGTGTGTGAGGGGGGCTCCGGGGTGTTCCCCGGCGCTTCCTCGGTCGGCGGGGTGGATTCGGCGGTCGGGGTTCGGCGGGCGCGGGCGGCGCGGCGGAGGGCCTCGCGAGCGGCGTCGGCCGGGCGGTCGGCCGGGGGGCGGTCCGTGGCGGCCGGGGGGTTCTGCGGGTCGCGGGGCGTCCTGGCGCGGGCGGCCCGCAGGGCCTCGCGTGCCTTGTCGGACGGGCGGGACGTCATGCCGGCCTCCGCAGGGACACCAGGTCGGACAGGTCGCGGTCGGACAGCTCGGTCAGGGCCGCTTCGCCGGAGCCGAGGATCGCGTCGGCGAGGGCCCGTTTGTGCTCGAGCATCTCGGCGATCCGGTCCTCGACCGTGCCCTCGGTGACGAGGCGGTGGACCTGGACGGGCTGGGTCTGCCCGATGCGGTAGGCGCGGTCGGTGGCCTGCTCCTCGACCGCCGGGTTCCACCACCGGTCGACGTGGACGACGTGGCCCGCGCGGGTGAGGTTCAGGCCGGTTCCCGCGGCCTTCAGGGACAGGACGAGCACCGGGGTGGCGCCGCTCTGGAAGCGGTCCACCATGCGCTCCCGCTCGGGCACCGGCGTACCGCCGTGGAGCAGGTCGACGGGGACCGCGCGCTCGGCGAGGTGACCGGTGATCAGGCGGGCCATCCCGACGTACTGGGTGAACACGAGGGCCGAGCCGTCCTCGGCGAGCACGGTGTCCAACAGCTCGTCCAGGAGGGCGAGTTTGCCCGACCGGGCGGCGAGCCGGTCGCCTCCGGCGGACGGGTGCTGCTCCTTGAGGTACAGCGCGGGGTGGTCGCAGATCTGCTTCAGCGAGGTCAGCAGCTTCAGCACCAGGCCGCGGCGGCCCATGCCCCGCGCGGTCTCGATGGCGGTCATCGACTCGCGCACCACCGCCTCGTACAGCGCGGCCTGTTCCCGGGTGAGGGGGACGGGGTGGTCGGTCTCGGTCTTGGGCGGCAGTTCGGGGACGATGCCGGGGTCGGACTTCCTGCGCCGCAGCAGGAAGGGCCGGACCAGACGGGCGAGCCGCTCCGCCGCCTCCTCGTCCTCCCCGGTCTCCACCGCCCGCGCGTGCCGGGCGCGGAAGGACTTCAGCGGGCCGAGCAGGCCCGGGGTGGTCCAGTCGAGCAGGGCCCACAGCTCGGAGAGGTTGTTCTCCACGGGCGTGCCGGTGAGCGCCACGCGCGTGGGCGCCGGGATCGTGCGCAGTGCCTTCGCCGTCGCGGAGTGGGGGTTCTTGATGTGCTGTGCCTCGTCGGCGACGACCATGCCCCAGCGGTGTCCGGCCAGGACCGGCGCGGCGGAGCGCATGGTGCCGTAGGTGGTGAGGACGAAGCCGCCGTCCGCGTCCTCGAGGGTGCGGTCGGTGCCGTGGTAGCGGCGCACGGGGACGCCGGGCGCGAACCGGGTGATCTCGCGCTGCCAGTTGCCGAGCAGGGAGGCGGGGCACACCACCAGGGTGGGCTCGTCGCGGGCCCGTTTCAGGTGCAGCGCGATGAGCGTGACGGTCTTGCCGAGGCCCATGTCGTCGGCGAGGCAGCCGCCGAGGCCGAGGGAGGTCATGAGGTCGAGCCAGGCGAGGCCGCGCAGCTGGTAGTCGCGCAGGGTGGCGTGCAGCCCGGGCGGCGGCGCGGCTGGCCGTGCGCCGGCGGTCAGGCGGTCGCGGAGGGCGGCGAGCGCTCCCGTCGGGACCGCCTCGACGGTCTCCCCGTCGACCTCCGCGTGTCCGGTGAGGGCCACGGACAGCGCGTCGACGGGGTCGAGCAGTCCCAGGTCGCGTTTGCGGGCCTTGCGGACGAGCGCGGGGTCGACCAGCACCCACTGGTCGCGCAGGCGGACGACGGGGCGGTGGGCCTCGGCGAGGGCGTCCATCTCGGCCTCGGTGAGCGGGTCACCGGCGAGGGCGAGCTGCCAGCCGAACCGCAGGAGGTCCTCGCTCTCGAAGAAGCCCGTGCCGTCGGTGGCCGAGCCGGGTGCCGGGCGGACCACCGCCGTGGCGGTCAGGTCCTGGGCGAGGTCCCGGGGCCAGTGCACGGCGACACCGGCCGCGGCGAGCCGGGTGGCCGCCACGCCGAGCAGGTCGCCCAGCTCGTCCTCGGACAGGGCCAGCACATCGGGCACGTCCTGCCCGCAGAGCCGGTCCAGCGGCGCCCAGACACGCGCCGCGCGGCGTACGGCGAGGGCGGCGTCGACGCGCGCGCGGGGGCCGAACGCGCTGTCCGCCTCGCCCGCCCACAGGGCCGCCGCGTCGGCGACCAGGGTGGGGTCGGAGAGGCTGTGCACCTGCACGATCGCGGCGCCGGCGGCACGCGCACCGCCCCCGTCGGCTCCCGCGCCCGCGCCCGCGCCCCCGTCGAACAGGTCGTACGCGGACAGGTCGAGGCGCAGCGAGATCCGCAC
>KL568641.1:8912-10454 GCA_000715605.1 Streptomyces speibonae | reverse complement strand
GTCGGCCAGCCGCTGGGCCTCACGGGCGGCGAACGGCAGCCCGGAGGCGTACGGCGCGGCCGGGGTGCGGGGCAGGGTGTCGGCGACCGCGTCGAGGAAGGCCCGGACGAGGGCCTCGGGCGTGGGCAACCGGAGCGGGCCGGGGCCGGGGAGGGGCACGGCGTGGCCCTCGTGGGGCAGGGCGGCGGCCACCGCGCGCAGATGCGCCACGTCGTCCGGTTCGAGCGGGCCGGCGCGCCAGGCGTCGTGGCCCGCGGCGGTCAGTCCCGGGAGCAGCCGGCCGCGGGCGGTGAGCCGCAGCGCGTGCAGGGCGGCGGCGCCCCAGCAGGCGGTGGCGGGGTGGGCCGCGGGGTCGTGCCGGGCGCGGACGAGCAGCGGCAGGGCGGCGTCGACGGGGAGGGTGAGGGCGGGGACCTCGCGCCGCCGGACTCCGCTGCCGTGCGGGCGGACGACGGTGAGGTCGGTGCGCCGCGCGGGCGCGGAGGCATCGGGCCACCCCTCGAGGCCGTCGGGGTGGCCGGGGTCGTAGAAGGCGATCCGTCCGTCGCGCGGGAGGGCCGCGGGCAGGAAGACGGCCGCGAGCCGGGCGGGGAGGCCGGCGGCGGGCGCGGGGCCGCCGGGCGTGGTCGTGTCCCGCGCGGCCGTCACGGCGGGCCCGGACTCCGTCATACGCCTGATCACCTCCTCCCCCGCGTGCCGGATCGGTCGTCTTCGACTCTACGGGCGGGGTCCGACAGTCGGCCCCCGGCCGCCGGGGGCCGGGGGCGCGGGAGGTCAGGGCACGGTGCGGGAGACGACGTACACCCTCGGGTAGCCGGGTTTGTCGTGGTTGACGACGACCTCGTGCGTGGGCGCCGGGTCCTTCTGCTCGTGGACCAGGCCCGACCAGGTGCCGGGCCCGTCGAAGGTCCAGCCGGTGATCTCCCGGTCGCGCTCGTTGATCGTGAGGTCGTTCCGCTCGAGCTCGCTCTCCTGGACGCCCATGCCGGCGAGGAAGGCGCTCAGTCCGGCGTCGGTGGTCTCGAACTCGACGTACAGGCGGCTGGTCTTCCAGTTGTTGGTCTCGTACGAGGCCACCCACCAGGCCGGGTGCGGTATCGGCACCTGGTAGATGCGGCGCTGGAGCTTGGAGGGCCAGCCCTCGGTGAGGCCGGTCGCGGAGTACCTGGCCTCCTTGTCCTTGCCGCTGGCCCGGCTCTGGGCCGCCGAGATCACCAGGTAGCCGGCGGGGATGCCGATGAGCAGCACGATGATCAGCAGGGTGAGCGCCCTGCGGCGGATCATGTGCCGCCGGTCCTCGGCCGGGCGGGGCTCGTCGGTGCCGCCGCTCTGCTGGGGGAACTCGCCGGTCACAATGACTCCCGGGCGGTGCGGCGGGCCTGAGCGTACCGCTCGTAGCGCTCGTAGCGCTCGACCCGGCGGCGCTTGGCCCGGCGGAAGCGGCGGGCGACGAGACGAGCGAGGTCGGCGGCGCCGACCATGCCGGCCTCGGGGCCGAGCTGGGCGCGGACGATGCGGGCCTCGGGGCGGTAGCCGCGGCCG
>KL568641.1:7526-8671 GCA_000715605.1 Streptomyces speibonae | reverse complement strand
AAGCAGGAGGGGTCGAGGGCGGCGGCGAGGTTGGCGATGCCGACGCCGAGCCACTGGCCGATGTCCTGGAGCAGCTCGATGCACATGGCGTCGCCGTCGCGGGCCAGCTCGGTGATCATCGGGCCGCTGATGTCCGCGATGTTCCCTTTGACGTGCTCGATGATCCCGTAGGCGACGGGCGAGTCGGCGGCGGCCAGCTCGCGTGCCTCGCGGACCAGGGCGTTGCCGGAGCTGTACTGCTCCCAGCAGCCGCGGTTGCCGCAGGGGCAGCGGTGGCCGCCCGGGACGACCTGCATGTGGCCGAACTCGCCGGCCACGCCGTACTTGCCGCGCTTGACCTGTCCGTCCTCGAGGATCGCGCCGCCGATGCCGGTGCCCAGGGTGATCATCACGAGGTGGTCCTCGCCGCGTCCTGCGCCGAAGCGCCACTCGGCCCAGGCGGCGGAGTTGGCGTCGTTGTCGACGAGGACCGGGACGGCGAGACGGCCCGCGAGACGGTCGCGCAGCGGCTCGTTGCGCCAGGACAGGTGGGGGGCGAACAGCACGCGGTTGCGGTCGGCGTCGACCCAGCCGGCGGCGCCGATGCCGACGGCGTGCACGTCGTGCCGGTCGGAGAGGTCCAGTACCAGTTCGACGATGGTGTCCTCGACGACCTTCGGGCTCTTGGACTTGTCCGGGGTCTCCGTGCGCAGCCGCTCCAGGATGTTGCCGTCGGCGTCCACGACGCCCGCCATGACCTTGGTGCCGCCGATGTCGATGCCCACCGTGGGGACCCGGGGTGCCGTCAGGTGGGAGCGGCGCTCCCGGGTGCCGACGGTTCTCAGGACCGGGGCGCGGCGGGAGCCGATGGGGGCGGTGAAGTCGCGGTAGGTGCTCATCGTGTGCGATTCTGCCGCACCGGTGGGCCGATCGCGGTAAGGGGCAGGTGACGGCCCTGGGGGCACGGTCCGGCCTGGTTCCGGTGCCCTCGTCGCGCGGGCCGGGCGCTCAGGGGCGTACGAGCAGCTGGAACTCGAAGGAGTAGCGCGAGGGCCGGTAGGTGTGGGTGCCGAACTCCACCGCGCGGCCCGTGTCGTCGAACGTGACGCGCTGCATGGTGAGCAGCGGGGCGCCGGTCCGCTCCCCGAGCCGTTCGGCCTCGTCGG
>KL568641.1:5319-7303 GCA_000715605.1 Streptomyces speibonae | reverse complement strand
CCCCGAGCCGTTCGGCCTCGTCGGCGGTGGCGGCGCGGGCGCCGATGGTCTGGCGGGCGCTGTGCAGGGTGATCCCGGCGGCGCGCATCAGCCGGTACAGGCCGGTGGCCTCGAGCTGTCCGGTGTCCAGGTCGAGCAGCTGGGGCGGCAGGTAGTTGCACAGGTACGCCATCGGCTCCCCGTGGGCGAGCCGCAGCCGTTCGATCCGGTGCACCTCGCCGTCCTCGGGCACGCCGAGCGCCGCGGCCACCTCGGCGGACGCGGTGACGACGGTGTTGACCAGCACTTTGGTGGCGGGGCGCTGGCCGGCCGCCTCCAGGTCGTCGTAGAGGCTGCTGAGTTCCAGCGGACGTTTGACCTGGCTGTGCACCACCTGCGTGCCGACCCCGCGGCGGCGGACCAGCAGGCCCTTGTCGACGAGCGACTGGATGGCCTGGCGGACGGTGGGCCGGGACAGGCCGAGCCGCGCGGCGAGCTCGATCTCGTTGCCCAGCAGGGTGCCGGGGGTCAGTCTGCCGTGCTCGATGGCGGACTCCAGCTGCTGGGACAGCTGGAAGTACAACGGCACGGGGGAACCGCGGTCGACGCTCAGGTCCAGTTGTACGGTCGGGTCCACTTCTGGTTTCGGCACGGGCCGAGCGTAGCTCCGTGCGCTGTTGACGGGAAGTTGTGTAGTTCGGTTGTCCGGACATACGGATTGACAGGGAGCGACGCGGGGCCCACTTTGTTTCCATGCGCATCGGGGTCATCGGTACGGGCCGTATCGGCACCATTCACGCCCTCACACTCAGCAGGCACCGCGACGTCGGTTCCTTGATCCTCACGGACATGGATCCGGCGCGGGCGCAGGCCCTCGCCCACCGGCTGGGCGAGACGGCGGCACCGGGGGTGGACGAGATCTACACGTGGGGCGTGGACGCCGTGGTGATCACGGCGGCCCCGTCCGCCCACGCCGATCTGATCGGCCGCGCGGCCCGCGCGGGGCTGCCGGTGTTCTGCGAGAAGCCCATAGCCCTGGACCTGGCCGGGACGTTACAGGCGATCACGGAGGTGGAGACGGCCGGGACCGTGCTGCAGATGGGCTTCCAGCGCCGCTTCGACACCGGGTACGCGGGTGCGCGCGAGGCGGTGCGCTCGGGGCGGCTCGGACGGCTGCACACCGTACGGGCGATGACCAGCGACGCGGAGCCGCCGCCGGCCGGGTATCTGCCGCGGTTCGGCGGCCTGTACCGGGACACCCTGATCCACGACTTCGACATCCTGCGCTGGGTGACCGGCCGGGAGATCATGGAGGTCTACGCGGCCGGGTCCGACGCCGGCCCGGCGATGTTCCGGGCAGCGGGCGACGTCGACACCGGCGCGGCGGTCCTCACTCTCGAGGGCGGAATCCTCGCCACGGTCACCGCGACCCGGCTGAACGGCGCCGGCTACGACGTGCGCATGGAGCTCGCCGGGGAGCGGGACCAGATCGTCGTCGGCCTGGACGACCGCACGCCGATCGCGTCCACCGAGCCGAGCGGCCCACCGGCCGCCTCCAAGCCGTGGACGGGCTTCCTGGAGCGCTTCGGCCCCGCGTACGAGGCCGAGCTGATCGCGTTCGTCGAGGTGGTCCGGGGCGAACGGGCCAACCCCTGCGACGGCCGCGAGGCCCTCCAGGCCCTGCTGATCGCGGAGGCCTGCGAACTCTCCCGCCGCGAACACAGACCGGTCCGCCCGACGGAACTACTGAGCGGCACGGCGACGGCACCGGCGTGACGGGCGGGCCCCGTCAGGGCCGCACCTGACACGCGGGCCCGGCCGAGGCCGTGCGTGACTGGCGGACCCGGGTCACGGCGCCCCCGGACGCACGCCCCGGCCAGGGGCACGCCTGACGGCCGGGCCCCGGCGGGGGCGACACCTGACACGAGGACCGGAACAGGACGTCACCCGACACGTACGCCCGCTCATGGCAACCCCCGGCACGCGCGCCCCACCACAACGGCCG
>KL568641.1:0-5103 GCA_000715605.1 Streptomyces speibonae | reverse complement strand
CCCGGCACGCGCGCCCCACCACAACGGCCGGCCCACAGACCGGTCAGTGCGACACCGACGCACGGGCCCTGCCCGAATCACGCCCGACGCACGGCCCGACCAAGGCGCCACCCGACCCGTACGCCCAGCCACGGCGACCGACGCACGAACCGGGCCGGGCCGACCGCCGACGCAACGGCCCGCCGGAGCAGGGCGTCACCCGACGCGCTAGCCCGCTCATGGCGACCCCCGGCACGCGCGCCCCACCACAACGGCCGAAGCACACGCCGGCCCGGTCACGGACACGGCCCGGCGCGTGGGCGGGCGTCACGGTGATGCCACCGGTAGGACCGTGCCCTGGGCGACCGCGCACAGGGTTTCCGTGCCGTCGGTGTCGAGGGTGAGCAGGTCGCAGCGGACCACGGCCTGGCGTCGGCCGGCGTGGACGACCTCCGCGCGGGCGCGCAGTATGCGGCCGACGGCCGGGCGCAGGTACTGGACGGAGAAGCCGCCGGTCAGCACGTGCGGGCCGAGCACGGCACCGGCGGCGAAGGTGAGGGCGTTGTCGGCCGCGTAGGAGAGCACGCCGCCGTGCAGGAAACCGTTCTGCTGGTGGAGCTCCTCGCGGATGCCGATCTCCAGTGTCGCGCCGCCGTCCCCGAAGGCCGTCAGCCGGGCGCCGAGGAGTCTGCTGAAGGGCTGGCTGTCCAGGGCCTGCCGGGCGGTGTCGAGGTCGAGTGCGGGGGACGGGGGCGACGGGGGCATGCGACGTGGGCTCCTCGGGGTGGCGGGTGGGTGACCGGGCGGGGGGAGGCAGGGTTCAAGGGCCGTCCGTCTCCTCCAGCAGGCCGGCGTCGTGGGCGAGCAGGGCGATCTGTACGCGGTTGTTGAGGTCGAGCTTGGCGAGGATCCGGGAGACGTGGGCCTTCACCGTGGCCACGCTCATGTAGAGCTCCGCGGCGATCCCGGCGTTGGCCAGGCCCCGGCCGACCGCGACGGCGACCTCGCGTTCGCGGTCGTTGAGGCTCTGCATGCGCGCACGCGCGCGCGTGCGCCGCGTGTCGGTCCCGGTGCCGGCCGCGTGGGCCATCAGCTGCCGGGTGACGGCGGGCGAGAGCACCGGGTCACCGGCCGCGACCCGGCGCACCGCGGCGAGTATCTCGGCCGGCGGGGTGTCCTTGAGCACGAAGCCGGCGGCTCCCGCGCGGAGCGCCCGCAGCACCTGCTCGTCCGCGTGGAACGTGGTGAGCACCACGACCTGCGGCGCGTCCTCCCGCCGGCGCAGCGCCTCCGTCGCGGTGAGCCCGTCGACCGTCGGCATCCGGATGTCCATGAGGACGACGTCCGGGCGGGTCCGGTCGACGAGTGCCTCCACCTCGCCGCCGTCGGCCGCCTCACCGACGATCTCGATGTCGTCCGTGCCGCCCATCATGAAGGACAGCCCGGCCCGGACCAGCGGGTCGTCGTCGACGAGGAGCACTCTGATGGCAGTCATGGGCGGTACGTAATCATGGCCGGGCGGGCGGCGACACACGGCGGTTCACGTCCACGGCAGCCGGGCCCGTACCTCGAACCCGCCGTCGGGGGCGGGACCGTGCTCCAGGGTGCCGCCCGCGAGCGTGGCGCGCTCGGTGAGCCCGATCAGGCCCTGTCCGGCGCCTGGCACATGCGGTACGCGGCCCTGCGGGGCAGCGTTGCGGACGCTCACGGCGAGACCCTCCCCCGGCCCGCCGGCGACCGTCACGGTGACCTCCGTGCCGGGGGCGTGCTTGCGGGCGTTGGTCAGGCACTCCTGGACGATCCGGTAGGCGGTGCGGCCGACGGAGGCGGGGACGGCGGCCGGTTCGGTGACCCGCTGATCCAAGGTGATCTTCATACCGGCCTGCCGTGACTCGGCGACCAGGGTGTCGAGGGCCGAGAGCGTCGGCTGCGGCCGGCCCGCGTCGTCGGACTCGCCGGCCCGCAGCACACCGATGATCTCCCGCAGGTCCTGGAGCGCCTCGTGCGCGCTCTCCCGGATCACCCCGGCCGCCCGTGCGATCTCCTCGCGCGGTGCGTCGGGCCGGAACTCCAGCGCGCCCGCGTGCACGCTCAGCAGCGTCAGCCGGTGGGCGAGCACGTCGTGCATCTCCCGTGCGATGGCCTCCCGCGCCAGCCGCTGGGCCTGCTCGGCCCGCAGCCCGGCCTCCGTCTCGGCCCGCCGGGCCCGGTCCCTCAGGCTCAGCATGAGCTGCCGCTTGGACCGGACGAACATGCCCCAGCCGACGACGGCGGCCGTCAGCACCAGGAAGAGAATGAGCGCGGCGAGGTACGGCAGGTCCGGGTCGGGACGCCACCAGAGGTACACCGGCACCAACACCATCTGGGCGCCGGCCACCCAGGCCACGTACCGGAAGGGCCGGTGCACGGCGAGGGTGAAGAGAGCGATCAGCGCCACCCCGCCGGAGGTCTCCGAGACGAAACTGACCGGAACCATGGCCGCGGCCAGTCCGAACGGCCATCGCCGGCGCAGCCAGACCGCGGCGCAGGAGAGCGCACCGATCACCTGGTCGGCCGCGGCCAGGGACTCGGGAATGGAGGAGTCGCGGGAGACGGTGTCGGCACCCGCCAGCCCCACCAGGACGGCCAGCAGGAAGCAGGCGAAGTCGACGACCCAGTCGCGCGCGGTGCGGCGGGGCCGCCGCCCGGAGCGGGTCGCGTCGGGGTCGAGCTCGTGGATGAGAGCGGACGGGAAGTACCACCGGCGCCCCGTGAACACCGGGGCGGTCTGCTCCGCCTTGTCACCTGTCACGGTCGACAAATCTACGCAGCGGTCCTCCGGCGCATCGAGTCGTGGAAGGGATCGGCTACTCACGTCGCGGCAACGCAGACTTTCGGCGCTTCGGCCGACGGGGATCGCGGACTTCCGGCGGACCGGGCCGCGCCCCTCGGCCGATGCGGGCGGACGGTGCGCCGGGCGAGGGTCGGTGGCATGAAGCAGTTGCTGGAAGTGCTGGGGTTCGTCGCCGGGGTGCAGGGTGTGGCGGGGCTGGTGAGCGAGTTCACCGACTGGGACTGGGGGGTCGTCCACCGGTTCGGGTTCCTCGACGGTTACGAGCTCTTCGCGAGCATCGCCCTGCTGGTGCTGAGCGGCGCCCTGTTCGCGGCCGCGGAGAGCGGCAAGGCCGGCTGACGGCCGTACCCCGCGCCGCTCAGTCCCGCTCGCCCGTTCCCCGTACCACCGCGACCGGGCAGTGCGCGTGGTGCAGCAGGGCCTGGCTGACCGAGCCCAGGAGGAGCCCGGCGAAGCCGCCCCGGCCCCGTGCGCCGACCACGACGAGCTGGGCGGACCGGCTCGCCTCGATCAGCTCCTCACGGGCGCCGCCGCGTACCGACCTCTGCTCGACCGCCACGTCCGGATGGCGTTCCCGGTGGCCGGCCAGGGCCTCGGAGAGCAGCCGTTCCTCCTCTTCGGCCAGCGCTCCCGGCTCGTTCGCGTACGGTTCGGACGGGTCGGGCGGCGGGGGCAGCGGCGCGTTCCACGGGGTCCAGGTGTGCAGGGCCAGCAGAGGCGCCTTGCGCAGGGCGGCCTCCTCGAACGCGAAGTCCACGGCCTTGCGTCCGGCCGCCGAGCCGTCGACGCCCAGCACGATGGGACCGTCGGGTGCCGGCTGCTCGCGCACCACCAGCACGGGACAGCGGCCGTGCGACGCCAGATGCACCGCCGTCGACCCCACCAGCAGTCCGACGAACCCGCCCATGCCCCGGGATCCCACCACCACCAGCTCGGCGCCGCGCGACTGCGCCTCCAGCACCGTCAACGGCTCACCGGTCACCACGACCTGGTCGATCTCCACCTCGGGGGCCGCCGCCCGGGCCCGCTCGGCGGCCTCGGCCACGAAGCGGTCCGCCATGTTGCGCAGCCCGCCGTCCGGCGGCCCGAGCGTCGACGGACCCACCGGTACATGCATCGCGGGCCAGAGGAACGCGTGCACCACCCGCAGTCCCGCTCCCCGCAAGGCCGCCTCCCGCGCGGCGACCTCAGCCGCGGCGAGCCCCGATGCCGAACCGTCCACGCCCACGATCACGAGACCGTTCACCATGCCTCCTCATGCGGATGCGTCCGTGAGTCCGTTTCCCACGTCCAGCATCTCCCGGTCGCTTCCGCCTGTCCTGGGGCGTTCGGGCCGGGGGTGAGGGCCGAAGGGCCCGGTTCGCGGGGTGGGCCGGGCGGCCTCGGAGGTCGACGTCCGTTCGCCGCCAGCGGGGGGCATGCCCGGGCGCTGTGATGGACGCATGACGACTCACACATCCGTGAACGCATCAGTGAACGCTTCGGAGACGACCCTGCTCGGCAAGTCCGCCCTGGTCACCGGCGGCAGCCGGGGGATCGGTGCGGCGACGGCGCTGCGGCTCGCGCGGGAGGGCGCGGACGTCGCGGTGACCTATGTGAACGGCAAGCGGGCGGCCGAGGAACTCGTACGGACCGTGGAGGCCCTGGGGCGCCGCGCGGTGGCCCTGCGCGCGGACGCCGCTGACCCGGAGGAGGCCGCCGGAGCGGTGACCGCCGCCGCGCGGGAGCTGGGCCGGCTCGACGTCCTGGTGAACAACGCGGGCATCGGCGTGCTCGGGCCGATGGAGACGCTGTCCCTGGACGAGGTCGACCGGGTGCTCGCGGTCAATGTGCGCGGAGTGTTCCTGGCCTCCCGCGCGGCGGCCGCCGTCATGCCGCGCGGCGGGCGGATCATCACCGTCGGTACGTGCATGACCCAGCGCGTGCCGGGGCCCGGGGGGACGCTGTACGCGATGAGCAAGTCGGCGCTGGTGGGGCTGACCAAGGCGTTGGCGCGGGAGCTGGGTGAGCGGGGGATCACCGCGAACATCGTTCATCCGGGGCCGATCGACACGGACATGAATCCCGCGGATGGGCCGGGGGCGGCGGGTCAGGCGGGGATGACGGCGTTGGGGCGGTTCGGGGTGGCGGAGGAGGTGGCGTCGACGATCGCGCACCTGGCGGGGGCGGGGTATGTGACGGGGGCGGAGGTCGCGGTGGACGGGGGGCATGCGGCGTGACGGCCGGCCGCGGTGGGCGGTGGTTCGGGGATGGGTAACACCCCCCGCGTGTACGGCGGCCGGGGTCATGGC
>KL568640.1:7198-10956 GCA_000715605.1 Streptomyces speibonae | reverse complement strand
GAGGCGATGAAGATCGCCGAGCAGATGGAGAAGGACGGCGCCGCGTCGGGGGAGCCGGCCGTCACCGTGAGCTGAACAGCACGGAATCCGAAGGGGGCCCGAGCGTGACGATCCTGGAGAGCATCCGGCAACCGCGTGACCTGAAAGCGCTGTCCGAGGAGGAACTCGGCGAACTGTCCCACGAGATCAGGGAGTTCCTGGTGCAGGCGGTGGCCAGGACCGGCGGCCACCTCGGACCCAACCTGGGGGTGGTCGAGCTCACCGTCGCCCTGCACCGGGTCTTCGAGTCGCCCGCGGACCGCATCCTGTGGGACACCGGCCACCAGAGCTACGTCCACAAGCTGCTGACCGGCCGTCAGGACTTCTCCAAACTGCGCGGCAAGGGAGGCCTGTCCGGCTATCCCTCCCGCGAGGAGTCCGAGCACGACGTCATCGAGAACAGCCACGCCTCCACCGCCCTCGGCTGGGCCGACGGGCTCGCCAAGGCCCGCCAGGTACAGGGGGAGAAGGGCCATGTCGTGGCCGTGATCGGCGACGGCGCGCTCACCGGCGGGATGGCCTGGGAGGCGCTGAACAACATCGCCGCCGCCAAGGACCGGCCGCTGATCATCGTCGTCAACGACAACGAACGTTCCTACGCCCCGACCATCGGCGGGCTCGCCAACCATCTGGCGACCCTGCGCACCACGGACGGCTACGAACGGGTGCTGGCCTGGGGCAAGGAGGTGCTCCAGCGCACCCCCGTGGTCGGCTCCACCGTCTACGAGGCACTGCACGGCGCGAAGAAGGGCTTCAAGGACGCCTTCGCCCCCCAGGGCCTCTTCGAGGACCTGGGGCTGAAGTACGTCGGCCCGATCGACGGCCACGACATCGGGGCCGTGGAGTCCGCGCTGCGCCGCGCCAAACGCTTCCACGGCCCCGTCCTGATCCACTGCCTCACCGAGAAGGGCCGGGGCTACGAGCCCGCCCTGGCTCACGAGGAGGACCACTTCCACACCGTCGGCAAGATGGACCCGCTCACCTGCGCGCCCCTCGCACCGTCCGGCGGCCCCTCCTGGACCTCCGTCTTCGGCGAGGAGATCGTCCGGATCGGGGAGGAGCGCGAGGACGTGGTGGCGATCACCGCCGCCATGCTGCACCCGGTCGGCCTCGGCGCCTTCGCCGAGCGGTTCCCGGACCGGGTGTGGGACGTCGGCATCGCCGAACAGCACGCGGCCGTCTCCGCGGCGGGCCTGGCCACGGGCGGCCTGCATCCGGTCGTCGCCGTCTACGCCACCTTCCTCAACCGCGCCTTCGACCAGCTGCTGATGGACGTGGCGCTGCACCGCTGCGGGGTGACCTTCGTCCTGGACCGGGCCGGTGTCACCGGCGCCGACGGGCCCTCCCACAACGGCATGTGGGACCTGTCCGTCCTCCAGGTCGTCCCCGGCCTGCGGATAGCCGCACCCCGCGACGCCGACCAGCTGCGCGCCCAGCTGCGCGAGGCGGTCTGCGTCGACGACGCCCCCACCCTGATCCGCTTCCCGAAGGAGTCGGTGGGCCCGGCGATCCCGGCGCTGGACCGGATCGGCGGCATGGACGTGCTGCACCGCGCGGACGCGCCCGAGGTGCTGCTGGTGGCCGTCGGTGTGATGGCCCCGGTCTGTCTTCAGGCCGCCGAACTGCTCGAGGCCCGCGGCATCGGATGCACGGTGGTCGACCCCCGCTGGGTCAAACCCGTCGACCCGGCCCTCCCGCCGCTGGCCGCCGGTCACCGCATGGTGGCCGTCGTGGAGGACAACAGCCGGGCCGCCGGGGTGGGTTCGGCGGTGGCGCTGGCCCTGGGCGACGCCGAGGTCGACGTGCCGGTACGCCGGTTCGGCATCCCGGAGCAGTTCCTCGCGCACGCCAAGCGCGGGGAGGTGCTCGCCGACATCGGTCTCACGCCCGTCGAGGTCGCCGGGCGGATCGGCGCGAGCCTCGCCGCCGGGGAAGAACGCGCGAAACAGCCACAGGACGCACAGGAGCACCAGGCATGACCACCGCGGAGTCCGCGTCGGAGTCCTCACGCGCCGGCACGTTCGACCTCGGCGCGCTGCTGACCGAACGCGGGGCCGAGCGCTACGAGCTGCACAGCAGGTACCTCAACCACCAGCTCCCGCGCATGCTGCACACCATCGGCTTCGACAAGGTCTACGAGCGCGCCGAGGGCGCCCACTTCTGGGACGCCGACGGCAACGACTACCTGGACATGCTCGCCGGGTTCGGAGTGATGGGTGTGGGCCGCCATCATCCCGTGGTCCGCAAGGCACTGCACGACGTCCTGGACGCCCAGCTCGCCGACCTCACCCGCTTCGACTGCCAGCCGCTGCCCGGACTGCTGGCCGAGAAGCTGCTCGCGCACAGCCCCCACCTGGACCGGGTGTTCTTCGGCAACAGCGGCACGGAGGCGGTCGAGGGCGCCCTGAAGTTCGCCCGCTACGTGACCGGCAGGCCCCGCGTCCTGTACTGCGAGCACGCCTTCCACGGGCTGACCGCCGGCTCCCTCTCCGTCAACGGCGAGTCCGGCTTCCGGGACGGGTTCACCCCGCTGCTGCCGGACACGGCCGTGCCGCTCGGTGACCTGGACGCCCTGGAGCGGGAGCTGCGCAAGAAGGACGTCGCCGCGCTGATCGTCGAGCCGATCCAGGGCAAGGGCGTGCACGAGGCGCCCCCCGGCTATCTGCGGGCCGCCCAGGAGCTGCTGCACCGGCACAAGGCGCTGCTGATCGCCGACGAGGTGCAGACCGGACTGGGCCGCACCGGCGACTTCTACGCCTACCAGCACGAGGAGGGAGTGGAGCCGGACCTGGTGTGCGTGGCCAAGGCGCTCTCCGGCGGGTACGTACCGGTGGGCGCCACCCTCGGCAAGGACTGGATCTTCAAGAAGGTCTTCTCGTCGATGGACCGGGTGCTGGTCCACTCGGCCAGCTTCGGGGCCAACGCCCAGGCCATGGCGGCGGGCCTGGCGGTGCTCTCGGTCATGGAGGACGAGCAGATCATCGCCAATGTCCGCACCACCGGCGAGTTGCTGCGGAGCCGGCTGGCCGCCCTGACCGACCGCTACGAGCTGCTCGCCGACGTGCGCGGCCGGGGCCTGATGATCGGCATCGAGTTCGGCCGGCCCCGGTCGCTGAAGCTGCGCTCGCGCTGGACCATGCTCCAGGCGGCCCGCAAGGGGCTCTTCGCGCAGATGGTGGTCGTGCCGCTGCTGCAACGGCACCGGATCCTCACCCAGGTCTCCGGCGATCACATGGAGGTGATCAAACTGATCCCGCCGCTCGTCGTCGACGAGGCGGACGTGGACCGGTTCGTGCGCGCCTTCGTCGCGGTCATGGACGACGCGCACGACGGCGGTCTGATGTGGGAGTTCGGCAGGACACTGGTGAAGCAGGCGGTCGCCACGCGCTGACCGGAGGAGACCGGCGTACCGAGCGTGTTTGCCTCTGAGGCAAGAAAATTGCCTCAGAGGCACTCCCTCCGGCTCAATGGAGGCATGAGCTCCTCCGACGCCGGGCCGCCGGCCGGTCCGGCCGGTGCCCTTCCCGCGATCGCGCCCCAGCTGCGCTCCCTGCGGCGACGGGCCTCCCTGACCCTCGAGGCCGCGGCCCGCGAGGCCGGTCTGTCGCCGGCCCATCTCTCCCGGCTGGAGACCGGACAGCGCCAGCCCTCGCTGCCGATGCTGCTCTCCCTCGCCCGGATCTACGGTACGACGGTCTCCGAGCTGCTCGGCGAGGCGG
>KL568640.1:1850-6972 GCA_000715605.1 Streptomyces speibonae | reverse complement strand
CCGCGCCGCCGACATGGAACCCACGGCGGCGGGCGGCTGGACGTACTGGCCGGCCGGGGCGTCCGGGCGTGGCATGCAGGCCCTGCGGGTCCATGTGCCGCACGGCTCCCAGGGCGACATCGTGCGCGTCCACCCCGGCGAGGAGTGGCTGTACGTCCTCAAGGGCCGGCTGCGGCTGCGCCTCGGCGACGTACTGCACCGGCTCGACCCGGGTGACAGCGCGCACTTCGACTCGCTGACCCCGCACCGGATCGCCGCGGCCGGCCCCGACGGGGTGGAGCTGCTGTTCGTCCACACCCTGCTGCAGAGTCCCACGGCCGCGCTGTGCCTGGGCCCGATCCACGGAGAGGCGCCATGACCGGCAAGATCGGCAAGGACAGCAAGGACAGCAAGGACACCGCGGACACCGCGGATACCGCGGGCCTCAAGGACATGGAGGACAAAATCCCCCGGGCCCTGTGGGTGCGGCTGTTCGTCTACGTGGTGGTGGGGCACGTCTTCGCGGCCTTCATCTACTTCCTGTTCGAGATGGCTCCCAAGAAGTAGCCGCCGGGCGGCGCGGCTCCCCTCAGTCGAGCATGCGCGAGCGCAGCCGCTCCCGGGCCCCGGCGGTGAGGCCGAGGCCCCGCTCCAGATAGGTGTCCACGCCGCCCCAGGTCTCCTCGACGGTGTCGAAGGCGGCCGACAGGTACTCCGCCCGCGCGTCGAACAGCGGGCTGAGCAGCTCCATCACCTCGGGGGAGTAGGCCGAGTCGGAGCCGCCGCTGCGGTACACCTTGTAACGGCGGTGCTTGGCGTTGGACTTCAGGTAGTCCTCCACGATCGCCTCCCGCTCGACCCCCAGCGCGAGCAGCGTGACCGCCACCGACAGTCCCGCCCGGTCCTTGCCCGCCGCGCAGTGCATCAGTGCGGGCACGCTGTCCTCGGCGAGCGAGCGCAGCACCTGGGCGTGCTCGGCGGTGCGCTCCTTGATGATCGTCCGGTAGGAGTGGACCATCCGGTCCGCGCCCTGGCCGTCCGCGAGGATCGAGCGCAGCTGGTCCAGGTCGCCGTCGCGGACCATCTTCCAGAACTCGGCGCCGTCGGCCGGGTCGCTGAGCGGCAGGTTCACATTGCGCACCCCGGGCAGCGCGACGTCCGGCCCTTCCAGTTTCTGGTCCGCCGCGTTGCGGAAGTCGAAGATCGTGTGCAGCCCGAGCGAGGAGAGGAAGACGGCGTCCTCCGTGGTCGCGTGGGCCAGGTGACCGCTGCGGAACAGCACGCCGTGCCGCACCCGCCGACCGTCCACGGTCGGCAGTCCGCCCACGTCGCGGAAGTTGCGCACTCCGGCCAGCTCGGGTTCGGTCGACGGGATCTGCTGCGTCACGGGGACTCCTCCCACTCGGCGCCGCCGCCGCGGCTCGTCGGCGTGCGTCACTCGACGATACGACATGCCTGCCTGGGGCAATGAGTTGTCCACACGCGGCGACCGGCATCCGGTAATAGAGGCATTAAGGCGTTCTGTCCGATTAATTCACTTCGCCATAATGTGCCCACAAAGAAAGGGAGATGGGAATGGGGTGCGTGAGCATCGTCATATCCGTGACGATGTGTTGTCGCCATGCTCACGTAATGACGGCGAACGACAAGGGAATTCAAAACGCAATCCACGTCGGGATCGACGCTCGGTGACGTCAATTCCTCCTGTGGATCACGGAAAAAGCACCTTCGCGGGGAACCTCCGCTTGTCCCCTCGCGTCCGGGTCGCTTACGTTCGCCACCGATCCGGACGGACGCCTAATCCTGCCGCCGCCCGGAGCCCGCACACACTGACCCGTGTACGGCAGGAGCGGGGGACCCACAGGTAAGACTGCCTGGTCCGGTCTCCGGAACAGGCTTGGGGTTAAGCCGCGTGACATCGCGGCCGGACATCTCCAGTCCGAACCCGACAGCTCACCTCGCAGGCGCCGGAGAGGAATTCGTCATGCCCGCGAAGGGTAAGCACCGCCGTACCAAGGCTCAGCGTTTCACCCGTTCCATCGCCGTCGCCGGAACCGGTGGCGCCGCACTCGCCCTGCCGCTTCTCGGCGCCACCGGCGCCCACGCGGCCACGCCGCAGGCGGCTCCCGAAAAGGCCGCCCAGTCGCTTTCCGTTTCGGTCACCGGCCAGCAGGCCGGCGCCGAAAAGGGCGACCAGTCCCGCACGTACACCGTGAAGGCGGGCGACTACCTCGCGAAGATCGCCGAGGCGGAGAACGTCGACGGCGGCTGGAAGCAGCTCTACGCGGACAACCGCGAGGCCGTCGGCGACGACCCGTCGCTCATCCACCCCGGCCTGAAGCTCACCCTCGACGGCGAGGCCGCCAAGGCCACGCCGAAGAAGTCCTCTTCGCCGGCGACCCCGAAGCCCGCCGCGCCCAAGGCCGAGAAGCCCGCCGCGCCGAAGGCCGAGAAGCCCGCCGAGAAGCCGGCCCAGCAGACCACCGCCAACCAGGCCGCCTCCGGTTACAGCTCCCCGGTGCCCGGCGGCGGCATCGGCACCGCCTACAAGGTGGCCGGCAGCATGTGGTCCAGCGGCTACCACACCGGTGTCGACTTCAGCGTCGGGACCGGCACCTCCCTGAAGGCCGTCGGCAACGGCACGGTCGTCTCCGCGGGCTGGGCCGGCGCGTACGGCAACCAGGTCGTCATCAAGCTGAGCGACGGCTACTACGCCCAGTACGCCCACCTGTCCTCGCTGTCGGTCTCGGCCGGCCAGACCGTGAGCGCCGGCCAGCAGGTCGGTCTCTCCGGTTCGACCGGCAACTCGACCGGCCCGCACCTGCACTTCGAGATCCGGACCAGCCCGAACTACGGCTCGGACGTGGACCCGATCTCCTACCTCCGCTCCAAGGGCGTCTCCATCTGACCCCCTGCGGCGACCTTCCTGACACGCGCGCCGAAGGCCGGACCCCGATCCCCGGGTCCGGCCTCCGGTGTGTTCCCGTGTATTCCCGGCAGGGCGACACTGTGGGAGTGGCTTATCTCACCGCACGTCAACCCTCCCTTACGGTCGCGTAGGTCACATTCGAGGGTGAATCATGAGCTGCTGTGGCAGACGATTCGAAGAGTGACAGCAGAAGAATGATCGGGTCGTACGTGGCGCTGGGGGACAGCTTCACCGAGGGGGTCGGCGATCCCGGCCCCGACGGGGCGTTCGTCGGGTGGGCCGACCGGCTCGCCGTGCTGCTCGCCGACCGCCGGCCCGAAGGCGACTTCGCGTACACCAACCTCGCGGTGCGCGGGAAGCTGTTGGACCAGATCGTGGCGGACCAGCTCCCGAGGGCCGTGGAACTCGCCCCCGACCTGGTCTCGTTCTGCGCGGGCGGCAACGACATCCTCCGCCCGGGCACCGACCCGGACGAGGTCGCCGAACGCTTCGAGCGGGCCGTCGCCGCGCTCGCGCCCGCGGCCGGCACGGTCCTGGTGACGACCGGGTTCGACACCCGCGGCGTCCCCCTGCTCAAGCATCTGCGCGGCAAGATCGCCACCTACAACGGCCATGTCCGGGCCGTCGCCGACCGCTACGGCTGCCCGGTGCTCGACCTGTGGTCCCTCAAGAGCGTCCAGGACCGCAGGGCCTGGGACGCCGACCGGCTGCACCTGTCGCCCGAGGGCCACACCCGGGTGGCGCTCCGCGCCGGGCAGGCTCTCGGCCTCGAGGTGCCCGCCGACCCCGAGCAGCCCTGGCCGCCGCTGCCGGCCCGCGGCACCCTCGAGGTCCGCCGCGACGACGTCCACTGGGCCCGCGAGTACCTGGTGCCGTGGATCGGCCGCCGTCTGCGCGGCGAGTCCTCCGGCGACCACGTGACCGCCAAGGGCACCCTCTCCCCGGACGACATCAAACTGCGGATCGCCTCGGTGGCGTGAACCCCCGCGCGACATCGCGGTACGACGCGCCGCGGGTCCGGCGACCCACCACCGGGACGGAGGATGCCGTGGACGTGTTCATGGTGCGCCGGCCGTCACCGTGGCCGCGTCCACAGCCCGCGCCGCGGTGCCGCACCGTCCCCACATAATGGAATGCCTGACCCACTCCATTGGGAGGAAGCGTGGCCGGTTACCGTCTCCTTGGCTCAGGGCCGCGTGCCCTGCGGCCCGAAGTCTTCGGCGTGGACCCGAGCGGTGAGCGCATGGCCCGCATCCGCAGATCCCCGCACTTCAAGGACGGTGTGTTCCAGAACCCGGGCGGCCCCACCCGCAGCGGCTTCTCGGGCTCGAGGTGGGACATGCTGAAGCTCTACTTCGACCGGGACGCCGGGGTCCGCCGCACCCCCACGGGCTGCATACCGGTGCACCCGACCACCCTCGCCGACATCTCCCGCCCGCCCGCCACGGGGCTGCGCCTGACCTGGATGGGCCACTCCGGAGTGCTCGCGGAGATCGACGGTCACCGGATCCTGTTCGACCCCGTGTGGGGTGAGCGCTGCTCGCCGTTCCCCTTCGCCGGACCCAAGCGGCTGCACCCCGCGCCCCTGCCGCTGGCCGCGCTCGGCCCGGTCGACGCCGTCGTGATCTCCCACGACCACTACGACCACCTGGACCTGCCCACGATCAAGGAGCTGGCCGGCACGGACACCCTGTTCGCCGTGCCCCTCGGCGTCGGCGCGCACCTGGAGCACTGGGGCGTCTCCGAGGACCGCCTGCGCGAACTGGACTGGCACGACACGACGAGGATCGGCGGCCTCACCCTGACCGCCACCCCGGCCCGCCACTTCTGCGGCCGGGCGCTGCGCAACACCCAGCACACCCTCTGGGCCTCCTGGGTGGTCACCGGCGAGGAGCACCGGATCTACCACAGCGGCGACACCGGCTACTTCGAGGGCTTCCGCGACATCGGCGCCGACCACGGCCCGTTCGACGCGACGATGATCCAGGTCGGCGCGTACGCGGACTTCTGGCCGGACATCCACATGACACCGCAGGAGGGCCTGCGCTCCCACCTGGACCTCCAGGGCGGCGCGGCGTCCGGCGTGCTGCTGCCCATCCACTGGGCCACCTTCAACCTGGCGCCGCACGCGTGGGCGGAGCCGGGGGAGTGGATGAAGGACGTGGCCGAGGAGGCCGGCCAGACACTGGCGTTCCCCTGTCTCTTATACACATC
>KL568640.1:0-1661 GCA_000715605.1 Streptomyces speibonae | reverse complement strand
GGGGGAGCCGTTCGAACCGGCGGGGAAGGTGCCCGGGGAGGCGTGGTGGCGCGCGGTGTCCGCCCCGGTCCCCCGCCCGTGGCGGCGCCCAGGAAGCAGCGAACAGCCGCCCGGAACCGACCGGAAGAACCTCGACCTCGCCGGCGGCCGCTGACACCGGCCGGGGACGCCGCCCTCGGCTCCGAGCGGGACACCCCGTCACCCATCCCGGCCGGACGCCGCGACGAGGGGCAGGACCGTGCGGTGCCCCAGGCCCGCCGCGGCACGGCCCCGGGCCCGGGCCCGGGTCAGCGGTGCAGGGACGTGCCCTCGACGGCGACCCGGCGGCCGTGCCGGGTGAGAGGGAAGTAGTCCCACACGGCGTGGTGCTGCACACTGCGGTTGTCCCAGAGCACCAGGGTGCGCGGCTGCCACCGCACACGGCACTGCAGCATCGGGGTACGGGCCACATGCGCGTACAGCATGCCCAGCAGGGCGTCGCTCTCGGCGCGGGAGAGCTGGGTGATGTGCGAGGTGTAGGGGGCGTTCACGAAGAGCAGCTCGCGGCCGGTCTCCGGGTGCCGGGGCACGACGGGGTGCTCGGTGCGCGGCACGTCGTACTCGGCCGGAGGGGTCTGCCCGGCGGCGGTCCACGGCAGGGCGCCGTCGTGCAGGGCGGTCAGGCCCCCGAGGAACTCCCGCAGCGCGGGGGAGAGCAGTTCGTAGGCGAGGTGCATGTTGGCGAACAGGGTGTCGCCCCCGCTGCCTCCCTCGGGGACCGACGTGAGGTACAGCAGGGAGCCGAGGGAGGGCGCCGGGTCCGCCGTGCCGTCGGAGTGCCAGCCGTTGCCGGCCACCGCCCGGGAGTTCTTGTCCGCGCTGATCTCCAGGATGTACGGGTCGGAACCCTCCACGGGGAGGGTGACCGGGTGCAGTTCACCGAAGACGCCCGCGAACCGCTTGTGCTGCTCGGGGCTGAGATCCTGGTCGCGGAAGACCAGGACGTGGTGGGTGCGGAAGGCGTGCTTGACTTCCTTCTCCTGCTGGGGCGTCAGCTCCCGCGACAGGTCGAGCCCCGAGACCTCGGCTCCCAGCACGGGGGTGAGGGGCTGGACGGAGAGGGTCTCGTAGGGCTCGGCGGGCCGGGTGGTGAGGCGCTCGACGGCCTGAAGGGCGTACTGCTCCATGGGGACCTCCGGAGGGGAACGGGACGGGAACGGAAGCGGACCGGGGGCGGATCACCGTCCCCGGCCGCGCAGGTCGACGATCTCGGGGCCGCGCGGCGACCTCGTCGCGGACGACGTCCTGTGCGGCGTGGAACACCCGTGCGTCCGCCGGGGCGGCGACGCGCCGCGGCGGCACGACCGCCGCCACCCGCGGACCGGGCGCGGCGTCTGCTCGCGGAAGGCGAGCCGCCGCCAGGGTCGACAGGAGCGCTGTGCAGGACCCGGCCCGAGCCGACCGGCCCGCCCCGCGGAGGGCAGTTCGGCGGCCCGCGCGGCCCGTCCGGCGCGGACCGCGTGGGAGTCACCGAGCAGGAGGAATCGGGAGGGGGCCGTGGTGGTCGAGCGGGGCGTCGTCACAGGAGTGTTCCACTCCGCCCGCGGTGTGCGGGGGGCGACCGCGCTGCGCCGGAGGGAGCGTGCGGGCAGGCGCGTACAGGGGTGTGCTGCCATGGCGGG
>KL568639.1:12603-13170 GCA_000715605.1 Streptomyces speibonae | reverse complement strand
AGAGATGTGTATAAGAGACAGCCGTCCAGGTGAGGCTTCCCGCGACCGCCACCGCCTCCGTGCCGCCCGGTCCCGTCGAGGCGTACGCACAGGCGTCGGCCACCGCCGCGCCGGGTGCGCCGACGAGCGCCCAGACCAGCGCCGTCGCGGCCAACACGGTTGCCGCGATGCGGGATTGGGTCGGTACGAGACGTTGCACGACGACGATCATGAGTCGCCGGACGCCCGCCTGCGCACGGGACCGCGGTGATTGCCCCGAAGGAGTTAATGAAAGAAATCCGGGCCGCGTTTGAACACAACGCGTGCCTCCGTGCGTACCCATCGTCGAGCGGCGGCACACGGGGCGCTGCAAGACCCTGGCGATGATGTGGAGTTGTGACGATGAAGACCTCCTGGCGGACCGCCTCACTGGTCGCGAGCGCCGCGGCGGTGCTGTCCCTGACCACGGCGTGCGGTCAGGACGCCCCGCCGCCCCCTGCCAGCCAGAACGTGGGTGCCACGGCCGCGGCCGGGGACTACGGCAACGCGGGCAGCGGCGGTGGTGACAAGACGGGCGGCGGACAGCCC
>KL568639.1:8279-12441 GCA_000715605.1 Streptomyces speibonae | reverse complement strand
GGGCGGCGGTGACAAGACGGGCGGCGGACAGCCCGCCGCGAGCCCTTCCAGCAACACCGCGGGCGAGCTGAACGTCTCGACCAACGGCGAACTGGGCAAGATCGTGACCGACAACCTCGGTCTGACCCTGTACCGCTTCGACCAGGACACCGCCGAACCGCCCGCGTCCAACTGCGAGGGCGACTGCGCCAAGACCTGGCCGCCCGTCCCGGCCGACGACGCCTCGGCCGGAGAGGGCATCGAGAAGTCGCTGCTCGGCGAGGTCACCCGGAGCGACGGCACCAAGCAGCTCACCGTCGGCGGCTGGCCCGCCTACCGCTACGTCAAGGACGTCAACGCCGGTGACGTCAAGGGCCAGGGCGTGGGCGGCAAGTGGTACGCGCTGAACCCGCAGGGCAAGAAGGCGCAGTCGGCCGACCAGCCCGGTCTGTCCACCCGCAAGGACCCGAAGCTCGGCGAGATCGTCGTGGACAAGAACGGCATGACCGTCTACCGGTTCATGAAGGACGAGGCCTGGCCCGAGCCCGTGTCGAACTGCACCGGCGCCTGCCTGGAGAAGTGGCCGGCGGTGTCGCCGGTCGACTTCGAGGACACCAAGGGCATCCAGAAGAAGGGCTACATGACCTTCACCCGCCCGGACGGGGCCGAGCAGCAGACGATCAACTGCTGGCCCATGTACACCTTCGCCGGTGACAAGGCCCCCGGCGACACCAACGGTCAGGGAGTCGGCGGCACCTGGTACGCCGTACGCCCCGACGGCAAGCCGGTCGGCGCTTCGGAGAAGTAACAACCTCCCCAGGGTGTCGTCCACTCCGGATGACGCCGGCCCGTTCCGCCCCTCCGCAGCCCGCGGAGGGGCGGACCTTTTGCCGTCCGCCCGCCCGGGAACACGGAAAGGGCCGGTATTTCTCCGCACCCGCTTCTCCGCACACTTCACCGCGTGTCGGAACTCTCCGGATTCCTGCGGACACTTCTTGTCACGGAATGGGGTGGGCCGGCGCGGCACGTGCCACTGGCAGTGACCGGGAACGGATGGTCAATTTCCGTTTGGGGTCGCTCCTTTGGCGGGCGATCAGTAGCCTCTGCTCGAACACCGGATCGCCTACGCCTTGGAGAGATACATGGAGCGTCCCGCCTGGGCCCCCCGGAGCATCGACATCACGGTGCCCAGCGTCTCCCGGATGTACGACTACTACCTGGGCGGTTCGCACAACTTCGAGGTCGACCGGGAAGCGGCCCGCAAGGCCATGGAGTTCATGCCGGGTCTCCCCAAGATCATGCAGGCGAACCGGGCATTCATGCGGCGAGCGGTGCAATTCGCCGTTTCCGAGGGTATTTCCCAGTTCCTGGACATCGGCTCCGGCATTCCGACGTTCGGCAACGTCCACGAAGTGGCCCAGGCGGCCGACCCGGACGCACGCGTGATGTACGTCGACCACGACCCCGTGGCCGTGGCGCACAGCCAGGCGGTTCTCCAGGACAACGACCGGGCGGACATCCTCGCGGCGGACCTCCGCAAGCCCCGGGAAATCCTGAACGCTCCCGAGGTCCGCAGACTGATCGACCTGAATCGGCCAGTGGCGCTGCTTCTCGTTGCCATACTTCACTTCGTGGAAGACGCGGACGACCCGTACGGAGCGGTGGCCGGACTGCGCGACGCCCTCGCGCCCGGCAGCATGCTCCTGCTCACCCATGCCTCGTACGAGGGACTCCCGCTGTCGCCGGAGCGGGCCGAGGGGGCGGTGGACGTGTACCAGAACATTCGCAACCCGCTGATCATGCGCACGCGCGAGGAGATCGCGCGGTTCTTCGAGGGGTACGACATGGTGGAACCCGGACTGGTGCCGATGTCGCAGTGGCGGCCGGACACCGCACCGGAGGACGAGGATCCCTACGCCTTCTCCGGATTCGCCGGCGTGGGGCGTACGGCGTGAGCGGGGAGCCGGACGGGCCGGAGGACAGACTGCGCCGGTTCGCGACGATCTGGAGCCGGGCGGTCTACCCGGTGACCTCCACCTCGTCGACCCGCCCGGAGTTCGAGGCCTGTCTGCTGCCGCTGGCCCGCCGGCTGAGTGAGGCGCTGCGGGCCCGGTCCTTCGACGCGGACGCCGGCAAGGCGGTCGGGGCGGCCCTGGTGGAGGCGCACTGCACCGACCCCGAGGCGCTCAGCCGAACCCTGGACTGCGTGGACGCCTATCTCGTCCTGTACTGCGGGGAGGACGGCGACCGCGAGGACCTCCGGGCGCGCAGCGCCCGGCTCCAGCACGCCATGGCCGCGGGGTTCGCTCAGGCGCTGCGTGAGCGGACGCTGGCCGAACAGGAGGCCATCGCGCAGGCCGCGCTGGAGGCCCAGGGCGTGGTGGCACAGGCGCTGCACGACACCGAGGCCCGCTTCCGGGCCGTCTTCGAAGGCGCCGCCATAGGCATCGGCATCGCCGACCTGGAGGGCAACATCCTGCAGGTCAACAACGCGCTGCGGCGCATGTTCGGCCTGTCCGAGCCGGGGCTGCGCAGCCGCAACGTCAGGGACTGGGTCCACCCCGACGACGCCCCGCAGACCTGGCGGCTCTACGACGAGCTGGTCAGCGGCGAGCGCGAGCACTACCACCTGGAGAAGGCGTTCTACCGCCAGGACGGAACGGTCCTGTGGACCAATCTGACGGTGTCCCTGCTCCGCGACGCCGACGGCGAACCGCAGTACCAGCTCGCCCTCATGGAGGACACCACCGAGCGGCGACTGCTCAACCTCCGGCTGCGCTACGAGGCCACGCACGACGCGCTCACCGGACTGCCCAACCGTACGTTCTTCTTCGAGCGCCTGGAAAAGGCGCTGAGCGCCGGCAAGGACCGCCGCTTCGGGCTGTGCTACCTGGACCTGGACGGCTTCAAGACCGTCAACGACAGCCTCGGGCACGCGGCCGGCGACCGGCTGCTCGTCGAGGTCGCCGACCGGCTGCAGGCCTGCGCCACCGCGCCCGGCGAGATGGTGGCCCGGCTCGGCGGCGACGAGTTCGTGGCCCTGACCACCGGCCCCGACACCCAGCGCACGGTCGACGAGCTCGCAGCCCGCATCATGAACGCGCTGCTCGCCCCGATCAGCGTCGACGGCCGGGAACTGACCGTGCGCGGCAGCATCGGCATCGTCGAGGGGCCGGCGGGGGAGCGCAGCGCCGCCGAGGTGCTGCGCAGCGCCGACATCACGATGTACCGGGCCAAGTCGGCGGGCGGCAACCGCTTCGAGCTGGCCGACCCGGAGGCGGACGCCCGCGCCATCACCCGGCACGGCCTCACCACGGCGCTCCCCACGGCCCTGGACCGGGGCGAGTTCTTCATCGAGTACCAGCCGCTGGTCCACCTCGGCGACGGGAGCGTCCGGGGCGCCGAGGCGCTGGTGCGCTGGCTGCACCCGCAGCACGGCGTGCTGTCGCCGGACCGTTTCATCCCGCTCGCCGAGCACACGGGACTCATCGTGCCGCTGGGCCGCTGGGTGCTGGAGCAGTCCGTGCGCCAGGCCCGCGAGTGGCGCGACCGCCACGGGGGCGAGGCGCTCGGCCCGCTGCGCATCAACGTGAACCTCTCGCCCTGCCAGCTCACCCACCCCGGGCTCGTCCAGGACACGGTGGAGATCCTGGAGCGCACCGGCGTGGCCCCCGACAGCCTGTGCCTGGAGGTGACCGAGTCCGCGCTGATCGGGGCCGACGACGACCTGCTGAAGCCGTTGCGCCGGCTCGCCGAGATGGGCATCGACATCGCCCTCGACGACTTCGGCACGGGCTACTCCAACCTCGCCAACCTGCGCCGCCTGCCGGTGAGTGTCCTGAAACTGGACCGCTCCTTCACCCAGAGCATGCAGCGCTTCCCGGCGGACCCCGTCGACCTGAAGATCGTCGAGGGGATCGTCTCCCTGGCGCACAGCCTCGACCTCGCGGTCACCGTGGAAGGCGTCGAAACGGGCGCCCAGGCCGAACAGCTCCGCATCCTGGGCTGTGACACCGCCCAGGGCTGGTACTACGCCCGCCCGGGCCCCCCGGACCGCCTCCACGAACTCGCCCTGGTCGACGCGACAGGATAGGGGCGCGGGGAGCTGCATAGGGGCGCGGGGTCGCATAGGGGCGCGGGACTGTATACACATGCGGCTCCGCCGCGTGGGCGCAAAAAAAGG
>KL568639.1:2799-8014 GCA_000715605.1 Streptomyces speibonae | reverse complement strand
ACGGGACGGGAAGGGGCGGCGGGGGCGAAAACCCCCCGCCTCCCTCCCCGCACCTCACCGTTCCAGCAGCATCCGCTGCAACTCCCGTGCCGCCCGCGGCGGAGCCACATCGCTGCGGTGGGCCAGCGCGATGGCCCGGTACAGACCCGGCCGGGCCAGCGGCGTCACCCGCAGCCCGTGCCCCGACCGGGCCGCCACCATCCGCGGCACCACGGCCACCCCCAGCCGCGCCCGCACGAACCCCAGCACCGCGTCCATCTCCCCGCCCTCCACCGCGAACTCCGGCTCGAAGCCCTCCGCCCGGCACGCGGCCACCGTCAGTTCCCGCAGGTCGTAGCCGTGCCGGAACATCACAAGACGCTCCCCCTCCAGATCGGCGACGCGCACGGCCCTGCGACCCCGCCCCGGCCGTGGGGCGTCCGGTGACGACACCACCACCAGGTCCTCCCGCAGCAGCTCCACCGTGGTCAGCGCCGGTGACGGCGACGGCAGCGGCAGCACCACCAGGGCGAGATCCAGCGCCCCCCGCGCCAGCTCGCGCACCAGATCGTGCGAGCCGCCCTCCTCGATCAGCAGCCGGACACCCGGATACCGGTCGTGGAACGCGCGCAGCACATCCGGCAGCAGACCGGTGCACAGGCTCGGCGTGGCCCCCAGCCGCACCCGCCCGCTCCGCAGCTGCGCCACTTCCTGCACCTCGTGCCGCGCGGTGTCCGCGTCCGCCAGGATCCGCCGGGCCAGCGGCAGCAGCGCCTCGCCCGCGTCGGTCAGCGTGATGTTCCCGCGCGCCCGCTGGAACAGATCCGCCCCCAACTCCCGCTCCAGCACCTTGATCTGCTGCGACAGCGACGGCTGCGCGACATGCACCAGCTCGGCCGCCCGGGTGAAGTGCCGGGTCTCGGCCACGGCCACGAAGTACTGGAGCTGCTGGAACTGCATGGGCCCATCATAGGCAGCCCCTATCGAATCGAGCCGTACCATGTCTTGGACCGATGGGGCCTTCCGGCCCTAGCGTCTGGTGACATGGCTCTGGCAACGCGGACGGACCGACGGCCGTCCATGGCACGCACCGTGTGGGACTCGACCGTCGGCAAGAAGACAGTGATGGCGGTCAGTGGTCTGACCATGCTGCTGTACCTGGTCGTCCACATGATCGGGAATCTGAAGATCTTCTTCGGGGCCGGCGAGTTCAACCACTACGCCCACTGGCTGCGCACCATCGGCGAGCCGTTCATGCACTACGAGTGGACGCTGTGGCTGATCCGCGTCGTCCTCGTCGTCGCCGTGGTCGCGCACGCCGTCTCCGCGTACCAGCTCAGCCGCCGCGACATCAAGGCGCGCCCCAGCAAGTACGTGCACAGGAAGGCACGGACGAGCTACGCCACGCGCACCATGCGCTGGGGCGGCATCATCCTCGCGCTGTTCATCGTGTGGCACATCCTCGACCTGACCACCGGCACCGTGCACTCCGGCGGCTTCGAGACCGGAAAGCCGTACCAGAACGTCGTGGACACCTTCTCCACCTGGTACGGCAATGTCATCTACATCGTCGCGATGCTCGCCGTCGGCCTGCACATCCGCCACGGCTTCTGGAGCGCCGCCCAGACCCTCGGCGTCGGCAGCAGGGCCCGCGACCGTGCCCTGAAGACCACCGCCAACGTACTCGCGCTGCTGCTCACGGCCGGTTTCATCGCCGTCCCCGTGGGCGTCATGACCGGAGTGGTGAGCTGATATGACCTCGTACGCCGACTACCGCACCGGCGGGCGGATCGCCGACACCAAGGCCCCCGCCGGCCCCATCCACGAGCGCTGGGACAAGCGCCGCTTCGAGGCGAAGCTGGTCAACCCCGCCAACCGGCGCAAGCAGACCGTCATCGTCGTCGGCACCGGGCTCGCGGGCGGCTCGGCCGGCGCCACGCTCGCCGAACAGGGCTACCGCGTCGTCCAGTTCTGCTACCAGGACTCCCCGCGCCGCGCCCACTCCATCGCCGCGCAGGGCGGCATCAACGCCGCCAAGAACTACCGCAACGACGGCGACTCCATCCACCGCCTCTTCTACGACACCGTCAAGGGCGGCGACTTCCGCTCCCGGGAGTCCAACGTGCACCGCCTGGCCGAGATCTCGGTGGAGATCATCGACCAGTGCGTCGCCCAGGGCGTGCCCTTCGCCCGCGAGTACGGTGGCCTGCTCGACACCCGCTCCTTCGGCGGCGTCCAGGTCTCCCGCACCTTCTACGCCCGCGGCCAGACGGGCCAGCAGCTCCTCCTCGGCGCCTATCAGGCCCTGTCCCGGCAGATCGCCGCCGGCAACGTCGAGATGCATCCGCGCACCGAGATGCTCGACCTGATCGTCGTCGACGGCCGGGCCCGCGGCATCGTCGCCCGGGACCTGGTCACCGGGAAGATCGACACCTACTTCGCGGACGCCGTCGTCCTCGCCACCGGCGGCTACGGCAATGTCTTCTACCTGTCGACCAACGCCATGAACTCCAACGCGACCGCCGTCTGGCGGGCGCACCGGCGCGGCGCGTACTTCGCCAACCCCTGCTTCACCCAGATCCACCCCACCTGCATCCCGCGCACCGGCGACCACCAGTCCAAGCTGACCCTGATGAGCGAGTCGCTGCGCAACGACGGCCGGATCTGGGTGCCGAAGGCCAAGGGTGACACCCGCCCGCCCGCGCAGATCCCCGAGGACGAGCGCGACTACTACCTGGAGCGCATCTACCCCTCCTTCGGCAACCTCGTCCCCCGGGACATCGCCTCCCGCGCCGCGAAGAACGTCTGCGACGAGGGCAGGGGAGTGGGCCCCGGCGGCCAGGGCGTCTACCTGGACTTCGCCGACGCCATCGAGCGGATGGGGCGGGGGGCGGTCGAGGCCAAGTACGGCAACCTCTTCGACATGTACCAGCGGATCACCGACGAGGATCCGTACCGGGTGCCGATGCGGATCTACCCGGCCGTGCACTACACGATGGGCGGCCTGTGGGTCGACTACGACCTGCAGACCACCATCCCCGGCCTGTTCGCGATCGGCGAGGCCAACTTCTCCGACCACGGCGCCAACCGGCTCGGCGCCTCGGCGCTGATGCAGGGTCTCGCCGACGGCTACTTCGTCCTCCCGGCCACCGTCAACGACTACCTGGCCCGCAACCCGCACAAGGACGAGGTCGACAGCGGCCACCCGGCGGTGCAGGAGGTGCTGGCCGAGACCGAGGACCGGCTCAACCTGCTGCTGTCCGTCGACGGGGACCGCACCCCTGACTCCTTCCACCGCGAACTCGGCGAGCTGATGTGGGAGTTCTGCGGCATGGCCCGCAACGAGACGGGGCTGCACAAGGCGCTGGAGCGCATCCCGCAGATCCGCGAGGAGTTCTGGCGGCGCATCAAGGTCCCGGGCACCGGTGAGGAGCTCAACCAGTCGCTGGAGAAGGCCAACCGCATCGTCGACTACCTCGAACTCGCCGAGCTGATGTGCCTGGACGCGCTGCACCGCACCGAGTCCTGCGGCGGTCACTTCCGCGAGGAGTCGCAGAGCCCCGAGGGCGAGGCCGAGCGCAAGGACCAGGAGTTCGGCTACGCCGCCGCCTGGGAGTTCACCGGCACGGGCACCGCCCCCACCCTGCACAAGGAAGACCTGGTCTTCGAGTACGTCCACCCCACCCAGCGGAGCTACGCATGAAGCTCACCCTGCGCGTCTGGCGGCAGAAGAACGCCGACGCCGACGGCGCCATGTCCACGTACGAGGTGGACGGCATCTCACCCGACATGTCCTTCCTGGAGATGCTCGACACCCTCAACGAGGAGCTCATCCTCAAGGGCGAGGACCCGGTCGCCTTCGACCACGACTGCCGCGAGGGGATCTGCGGCGCCTGCTCGCTCGTCATCAACGGCGACGCCCACGGGCCCGAGCGCACCACCACCTGCCAGCTGCACATGCGGTCCTTCAGCGACGGCGACACCATCGATGTCGAACCGTGGCGGGCGTCCGCCTTCCCGGTCGTGAAGGACCTGGTGGTCGACCGGTCGGCCTTCGACCGGATCATCCAGGCCGGCGGATACGTCACCGCGCCCACGGGATCCGCGCCCGAGGCGCACGCCACGCCCGTGCCGAAGCCGGACGCCGACCTCGCCTTCGAGCACGCGGAGTGCATCGGCTGCGGCGCGTGCGTCGCGGCCTGCCCCAACGGCGCGGCCATGCTGTTCACCTCGGCGAAGATCAACCACCTCAACGTGCTGCCGCAGGGCGCTCCCGAGCGGGAGACCAGGGTCCTTGACATGGTGGCGCAGATGGACGAGGAGGGCTTCGGCGGGTGCACGCTGGCCGGCGAGTGCGCGACCGCCTGCCCCAAGGGCATTCCGCTCACCTCCATCACCGGCATGAACAAGGAGTGGCTGCGGGCCACCCGCAAGGCGGGCAAGCGGTAGCCCGCCCCGGCGGGGTCCCGCCCCGCACCGCCCCGAGGGGCTGGACGGACGTTCGCCGGAAGCGCGGACGGACGGGGCCGGAAGAGGTGCTCCTTCCGGCCCCGTCTCGCTTGTCCGCTCCCGGCTTCCCCGGCCCGGGGCGCGGGAGCGGTGACCGTCAGTGAGCACTGTGGAAAATTAAGTGTATTTTGTGGCGTTTGTACCGTTTTCCGTGAGCTGATCAGGAGAACCGGAGGAGAGCGACCCCGAAGGGAGGGTGATGGAAGATGATCACCCGCGAAGAGATCTCGATCCTCCTGGATCACCCCGTGTACGACGGGGACGGCAACAAGATCGGCGACGCGAAGCACGTCTTCCTCGACGACGCGAGCGGACGCCCCGAGTGGGTGACCGTCAAAACCGGCATGTTCGGCTCCAGCGAGTCGTTCGTACCCATCCGTGACGCCGCCCTGGTCAAGGACCACCTCGAGGTGCCCTACCGCAAGGAGAAGATCAGGAACGCCCCCAGCGTGGACATCGACGCGGGCGGCCACCTGTCGGTGGACGAGGAGCAGCGCCTGTACGAGTACTACGGCATCAACTGGGACTCGGTCCTGGCCGAACCGGGAGAGGACGACCGCGGCGGAAGCCCGGACACGACCGGTACCGCTGGAGCGGCAGGGGCGGCTGGAGCGGCAGGGGCGGCGGGCGCGGCCGGCCTGGCCGGGCGCCGGGGCGACACCTCCCGGGAAGGGGCCGCGCCGGGTACCGCCGGCAGGGCGGCAACCGGGGGCGCCGCGGCCGGAAC
>KL568639.1:0-2570 GCA_000715605.1 Streptomyces speibonae | reverse complement strand
CCGCGGCGAGGCCCGCACGGGACCGCGGGACGACGCCATGACCCGCTCCGAGGAGCAGATGCACGTCTCCGTGGAGCGGCGCGAGAGCGGACGGGCCAGGCTGCGCAAGTACGTGGTCACCGAGGAGGTCCAGGAGACCGTGCCCGTGCGCCACGAGGAAGTGCGCGTGGAGCGCGAGCCGATCACGGAGAGCAACCGTGACCAGGCCATGGCGGGCCCGGACATCTCGGAGGACGAGTACGAGGTCACCCTGCACGAGGAGCGCCCCGTCGTGAGGACGGAGACGGTCCCGGTGGAGCGGGTCAGGATGACCACGGAGGAGAAGGCGACGCAGGAGACGGTGCGCGGACGGGTCCGCAAGGAGCGCATCGAGGCCGAGACGGAGATGATCGAGGACACCGGACGTCCGGGCCGTGACGTCCCGAAGAAGGGCGAAGGACCCCGGAAGGGCAGGCAGTAGGCCGCTTGCCCCGCGCGGCCGCGGGAACGACGCGCCGGTGCGCTGTCACCGGCGCGTCGCGCCGTCCCCGAGCCCCGCGAGCGCGGCGAGCCGCCGGTAGGAGTCCAGCAGCGCCTCCCGGTCGTAGGTGCTGGTGGTGACCAGCACCTCCTGCGCGTCCGTGTCCTTCAGCAGCGACTCCAACTCGTGCGCCACCTCCTCCTCGGTGCCGGC
The DNA here is from genome assembly GCA_000715605.1 of Streptomyces speibonae. Taxonomy (GTDB): domain Bacteria; phylum Actinomycetota; class Actinomycetes; order Streptomycetales; family Streptomycetaceae; genus Streptomyces; species Streptomyces speibonae. The sequence continues at coordinate 1,897 of KL568639.1, read as the reverse complement.
GAGCTGCCCGGTGAGCCCCGATTCGTAGAACCCCCGCTCCCTGGGGGTCATGGAGCGCGCCTCGCCCCGCTCGGCGGGCGGCAGCGGCGGGAAGGTGCCGTGGGTGCGGGAGTACGCCATCGACCACGCCTCCGGGACCAGCAGCCGACGGGCCTCTTCGGGCGTGGCGGCCACCGCGACCGTGCCGGAGACGACGACGTACGGCTCGGCCGCCCACGCGGAGGGGCGGAACTGCTCGCGGTAGCGGTCGATGCCGCGCCGCATCCGGTCGCGGTCGCGAAGGTCGCCGATGACCATCGGCAGGCCCGCGCGGGCCGCGATCGTGGCGCCCTCTCCCATGGCCAGTACGAACGGCGGCACGGTCAGGCCCTCGGACGGCCGGGCGCGCACCCCGGCGGGGGAGGCGCCCCTGAACCAGCCCAGCAGCTCCTCGAGCTGGCCGGCGAAGTCGTCCGCGTCGCCCTTGTCGCGGCCCAGCGCCCTGCGCACCCCGTCGGTGAACCCCACCGAGCGGCCCAGGCCCATGTCGATACGGCCCGGGAACAGCGATTCCAGCACCCCGAACTGCTCGGCCACGACGAACGGCCGGTGATTGGGCAGCATCACCCCGCCGGTGCCCACGCGGATGGTCCGGGTGGCCCCCGCGACGGCCGCGGCGAGGACGGTCGGCGCCGAACCGGCGACCCCCGGCACCCCGTGGTGCTCGGAGACCCAGAACCGGTGGTAGCCCAGCCGCTCCACCTCCCGCGCCAGGCTCACGGTGTCACGCAGCGCCTCGGGGGCGGTGTGCCCCTCACGCGTGCGCGAGCGGTCGAGGACGGAAAAGCGGACCGAGGAGATGACGGAACCCATACCGGGTTCAACACCCGGCGGCCCCCAGGATTCCGCGCGCGGATGTCTTTGACGCGCGGATGTGGGAGCCGTCGACCGCCGCGTGGGAGAGTCCAGGGCATTCGCGCCGCGCAGCTCGGCGAGGAGAACCTCGTGCAGCCGTGGCCACACCCCTGCCTCGGTCCATGCGGCCAGGCGACGCCAGCAGGTTATGCCGGAACCGAAGCCGAGTTCCTGGCGGAAGGTGTTCCCAGGCGATCCCGCTGTGCAGCACGAACAGGATCCCCTGGAACACCAGCCGGTCCGGATGCCGCTTGCGCCCTGGGTGACGAGCCCCGACGCTCCACCTTGGGCAACAACGGCTCGATCACCGCCCACAGCTCGTCATCGACATCCCACGGCTTCCGCCGAGCGACCCCACACCTCCAGATCATCGGTCTGGAGTGGTGATCCAACCACCTTGAAGATCATTTCGTTAGGAGTTCTGAGTCTGGATGGAGCCATCCACTCCGAGCCGACTTCCCTGCGAGTACAGATTCTGCCGATATTGCGCGCAAAGCGGACGCGCTTTGGCTCCTGCGGAAGTGACGTACCGATGGGAAAACACCTCCTCCTTGATATCTTTCTATGCCGTGCGGACTTCGGGGACCCGCAGAGCCGCATGGCTGCGGAAAAGGCCAGGAGGACAGGTCAGGCGGCTCTCATACCCTTCGGGCTTTGAAGTCCTGCGGAATGGGACGATCACGTTCCTGGCGTTCGCGTTCGGTCCGACGTTTCTACGCCCTGCTGCCTCTGAGGTCCTGCGGAATTTGTTGTCCACCAGAGGGACATCCACCGTCTGGGGGTTTCTATGCCCTGCGGGCTTTGGGGTCCTGCGGAATGACAGGGATGACCCACTTCCTGTGGTCGCTCCTGTTTCTATGCCCTGCGGGCTTTGGGGTCCTGCGGAATGCTTCCCCTCAGGACGGGCCTGTGGGCCTGCCCCGATTGTGTCCGTTGCGCGGCATGAGCCGCCAGCTGATCCATTAGCCTCGAAGTTTCGTGACGGGCCGCCGACGGAGTCGGT
>KL568638.1:40557-45798 GCA_000715605.1 Streptomyces speibonae | reverse complement strand
GATGTGTATAAGAGACAGACTCTGGGCCGTGCGGCACGAGGGAGCGCTCGACGAGGAGGACGTCCTGGACCGCCGCACCCGCATCGGCCTCGTCCCCGCCGACCGGGCCAGGGCGCTGGAGGCGGCCGGGGCGCTCCTGGACAGGGCGTTCTCGCACGGCGGCTGAGCCGGCCGTCAGTGTTCCCGGACGAGGACCTCGTGGAGCGAGCGGAGTCGGGCGCGGGCCGGGCGGGAGGATCCCACCAGTTCCCGTCGGCGGCGGCACGGGGGGTGGGTCCCAGGGCTGCGGCCGGCACGAGCAGGAGGAGCGTGACGATCCCCAGGTCCCGGCGTATACGATACGTGGTCACCGTGCGCGTCCCTCGCCCCACGGCCCGGCCGCCCTCGCGGGCGTCACCGGCCGTAGCGTTCCCGCACCGCCCGCGCCCCGGGCGCGGCTACCCCCTGCCGCCGGTCTCGTAGTGCAGGGAGATGGAGCGCAGGACGTCGGCGGAGGACACGTCGGTGCGGCCCTCGTCGTGGACCTCGGCGAGCTGCACGAAGGCGAAGGTGAGCGCGGACGCGATCTGCACGATGGCGGGGCCCAGCTTCTCGGTGACGATGTCCGCCACTTCGCGCGCGGTCGCGTCGGCGGGCAGCTGGACGTGCGGCAGCATCTCTTCCAGGAGCGTGGCGACCGCCCCGCTCCCGGCCACGTCGGCCTCCGGGTTCTCCCGCAGCCGGCGCCGCATCTCCAGGGCCTCGGTGAGGATGCCGACGCTCCGCTGCATGATCTCCCGCTGCTCCATGGGCCCAGCCTAGACAGGCGCACCGACGCGCCGGGCGGAAACGCGGCGCCCCGGCGGGCGGGCCCCGGCCGCCCCCGTACGCGACTGGCCCGGCCGTCCCCCGGCTGGATATCATCCTTTTCATGCACTAATACGCGCTTTGTCCCAGGCGGTGCCCACCGACCGCGTGAGCGCCCTCGCCCGAGTGAGTGATCCATGTCCCGCACCGGCTCCACGGACGACGGCGACGAGCTGCTGGCCCGGCTCGGGGCGCTGACGGCTCAGGCACGGGCGCAGGCGGAGGTGCAGCGCTCCCGGGTGGAGCTGGCCGTCGCCCTCCAGCGCGGCATGCTGCCGCGAGGGCTGCCGGTCGCCGACGGTGTGCGGCTGGCGGTGCGCTACGCACCCGCCTACCAGGGTCTCAACGTGGGCGGCGACTGGTACGACGCGTTCACCATGCCCGACGGCAGGATCGGTCTGTCCATCGGTGACGTGCAGGGGCACAACATCGAGGCGGCGGCGTTCATGGGGCAGGTCAGGGTCGGGCTGCGGGCACTCGCCTCGGTCGACAGCGATCCGGGCGAGCTGCTCACCCGGACGAACGAACTCCTGCTGTCGCTGCACTCAGATCTCTTCGCCACCTGTACCTTCATGCGGCTCGATCCGCGGACCCGGCTGCTGGAGAGCGCCCGCGCGGGGCATCTGCCCTGTGTGTGGGCCACCGCGGACGGCCGGTCCGGGGTGACCGAGGACGAGGGGGGTCCGCCGCTGGGCGTGCAGTCCGGCGTCATCTACCCCGTCACCCGGTACCTGCTCGACACGGGCGGGGTGTTCGTCCTGGTCACCGACGGCGTGGTCGAAGGGCCCTCCATGCGGCTCGACGAGGGCCTGGACCAGGTGGTGCGGCTCGCGGGCATCGCGGCGGTCGCGCGCATGGACACGGACGCGCTCGCGGCGGCCGTCATCAAGGGCGCGGAGCGAGTGGGGCACGAGGACGACGCGGCCGTCCTGGTGATCGGGCACGACGGACTGGACACTCATCCATAGGGCCGACAACGGCGCGCCTCTCGCCTCGCCGACCGGGCCGGCCCGGTGTGAGATGGCATGTGTGGTGGCTCGCCAGGATCTTCGCGGACCGGCCGTCTTCGTGCTCGAGACGCTGGCCGTCGCCGCGTGCTACTACGCCGGGGGCCGCCTGGGGCTGCTGCGCGAACTGACCGTCGCGGGCGCGGTGGTCTCGCCCGTGTGGCCGCCGACCGGGGTGGCCATGGCGTGCCTGCTGGTCTTCGGGCTGCGCTGCTGGGTGGGAATCGCGCTGGGCGCCCTGCTGGTCCTGCTGTACCTCACCTCCCTGCGGTGGTCGTCGCTGGGTGTACTCGCCGGCAACACCGCGGCCCCCGTGTGCGGATATCTCCTGCTGCGCAGGGTGGGCTTCCGTACCGACCTGAGCCGATTGCGCGACTGTCTCGTCCTGGTCTTCCTGGGCGCCTTCGCGGCCATGCTGATCAGTTCCCTGACCGGTGCCGGGCTGCTCGTCGCCACGGGCGATCTGCCGGGGGAGGACTTCGGGCCGGTGTGGCTGGCCTGGTGGGTGGGTGACGCCATGGGCGTGCTGCTGATCACCCCCGTGCTGCTGGTGCTGCTACGCCGGCGCGCCCCGCCGCACTGGTCGAGCTGGCTGAGATGGAAGGAGGCGGTGGGTCTGGTGGTGATCGCGGGCTTCCTGGTGCCGGTGGCCACGCGCAGCGAGGCGAGTCTGCTGTTCAGCATCTATCCGTTGCTGATCTGGGCGGCGCTGCGGTTCCAGCTGCCCGGAAGCATGCTGTGCGCGGTGTTCGCCTCCGTGATGGCCACCATCTCGGCGACCGACCGCATCGGGCCGTTCGCGCATTTGAACGACGTGGAGGTCATGCTCAACCTGCAGTCGTTCAACGGGGCGATGGCGCTGACCTCGCTCCTGCTGTCGGCGGTGATCACCGAGCAGCAGAACACGAGACGCTCCGTTGAGCGTGCGTGCCAGGAACTGGTGCAGGTGCTGGAGCATCTGACGGCGGGGGAAGCGGGGGGACGGCCGCCGCCGCGGGACGCGGACTGACGGGGTGCCGGTCCGTGCCCGAGGCCCGCGCCCCGGGCCCTGCTTCCGCGCTTCCGCCCTGAACGGGCCTCGTCCTCAGGCGCCGGACGGGTCGGCCCTCCGGCGTCCGAGGGGGCGGGAACCGGTCGGCGCGCACCCTCTAGACTCGGCTTCACCGCGCCCGGCGGCTCGAGGGGGGACGTGTCCGTGCCTGTGTACGACAATCCGGTGATCAGCGGGTTCCACCCCGATCCGAGCGTGTGCCGGGTGGGTGACGACTACTACCTGGTGTGCTCCAGCTTCGAGTACTTCCCCGGGCTGCCGCTGTTCCACAGCAAGGACCTCGTGCACTGGGAACAGATCGGCAACGTGCTCGACCGGCCCGGGCAACTGCCGCTGCCCCTCCCCGGCGCCAAGGCGTCCGGAGGTCTGTACGCCCCCACCATCCGCCACCACGACGGCCGCTTCTGGGTCGTCAACACCAACATCGACGGCGGCGGCAACTTCGTCGTCACGGCCGAGCGGCCCGAGGGGCCGTGGAGCGACCCGGTGTGGATCGACCTGACCGGGATCGACCCCGACCTGGCGTGGGAGGAGGACGGCACCTGCTGGTGTGCCTTCTCCGGTCCTCAAGGGGGCGTCAACATGGCCAGGATCGACCCGGTCGAGGGCAAGGTGCTGGAAGGGCCCTTCCCCACGTGGTCCGGCAGCGGCCTCAAGTACCCCGAGGCGCCCCATCTTTACCGCATCGGCGACTGGTGGTACCTGCTGATCGCGGAAGGCGGCACGGAACGCGGCCACGCCGTGTCCATCGCCCGCAGCCGTTCGCCGCGCGGCCCCTGGGAGGGCGCACCGGCCAACCCCCTGCTCACCCACAGCGGCAGCGCCCGTGCCATCCAGAACACCGGCCACGCCGACCTGGTACAGGCTCCGGACGGCAGCTGGTGGATGGTGCTGCTCGGCGTCCGCCCCCGCGGCTTCACGCCCGACGTGCACGTGCTCGGCCGCGAGACGTATCTGACGCCCGTGGAGTGGGGCGAGGACGGCTGGCCGGCCGTGGCACCCGTACCGGAGCGCCACGCGGCACCGGCCGGTGCCTGGCATCCCGTTCCGGGTCCGCCCGCCCGCGACGACTTCGACGGGACCGTGCTCGCGCCGCACTGGATCTCGCCGTTCGCCCGCCCGGAGGGCTCCTGGTCGCTCACCGAGCGCCCCGGCCGGCTGGTCCTCAACGCCACCGGCCCCACCCTCGACCGTCCCGGATACACCTTCGTCGGCCGCCGCCAGCAGCACCACGACTGCCGGGTCACCGCCCTGCTCGAGCCGGGCGACGGACGCGGCGGTCTGTGCGTGCGCCTGGACGAGGCCCACCACTACGAGGTGGAGGCCGGGGACGGCGAGGTCCGCGTCGTCGCCCGGATCGGGCCGCTGCGTTCGACCGTGGCCCACAGGCCGGTTCCGGTCGGGCCGCTGCCCCTCACCGTGACGATCCGTACGTCGGACCTCGTGCCCGCGTCGCCCGAACTCACCGACGGCGGCACCACGGGCCCCGACACCATCGCCTTCTGGCTCGGCGATCCGGACGCTCCCGAAGCCCGGCCGCTCGCCGAACTGGACGGGCGCTACCTCTCCACCGAGGTCGCCTGCGGCTTCACCGGCCGGGTCATCGGCATGTACGCCACCGAGGGCACGGTCGCCTTCGACTGGTTCGCGTACGTACCGGTCCCGGCGCCCGCGCCTGGTCGGCCCCCGGAAGACGTGTCCGCCGGTTGAGCTAATCTGTCCCCCATGCCACCCCGACCAGCCGGATCGCGCCCCACGTTGTCGTTGGTGGCCAAGACCGCCGGTACGAGCGTGCCCACCGTGTCCAAGGTGCTGCGAGGCGGAACCGACGTCTCGGCGGAGACGCGCGCGCGGGTCATGGAGGCCGTGCGGGCCGTCGGCTACACCCGCCGGGCCGGGCTCAAGGGCGAAGGCGCACGCGAGGAGAACGGCTGGTCGAACGTGCTCGACCTGGTGGTCACGCACTTCGAGGGCTCCTGGGCCAACCTGCTGATCGCGGGGGTCGGACGGGAAGCCGCGGCCGCGGGACTCGACGTCGTCCTCACCCTCGCCGATCCGAACAGCGACTGGGTGTCGAGGGTGCTGCGACGGCGCACCCTCGGCGTGATCGGGACGCTGGTCGATCCGGCCTCCCCTCAGTTCGGCGCGCTCTTCGCCGCGGGGGTGCCCGTGGTGCTGATCGACCCGATGAGCGCACCGCCGTCCGGGGTGGCGAGCGTCGGCGTGGCGAACTGGGAAGGCGGCCGCATGGCCGCCGAGCATCTGTTGTCCCTCGGCCACACACGGACCGGCGTGGTGGCCGGTCACGCCCGCCATCTCTTCGGCAGGGCGCGCGTG
>KL568638.1:38927-40355 GCA_000715605.1 Streptomyces speibonae | reverse complement strand
GACGGCTTCCGCGCGGCGGCCGACACGGCGACCGGCGGCGGGGCCACGGTCGCCGTGGCGCACGGCGGCTGGAACCGTGCCAAGGCGGCGACCGCCACCCACAGCCTGCTCGACGGCGACCCGGACATCACGGCGGTCTTCGCCTGCGCGGACTCCATGGCGCTCGGCGTCTACGACGCGTTGAGCGAACGGGGCCTGCGGGTTCCCGAGGACATCAGCGTCATCGGATTCGACGACCTGCCCGAGGCGCAGTACATCACTCCAGGTCTGACGACCGTCCGCCAGCCCAGCACCGAGCTGGGCGCGGCGGCGGTCAAACTCCTGACCGAGGTCTCCCGGGGCCAGGACGGCGGTGCCCGGCCCCCGGCCCGGATGAGACTGGCGACCGGCTGGTCGTCCGCGCCTCCACCGGACCCGCCCCGGCGCGGAACCGCTGACGCGCGCGGGCGGGTCCGGGCCGCCTCGTCAGGGCGGGGCCGGCACGGCGTCCCGGAGGACGGTGTCGTCGGCCGCGCTCACCGGAGGGCGACCGCCGTCCACGACGTCGGCGGCAGGTCGAGGGTGAGCAGACCGTCGGCGAGTGCCGCGCTCTTGTTCGCGGCGGGCGCCACCCGGTCCGGGCGGGCGAGCGTGTTCTTCGCGTACACGTCGGTGTCGGCGAGTGTGACCGCCTCGGTGACGCGGGAGGAGCCGAGGTCGCGCACATCGATCGTCACCCGAGTGGGTTCCGTCAGACCGCGGTTGACGAGGAAGACCGCGGCCCGGTCCTCGTCGGCGGTCGCGACGGCGTCGACGAGCGGCACATCCCCGTACCGTGCCGTGTCGTAGGACGGCGAGTCGATCAGGGGCCGGAGCACCTCGCCGGAGGCGAGCCGGCTCGTGATCGCGAACGGGTGGAAGGTGGTCTGGCGCCAGGCCGGACCGCCGGGCTCGGTCATGATCGGGGCGATCACGTTGACGAGCTGGGCGAGGGAGGCCGAGGTGACGCGGTCGCTGCGGCGCAGCAGCGTCATCAGCAGGCTGCCGACCACGACGGCGTCCGCCACCGTGTAGGTGTCCTCCAGGAGCCGCGGTGCGTGGCGCCACTCGTCGTGGACCTTCTCGGTCTCCTGGTGCTCCTTCAGGTACCAGACGTTCCACTCGTCGAAGGAGATGTTGATCCTCTTGTTCGAGCGTCTCTTGTTCCCCACGTGGTCGGCGGTGGCGACGACCGTGTCGATGAAGTAGTCCATGTCGACCGCCGAGGCGAGGAAGGACCCGAGGTCGCCGTCGTGCTCCTGGTAGTACGCGTGGCAGGAGACGTAGTCCACGTGGTCGTAGGTGTGCTCGAGCACGGTGCGCTCCCACTCGCCGAAGGTCGGCATGGTGGATCCGGACGAGCCGCACACCACGAGTTCGAGATCCTTGTCGGCCCGTTTCATCGCGGCG
>KL568638.1:34915-38647 GCA_000715605.1 Streptomyces speibonae | reverse complement strand
GGGGCCGTCCATCTCGTTGCCGAGGCACCACATGCGCACGTCGTGCGGTTCCGGTGTGCCGTTGGCGATGCGCAGGTCCGACAGGGTGGTGCCGGACGGGTGGTTGGCGTATTCGAGCAGGTCAAGGGCGGGCAGGATGCCGCGGGTGGCCACGTTGACCGCCAGCATCAGCTCCGAGTCGGTGAGTTTGAGCCAGCGGGCGAACTCGTCGAGGCCGACCTGGTTCGATTCGAGCGAGCGCCAGGCGAGGTCGCGGCGTACCGGGCGTTGTCCGCGCGGGCCGACGGAGTCCTCCCAGCGGAACCCGGAGACGAAGTTGCCGCCCGGGTAGCGGACGGTCGTGCTGCCGAGCTCTCTGACGAGTTCGACGACGTCCATGCGGAACCCGTCGTCGTTGGCGCTCGGGTGCCCGGGCTCGTAGAGCCCGGTGTACACGCAGCGGCCGAGGTGTTCGACGAACGAGCCGAAGGTACGGCGCCGGACAGGAGCGATGACGGCCCGCCTGTCGAGTTGGATGTGGGCGCGGGGCAATGCGGCGTCCTTTCGGGGGGTGTGCAGCGGGTGCCGTCAGCCCTTCACGGCACCGGTGAGTCCGCCGACGATGCGCTTCTCGAAGACCGAGAAGAAGATGAGCGCCGGCAGCATGGCGAGTGAGGTGAAGGCGAGCACCTTCGCGGTGTCCGTGGAGTACTGCGAGGAGAACACCTGGACGCCGAGCGGCAGGGTGTAGTTCGCCTGCGAGTTGAGGATGTACAGGGGCAGCAGGTAGTTGTTCCAGCTGCCGATGAATCCGAGGATGCCGACGGTGACGACGCCGGGCAGCGACAGCGGGACCACCATGCGGAAGAAGAAGCCGAGCCGGCTCATGCCGTCGATGGCGGCGGCCTCCTCGATCTCGTTCGGGATGGCCCTGAGGAACGGCACGAGGATGATGACGGTCGTCGGCAGGCCGAAGGCGATCTGCGGGATGATCACGCCGAGCAGGTTGTCGACGAGGCCGAGGTCCTTGATGACGAGGTACAGCGGGGTGATCGCGATGACCATCGGGAACATCAGACCCGCGGCGAACAGGGAGTACATCGCGCCCTTGAGCCGGAAGTCGTAGCGTGCGATCACGAAGCTGACCATCAGGCCGAGGGCGACGATGCCGACGGTGCTGGCGACCGCGACGATGAGGGAGTTGGCGAACTCCCCCCAGAACACGGTCGACTTCAGGACTCCGAGGTAGTTGCCGGCCACCCAGGGCCGGGGCAGGGCGGCCGGGTCCGTGGTGATCTGCGCGTTGGTGCGGAATCCGCCGAGCACGATGTAGAGCACCGGTGCCACGCAGACGCCGACGAAGAGCAGCGCCACGAAGTAGGTGACGGGGCTGCCCCACTTCTGCGGCCGGTCGTGGCGGCCGGCGGGTGCCTTCGGCTCCGCGGAGGACGTCCGGGATGCGGCGGTCGTCACGCTCATCACACGGTCCCTTCGGTGACGGCGCCCTTGAGGTCGCGGCGCAGGACGAAACGCTGGTAGATCAGCGCGACGACGAGCGAGATCACGAACATCACGACCGCGACGGCGCTGCCGTAGCCGTAGTTGCCCGCGTTGCGGCCCTGGGCGAGCATGTAGATCGCCATGGTCGAGGTGCCCGCGGTGCCCGAGACGTACTGGCCCCAGATGATGTAGACGAGGTCGAACAGCTGCAGCGAGCCGATGATCGACAAGAAGGCCCAGATGCGGATCGTCGGTCCCAGCAGCGGCAGGGTGATGCGGCGCTGGATCTGCCAGTAGGAGGCGCCGTCGATCTGCGCGGCCTCGAAGATCTCGTCGGGTATCGACTGCAGGCCGGCGAGCATCAGGATCACCGCGAAGCCCATGTACTTCCACGTGATGATGGCCATCAGCGTCCAGATGGCCAGGTCGGGATCGGCGATCCAGTCGGCCTCCAGGGAGCCCAGGCCCATCCCGCGCAGCAGGTCGTTGACGGCCCCGTTGCTCTGGAGCATCAGGCCCCAGCCGGTGCCGACGATGATCTCGGAGATGATGTAGGGAACGAAGATCAGGACGCGGATCGTCGAGCGGCCGCGGATCTTCTGGTTGAGCAGCAGGGCGAGGCCGATCGCCAGCGGCCCCTGGATGACCAGGGAGAGCACCAGGATCAGCCCGTTGTGCCACAGCACGTCGTGGAACGCGGGGTCGGTGAGGATCAGCTTGTAGTTGTTCAGGCCCACCCAGTCGGTGGGCTCTCCGTAGCCCTTCCACTGGTAGAAGCCGTAGTACGCGGCGAGCGCGACCGGGAAGATCACGAAGGCCACGAAGGTGATGACCGCCGGTGCCGACAGGACCGCGATCTCCAGTCGCATCCGGGCACGGCCTCGGCGGCGCGCGGCCGCTCGCGGCGGAGCCGGGGGCACGGACGTGGCCCCGGCTCCGGGCGTGCCCTGCGCCGTGCGGCCGTCGGCCGTGCCGGTGCCCAGGGTGTCGCTCATGTCTGCTCGGTCAGCCCTTCTCGGCGGCGGCCTTGACGTCCTCGACGATGTCGGCTGAGGTGCCCTTGCCTGCCAGCAGGTTCACGACGGCGATGTTCATGGCGTTGCCGACGTTCTGGCCGTAGACGGTGTCGAGGAACTGCATCGAATAGGCGGCCTTGTTGAAGGCTTCCAGTGCCGAGATGTTGTACGGCTCGGTGACGACGCCCTGCGCCGCCTTGTTCACCGGGATGGTGTCGAAGGCCTCGGCATAGGCCTCCTGCTGCTCCTTGGTGACGACGAACTGGAGGAAGCCCAGGGCCTCCTTCGGCGCGTTCTTGGAGAGCGAGTATCCGCCGGCGCCGCCCATGATGGCGCTCGGGTCGCCCTTGCCGCCGGGCACCGAGGGGAAGGGGAACCAGCCCAGGTCGGGCAGCGGCTTCTTGTCCGGGGTCAGGTCGGCTATGACGCCCGGGTTCCAGTTGCCCATGAGTTCCATGCCGGCCTTGTGGTTGGCGATCAGACCCGCGGAGGATCCCGCGCCCTGCTGCGAGGTCGCCGTCAGGAAGCCCTTCTGGAAGGGCTCGCTCTCCAGGAGGTCCGCGAGGTCGTCGCCCGCCTTGGTCCAGCACGGGTCGTCGAACGTGAGCGACTTGGCGGCCTCCTGCATGGTGTCCTGACTGCACTCGCGCAGGGCGAAGTTGTAGTACCAGTGCGCGGCCGGCCAGGCGTCCTTGGCGCCGACCGCGATCGGCGCCACGTCGATCGCCTTCAACTTGGTCACGGCGTCCTTGAGTTCGCCGATCGTCGTCGGCGGCGCCTCGATGCCGGCCTTCTTGAACAGGTCCTTGCTGTAGTAGATGCCCTCCGGCTGCGTGTCGAGCGGCATCGCGTAGACCTTGCCGTCGATCGACACGCCTTCCAGGGCCGCCTCGCCCACGTTGTTCCGGTCGGTGTCGGTCAGTTCCAGCGCCTGGATCTGGCCGGCCTCGACCATGGCCTGCATCTTGCCGCCGCCGCGCTGCAGGAAGATGTCGGGCGCCGAGTTCGAGTTGAGCGCGTTCTGCAGCTTGCCGTCGAGGTCCTCGTTCTGGACCGACTGGATCTTGATCGTGACGTCCGGGTGCAGGTCCTGGTACGCCTTCGCGGCGTCCTTCCAGAACACCACGCCGCGCCCTTCCATCGCGTTGGTCCAGACGGTCACCGTGCCCTGGCCACCGGAAGCACCGCCGTCGTCGCCCCCGGCACAGCCGGCGGCGGCGAGTGCCATGCACAGGCC
>KL568638.1:33768-34697 GCA_000715605.1 Streptomyces speibonae | reverse complement strand
CCCTGCGGGTTCTCCTCATCATCGTGGCAACTCCCTGATCTGGTGTCAGTGATCCGGCTGTCAGCGACCACTGCCCGAAATTTTGCGCAAATTAATGGGTCATCTGCGAGAGCAGGAGCAAGGTGTACCGCCGAAAATGAAGGTGAGGCAACCAAGAGTTTTCGCAAGTTGCCCAATCGTTACGGGCGCAGGGGATGGTGTTCGCGATGCCGAACGGCATCGGGGGATCAGGCTTCGGACGGCCGCCGCCGGGTTCGTGTCACTCGCCCAGGGAGGCGGCGTCCCCCATGACGATCACGGGGTGCCGGTCCGGGTCCAGGGTGCGCAGCAGTTCCTTCATGTGACGCTTCTCGAGGCTGACGCAGCCCTGCGTGGGCCCCTCGTGGTCGACGTGCAGCCAGATGCCGCCGCCCCGGTCGGCACCGCGCGGCCGGGTCGGGTCCAGGGGCGTGGTGCCCGGTTCGCGGTTGTAGTCGATGGCGATGACGTAGTCGAAGGACCCCTCCAAGGACTCCCCCGCGAAGCCCGTACCCCCGACGCGGAACCCCTCCGAGCGGTCGTACGGCAGCTCGGTGCCGGGGTCGGGCAGCAGTCCCCCGGCGTCGGTGAGGGTGAACACGCCGATCGGTGAGCGGAGGTCGCCCGCCCAGTGGTCGTCGGTCCAGCCCTTGAGGGCGTTGCGGGCGGGCCACGCCGGCCCCGCCTCCCAGCCGGAGCCGGAGCGCTCGTACAGCACGGCCTCGGAGCGGTTGGCGTCCCTGGCACGGCCGGTGACGACGAGCACCTGACCGGCGTTGTCGGGAATCCACGCCCGGGTCCGGGGGCCGAGGCCGGGGATCCGGGCGGGCGGTGGTGTCTCGGCCCCGGTCCGTCCCCGGGCCGTGCCCGCACTGCCGGGCGGTCCGGCCGCCGGCGCGGTGGCGGCGGGG
>KL568638.1:31924-33604 GCA_000715605.1 Streptomyces speibonae | reverse complement strand
GGCGTCTCCCGCGTGGAGGTCCCGGTGTCCGCCCCGCATCCGGTGAGGACCGCGAGCATGGCGAGGACGACGGCGGGCGACGCCGCACGGCCGCGTGCACGGACACGGACGGGGACCGCGGCCCGCAGCCCGGCCCGGGACGGCGCTCGGTGCGGCGGACGGTGCGGGCAGTCGGTGGATGAAGCCATGTCCTCAGCCTGACTTCGACTCGCCGGATTCGCCTCGGTTCCCCCGCGCGAGTCCTCCGAAGTCCCCCGTCTGGTGGTGCCCTGCCGCCAACGTGGTGGCCGGTGCGGGTCGCCACGTATGAGTGAATCCCCAGGGAGGTCCTGATGGGTCCGGTGTGCGTCGGGACTGCGCTGTCCGGGAGTGGCCGCTCCGGGGTGTGACCGTAGAAGCTGATGGCCACCAACTGCCTTATTTGTGCGGGGTGTTGAGTCTCTCCCCGCCCGGATGTGACACGCCTGGCGGGCCGTGGGACGTGCCGTGACGGTGTTCCCGTGGTCCGGGCGCCGAAGTGGTGTGCGGCCGGGCCGGAAAGGCTGGGGAGGAGGGCGGGAAACGGCCAGAAGAAACGGTCAACCCCGCCCGGCCGTACCATGGCTGGCCACCGGGCACACCAACCGGAAGAAGGAGGCACCGTCATGTCCGAGAACTCGACCGCCGCCACCGACCTCACGTCGCAGTACACCGCTCAGGTCGCCAACGACCTGGAGCGCAATGTGAAGGAGCAGGAGCGGGTCACCGCGGAGATCGCCGCGCTGCAGGAGCAGCTGACCGTGCTGCAGCAGGACCACGCCATCCTGGTGAACATGCAGCAGGCGCTGGGCCTCGCCCCCGCCTCCGCCGCGCCCGCACCCGTCGCGCGTGAGGAGACGGCGGCCGGCTCCGCGACCGTCCCCGCGCCGCGCGGGAGGGGCACCGCCAAGCGGGCGGACAAGCCCGGGAAGAAGGCGGCCGCGCGCACCGCGCCCGGGAAGCAGCCGCGTAAGCCGGCGAAGGCGAAGGCGAAGGCGGAGCGGCCCGCGGCCAGGACGGCGGCCCGCACGAACGGGCCGAAGCTCGTCGAACTCGTCCGCCGGCACCTCGGCGAGCAGAGTGAGCCGCGGTCGGCGGCGGAGGTGGCCGGCGCGCTCGGGGCGGCGCACCCGGACCGCACCATCAGGACCACGGTGGTGCGCAACACCCTGGAGGGGCTCGTCGCCCGCAACCAGGTCCAGCGCACCAAGCAGGGGTCGTCCGTCTTCTACACCGCGGCCGACACCGACACCAAGTCCCCGAAGGGCGACGCCAAGTCCCCGAAGAAGGCCGACACCAAAGCGAAGGGCGACGCCGACGCGTCCTGACGCCGCCGCACACCGCTCACGGCCGCGTGTGCCGCACATCCATCGGAGCGAAGGTGATCCGGGTGCGGGCCGTGCCGCCGGCCCACACGACCTCCACCGCCCCGTCGTCCACCCGCACATGCTCGGCCGCCTCCGCCAGGGGCGCGGGGCCGGTGTCCCCGGTCAGGGACGCCAGCGCGACATGCACGGAGGTGCCCCCGCAGTCGCCGGTGAGGCGCGGGACGCGGGCCCATGGTGTCCACGCCGTGCCCTGGGGGGCGCGGACGAGGTCCGGCGACGGCTCGTCCCAGCCGTGCAGTCCGTACAGCGCGGAGGCCGGGGACTCCTCGGGGCC
>KL568638.1:29664-31560 GCA_000715605.1 Streptomyces speibonae | reverse complement strand
CCCGGCCGCGGGTCCCGACCGACAGGTGGTTGTCGGCGAGGTTCCCTGGCGCGGTGGGGCCGGTACGGGTGGAGTAGGCCTGGCGCCCGTAGTACGGGTCGTCCTCGTCCGCCGCCTCCCCTTCGTGCGGGCGCACATGGTCGCTGCCGTGGTTGTGCAGCCGGACGATCCCGTCGGCCCGGGTGGCCTGGACGAGCAGCCCCGGCGCGGGCAGCGCCAGCACCCTGTCGGACTCCTCCACCGGTGCCGGCTCCTCGCGCGCCGTCCAGAAGGCGTGGCCTGCGGGGGCCAGCAGGGCCACGAACGCCTTCGACGCCCAGTACGGTGACGCCGGGCCCGAGTAGCTCTGCACACTGGCCTCGTGCGGGCCGTACCAGCCGCGGCTCAGCAGGCCGTCGGCGGTCAGCGCGCCCCGGTCCAGGAAGTGGCGCAGACTGCCGGAGGCGATACGGCGCGAGGCGCCCGGTGTCAGCGGGGTGTGCCCGGTGACCGCGCCCAGCGAGACGGCCGCGGAGGCGGCGAACCGGTACGTCAGGGACCGGCCGAAGTGCAGCGGCGCGCCGTCGCCGCCGAACATCAGGGCGTAGCTCTCCAGATGGGCGCGCAGCCGTCCGCCGTGGTGGGCCAGTGCCTCCCCGTCGCCCGCGAGGAACGCGTCGAGGACCGGATAGAGGTGCAGCGCCCAGCCGTTGTAGTGGTCGAAGGCGCGCCCGTCCCCGTCGGCGTACCAGCCGTCGCCCCGGTACCAGGTGTCCAGCAGGGCCGTCGCCCGCTCCCGCGCCGCCGCCGTCTCGGCGTCACCGCGTCCGACGGACTCCAGGAAACCGGCGACCGTGTACGGAAACAGGTACCAGTTGTTGGGCGCGGGGGTGTGCCGCAGGGCGCCCCGCAGCCATTGCTCCGCGCGGTCCCGTACACCGGGGTCGAGCCGCTTCCACAGCCAGGGCGCGGTCAGCCGCAGGCCGAGCGCGACCGACGCGGACTCGACCATCGGCTGGCCCTGGACGTCGTGGTCGAGGACGAGCGGCCAGGACTCGGTGTCGTCGCGGCCCGGGGTGCGGGTGCCGGCCGCGAGACCGTCCGCGTAGCGCTCCAGCAGGCCGTGGGGGTCGTCCCCGCCGGCACCCGCCACGCGGAAGGCGGCGGCGAGGAACGTCCTGGCATACCCTTCGAGTCCGTCGGAGCGCGCCCCCGAGCGGGAGGGCCGTCCGGGCAGGTCCAGCAGGGCGCGGCCGGGGGTGCTCCAGCGCCAGGCCGCGGTGAGCAGTGCGTCCGCCGTCGCCTCCCAGTGGGCGCGGGTGTATCCGGTGCGGGGGCTGACGTCGCGGTCGTCTGCGGGCAGTGCGAGGGGGACGGTCATGCCAGGAACGCCAGCCTTTCGCGTCGTACGGGGTGACGGAAGCCCTCGCCGGAGGCCCAGCGCGTGATCTCGGAGAGGGCGAGACGGGTCAGCCGGTGCCACTCGTTGCCCTGGGAGCCGGCCAGGTGAGGGGTGATCAGCACGTTGTCGCAGGTCCACAACGGATGGTCCGGGGGCAGGACTTCGGGCTCGGTCACGTCGAGCACGGCGCGGATCCGGCCGGCCAGCACCGCGTCGGTGAGCGCGTCCTGGTCGAGGATCGCGCCGCGCGCCGTGTTGATCAGGACGGCGTCGGGCCGCATGGAGTCGATCAGTTCACGCCCGACCAGTCCGCGGGTCCCGGGCAGCAGCGGGGTGTGCACGCTCACCGTGTCGCCGCGCCGGAACAGCTCGGCGAGTCCGACACGCTCCACGCCGAGTTCGCCGGCCTCGCGGTCGTCGACGTACGGGTCGTGCAGCAGCACCTCGATGTCGTGCGGGCGGAGCAGGTCGATGACCCGGCGGCCGATGAGCCTGTCTCTTATACACATCTCTGA
>KL568638.1:27355-29454 GCA_000715605.1 Streptomyces speibonae | reverse complement strand
GGGCGCGGTGCGCGCGGCGCGGTGGTCCCGCGCGCTCTCCAGCACCCGCTTGCCGGTGAGCAGGATCATGGCGAGGGTGTACTCCGCGACGGGGACGGCGTTGGCGGCGGCGGCGGAGGACACCTCGACGCCGCGCTCCCAGCAGGCGTCGGTGACATGGCCGCGGACGCTGCCGGCGGTGTGGACGACGCCGCGCAGCCGGGGCGCGGCGTCCAGCACGTCCGCGTCCAGGGGCGGGCAGCCCCAGCCGGTGACCAGCAGTTCGGTGTCGGCGAGCACGGCGCGGGCCCGGGCGGTGGTCAGGTCGTCCAGCACCGGGAGCGGGGCCAGGTCGCACAGCGCGCCGAGGGCCGTCAGGAAGTCGTCGTCGAGGACCGCGGAGGCGGCGGCGGGTGACATGGCCAGGGCGGTGCGGGGGCGGTGGCCCGGGCCGGGCGTGGGCTCGGTCATGGTGGCCAGGCAACTCCTCGGGTGCGGGCGGGTGCCTCCCGCGGGCGCTCCGCGGTTCGGGACACGCCTGTTCGGTACGAGGAAATCGTCAACGGCCGAGCGGCAAACGGTCAATGGACCGATCAAACAAAGGTGGATCGTTCATACGATCATTCTGTGCGTCCGGTCTCCCGGTCGCCGGTTGGTGCCCGGGTGGATCCGCGCACGCTCAGCGCGGGCAGCAGTTCGACGCGCCGCACCGGGGCCCGTTCGCCTCCCGCGGTGCCGAGCCGCTGGAGCAGCAGCTCCGCCGCCGCCCGGCCGACCTCCGCCTTGGGCGGGGCGACGGCCGTCAGCGGGGTGGTCCCGAGCCCGGCCACCACGTCGTCGTAGGCCACGACCGAGCAGTCCTGCGGCACCCGTACCCCGTGGTCCGCGAGTTGCTGAACGAGCATCAGCGCGTCCACGTCGCCGTGCAGCACCGCCGCCGTGGCACCGGTCTCGCGCAGGACGCGGTGCAGCGGCGCCGTCTGTGCCGCCGGGTACGGGCCGTCCCGGCCGGCCTCGGGCGTGCTCAGCGTCCACGCCCACTTCTCCACCAGCGGGTGGGCCCGCGCGATGTGCGCACACGCGGCCCGCAGCGTGCGCGCGGTGGGGCTGTCGTCCCGGGTGGCGAACACGATCCGCCGGTGGCCGAGGCCCACCAGGTGCTCCACGGCGAGGCGGACGCCGTGGGCGTGGTCGGAGCAGACCGAGTCCATCGCGTGCAGCGCGGTGCCCGGCGCGGGCCGCCGTTCCATCAGTACGGCCGGCACGTCCAGCGCGGCGAGCCAGGCGTGGTCGGCCTCCTCGTCGGCGCGGGTGCGCCAGCGCGGGGCCAGCAGCAGTCCCGCCGCGCCGTCCGCCAGCGCCCGCTCGGCCGGCGCCCTTTCGGAGCCGCCCGCCAGGGGCGCGATGTGCAGTGCGATGCGCAGGCCGGCCGCCTGGAGCACCGAGCGGGCGCCGTACAGGACCTCGTAGAGGTAGGTGTGCCGTTCCGGCACGACGACGGCCACCGTGTCGCCGGCCGGTGTCCGGGGCGCCGGCCGGGTGTGCGCGGCGAGCGCGGAGCGGACCACTCCGTGGCCCCGTCGCAGCCTGCCCTCGCGGGCCAGCTCCTCCACGTCCCGCCGCACCGTCACCACCGACACCTCCAGCTCGTCGGCGAGTTCGCTCACGCGTGCCGAGCCCCTGGACTCGACGGCGGCGAGGATCCGCTGCCTTCTCACCTCGACGGGCTCCCGCATGAGGCCCTCCCCGCACGTGGATGTTCGTTTGATCGGTTCGGGGCATCATAACGATCGCCGAGCCGCCGGGAGCTGCGCCGTGGGCCGCGGCCGCGACGTCAGCCCGCGGCGGTCACCTCGACGGAGAGGTCGTTGTCGATCGTGTAGTACGGGCGCACGGCCGACGCGCCGACCGTGGTCCGGGGATACACGAACGAGCCCTTGCGGTCCGCCAGGTCGTCGAGGATCCGGCCGACCCTGATCACGGATTTCCCGGGCGCGGGACGGACGAACACGTTCCAGACCCGGGCGCCGCCGTCCTCGGCCACGAGGTCCGCGTAGGCGACGGTGAAGGTGAAGTCGCCGTCACGGCCCTGCGCCTGCCGCACGGGGTACTCGCGCACC
>KL568638.1:24999-27120 GCA_000715605.1 Streptomyces speibonae | reverse complement strand
CGGCCGCGGAGAGCCGGGCACCGTGCGGGCGCACCCGGACCGTCAGCGTCCCGTCGGCGATGGCGAGGGGACCCGCCTCGGCATGGGCGGTGCGCCGCCAGGCGCGCAGGGAGAGGAAGCCGTCCAGGGTGCGGTAGGGCACCCTGACGGCGACCGGTGAGGGCCGGTCGCGCGAGCCGCCGTCGACGAGCGCGCGGAGGTCGCGCAGACCGGGGCGCACCCGTTCGCGTTCCGCGTCGGGGGCGCGCAGTATGTAGGCGTCCCAGCGGCCCTCCTCGAGCGGGGGGTCCGGTTCGAGCACGGCCTCGTACGCGCCGTCGTCGTCGGCGGGTCTCAGGTCGAGCGTGCGGGTGCGCTGCTCGGGGCGGCCCTTCTTGGGGCGGAGCGCCAGCAGCAGCCGGGGACGGGTGGCCGAGGGCGACCTCAGCCGGAAGGTGATCCTTCCGGCGGTGTCGGCACGGCAGTCGGCGTGGGTGTCGGTGCTCGTCGGCGCGCTCATCGGCGTCCTTTCCGGATGGTGCGCAGCGCGTCGGTGGCGGCGGCGCGGGCGAGGTCACGGGCGGCGTAGCCCCCGGTGCGCAGGGTGTGGGGCAGTCCGGCGGCCGCGGGGTCGCGGGGCCCGGCGCCGCCGCGGGCCTCCAGCGCCTCCTCGAACAGGCGTTCAGCCTGGGCGACGACCGGGCCGGGCGCGAACCGGCGGGCGTTGGCCAGGGCCGCCCTGCCCATGCTGCGGCGCCGCTCGTCGTCGCGGACCAGGTCCAGAAGGGCGGCGCCGAGGGCGTCGGCGTCCCCGGGCGGCACCAGCAGGCCGTCCTCGCCGTGCTTGATGATCTCGCCTGGCCCGTAGGGGCAGTCGGTACTGACCACGGGCAGCCCGCAGCGCATCGCCTCGACGATGGTCATGCCGAACGGCTCGAAGTCGGAGGCGCAGACGCCGATGGAACCCTTGACCCACTCCGCTTCCATGGGGGTCACCGCGCCCATCAGGACAACGTTGTTCCACAGGCCGAGCTGCTCGATCCTGGCGCGCAGCGCCGCCTTCTCCTCGCCCCTGCCGTAGATGCGCAGCTGCCAGTCGGGGTGCTCGGCGGCGACGCGGGCGAACGCGTCGATGATCAGGTCGTAGCGCTTGACCGGGACCAGCCGGCCGCCGGCGATCACGATCTTGCCGGTGCCGTCGGCGGGGGGCAGCACGGGGTCGGGGACGCTGTTGGGCAGGGCCTCCACCCGGACCCCGGGAAGCCGCATCTTGCGCCGGTAGGAGTCCGCGTCCGCCCGGGTGACGGTGGTCAGCAGGTCCAGCCGGCGGTAGGCGCGGCGCAGTACGGTGCGCAGCGCCGCGTGGTGGTTGTCGAGGGTGAGGTGCTCCTGGCCGACGCGCAGCACGCGGTCGGGGGCCTGGAGGGCCAGGTGCACGTTGAGCCCCGGCCGGGTGCCGACGACGACGTCGGCGTCGATGTCCTGGAGGCACGCGCCGATGCGCTCGTCCGTCAGTTCGCTGTACTGGCCGTGCCGGTACTCGGCTGCCGGGAACACCTTGGCCGGTCTGCTGTGCAGGGGGTGGTCCTGCTCGTGCCGCAGATCCACCAGGGCCCGCAGCCGCACCCGGGGGTCCGGGGTGAGGCTGGGACGTTCCCGGTTCCGTAACACCGAGACGATCTCCACGTCGTGCCGTTCCGCCAGTGCGGCGGCCAGGTTGAACGTGGTGGCGATCGTTCCTCCGATCGCGTAGGCGTTATGGAGCAGGAAAGAGATCTTCATGGCCGACAAGACCGTATTCGGCGTGCGGGCGTTGTCTGTTGTTACCACTCTGTGGCCGTGGTCCTCACATGCGGTCAGCTGCCGGGCGGGCGGCTCTGGATGCGCATGCCGGGGCGGCGGCGGTGCACGGTGAGGTAGGTCAGCCCCTCGGTGCCGGCGGCGAGGCTCCGGGTGGAGCCGTGCGGGAGCCAGGTCAGCGTGCCGGCGGGCAGGGGATGCGGGCCGTCGGGGGCGGTGAGGGTGCCGTGACCGGCGAGGACGAGCAGCAGGACGTCGAGGTCGGGCTCGCGGTGGGTGTCGACCCGGTGCCCGGGCGGCAGGTGCACGACGTTGGCGTCGAGCTGGCGGCCGGACTCCGCG
>KL568638.1:23797-24706 GCA_000715605.1 Streptomyces speibonae | reverse complement strand
GTGTCGCACAGGATCCGCGGCAGGGGGTCCTCGTCACTCGGGGACGTGCTGCTCTCCGACGTCATGAGGTGTCACCGTGCCCTGTGTGTGGACGCGCTGTCCGCGGTCGCCTTCCAAATAGGAATCTAACATGCAGATTTGGGCAGCGCGGTGAGCCAGTCCGTGAGGATGCTGCTGGTCTCGGCGGGGCGTTCCTGCTGGAGCCAGTGTCCGCAGCCGTCGAGGATGTGGGAGGAGACCAGGCCGGGGAGGGTGACGGGGAACGCGTCGATCGCGTCGGCCAGCCAGGCGGTGGAGGCGTCGCGTGCGCCGCCGATGAAGAGGGACGGCTGGGTGACGGGTGCGCCGTCGTGTTCGGCGAGGTCCTCCCAGTCGCGGTCCATGGCGCGGTAGCGGGCCAGCGCCCCGCTCATCCCGGTGCGTTCGAACTCCCCGGCGAAGACGTCGAGGTCCGTCCCGCTCAGCCAGGCCGGGAGGCGGCCGGCGGGGAAGCGGTCGCGCAGGGTGCCGCCCGGGGTGACGAAATGGGGCTGGGGGTCGCCGGGTGCGGGCATGGTGTCGCCGGACAGGGCCGCGTAGAACCCGGCGAGCCAGCCCCGTACGTCGGGCTCGATCTCGGCCTCGGCGCGGCCGGGCTCCTGGAAGTACGAGACGTAGAACTCCTCGTCGCCGCCCATGGAGGCGAAGAGCGTGCTCGGCCTCGGGCCGCCGCGCGGGGTGTACGGGACGCTGAGCATGGCGACCGCGCGGAAGACGTCCGGCCGGATCAGGGCGGCGTTCGTCGCGACGGCCGACCCCCAGTCGTGGCCGACGATCACGGCCGTCCGCTCGCCCAGGGCGTGCACCACGGCGACGGCGTCAGCGACCAGTTCCCGCATGCGGTAGTCGTCCGTGGCGGCCGGGCGGGGG
>KL568638.1:21045-23542 GCA_000715605.1 Streptomyces speibonae | reverse complement strand
CGCGGTAGCCGGCGCCCGCCAGGGCGGGCAACTGGTGGCGCCAGGAGTACCAGGACTCCGGGAAGCCGTGGACGAGCAGCACCAGAGGGCCGCTGCCCTGCTCCACCACGTGGGTCCGGCCGGCGGGCGAGGGGACGAGCCGGTGCGTGGGACCGTTCGCCGAGTGCTGTGCCATGGGTGCTCCAGGGTGGTCCGGCGGCTCCGGGCCGCTGTGTCCGCGCGGTCCCGGGATCTTGTCCGTCGAGCATGGCCGGGGCGGCCGCGGCGGGACGAGCGGTGTTGCCGGTCCGGCAAACGGCTGCCCGCGCCGGCGGCGCTCAGCCGCCGTGGGCCAACGCCCCGTCCAGCGCCCAGCCGAGCGGGTACGGTTCCGGTTCGCCCGCGGGTGGTTCGCCGCCGGCCTCGTTGAAGGCCGCCAGCGCGTCGACCAGGGCGGCGCGCTGCCGCGGGGGCAGCCGTTCGACGATCACGGCGATCTCGGTCCGGCGGCGGGCGGTGACGTCCTCGACCGTGCGCCGGCCCTCGTCGGTGAGCCGCAGCAGTGTCTCCCTGCGGTTGGCGGGATTGGTCTGCCGGTCGGCGAGGCCCGCCGCTATCAGCCGGTCGACCATGCGCATCGCGGTGGAGGGGGCGACATGGAGCAGGCCGGCGAGGGCGACCAGCTTGGTGGCACCGCGGGTGGAGAGCACCACCAGCATCCGGAACTGCGCCAGCGTCACCCGGTCCTCGACGGCGGCCAGGGACCGCGCGGAGACGGCCACGAGCAGCCGTGAGGCGGTGAGCACCGCGTGGGTGACCGCTTCGACGTCGTCCGTGGCCCCGTCGGGGGCCGCACGCTCCGGCATGTGTCCTTTCTACCTCTCCGACGGCACACCGGCCTCACCGGGGACCGGGGCCCGGATCCTGGTGCCGGTGGTAGCGGAGGAGCAGCATGGCGGCGTCGTCCCCGGGCGGGCCCCCCGTGTGCTGCACCAGGTCCTCGCGGAGCCCTTCCAGGGCGCGGTGCGCGTCGGGTTCCTTCAGCAGATGGGTGCGCTCGCCCAGCGGATAGAAGCGCCCGTCGCGGTCGCGGGCCTCGGTGACACCGTCGGTGTAGAGCAGCAGCTGCTCGCCCGGGGCGAACGTCACCCGGTAGGGCTCCGGGCCGTCGCCCCCGTGCGCGGACAGGCCCAGCGGCAGCGCGAACGCCGGCGGTTCGGGGAAGTCGACGCTGCCGTCGCGGCGCACCAGCATGGGCGCCGGATGGCCGTAGTTGAGGAGGACGACCTCGTGGTCGGCGCCGATCTCGGCGAGGACGGCGGTGACGAACCGCTCACCCTCCAGTTCCCGGGCCACGCTGCGCTCCACCCGCTCCCCCAGCCCGACCAGGTCGGGCTCGTCGTAGGCGGCCTCCCGGAACGCGCCGAGCACTACGGCGGCCGTCTCGACGGCCGCCAGGCCCTTGCCCTGCACATCGCCGAGGATGACGCGGACGCCGTGCGGCGAGGCCACCACCTCGTAGAGATCGCCGCCGATGCGGGCCTCCGCGACGGCGGAGGTGTAGGACACGGCCGCCTGCACGGGCCCGGCGGTCAGCGGCACCGGCCGCAGCAGCACCCGCTGCGCGACCTCGGCGATCGACCGCACACTGGCCAGCTCCGCCTCCCGGCGCGAACGGGCCACGGCGGCCGCGATGCCGACGCCGGTCACGCCGGCCACCGACACCATGGCGGTGTACCCGCGGGGCTTCACGAACAGCCCGTTGTACAGCCCCAGACCGACGCAGAGCAGCAGTGCCAGCGCGCCGACCGCCGCGGTGCGGCGCCAGCCGCCGACCAGCCCGGCGAAGGCCGGCCCGAGCGACACCAGCGGCAGCAGCCCGATCGTGGGCCCCGCAAGGACGTCGACGACCGCGATCACCGCCATCACCAGGATCGGCATCCAGGCCAGCGCCCGCTGGCCCGGCGGCGGCTTCTCGTCGGTCATGCACTGCTCCAGCGGTGTCGAGGGCACTCGGGAGCCGCCCGTTTCCTCCGCAGACGCCCCCTCCCCCACCTTTAGACTATGCAAAGGTCAGGCGGCCGTCGTGACCCCCGTGACGGACCTTTATCCAATCGAGTCCCGTCGGCCCGGCCCCCTGTCGTTTCGTTTTTGCGCTGTGCAATGATCCTGGCGGGCGCCCCGGCACCTCGGCCGACTGACCGTCGCGGGCTCCCGCGCATGAGGCGCATGAGAGGAATGGACCCACGTGACCGCGCAGAGCCCGGGCGCCGGCGAACCGCCGGACGAGCACGACGGTACGCCGTCCGTGTCCGAGGACGTCTGGCAGCGGTTCCTCACCGACACCGAACACGCCATCCGGGCCACCGCGCCCAAGGAACTGTCGGCGCGCCAGCGGACCCCGGGCGCCTGGCCGGAGCCTCCCGGCCGGTCCGGTGCGGCCCCGGCGGAGTCCGCGACCGCGGCGGTCGGTGATCTGTGGCGCCCCGACGATCCGTGGGAGCTGTCTCTTATACAC
>KL568638.1:19897-20845 GCA_000715605.1 Streptomyces speibonae | reverse complement strand
GAGATGGACCGCCGCGCCAAGGCGCGCCGCGTCGGACGGGTCGCGGGCACGGCCGCCGCGATCGCCCTGGCCCTGGGCGCGTGGTCCCAGCTGTCCACGGGGGCCGGGACCCCGGTCGAGGGGCCCGGCGACGGCAATGTGCTGCAGCAGTCGGAGGTGGCCCCGGCGGAGCTGCCGACAGCCACCTCCGAGCCGCCGGGGGTCACCTCCGCGTCGCCTTCCGACCCCGGTGTCCAGGCCGGTTGAGGCAGATCGCGGCGTCCCGGGCACCCGTCACGGGTGACCGGGACGTACGGGACGCGGCTCAGCCGCCCAGTGCCGCGAGGACCACGGACCGGGCCTCCTCCTGCACCCGGCGCAGATGGTCGGGGCCCTGGAACGACTCGGCGTAGATCTTGTACACGTCCTCGGTGCCGGACGGGCGGGCGGCGAACCACGCGCTGTCGGTGGTCACCTTGATGCCGCCGATGGACGCGCCGTTGCCCGGTGCCTCGGTGAGCACGGCGGTGACCGCCTCCCCCGCGAGGGTGTCCGCGGTGACCTGGGCCGGGGAGAGCCTGGCCAGCCGGGCCTTCTCCTCCCGGGTGGCCGGGGCGTCGATGCGCTCGTAGGCGGGTTCGCCGAAGCGCGCGGTGAGCGCGGCGTAGTGCTCGGAGGGCGTCTTCCCCGTGACCGCGGTGATCTCGGAGGCGAGCAGGGCGAGGATGATGCCGTCCTTGTCGGTGGTCCACACCGAGCCGTCCCGGCGCAGGAAGGAGGCGCCGGCGGACTCCTCCCCGCCGAAGCCGAGGGAGCCGTCGACCAGTCCGTCCACGAACCACTTGAACCCGACGGGGACTTCGACCAGGTCCCGCTTCAGGTCGGCGGCGACCCGGTCGATCATCGCGGAGGAGACCAGCGTCTTGCCGACCGCGGCGGACGCCGGCCACTGCTCGCGGTGCGCGTAGA
>KL568638.1:18436-19694 GCA_000715605.1 Streptomyces speibonae | reverse complement strand
CGTAGAGGTAGCCGATCGCCGTGGCCAGGTAGTGGTTGGGGTTCATCAGCCCGGCGTCCGGGGTCACGATGCCGTGCCGGTCGGCGTCGGCGTCGTTGCCGGTGGCGATGTCGAAGCGGTCGCGCCGGCCGATGAGCGAGGCCATGGCGTGCGGCGACGAGCAGTCCATGCGGATCCTGCCGTCCCAGTCCAGGGTCATGAACCGCCAGGTGGGGTCGGTGAGCGGGTTGACCACCGTGAGGTCGAGGCGGTGCTCCTCGGCGATCCGGCCCCAGTAGGCGACGGACGCCCCGCCCAGCGGGTCGGCGCCGATCCGCACGCCTGCCGCGCGGATCGCGTCTAGGTCCAGCACACCGGGCAGGTCCGCGACATAGGTGCCGAGGAAGTCGTAGCGGCCCGTGCCGGGTGCGGCGAGGGCCCGGGCGCAGGGGATGCGGCGGACGTCCTTGAGGCCGTCGCGGATGATCTCGTTGGCCCGGTCCTGGATCCAGCCGGTGGCGTCCGAACCCGCGGGGCCGCCGCTCGGCGGGTTGTACTTGAACCCGCCGTCGGCGGGCGGGTTGTGGGACGGGGTGACCACGACGCCGTCGGCGAGGCCCGTGGTGCGGCCCCGGTTGTGGGCGAGGATCGCGTGCGAGACCGCCGGGGTCGGGGTGTAGCCGTCGGCGGTGTCGATGAGCACCGTGACCTCGTTGGCGGCGAACACCTCGAGGGCGGTGACCCGCGCGGGCTCGGACAGCGCGTGGGTGTCGGCGCCGAGGAACAGCGGCCCGTCGGTCCCCTGCCCGGCGCGGTACTCGCAGATGGCCTGGCTGGTCGCGGCGATGTGGTCCTCGTTGAACGCGGCCGCCAGAGACGAGCCGCGGTGTCCCGACGTCCCGAACGCGACGCGCTGTCCCGGGTCGTCGAGGTCCGGGTGCAGTGCGTAGTACGCCGTGACCAGCCGAGCGACGTCGACGAGATCCTCGGGTCCGGCCGGGCGTCCCGCTCGCTCGTGCTGCATGTGCCCACTCCTCCGCATGGGTTGAATCCTCGCTTGCGGAGACATCTTTCCCCGTCGGGGCCGCACCGCGCGAGTGGGCCCGGCGCCCGCGGGTACCGCCCGGCCGCCCCGGGGTCAGATCCGGCCGCCGGTCATCCGGGTGAAGGGACCGTGGGTGTGGCGTTCCGCGCGACGGCCCACCGCGTAGGAGGCGGCGGTCAGCGCGGTCAGGCCGGCGGCGGCACCGGCGGCGACGAGCCTGCGCTGGGCGATGAC
>KL568638.1:17752-18328 GCA_000715605.1 Streptomyces speibonae | reverse complement strand
GCCTGCGCTGGGCGATGACCGTCCAGGCGGTCCTGGCCCCGGCGGCGACCTGGCCCGAGGTGGCGACGACGCGCGGCGGGCCCGCCTCGACGCCCTTGGCCGCGGTCTGCGCGGCCCCGCTCGCCGCCTGGGCCGCGCGTCCGGCGCCCGACGCGGCCGTCGACGCCGCGTCACCCGCCTTGCCGGCCGCGTCACCCGCCTTGTCGCCCGCGGTTCCGGCGGTTCGCTCGGCGGGAGCGGTCGCCTTGCCGGTGGTCTCCTTCGCCTTGCTCGCGGTGGACCGGGCGGACACGGTCTTGCGGTTCGGATTCTTGTTCTGTTCGCTCATGGACACCGACTTGCCGCAGACTCCCCCGGCAAACACGCCGTGGGCCGCGTGCGTTCGGGGGCGGCCGGGGCGGCGCCGACGGTGCGGCGCCCGGTGAAAGGGTCCGCCGTCACGGCAGTTGACGGGGATGTGCACCGAACGGCCCAGGCTCCGCCCGGAGTTGGAAACGCCCGGCTCCTCCTCCCCTGCCGTTCGTCACGGAGCGGTGGTACGCGGCCGTCCGTGACGTGGGTGCCGCCGCGCGGGGC
>KL568638.1:17322-17497 GCA_000715605.1 Streptomyces speibonae | reverse complement strand
GCCGGCGGCCGGGGTCCGCCGCAGGGCTGACTCCGGCCGCGGGGGGTAGACGGCGTAGAGGCAGGCACCACAGCGGACACCTGCGGAAAGGAGCATCCGTGCCGAGCATGATGGAGCGCATCAAGCAGTTCGCCAGGAGCCCCCAGGGACGGCGTACGACCTGTCTCTTATACAC
>KL568638.1:14299-17053 GCA_000715605.1 Streptomyces speibonae | reverse complement strand
CGGCGCCGGGCCCAGGCCCAGCGCCTGCTGGGCAAACTCCGCGGCGGTGGTCACCGCTGAGCCCCCGGTCACTGCTGAGCCCCCCGTCCTCCCCGCGCGGCCCGCGACTCGCCGGGCCGCGCACCCGTACCAGGAAGGACCACCATGACCGGATCGTCGGTCCGCGCAGTGGGCTGGGCGCGCTCGCTGCCGCTGGACAGCGAGGTGAAGCGGGCCCGGGACTGGGCCCGCGAGCACCTCGACGCCCTGGGCTGGACCACCACGGCCCCGGAGACCGCGGACGCCGTGCTGCTGACCGTGTCGGAGCTGGTCACCAACGCCCACCGGCACGCCCACAGCACCGCCCAGCTGATCATGACCTGGGACCAGCGGTGTCTGCACATCTCGGTGCACGACCGCTCCGCCGCGCTGCCCGCGCCCCAGGGACCTAGCAGTGAACGCGTCGGGGGGCGCGGCATGCTCCTCGTCGACGCCCTGGCCGACACCTGGGAGGCCCATCCCTGCCCGCACGGCAAGACCGTCACCGCCTGCTTCCGCGGTCCCCGGCCCGAGTGAGCGCCGTCCCGTCCCGCCCCGGTGCGGCCGGCCGTGCCGCGCGGCCGTACGATCGGCCGGTCCGCGCCTGCAAGGAGCCCCGCCCGGTGACCGCCGTCCTTCCCCCGCCCCGCACCGACCGCCCGCTGCCGACGCCGCGACGGCTGACCCGGGTCGAGGACGGTGAAACGCTGCACGCGCTGCTCTGGCCGGCGGGCCCCGGTCACCGGATGATCAGCAGCGCCGTGCTCGGCGGGGGCATCGGCGAGCGGGCCTGGGTCCTCAACGCCCAGGTGTCCCACGGCTACCGGCGCACCGACCCCGACCGGCACCTCGCCGGCCTGGCCGCCGCCGCGGGCACGCGGGGTCCGGGGGTGGGGCTGATGACGGCGGCGGACGTCTCGGCGTACGCCCACGCGCACGACGAGGGCACGGAGGCCTTCGTCACGGCCGGCATCGATGTGCGCGGCTGGGCCGCCGCGTCCGGCTCCGGTCCGGGCGGGCCCCAGGCGCCGGGCACGATCAACATCGTGGCCGCCGTGCCGGTGCCGCTGAGCGACGCCGCTCTGGTGAACGCGGTGGCCACGGTCACCGAGGCGAAGGTGCAGGCCCTCGTGGAGGCCGGGCTCGACTGCTCCGGCACCCCGACCGACGCGGTGTGCGTCGCCGCCCGCACTCCCGGCCCCGGCGAGGAGACGCACGCCTTCGCGGGGCCCCGCTCGCTGTGGGGCGCGCGGCTGGCCCGGGCCGTCCATCGCGCCGTACACGGGGCCCTTCCGGCCGTGTGAGAACGGACATGCGGGACACGGGTGTAGGACCCGCCCGCAGGGGTACGCAGCCGCCCGGCGGGCAGGCCGCCGTCCGGGTCGGTTGCTTTGGCGGGTGGAGATGGGGGACCGTGACAGCTGAGTCCCGTTTTCCCGGCAGAGAGGTGGTGGGGTGCGCACGACGCGTGCCTGCGCCTGTGATTCCTTCCCCCGGCACACCCGCCCAACCCCGCGGCACGGACGTCCGTGCCGCTCCGACGTGGAAGGACGCCCCCTGCCCGGTGCTGGTGCTCGACGCCAGCGGCGCGGTCGTGGACGCGAATCCACTCGCCCTGCGGGTGCTGGCCCGCGCGCACGGCGCCGCGCGGGTCGACGTGCCGTCCTGGCTGGCGGCCGCGCACCGCGGGCAGGTCGACGGTGGTGACCCGTCTCACGAGGGCCCGTCGGCCGCCGGGGAGGTCGGTGACCGGTACTTCGAGGCGCACCCCAGCCCGGTCGCGGGCGGGGGACGGCGTGGTGGCTGGTCGACGCCACCGGCCGGCGTCAGGCGGAGGCCGCCCTGCGCAGCGCTCGGGAGCAGGCCGAGACACGCGCCATGGTCTCCAGCACCCTGCTGGCGTCGCTGAACGTGCCGCGCTGCGCGGAGGTGGCGGCGCAACTGGCCGCCGAGCACCTCGCCGACGCGGCGCTGCTGGTCCTGCCCCCGGTCGGGCGCCGGTACGCGGTGACCCACGCCCTGCGCGGCGAGCAGGCCGTGCACAGCTCGCTCCCGATCGATCCCGGTGAGGTGCCGGGCCTGGCGGAGGCGCTGCAGGGCTTTCCCCCCGTCCCCGCGCGGTGGATCGACCCGCACGTCCTTCCCGGGTGGGTGCTCCCGGCGGGCTTCACCGGGCCGGTCGGTTCCGTGATCGTCGCGCCGCTGCCCGGTCACGGGGTGTCCGCCGGCGCCCTGATCCTCCTGCGCTCCAGCGCGGAGTGCGCGTTCACCCCGGACGAGGAGGCCTTCGCCCGGCTGTTCGCCGCCCGCGCGGGCGCCGCGCTGTCGGCCGCCCGCCTGTACAGCGAGCAGAGCGGGATCACCGCGACGCTCATGCGGGAGCTGCTGCCGCCGACGCTCGGGCGCCTGCACGGCGTGGACTACGCGGGGCACTACCGGGCCGCCAGCGACCACGAGCGGATCGGTGGGGACTTCTACGACGTCCACCCCGGCGGCGACGCCTCGCAGGAGACGTTCGTCGTCCTGGGCGACGTGGCGGGCAAGGGGCTGGACGCGGCGGTCCTGACCGGGAAGATCCGCAACACGCTGCACGCGCTGCTGCCGCTGGCGTCCGACCACGAGCAGGTGCTGACCCTGCTCAACGGGGCGCTGCTAACCTCCCACCACACCCGCTTCGCCACGCTGGTGCTGGCCTGCGTCCGGCACGAGGAGGACGGCCGGGTCCGGCTGCGGCTG
>KL568638.1:13762-14070 GCA_000715605.1 Streptomyces speibonae | reverse complement strand
GGGCTGACCAGCGCCGGGCACATGCCACCGCTGATCGTCCGCGCGGACGGCCGCGTCGAGGAGGCGGACACCCAGGGCTCGCTGGTCGGCGCGCTGCCCTCGGTCACCGTACGGACGGCCGAAGAGGTGCTCGCGCCCGGGGAGACGTGCCTGCTGTACACCGACGGCATCACCGAGGCGCGCGGCGGGCCGCTGGGCGACGAACTGTTCGGGGAGGACCGGCTGCGGCAGGCACTGCGCGAGTGCGGAGGAATGCCGGGAGAGGCGATCGTGGAACGGGTGCAGATGCTGGCCGCGCAGTGGCTGGG
>KL568638.1:10984-13522 GCA_000715605.1 Streptomyces speibonae | reverse complement strand
CGCCAGCCACGACGACATGGCCACGCTGGCCATCAGCGCGCCGCGGGTGACGGCGTGACCGGGGCCCGCGGTCCCTCGGCCGCCGAGCTGCGCGACAGGCTCTGGCAGGCGGTGATCGAGGGCGGCGAGTACGACGCCGTCGACTGTGTGCGCGCCGCTCTCGACAGGGGGTGGCAGGAGGAGGAGCTGCTGCTCGACGTGGTCGCGCGGGTGCAGGAGAGGATCGGTGCCGAATGGGCCGCCGACCGGATCACCGTCGCCCAGGAGCACGCCGCCACGTCCATCAACGAGCGGGTGATCGCCGCCCTGGTCCACGGGCCGGCGGCGGGCCGGCCCGTTCCGCACCGGGGGCGGGTGACGGTCGCCTGTGTCGACGGCGAGTGGCACGCCTTCCCGGCCCGGCTGGTCGCCGAGGTCCTGCGGCTGCGGGGCTGGCTGGTGGACTATCTGGGCGCCCAGACGCCGACACCGCATCTCGTCGCCCATCAGCACCACACCAACTCCGACGCCGTTCTGCTCTCCGGGTCGATCCCCACCCACCTCCCGGCCGCCCACGCGGCGATCACCGCCTGCCGGGCGATCGGGGTGCCCGTGCTGGCCGGGGGCCGGGCCTTCGGGGCGGACGGCAGGTTCGCCCGGGCCCTGGGCGCCGACGCGTGGGCCCCGGACGCCCGGGGGGCGGCCGACGTGCTGGACGCCGGTCTGCCGCGGCCGATGGCGGTGCGGCAGGCGGTCGACGACCTGCCCCACCTGGCGGACCAGGAGTACACGATGGTGGTCCGGGACCGCAGCCGGCTCGTCAAGGAGGTGCTGGGGGACCTGGAGAGCCGTTTCCCGGCGATGCGCGACTACAGCGACGCGCAGCGGGAGCGGACCGCGGAGGACCTGGTCCACATCCTCGACTTCCTGGCCACCGCGCTGTACCTGGACGACGCGGAGGTGTTCACGGAGTTCCTGAGCTGGACCTCCGAGGTCCTCGAGGCACGCGGCGTCCCGTCCCGCTCCCTGCTGACGGGCCTCGACATCCTCGCGGAACGACTCCATGACTTCCCCCGCGCCCTGCGCGTCGTCCACGAGGGCGCGTCCCGGCTCCGCCACCACACGGCCGACGCGACCGCCCCCGGCACGACGGTGTGAACGCCGGCGCGCGTGCCCTCGCGGCCCGGTGCCGCCTAGCGGCGGGTACGACCCGGCTCCGACCCGGACGGTCCGTGGGCGGTTCGGCGGGCCAGGGCCCGTAGCAGGGGGGTGCGGCCTCGGGTGGGAACCGTCCAGACGGGGTGGCCGTGGACGCCCCAGCGGTGCAGGAGGGCGTTCGCCGCCAGGAAGCCGGTGGTCGCCGCGCGTTCCATGAGGGCCACCGGAAGGCCGGTGCGGACCAGGTCGCCGGCGACCATCAGCGCGGGGTCCGGGGTGCGCACCGTCGGGCGGTCGGCGTAGCCGCCGACGGGGAACAGGGGGCAGTCGGCGCGCCACACGTGACGGACGTCGACGATCGAGGCGCCCGCCGTCTCCGGGTAGGCGCGGTGCAGTTGGCCGATCAGCCGCTTCTGCTCGGTCTCGCGGGAGGCCGCGGGGTCCACGGCGTACGCGTGGAGTTCGACCACGGAGCCGCCGGTGCGTGCGGCCCAGCGGCGCGCCTCGTCCTCGTAACGGTCGAGCACGCTGATGTTGTCCAGGGTCTCGTATCCGCTGGTGCCGAGGAACGCGGGGCGGCCGGGTGCGACGGGCCGGTCCAGCCAGAGGCGGGTGACGAGGAACGGCGGGGCGTTGCGCAGGCGGGCGACGCGTTCCCGCCAGGGGCCGTCGCCCAGCCGGCCGGAGCGGGCGACCAGGGAGCGCAGTCCCGCGGCGTCGAGGGCGAGGACGACGGTGTCGTGGCGCCGCTCCCCCGCGGCGGTGGTGACCGCGAAGCCGCCTTTCCCGGTGGGGGCGACGTGCTCCACCGGTGTGCCGGTGAGGACGTCGGCCCCGTGCCGGCACAGATGGGCGGCCAGAGGGTCCCACAGCGCGGCCGGGAAGGGCGCGTCGGGCACGTCGAACAGCAGCCCCTCGGCGGAACCCAGAAAGTAGATGTGGAACATCAGGACCATCTCCGCCGCCGACAGTTCCCGGGGATCGGCGAAGAAGCTGCGGGAGAACACCTCGAACGCGAGGTGGCGGGCGCGGTCCGGGAAGCGGATGGCGTCCAGGAAGTCGTGGGCGCTGACGGCGTCGAGGCGTTCGTACACGTCGGGCACGCGCACGTCGAGCAGCGGCAGAGCCGCGACGGCGTTCATGCGCAGCAGGTCGCCCGGGCGGAAGGACGGGCTCAGGGCGACGAAGCCGAGCGCGCTCCACGGCGGTGTGCGCGGCACGTGGCGGAAGCCGTCCCGCAGACCGTCGCTGTGGCGCAGCGGGTAGTCCGGCAGGCCGGTGAGCCGCTTCAGGCCGGGATCGGCACGGCGCAGCAGACCGCGCAGGTTGTAGTACTGACGGAAGAAGGCGTGGAAGCCGCGGCTCATGGTCGCCGGCGTGCTGTCGGCGAGCTGGACCGGC
>KL568638.1:9461-10786 GCA_000715605.1 Streptomyces speibonae | reverse complement strand
GAGGAAGGGCTCACGCTCGTAGAGGGTGACGGCGACCCCGCGCTCGGCCAGCGCGGTCGCCGCCGCCAGTCCGGCGACACCACCGCCGACGACGGCCGTCGTCGGGCGGTCCCCCTGGATACGGGGTGTCCCGGGCGGGGGCACGAGGACCCGCGCCCGGCGGTCCCGGCCGGGCCGGCGGGCGTGCGGAGGGCGCGGGCGCGTCATCCCTCGGCCCCGTTCCCGGTGCGGGGGCGCCGGCCGACGAAGGTGTGGGTGATGCCCGTCTGCCATCCCGGCAGGGGGAGGACCCGCACCGCGTCGAAGCCCTGGTCGCGCAGCCGCCCGGCGAACCGGCTCGCGGTGTCGAACTCGACGACGCTGCGCCACAGATGGCGGTACAGCGCGCCGTCCCCGAGCACGGTGGCCGCCGGCTGGACGATGCCGCGGCACACCAGGGTCCACACCGCGCGGTCCGCGCGGCGGCCGCCCAGGGTGTACTCGTGCACGCCGAGTCTGCCGCCGGGGACGAGCAGGTCCCGCACGGTGGCGAGCACCGCGTCGGGGTCGGAGACGTTGCGGAAGAGGTAGGCCGCGAAGACCGCGTCGAACGGGCCGGTCACACCCGCCGTGGACAGTTCCTCCGCCGTCGCGCGGACGAACGTCACCCGGTCCGGCCAGGCTTTGGCGGCGGCCCGTTCCAGCATGCCGGCGGAGGCGTCCACGGCGACCACGTGGGCGCCGGGCAGCTCGCCGGCGAGGGCGGCGGTCGACGCGCCGGTGCCGCAGCCGAGGTCCAGGACGCGCAGTCCCTCTCCCTTTCCCGCCAGTCCCAGGCGGCGGACCGAGCGGCGCAGTTGGGCGTGGTAGCCGGGGTTGGCGGCCACCAGGGCGTCGTAGCCGCGGGCGGCGTGGTCGAAGGCGGCGGTGAGATCCTCGTCGCGCAGCAGGGTCATGCGGTCTCCTGGGGCAGGCAGCGGGGGCACGGCTGGGTGAGGGCGGCCCATGTCAGGGGCCGTCGAACGGGCGGCGCGGCAGGGTGCGCAGTTCCAGCGCCGAGCGGAGCATGGGGCCGACGGGGGTGCGCAGGCCCACGGCCAGGTCCTCGTACAGCCGGGTGCGGCCGTCGAGGAAGCGCAGCAGCAGCCGCATGGGCAGGCGGGCGAAGAGGCGGGAGAACAGGGCGGGGCCGTCGGCGCGGCCGCTGTCCAGGGCACGCAGCAGCACGGCGTCCATGGCCCGGGAGCGCGCCGGGTGGGCGGGCGGCGGCACGGGGGTGCGGCCCCGGCGCAGCGCGGCGGCGACGGCCTCCGTCTGCCGCTGGATCCCCGCGAAGGGGTAGCCGG
>KL568638.1:7345-9226 GCA_000715605.1 Streptomyces speibonae | reverse complement strand
CGCCGGCGGCGCCGATGCGGAAGACGGACGCGCCCACCTGACGGGGCATCGGGGCGTCGGTCATCGGGATGATCCCGCTCTCCTCGGACAGGATCCGCAGGTCGCCCAGTCGGAGCACCTCCTCGGTGTACTGCCGCAGCGCCGAGGCGTAGCCGGCGACGGTGAGGGGGCGCCGGTTGAACTCGGTGTACTCCACCAGCGCCTCGCGCCGGCCGACGGGCAGCACGTAGCCGAAGGACAGGCCCGTCGCCGGCTGGGGGGTGCGGAAGTCCATCAGGTCCGCGGTCCTGGGGTGGAAGACCGGCCGGTCGGTGCGGACGAACCAGCCGTGGAAGTGCTGCAGCAGGGTGGTGCGGGCGGCCGGAAGGCTGCCCGCGGGACGGGAGTCGAACACCCAGCGGGCGCGCAGGGCGCGGGTCCGTCCGGCGGGGTCGCGCAGGTGGACCAGCGCTCCGCCGGGCACGTCCTCCACGGCCTCGACGGTGGCCTCGAGCCGGCGCACGGACGGGCTGCCGGCCAGGTCGCGGGCGACCAGGTCCTCGAAGTCGTCCGACCGGATCATCTTGTAACGCAGCGGTGCGATGTCGCCCTCCGTCGCCGGGCCGGAGGGGGGACGCACCCGCAGGTGCCGCCAGGCCGCCGTGACGGCGGCGTCGAAGCGGCCCGTGACCGGTTCCCAGAAGCACCAGGTGCGGCGCGGGGGGCGCAGCGGGCCCGGCGGGGCGTCCACCAGGACGGCCGACGGGACGCGGCCTCCGGGCACGCTCTTCGCCAGACGGTGGGCGAGGGACAGTCCGGCGGCGCCCGCGCCCACGATCACCACCTCGGCCTCCAGCACGACGGCACGCTCCTCCCGCTCCTCAGTGCACAGCCACCTCGCCGGCATTCCTGGCTGTGTGCCCGTTCCGATCCGGGTCACTCGGATGTGTGACGGGCCGCCACTTCCCGGACGGGGCGCGCCCGTCCAGGGCCTGCTGCGGCGGTTCGCCCACGCGTTCCGGCTCGCACCCGGCGTGCGCGTGTCGCGTGTCGTGCGCGGGCGGAGGCACACCGGTCGCGGAACGATCGGTGCGAGAACGAGAGGAACCCGGATGGACTGTACAGACATGCACGACAGGGACGTGTCCGACGCGGCCGCCCGTGGCACGAAGGCCCGCCGGTGACGCGCACCGTGGCGGGCCGTACGGACCACGTGGTGGTCGTGGGCGCCGGTCTCGCAGGGCTTTCGGCGGCCCTGCACCTGCTGGGCGCGGGCCGGCGCGTCACCGTCGTCGAGCGGGCGGCGCGGCCCGGCGGACGCGCCGGGCGCCTGGATCTCGACGGCTACCGGATCGACACCGGCCCCACCGTGCTGACCATGCCGGACCTGGCCGACGAGCCGTTCGCCGCCGTCGGCGGCAGTCTGCGCGAGCGTGTGGAGCTCGTGCCGCTGCACCCGGCCTACCGGGCCCGGTTCGCCGACGGCAGCGGCCTCGACGTGCACACCGGGGCCGAGGCGATGGCGGCGGAGGTGGAGCGGTTCGCCGGCCCCCGGGAGGCCGCGGGGTACCTGCGGCTGCGCGACTGGCTGACCCGGCTGCACCGGGCCCAGATGCGCCGCTTCATCGACGCCAACTTCGACTCCCCGCTCGGGCTGCTGAACGGCGACCTCGCCCGGCTGGCGGCGCTGGGCGGCTTCGGGCGGCTGGACGCGCGTGTCGGGCGCTTCCTGCGCGACGAGCGGCTGCGCCGGGTCTTCACCTTCCAGGCCCTGTACGCGGGCGTCCCGCCGGCCAGGGCGCTGGCCGCGTACGCCGTCATCGCCTACATGGACACCGTCGCCGGGGTGTACTTCCCGCGCGGCGGCATGCACGCGCTGCCCCGCGCCATGGCGGACGCCGC
>KL568638.1:6200-7167 GCA_000715605.1 Streptomyces speibonae | reverse complement strand
GCCGCCGAGGCGGGCGCCGAGCTGCGGTACGGCCACGAGGTCACCCGGCTGGAGCGCTCCGGCGGCCGGATCACCGCCGTCGTCACCGACCGGGACCGGGTGCCCTGCGACGCGGTCGTCCTGACCCCGGACCTTCCCGTCGCCTACCGGCTCCTGGGGCGCACGCCACGGCGGCCGGTACGGCTGCGGCACTCGCCGTCCGCGGTGGTGCTGCACCTCGGCACCGACCGGACCTGGCCCCGGCTGGCGCACCACACCCTCTCCTTCGGGGCCGCCTGGCACACCACGTTCGACGAACTCACCCGCACCGGCCGGCTGATGAGCGACCCGTCGCTGCTCATCACCCGGCCCACCGCCACCGACCCGGGCCTCGCCCCGCCGGGGCGCCATCTGCACTACGTGCTCGCGCCCTGCCCCAACACCGACATCGGCCCGGGCGCCGCCGCGTGGACCGACCTGGCCCCGCGCTACCGGGACGATCTGCTGCGGGAGCTGGAGCGGCGCGGGCTTGCCGGTCTGGGGTCCGCGATCGAGGCCGAGTGCCTCGTCACGCCCGCCGCCTGGCACGCCGAGGGGCATGCCGCGGGTACTCCGTTCGCCACGGCCCACACGTTCGCCCAGACGGGTCCTTTCCGGCCCCGGAACCTGGTGCGCGGCACCGAGAACGCCGTACTGGCGGGGTGCGGCACCACCCCAGGCGTCGGCGTGCCGACCGTGCTGCTGTCGGGGAAGCTGGCCGCGGCACGGATCACCGGCGGTCCGGGGCGGCCGCGTGTCACCCTCGCCGCGACGCAGGAGGCTTCCGCATGACCGAGCGTGAACTGGACGCCGCGGGCGTCACCGATCCGGCGCTGCGCGAGGCGTACCGCCGCTGCCGGGCACTCAACGCGCGGCACGGCCGGACGTACTTCCTCGCCACCCGGCTGCTTCCCGTCGAGCGGCGCCCCGCCGTGCACGCCCTGTACGG
>KL568638.1:4730-6019 GCA_000715605.1 Streptomyces speibonae | reverse complement strand
CCCGCTGGGCCGACGACATCGTGGACGCGCTCGGCACGGGCGCGGACACGGCGCGCCGCGACGCGGAACTGTCGGCGCTGGAACGCGAACTGGAGAAGGGGCTGCGGGACGGCGACAGCGAGGAGCCGGTGGTGCGCGCCCTCGCCGACACGGCCGGCCGGTACCACATCGACCACGCCCACTTCGCCGACTTCATGGCCGCGATGCGTGCGGACCTGGTGGTGACCGACTACGCCGACTACGCGGAGCTGCGCCGGTACATGCACGGATCCGCCGCGGTCATCGGTCTGCAGATGCTGCCGGTGCTCGGCACGGTCGTCCCGCGCGGCGTCGCCGAACCGCACGCGGCGGCCCTGGGGGTGGCGTTCCAGCTCACCAACTTCCTGCGCGACGTGGGCGAGGACCTCGACCGGGGGCGCGTCTACCTCCCGGCGGACCTGCTCACCGCGCACGGCGCGGACCGGGCGCTGCTGCGGTGGAGCCGGGACACGGGCCGCCGGGACCCGCGGGTCACCTCGGCGCTGAAGGAGTTCGCGGCACTGACGCGGGGCGTGTACCGGGAGGCGGCGCCGGGGCTCGCGATGCTGGAACCGGTGTCCCGGCCGTGCATCCGTACGGCGTTCGTGCTGTACGGCGGGATCCTGGACGCCGTGGCCGAGGACGGCTACGCGGTGCTGCACCGCCGGGCGGCCGTGTCCCGGCGGCGGCGTGCCGTGGTCGCCGCCGACGGGCTCACCCGGGTGGCCGCCGCCCGGCTGCGTGACCGTCGCGCCGGCCGGCGGCTGCCGGACGTCCGTCCGCTCAGCCCGGTCCCGACCGGTTCCGAGGGGGTCGCATGAGTTCCGGTTCCGCGGGCGGGCGCAGGCGTCTGCCGCTGTCCCTGCGCCGGCGTGCGGTGCCGTGGGACCGGCAGCGGCCCACCTGGCGCGAGGCACGGCCCGCCGTCATCGCCGCCGCTCTGAAGCGGGCGCAGGCGCGTCGGTCGGGCAACTGGTACGTGGTGGACGACTCGCGCGGACTGCGCGACGGCCGTCCGCTGGCCCGGACGGTGGCGGGGCGGGAGGTGGTGCTCTGGCGGAACGCCGAGGGCCGTCCGGTCGCCGGGCCCGGCATCTGCCCGCACCTGGGCGCGCCGCTGCGGGACAGCCCCGTCCGCTGCGGGACCCTGGTGTGCCACTGGCACGGACTCGCCCTGGACGGCGGCTCGTTCGCGGGATGGGAGCCGTTCCCGGGGCACGACGACGGGGTGCTGCTGTGGGTCCGGCTGGACGAGGCCGGCGGCGAGGAGC
>KL568638.1:3905-4532 GCA_000715605.1 Streptomyces speibonae | reverse complement strand
GTATAAGAGACGCGCCGGTGGTGCCGGCGCGGCCGGACCGGGCGCTGACGGCCGTGCACACCGCGGTGGGCACCTGTGAGCCCGAGGACGTCGTGGCCAACCGTCTGGACCCCTGGCACGGGGCGTGGTTCCACCCGTACTCGTTCGTCGACCTCACGGTGACGGGCGCACCGGACGGCTCGGACGGGAGCGCGGACGCCTTCACGGTGGACGTGTCCTTCAAGGTCGCGGGCCGGCTGGTGGTGCCGGTGCGGGCGGAGTTCACCGCGCCGGAGCCGCGCACGGTGGTCATGCGCATCACGGAGGGCGAGGGTGCGGGCTCCGTCGTCGAGTCCCACGCCACTCCCCTGGGAACGGACGACCGGGGCCGGCCGCGTACGGCGGTCGTCGAGGCGGTGGTGGCCGCCTCCGGCCGCCCGGGTTTCACCCTGGCCCGGGGCGCGGCCCCGCTCCTCCGCCCCCTCGTCCGCGCGGCCTCCGGCCGCCTGTGGCGCGACGACCTCGCCTACGCCGAACGCCGCTGGTTCCTGCGCGCCACGGGGCGCTTCCCGGGGTGACCGGCCACCCCGGGAGGGCTACCTGGCTGTGGAGCCGGACCTTCTCGCCCCCGCCGCCCCTTCCCGTCCC
>KL568638.1:0-3696 GCA_000715605.1 Streptomyces speibonae | reverse complement strand
AGTTGTGCCGGAGGGGCTGAGTTGTGCCGGAGCAGCCGAGTTGTGCCGGAGGGTCACTGGCGGGTTCCGGATGCCCTGTCGTCTGCCCTGCCGCCGGCGCCGAGGAGGCCGGTGTGGTGCAGGGGGGTCGTGGCTTCCAGGCGGGGCAGGTGGTGGCGGGTTGCGCGGAGGACGACGGGGGGCAGGGCGGGGCGGGTCAGCTGGGCCAGGCGTACCCAGCGGGGGATGTAGACGGCCCTGCTGCGGTGTTCCACGGCGGTCGCGAGCCGGGGGGCGACGCGGTCCGCCGGGTGTACGCGGCGGGCCGGTGGGGGCATGGTGCCGCGCAGTTCCCGCAGCGCGGGGTAGCGGTCCCCCTCGCGGATCATGTCGGTGTCGGTCCAGCTCACGTAGGCGATGCCGACGGCGACACCGTGGTGTGCCACCTCGGCGCGCAGGGAGTGCGCGAAGGCCTCCGCACCCGCCTTGGAGGCGCAGTAGGCGCTCATCATCGGCGCGGCGCCGATGGCGGCGAGCGAGGCGACCTGGAGGTGGTAGCCCCGGGTCGCCAACAGATCCGGCAGAAAGGCGCGCGCCGTGGCCGCGCTGCCGGTCAGATTGACGTCGATCACCCGCCGCCACTCGGCGGGGTCGGAGGTGACGAACGGGCCGCTCTCCGCGACACCGGCGTTGGCCACGACGGCGGACGGGGGGCCGAGGTGTGTCCTGACCCGTTCCGCGGCCCGCTCCAGCGCGGCGTCGTCGGTGATGTCCACCTCATGGGCGAGTGCCGGGACCGGGAGGGCCCCGGCGACGGCTTCAAGCTCCGTCCCCTCGTGGCCGAGCAGGGCGAGGCGGGCACCGCGCCCGGCGAGTTCGCGGGCCAGGGCCGCGCCGATGCCCCGCGCGGCGCCCGTCACCACGACGGTGCGGCCCCGGAGCGGGGAGTCCCTCACCGTTCCTCCCCGTCGCCGGACGCGCCGGGTCGGGCCGTGTGGTCGGGATGGCCGGCGGTGCGGCGGGCCTCCTTCAGCTCGGCCTCGTACAGATGGTCCCGGCCCTCGGCCAGTTCCTCCACGGCGGCCTGTTCCAGCTCCCGGAACGGCTGGTAGTAGGTGCGGTCGTAGGCCTCGACGATCTGGAACGTCCAGTGGCCGGGGATGACGTTGCGGCCCAGCACCTGGGTGCGCACCGTCTCGGCCCACTCCGGATACCCGGCCTTGCGCAGCAGTTCGACCGTGCGGTCCAGTTCCAGGTCCGCGGTGCCGGTGAGCTGGTGGAAGCTGTAGAGGTGGCCGCGGGCCCGCTCGGTGGTCTCCAGCGCCTTCGACAGCGATCCGAGTGCCTCCACCGTCTCGTCGCTGACGCCCTCGGGGCGTTGGTGGGCCCGGTCGGGTCCGTCTTCGTGTCCGGTCATCGTCTCGCCTCCGCCGGTGGTGGTCGTGGGGGTGCCGGGGTGCCGTGGTGGGGCTCCCGGCCGGGGTGCGGCGCCGGTCATCCCGTGCCCGGCCGCGGGCCCCGGTCCGGCTGCCTGCGGCCGGTGCGGTCGCGGTGGGTCAGCAGGCGCTGTGCCCCGGCCAGCCCGGGGGCCAGATGCCGGCGCAGGGCGGCGCGTGCGGCGTTGGCGCCGGGCGCGCCGTGCACACCGCCGCCGGGATGGGCGCCGGCGGATGCCAGGTACAGGCCCTTGACGGGCGTTTCGGGGCGCCCGGTGCCGGGGGCCGGGCGGAAGAACAGCTGTTGGTGCATGGCCGCGGTGCCGCCGTTGATGGCTCCGCCGTGCAGGTTGCGGTCGAGGGACTGGAGCGTGGGCGGCGCCAGGATGCGCCGGGCCCGGATGCGGGACCGGAAGCCGGGAGCGAAGCGTTCCACGTGGCGCTCGACCCGGTCGGCCATGATCTCCTGCTCCTTGGGGTCCCAGGCCCCGGTGAGGGACTCCTCGCCCGCGTCCCGGGCGACGTCGTGGGGCACGTGCGTGTACGCCCACGCGGACTCGGTTCCCCGAGGGGAGCGGGAGGGGTCGGCGGTCGTCATCTGGCCGAACAGGCAGAAGGGCCGGTCCGGGATGCTGCCGGTGGCGAGCTGGGCGGCGAACCGGGTGAGCTCGTCGAGACCGTCCGCGAGGTGGACGGTCCCGGCGCCGGCGGCCTGCTCGCAGCTCCAGGGCACCGGTCCGTCCAGGGCCCAGTCGACCTTGAAGGTGGCGAAGTCCCACTGGAAGCGCCGCAGGTCGGACAGCAGCTGGGCGGGAAGGTGCTCGGGGCCGACGAGTTCGCCGTACAGGGCGGGCACGGACACGTCGGCGAGGACGGCACGGTCCGCCGTCACCGTCTCGCCGCCCGCGGTGCGCACTCCGGCGGCTCGTCCGTCGCGCACGAGGACGCGGTCCACGCGCTGCCCGCAGCGCAGCACGCCGCCGCGCTCCTCCAACCGGCTCGCGAGGGCCTCGGTGAGGGCACCGGAGCCCCCGGCCGGCACGGGGAAGCCGTAGGTCTGTCCGAGCATCGACATCAGCCAGCCGAAGCCGCCGCTGCCCGCCGCCTCGGGTGCCAGGTCGGCGTGGAGCGCGTTGCCGGCCAGCAGCAGGCCTCCGCCCTCACCGCGGAACTCCTCCTCCGCCATGCGGCGCACGGGCAGCACCAGGGTGCGCGCCATGCGCAGACCGCCCGTGCCGCGGAGCCGCACGGCCAGCCGGATGCCGGACCGCAGGGGCGGGAAGGGCGTGAACAGGGCGTCCAGCAGGTCGGGCCGCAGGCTTTCCCACATGTCGTGCAGCCGGTGCCAGGCGGCCCCGTCCCCCGGCGCGAAGGAGTCCAGCGAGGCGGCCGTGACGTCGACACGGCGGTCGAGGACCGCGCACCGGCCGTCGCTCAGCGGGTGGGCGACGACATGCGGGGCGTGGCTCCAGCGCAGCCCGTGGCGCTCCAGGCGCAGTCCGGAGACGACCGGGGAGGCGGCGGCGAGCGGGTAGAAGGAGCTGCAGAGGTCGCTGACGAAGCCGGGGTCGGCGCCGCGGTCGTGGCGCACGGCGCCGCCGGGCTCCGGCTGCTCCTCCAGGACCTCGACGCCCCAGCCGGCGTCGGCGAGCAGGTTGGCCGCGACCAGGCCGTTGGGCCCGGCCCCGATGACCACGGCGTCAGGCACGGGCGCCTCCCGCGTCGGGTTCCGGTGCGACGACCTGGCCCATGGGCCTACGCCGTTCCTCCTCCGCCGCCTCGTCCTCGCAGAGTTTCGCCAGCCGGGCGAGCATGGCGCGGTGGCGGATCTGGATCAGCGCCTCCACGCCCACGTTGTGCACCAGGCCGCCCGCTCCGCGCAGCGGATGCTCGTCCACGATCACCAGGCAGTGGTCGCCCCAGGGGCGCAGTTCGATGGCGATCCGCGCCGTGCCCAGCGGTCCCGCCTTGGCCTCGAGCTCCAGGGCCTCGCCCGGCACGCAGCGCCGTACGACGGTCTCGTTGGTCAGGCACAGCGGGCCGAACCGCACCTCGTAGCCGATCGCGGAGCCGACGTCCGGCCAGTGTCCGCGCACCGGCTCGGACGACGAGGTGCCCACCACCCAGTCCGCGTAGCGGGTGCCGTCCTCCAGTACGGACCATACGGCCCGCGGACTCGTTCGAATCAGACGATGACGTACGGCCACTTCGACCTCCCGTGTCCCTGAGCGGCGCCGGCCAGCACTGAGTGCCCCCTCTGAAGCGGGTCAACCGGAGGCGG
>KL568637.1:11485-12002 GCA_000715605.1 Streptomyces speibonae | reverse complement strand
CAAC
This sequence comes from Streptomyces speibonae, assembly GCA_000715605.1. Lineage (GTDB taxonomy): Bacteria > Actinomycetota > Actinomycetes > Streptomycetales > Streptomycetaceae > Streptomyces > Streptomyces speibonae. Next base: position 11,998 of record KL568637.1, on the reverse strand, counting down.
TCCCCCACCGACGCCCCGACCCCCACGACATCCGCGGCGAGAACGAACATCGCGACATACCCCGCCAGCACCACCACCGAAGAGAGAAGCACCCCAGGCGCGTTCCGCCGCGAGAACAACCCCACCCGGGCCTCCCCGAGCACCCCGCGCAGAAGCCCACGCTTCCGCCCCGCCGCCGGCTCCGCCTCCGCTCCCGGTCCCCCCGCCCGGTTCATCCGCAACGCCAGCACCACCGCACAGACCCCCACCACCCCGAGCCCGACCACCGGCACCGCCTGCCGCACCTCACCGAGCACCGGCGACGGCATCGTCACCAGCACCACACCCCCGGCGACGAACAGCGCGAGCTGTCCCGCCGTGCGCTCCAGCACCACCGCCCGCACGCAGCGCCCCATGTCCCCGGCGTCCTGCCCGTGCCGCACGGCCCGGTGCACGTCGCCGACGACGCCGCCGGGCAGCGCGGCGTTGAGGAAGAGGGCCCGGTAGTAGTCGGCGACGGCGGCTCCCAGCGGG
>KL568637.1:10866-11291 GCA_000715605.1 Streptomyces speibonae | reverse complement strand
GATGTGTATAAGAGACAGGCTCCCAGCGGGAGCCGGATGCCGATCCCCCGCGCCACCAGCGCCCAGCGCCACGCGCTGAACCCGGTGGTCACCAGCCCGATGCCCAGCGCCCCGAGCAGCGCGGCCGCGTCGATGCGCCGTATCCCGTCCACGAACGTCCCGGTGCCGAGCCGCCAGAACAGCACGGCGAGGATCGCGACGCCGGCGAGGGTGCCGAGACGATTCCGCACGGCGCGGGTGTTGAGCCGTGCCCGCACGGTCCTCATGCGGTCCCGCCCGCCGGCCGGCACAGGGCGAGCAGGTCGCTGTGGTGGACGACGACCCGCAACTCCCCCGCCGCGCAGGCTTCCAGCCGCTCGGCCAGATACGCGTCGGCCCGTGCCTTCAGCTCGGGCCGCTCCTCCACGGCGGCTCCGACCCAGCCG
>KL568637.1:8807-10631 GCA_000715605.1 Streptomyces speibonae | reverse complement strand
GCTCGGTGAGGGCCGCGTCGTCGGGTCCGAGGCGCCAGGGGCTCGGGTGCAGCCGTACGGTCGCGCCGTGCTCGGTGAACGCCTCGGCCGCGACCGTGACGGCGTCCGGGCCGAGGAGGTCGCCGCGCCTCTGGTGGGCGTTGAAGGCGTCGGTGATCTCCTGGTCCATGGGGTGCGGCGCGGTCAGTTCCACGCGTCCGGCCACCGACAGGGTCAGCAGGGCCGGGCAGCCGGCGCCCGCGCAGGCAGCGGCGAGGGTGCCGATCTCCTCGCGGGTGAGGACGTCGAGCAGGGCGGAGGCGGTCACCAGGGAGGCGCCGTTCAGCGCGTCCGGGGTGAGCCGGGCGACGTCACCGCGCCGGGTCTCGACGGTGACGTGACTGCCGTCGGCGGCGGAGCGCGGGGAGGCGACGGCGGCGAAGTGCAGCAGGTAGGGATCGCGGTCGTGCAGGACCCAGTGCTGGGCGCCGTCGAGGTGCGGGGCGAGCCAGCGGCCCATCGAGCCGGTGCCGCAGCCGATGTCGTGGATGACGAGGCCGTCGGCCCGCCCGGGGAGGTTGGCGAGCCGGATGCGCAGGGGGTCGAGCAGGTCGTAGGAGCGGGCGGCGGCGTCGGCGGGTTCGCGCAGCTTCAGCCACTCGGGTGCGTAGCGGGCCGGTTCGTCGTCGCCGGTGTCCCGAAGCCGCAGGGTGGCGCGCTCCCCGGGCCGGGGTGCGGCGGGCCCGGCTCCGGGGATGACGGACTGCTGGGCAGGGAGCGTGACACCGTGCTGTGCGGTGGTCGCCGGGTTGGTCATGCTGCCCTCCGGGGTTCGGTCGGGAGCCGGCGCAGTACGCCCGCCAGGCTCTGTGCGGTGCTCGCCCAGCCGCCGAGCGCGGCCCGCCGGCTGCGGGCGGCGGCCTTCAGCCGGCGCCGCACGTCCGCCTCGCCGAACCAGCCGCGCAGTTCGGCGGCGATGGCGGCGGGGTTCTCCGGCGGGACGAGGATGCCGGGCACTCCGCCGTCGGGTGCGCGGCCGACGGCCTCGGGCACTCCGCCGACGTCGGTCGCCAGCACGGGAATGCCGCGTGCCAGGGCCTCGGTGACCGCCATGCCGTAGGTCTCGGCGTAGGAGGTGAGCACCATCAGGTCGGCGGCGGCGTAGCTGGCGTCGAGTGCGGCGCCGGTCTGCGGTCCGGTCAGTTCCAGGCGGTCGTCGAGTCCGTGTTCGCGGATGAGGCCGCGCAGGTGGGTGACGTAGTCGGGGTCCTGGTGGAGTCCGCCGACGAGCGCGCAGGTCCAGGGCAGGTCGGCGACCGCGGCCAGTGCCTCCACGAGCCGGTGCTGTCCCTTGCGCGGGGTGACGGCGGCCCCGCCCAGCAGCCGTGAGACGCCGTCGGTGCCGGGCGCGAGGGGTGCGATGTCGGCGCCGGGGGCGGCGACGTGCACCCGGTCGGGGTCCAGGCCGTGGTGGGAGACCAGGCGGCGTACGGCCCAGTCGCTGGTGGCGACGACGGCCGGGACGGCCCGCAGCACCGCGCGTTCACGTGCGTCGAGTTCGGCGGCGACGTCCGTGTCGAGGCCGGTCTCGTCGCCGAGCGGGAGGTGGACGAGTACGGCCATGCGCAGCCGTCCCTCCTCCGCCTCCGGGACGATGACCTCGGGCACCGAGCAGGCGACGAGCCCGTCGAAGAGGACGACGGCGCCGTCCGGCAGTTCCCGCAGGGTGCGGGCGAGTTCCGCGCGGGCTTCGGCGTCGGGGCGGGGCCAGTCCCCCGCGACCGTGTGCCGCTGCACCTGCCAGCCGAAGCCGGGCAGGTCCAGGCACTGTCTCTTATACACATC
>KL568637.1:7667-8600 GCA_000715605.1 Streptomyces speibonae | reverse complement strand
GTCGTAGGCGTTGCCGCCGCTGGGCGCGGACGGGTCGTCGACGCCGCCGGGCATCACGAAGTGGACCGTGCGCAGGGACATGGGGATGATCCCGCCGTTCCTCGGGAAGGACGCCTGTTTCGGAACGTAGCCCAGTCGGGCGGTCCCGGCCCGGTCGTGGGGCGTGCCGGTCGTGGCGGTCGTGGTGGCGGTGGTCGCGTGTGTCATGTCGTAGGCCGTCCCGCTCACAGCGCACGCTCGTAGCTCGCCCAGGCGATGTGCGACTCGTGCAGGGTGACGGCGATCTTCGCGATGCCCTTGGCGCCCTCGCCGAGCGCGCCCTTGTGGACGCGTTCGGCGAGCCGGTCGGCGATGACCTTGGCCAGGTACTCCGTGGAGGTGTTGATTCCCGCGAAGTCCGGTTCGTTGTCGAGGTTGCGGTAGTTCAGCTCGCCGACGACGGCGCCGAGTTCCTGTGTGGCCAGGCCGATGTCGACGACGATGTTGTCCTCGTCCAGCTGTTCGCGCCGGAACGTGGCGTCCACGAGGAACGTGGCCCCGTGGAGGCGCTGGGCCGGTCCGAAGACCTCGCCGCGGAAGCTGTGGGCGATCATGATGTGATCGCGGACGGTGATGCTGAACAACGGACGACCCTCCAGGTGCGGCGCGTCTGTTCCCCGGTAGGTCTCCGCCGGGGATTGCCGAGTTATACGGCTGACTGCCTTCCCCTGTTCAGCGTCGGCTACGTCTTTTCTCAGGTCAGGCGTGTTCGTTTCGGCCGGGGCCGGCGTAACGCACGCGGTGGCACAGTGCGGGGATCTCGCCGGAGGCGAGGCGGGGCATGACGTCGGGCAGCTCCTCGAAGGGGGATTCGCCGGTGATCAGGGCGTCGAGGGCGGGGTCGGCGAGCAGGTCGAGGGCGAGGGCGAGCCGGTCGCCGTAGCCGCGGCCGGG
>KL568637.1:1999-7407 GCA_000715605.1 Streptomyces speibonae | reverse complement strand
GCCGTGAGTGGAAGGCCTCGCCCAGCGGGAGGCTCACCGTCCGGTCGCCGTACCAGCTCAGCTCGACGACGGTGCCCTCGGGGCGGAGCAGTTCGAGTGCCCTGGTCAGCCCCTGTTCGGTGGCGCTGGCGTGCACGACGAGGTCGCATCCGCCGAGGGCGTCGGCGGGGGTGGCGAACCCGACGCCGAGGGCCTCGGCGGTCTTCGCCCGGGCGGGGTCCGCGTCGACGAGCTGGACGCGTACGCCGGGGAAGCGGGCCAGCAGCGCGGCCACGGAGCAGCCGACCATTCCGCCGCCGACCACGGCGATGCGGTCGCCTACCAGGGGTGCCGCGTCCCACAGGGCGTTGACGGCGGTCTCCACGGTGCCGGCGAGCACGGCCCGCCCGGCGGGCACACCGTCCGGCACGGGGGTGACGGCGCTCGCCGGGACGACGTAGCGCGTCTGGTGGGGGTGGAGGCAGAAGACGGTGCGTCCGGTGAGCGCCTCGGGGCCCTCCTCCACCACGCCCACGCTGAGGTAGCCGTACTTCACCGGCCCCGGGAAGTCGCCCTCCTGGAACGGTGCGCGCATCGCCGTGTGCTGGCTCTCGGGCACGCCGCCCCGGAACACGAGCGTCTCGGTGCCGCGGCTCACCCCGGAGTAGAGCGAGCGGACGAGTACCTCGTCCGCGCCGGGCGCGGGGAGGGTGAACTCGCGGATCTCCCCTCGGCCAGGTGAGTCGAGCCAGAACGCACGTGCGGTGCGGTTCATCGAAGTCCTCCTGAACGATCGGGATCCTGCACGCGTACCGAGTGGTGCACGGGCCGCGCACAAGGTAGCGGCCTTGATCGACTCTGTCACACGGCCGGAGGATGCTCGGTGGCCCTGAACAACACTTACGACGCGAGGCTCGTACAGCAGGAGACCGCCGTAGGGGCGGGCGTACAGATCCTGTTGCTGGCCCTGATCGGTACGGCGATCGGGATGGGCCCCGCGGGCTGGCTGACCGGCCTCGCGTTCGCGATCGCCACCTGGGCGGTGCTCTCCCGGGCCCTGCACCGGTCCCGGCTGCGGACCTTCGGCCCGGCGAACCGGGTCACCCTGGGCCGGGCCACCCTCGTCGGCGGGGTGACCGCGCTGGTCGCCGACTCGTTCCAGGACTCACCGCCCGTCTCCCTCTTCGTGGGCCTGACCGCGGTGGCCCTGATCCTCGACGGCGTGGACGGCAAGGTGGCCCGCAGGACGGGTACGGCGACCCCGCTGGGCGCCCGCTTCGACATGGAGGTGGACGCGTTCCTGATCCTGGTGCTGAGCGTGTACGTGTCGATGGCGATGGGTCCCTGGGTGCTGCTGATCGGCGGTATGCGCTACGTCTTCGTCGCGGCGGCCCGGGTGTGGCCCTGGCTGACCGCCCCGCTCCCGCCGAGCACGGCCCGCAAGACGGTGGCGGCGCTCCAGGGCGTGCTGTTGCTGCTGGCGGGCGCGGCCGTGCTGCCGCACGCGGTCAACGTCGCGGTGGTGGCGCTGGCGCTGGGCCTCCTGGTGTGGTCTTTCGGCCGCGATGTGCTGTGGCTGTGGCGCACCTCCAGGACGACGGCCGTCCCGGCCGTTCCCGAGGTGCGGCGCGAACTGGTCGCGAGCTGACATCCGGGTGCCACTCGCCCGTTGGGGCGCGGGGATTTGACGCGGTGTCGATCACCGTCCTAAAACTACAGACATGACATTCATTTTCAACAGTGCGAGGCGCTGGTGAGGATCGCTTTCGTCGGCAAGGGCGGCAGCGGCAAGACCACCCTGTCCGCCCTCTTCACCCGCCACCTGGCCCACTCCGGCGCCCCGGTCCTCGCGGTCGACGGCGACATCAACCAGCATCTGGCGCAGGCACTGGCCCCCGGCGAGGACGACCCGCCCACTCCCCCTCCCCTGGGCCCGGGCATCCCGGACATCAAGGCGCTCCTACGGGGCACCAACCCCCGGATCGGCTCGCCCGAGTCCATGATCAAGACGACTCCGCCCGGCCGGGGTTCGCGGCTGCTGAGCCTCCTCGGCGACGACCCGCTGCACACCCGGCACGTCTCCCGGGCCGGCGGCATCCCGCTGATGGTCACGGGCGAGTTCGACGAGAGCGACCTGGGCGTCGCCTGCTACCACTCCAAACTGGGCGCGGTGGAGCTCTACCTGAGCCACCTGCTCGACGGCCCCGGCGAGTACGTCGTGGTCGACATGACCGCCGGCGCCGACGCCTTCGCCTCCGGTCTGTTCACCCGCTTCGACATCACGTTCCTGGTCGCCGAACCGACCCGCAAGGGCGTCTCGGTCTACCGCCAGTACCGCGACCACGCCCGGGAGTTCGGCATCCGCGTCGCGGTCGTCGGCAACAAGGTGACCGGCGAGGACGACCTGCTCTTCCTCAAGGAGCACGTCGGCGACGATCTGCTGACCCATCTGGTCCAGTCGGACTGGGTGCGCGCGGCGGAGCAGGGCCGGGCCGCGTCCGACGCGCTCGACGCGCTGGAGCCGCAGAACCGCCACGCCCTGACGGTCCTGCGCGAGGAGGTGGACGCGCGGCCCCGCGACTGGGACCGCATCCACCGTCACGCCGTCGAGTTCCACCTGCGCAACGCACGCTCGTGGGGGGACGCGCGCACGGGCGAGGACCTGGCCGCCCAGGTGGACCCGGACTACGTCCCGGGCACGGCGGCACCGGCCTGACGCGCGCCCTCCGTCTGCTCACCCTTCACCCTCACTCTTCACCTTCACTCCTTCACCCGCACCGAGAACGGACCCCTTCATGTCCCTCGACGTCTCCGACCAGCTCCTCGCCGAAGCCGAGCGCGGTGACATCCGCGAACAGGACTTCGTGGACACCGTCCGCACGTCCCTGCCGTACGCCTACGACCTGATCGCCTCCCTCGCCGCCGATCTCCGGGCCGGCACCGCCGAGTTCACCGACAACCAAACCCCTCCTCCCTCCGAGAAGGAGCGCGGCCAGCTCCTGCGCGCCCTCGCCAGCGACGCGATCCGCGGCAGCCTGGAACGGCACTTCGGAGTGACCCTCGCCTTCCAGAACTGCCACCGGGTGGCGGCCTTCCGCCCCGAGGCCAAGGGCGGTGACACCCACCACCGCTTCACCTCGTCCCGCGCCCAGCTCCTGAACCAGTCCCCGGAACTCCGGGACTGCTGAGCCCCGTCCCCAGGCGCCGGCGGGACACCCCCGCCCGCGCCTCTCCGGCGGTTGTTACGCTCCCTGGATGAAGATCCCGGCCCCCGCGGAGATACGCGCGCTGCACGAGAAGTACGCGCCCACCTCCCAGGCGTTCGCAGACGTCCATACGCACTGCGAGATCGTCTGGGGCGTCGCCGAGCGGCTGCTCGCCTCGCCCCGTCTCGCGCATCTGGACGCCGGCCTGGTCCGCGCGGGCTGCCTCCTCCACGACATCGGCGTCTACCGCCTCATCGACGCCGAGGGTCGGCTCGACTACCCCAACTACGTCCGGCACGGCGTGCTCGGCCACGAACTGCTGGAGCAGGAGGGCTTCCCCGAGCCGCTGCGCCGGTTCTGCTCCCACCACACCGGGGTGGGCCTCACCAAGGACGACGTCATCAGCCGGAACCTGCCCGTGCCGCCCGCCGACTACCTGGCGGAGACGCCGGAGGAGCGCCTGGTGATGTACGCGGACAAGTTCCACACCAAGTCCCGGCCGTCGGTGTTCCTCACGCCCGACGAGTACGCCGAGCACCTCCGCCGCTTCGGCGAGGACAAGGTGACCGCCTTCCAGGCCCTGCGCGCGGAGTTCGGCGATCCCGGCCTCCCGGCGACCGTGCCCACGGGGTGACGGCGGGCCCGGTCCGTGGGACGGCCGGGCCTACTCCTCCGGCAGATGGGCGTCGGCCGCGTCCGGGCGGTGGTCGGGGAGGTTCGACCGGGTGGACGCCTCGTGGCGCATCCGCAGGAACTCCAGGTGCCGCTCGTACTGGTCGAGGCTGTCGGCGATGAGCTGCTCCTTGGTGTAGCCCATGACGTCGTAGTCCTGGTTGCCCTCGGTGAGCCGGACCTCGAACCGTACGTAGGTGTCGTGCGTGCCCACCGCCCGGGTGGCGAACCCGGGGGTGGGCAGTTCCACCGGCCACACCTCGTAGACGAACGCGTCGTCCTCGCCGATGGGGACCCGCAGGCCGACGTGGTTCAGGCCGTTCTCCTCGACCGTCCCCTCCAGGACCTCCGCCTCCACGCCCTGCTCGCGCAGTTCCTGTACGACCTCCTGGAAGGCGGGGCGGCACACCTGGTCGACGAAGCGCGCGGCCGCCCGCCTGCCCGGGAACGCCATGGCCCGCGCCAGCCGGTGCCGCCAGTTCGGTGCGCCCGGCAGACCGTGGTGCGCGATGCGCCCGGAGAGCGACGCGGGCAGCGTGACGACTCTCGCCTCCACCTTCATCCGCTCGGTGCGCAACGCCAGGAAGAGCCCGGCCATGATCAGGAACATCACGAAGGAGAAGGGCAGCCCCATGATGATGGTGGCGTTGGTGAGCGCCTCCACACCGCCCACGATGAGCATGGCGAGGGTGAGCAGACCGGTCGCCACCGCCCAGAAGATGCGCAGCCACGCGGGCGCGTCGGTCACCGGGGTGGGCAGTTCGGCGCTGAGGTTGCCCATGACCAGGGCGCCGGAGTCGGCGGAGGTGACGTACAGCAGCAGCCCGACGAACGTCGCGAGGCCGGCGCTGAACAGGAAACCCGGGAACTGGTCCAGCAGGGTGTAGAAGCCCTGCTCGGGGACGTTCATGGCGGTCTCGCCGAACTCCGTGTTGCCGTCGCGCACCACGAACAGGGCGGTGTTGCCGAAGATCGCCAGGAAGAGGCCGGTGAAGAGGAACGGGATGACCAGCGTCGCCGCGACGAACTCGCGCAGGGTGCGGCCGCGGGAGATGCGGGCCAGGAAGAGCCCGACGAACGGCGCCCAGGCGACCCACCAGGCCCAGAAGAACAGCGTCCACGCGTCCAGCCACTCGGTGGGCTGGTCGTAGGCGAAGGTGTTCAGGGTCATCGACGGGAAGCCGCTGACGTAGTCCCCGACGTTCTGTACCACGGCGTTGAGCACCCGGAACGGTTCGCCGACGATCAGGATGTAGAACATCAGCAGCGTGGCGAGGATGATGTTCAGCTGCGAGAGCCTGCGGATGCCCTTGTCGACGCCGGATGCCGCGGACACGGTGGCCATGCCCACCGCGACGACGATCAGCGCGATCTGCGCGGCCAGCCCCTCCTCCACGTCGAAGAGGGCTTTCAGGCCGTAGTTGAGCTGCACCACGCCGATGCCCAGGGTCACGCCGATGCCGAAGACCGTGCCGATGATGGCGGCCAGGTCGACGGTGTCGCCGATCCGTCCGTGGATGCGGCGGCCGATGATCGGGTACAGCGCGGAGC
>KL568637.1:0-1750 GCA_000715605.1 Streptomyces speibonae | reverse complement strand
TAGCGGAAGGAGAAGTAGCCGAGGGCCATGCCCATCAGCGCGTACATGCCCCAGCCGGAGATGCCGTAGTGGAACAGGGTCCACACCACGGCCTGCCGCGCGGCCTCGAGCGTCTCCGGGTCGCCCTGCGGCGGGGCCAGGTAGTGGCTGACGGGGCCGGAGACGGAGAAGAACATCAGGTCGATGCCGATGCCCGCCGCGAACAGCATCGACCCCCAGGTGAACAGGCCGTAGTCGGGCTTGGAGTGCTTGGGGCCCAGCTTGACCGTGCCGTACTTCGACGCGGCGATGAAGACGACGAACAGCAGGTAGAGGGTGGCGGCGACGAAGTAGTACCAGCCGAACCAGTGGGAGATCTTGCCGACGGCCACGCCGATGACGTCCGCGGCCCCGTCGGGGGTGACGATCGCCCAGAGCGAGATCGCGAGGACGAAGACGGCCGCCCCGAAGAAGACCACGGGCTTGAGCCGTACCGGGGCCGACGGCTCGCCCTCGGACGTCATCTCCCGCGGCGCCGCCCCGGGGTCCTTGTCACCGGCGGTCGACACCGTCGTGCACCTCCTTCGCCGATGGCCGGGGCCCCGGCTCCCGCCGCCCGTTCACCGTGCGGCCGCCCGGCCGGTGATCAGGTCCGCGGCGCGTTCGGCGGCGAGCAGGACCGTCACCATGGGGTTGATGGTGGGCATCGTCGGGAACACGGACGCGTCGACGACGCGCACACCTTCGACGCCGCGCAGTCGCAGCTGCGGGTCGCAGACGGCCATCGGGTCGTCGGCCGCGCCCATCCGGCAGGTGCCCGCCGGGTGGTAGACGGTGTGGGCCGCGCGGCGCCCGTACTCCGACAGGGCGGCGTCGGAGGTGACGTCCGGGCCCGGCGCGACCTCGCGCACGAGCCAGCCCTTCAGCGGGTCGGTCGCGGCGACCTCCCGGGCCACCTTCAGCCCCTCGACGATGGTGCGCTCGTCGTGGCCCTCCCGGTCGGTGAAGTACCGGAAGTCCAGGGCCGGATGCTCGGCCGGGTTGGAACTGCGCAGCCACATGCGGCCGGTGGAGCGGGCCCGGGGCACGTTGGGGGTCATGCACACCCCGTGCTCGGGGACGGGGTAGCCCAGCCGTTCGGTGTTGACGGTGAACGGCACCTGGTAGAAGTGGAACATCAGGTCCGGGCGCGGCTGTTGCTTGTCGAGGCGCAGGAACAGGCCGGCGTCGGAGTCCATCGCGGAGTTGGGCGGCAGCGGGCCCTCGGTCTCCCAGACGATCACGGACTCGGGGTGGTCGAGCAGGTTCTCCCCCACACCGGGCAGGTCGGCGTGCACGTCGATGCCCAGGCGGCGCAGGTCGTCGGCGGGGCCGAGGCCGGACAGCATCAGCAGGCGCGGGGTGTCGATGGCGCCGGCGCACAGCAGGAGTTCGCGTTCGGCCCGTACGCCGGCGGGCTCGCCGTCGGCGCCGCGGACGGCGACGCGGGTCAGCCGCCCGGCCTCGTCGACGAGCAGCCGGTGCGCCCAGGTCTCCAGCAGCAGGGTGAGGTTGGGGCGGTCCAGGACGGGGTGCAGATAGGCGACGGAGGCCGAGGAGCGCAGGTTGCCCTCGGGCTCGTAGGCCAGGGAGAAGAAGCCGGTGCCGTCGGCGAAGGGCTCGGCGTTGAAGTCGTCGACGACGGGGACGCCGGTGGCGCGGGCGGCGGCGGTGACGAAGTCCTTGGCGATGGGATTGCGGTCCGCCTCGGCCACCGGCACGATCTTGGTCT
>KL568636.1:18751-22499 GCA_000715605.1 Streptomyces speibonae | reverse complement strand
CACCCCGGTGACACCGTCCCCGAACCTCACACCTGGAGCCCGGCGAGGACCCGGCCGACATGGTCGCCTCCGCGAGCTTCAAGCCGCTCGTGGCGGTGCTCCAGGGCCTGCGCAGCCACGATGAGCGCCTGGTCGAGCAGCTCGCCTCCCGCGCGCTCACCAGCGGCAAGCACAAGGTCCACCTCCAGCGCGATGAGGACGGGCGGATCGTCGGGGCCGGCGGAGAGGGTGACGGCGGGGACCGGGACGGCGCCCACGCCGCTGCCGGGTCCGCGCTGCTGCACTTCTCCAGCCCGCGCGACGCCGCCACGATCGCGGCGTTCCTGCGCACGCGTGTGTACCGGCCGGAGTCGCTGGTGTGGCTGGAGGGCTACCAAGCCCTGCTCCGGTGGCGGAAGGAGAACGAGATCACTGGCGTCTACGCCGTGCCCTACGACGTTGAGGTCGAGCTCGGGGCGACGAAGGCCTTTCCGCTTGGGCGGTGGGTGCACCAGCAGAGAAGGGCGCTGCGGGCCAGAAAGCTGGAGGAGCGGCGGAAGGTCCTCCTGGACGCGCCGGAGGCCGGGATGGTCTGGGAGCCCGGTGAGGAGGCGTGGGAGGCCAAGCTCGCCGCGCTCCGGTCCTACCGGCGGGCCACCGGACACCTCGCCCCGCGCCAGGACCAGGTGTGGGGCCAGGGCGAGGCGATGGTGCCCGTCGGGCAGCACATGGCCAACCTCCGGCGCAAGGGCGCGAAGAACGGCCTGGGCAAGGACCCGGAGCGGGCCGCCGTGCGCGCAGCGCAACTGACGGAGATCGACCCGGACTGGGACTGCCCGTGGCCCCTGGACTGGCAGCGCCACTACCGCATCCTCGCCGACCTCGCCGACGCCGACGGCCACCTCCCCGAGATCCAGCCCGGGGTGCTGTTCGAGGGCGACGACCTGGGCAAGTGGCTCCAGCGACAGTCCCGCAGCTGGTTCGAACTCTCCAACGAACAGCAGCGACGGCTATCCGCGCTGGGTCTGAAGCCCGTCGAATCGCCCACAGCAGTCCCGGCCGCCAAGAGCGCGGCGAAGGGCCAGGGCAAGACGTCGCAGGCCTTCCAGCGGGGCCTGGCGGCTCTTGCACAGTGGGTGGAGCGGGAAGGCGCCCACCGGCCGGTGCCAAGGGGCCACAGCGAAGAGATCGCGGTCGACGGCGAGATGGTCCCGGTGGCCGTGAAGCTGGGCGTATGGGTCTCCAACACCCGGGCCAGGCGGGACAGGCTCACCCCCGAACAGCGCACTGCGCTCCGGGAACTGGGCATCGAATGGGCATGATGCCCAGTCCGGCGCGGAGAGAGCCCGCCTGCAGGTGAGTCGCGGTTCTGGCCCTCAGGATGGGGGCACAGGGGCGTCCGGCCCATGGGCCGGGGGTTTCGGTTGCGGGTCCGTGCAGCGATAACGGGCCCGCAAGCTCGTATGTGAGCATCGCGAGAATAGATTTTCAGCTGGTGTGTCGCGTTCACCTACTTCGCCTGCACACAACCCCCTACAACAAGCGATCTGTTTCGCAGGTTTATCGCGCGCATTTGAAGCCATGCAGTGGAGGTCTGAAGCAGGTTAGGACGAGGGGGTTTGTGTCATGAGCGTTGTAGAGATCTTTGAGACGATCGATGCGGTGCTGGGCGGGGAGAGGCGGTGGCGGCTTCCCAGGCCGGCTGACGGCCGGCCGGCCGGGAAACGGCCTGGGAGCGTGGAACAGGTGCAGTCGGCCAGGGGATCCGCCGGGTCCGTGGGCTTGAGGATCGCCAAAAGCGTCCCGGCCTCCCGCTGTCCGAAGGCAGCCTGGGCTGACTGCTCCAAGCCGCGCGGTTCCGCACGGGCACCGGGATGCGGGGACAAGCCCCGGGCCGCCACGGCTGTGGCCTCATCGATCACCTGAGCGGCGCTCAGGTTCGGGTGAGTTCGGCGATGCCAGCGGAAGTGGTCCGCCCGGACCTGGGTCGTGTCCCTTGACGTGGTGTAGGCGATCAGTCGTCGGTTGTGGTGGTGGTGTTCGGGAGCACGGGGCGCTTTCGCCGGGCTCGGTGGGGTAGATCTGGTCCATGCTGCCTTCGGGTAGGTAACGGCGGGGGAAGGCGATCCACTCGTCGTGCATCTCGAAGAGCACGGCGGTCACCAGCCGCAGGAGGGCGTCGTCGTTGGGGAAGACCTGGACGACATCGACGCGGCGTTTGATCTCGCGGTTGATCCGCTCCAGCGGGTTCGTGGACTGAATCTTCTTCCAGTGCCGTTCCGGGAAGGCGGCGAAGGCGGTGAGGTCGTCCTTGGCGTCCAGGAGCATCTGTTTGACCTGGGGAAACTGAGCGCCCAGCATGTCGGCGATCGTGTCGAGCTGGTTGCGGACGGCGTCCTGGTCGGGCTGGGCGAAGATGGTGCGGATGGTTGCGGCGACCATTTCCGCGGCGTCCTTGGGTATCACGCCGAAGACATTGCGCAGGAAATGAACCCGGCAGCGCTGGTAGGCCGCGCCGATCATGACCTTGCGGATCGCCTTGACCAGGCCCGAGTGGTGATCGCCGAGCACGAGACGGACACCGCCCAGGCCGCGTTCACGCAAGGAGCGCAGGAACTGGGTCCAGAACACCTCGGTCTCGCTGTCGCCGACCATCACTCCCAGGACCTCGCGGCCGCCGTCCTCGGTGATGCCGGTGGCGATCACCACGGCCCGGGAGACGATCTGGTGCGCGACCCGTGCCTTGCAGTAGGTCGCATCGAGGTAGATGTAGGGGAAGCGGGTGTGGTCCAGGGGCCGGCCCCGGAACGCGGCCAGCTGGGTGTCCAGGTCCTGGCAGATCCGTGAGACCTCGCTCTTGGAGATCCCGCTGTCCGCTCCCAGTGCCTTGACCAGGTCGTCGACCGAGCGGGTGGACACCCCGTGGACGTACGCCTCCATGATGACGGCGAACAGGGCCTGGTCGATGCGGCGGCGACGCTCCAACAGACTGGGGAAGAAGCTGCCGGCGCGCAGCTTGGGTATGGCCAGGTCCAGGTCACCGGCCTGCGTGGTCAGCGTCTTGTCGCGGTGCCCGTTGCGCAGTGCAGTGCGTGTCTCGGTGTGCTCGTTCCACTCCGCGCCGATCCTCGACGTTGCCTCGGCCTCGATCAGCTCCTGCAGCATCCGCTCGGCCACGGACCGGACAAGTTCGAGTCCGTCCGCCGAACGCAGTGACTCCAGCAGCCGAAGTAAGTCATGCTGGGACAGGGCCATCATGCACCTCCTGGTTGAACTGGCCGTTCACCAGGGAGAGTTGCATGGTGGCCCGCCTGTCGGGCAGAGAGCGGAACCCCTGTCGGCACACGCCCCGGGGCGTACGCCCCAACGTTGATCGGCTACACCACGAAGCGGGACGCCATCCGGACCTGGCTGCGTTTGTGGGGGGTGAGCGCTCGGTGGATGGTTTTGCGGTGGAGCGGCGGGCGGGACGCGAATCCGTCAGCGCAAGCGTTTCAAGCCGACCGTCACTGGCCATGGCCACGGTGTCGGATACCGGTCTGCACCGGGCGCAGGCGGTGTCGTTCGCGAGAATCCACCGTTCCTGGTAGGGGCGAGAAGCCACGGTCTCGTCCTGCGTAGACCACCGGCCAACACTGTTGTCTGTCCGCATCAAACGTGACCTCGGATGTCCCAGGCCGCAAGGCGGAGGACCGGACACGTGCCGCAGGCCCGCCCGCGCAGCAACTGCTCGTCATCACACTCCAACCGTTCCACCCGGGTATGGCAG
>KL568636.1:13072-18489 GCA_000715605.1 Streptomyces speibonae | reverse complement strand
CCGGCGTCGATACGGGGAGGCCGTCGGGGCACAGGCACCAACGAGGCTCAGTTCCTGCCCGGCGCAGGGCTGCCGAGAGTGCGGGTGATGATGTCGGTGATGAATTCCGGGGTCACTGCCCTGCCCTCGTACGTCGCCCGGACGAGGACGGCACCGACCAACAGGGCCAAAGTGGGCCCGACCTCGGCGGGCGGGAGATGCCCGGCCAGGACACGGCGGACCCCGCTCGTGGCGGTCTCATACAACCGGTCCCGCAGATCGCGTGCGTCTTCGCCGGTGGCGGCGCGTTCGATGACGCCCGCCATCAGCCGGTCGTATCGCCCCTCCGACAGGGTCAGCGCCAGGGCGCTCAACGAGACATGCAGGTCCTCGTGGAGGATTCCTGTGACCGGCGGATAGGCCGCGTCCTGGCAGATGTACGTGATCGCGTCCCGTATGAGATCGGCGGAGGTCGGCCAGTGCGCGTAGATGGTCGCTTTCGAGTACCCGGCCCTCCGGGCGACCTCGGCGTGTGTCGTCGCCTCCCAGCCCTCTTCCAGCAGTGACGCTGCGCTCGCTCTCACGACGTCGCGCCGCGTGCGCACCACGCGCGGATCCCCGGGCCCACCGGACGGCTTTGCCATCCGCCAAGGATAGACCTTCCGGCCCGGGCACCCACTATTGAACTAGCTGTCTAGTATCTGTCTTCGGGTACAGTATTGGTTTGAAGGGTCAGGGCTCTCTGGCTCATTCCTGTGCTCGGCCCGGCACTCCCCGCACGGTCCCGCAGGCCGGTTCTCCCGGAAGGGCTCCTCCATGACTCCCCCCGCAGTACCCCTCACGCAGCGAGCGATCGTGCAGAGCCGCTACGGACCGGTTCGGGACGTGCTCGCCCTGTCGGAGACGGTGCCCGTCCGCCCTCCGGGGCCCCACGAGGTGCAGGTGGAGGTCCGGGCGGCGGGGGTCAATCCCATCGACTGGCAGATGATCGAGGGCAACCGGCGCCTGATCGCCCGCCGGCGCTTCCCGTTCACGCCGCTGTTCGACCTCGCCGGAGTCGTCACCGCTGTGGGCGACGGGGTGACGTCGTTCCGCGTGGGCGATCGTGTGCACGGCGACAACGAAGTCGACGCAGGCGGCACCGCGGAGTACGTCAATGTGCGCTCCGGGCTGCTCGCCGCCGTGCCGGCCGGGCTGGACTTCGCCGCGGCCGCCGCGCTCCCGCTCGCGGCACAGACGGCGCTGACCTGCCTGGACAGCGGACAGGTCGCGGACGGAACCCACGTCGCGGTCATCGGGGCGTCCGGAGGTGTCGGTCACCTCGCCGTCCAGACGGCACGTGCGGCCGGGGCCCATGTGGTCGGTGTCGCCGGCGCGCGCAACCTGGACTTCGTGCGGTCCCTGGGCGCGGACGAGGCCGTCGACCGGCACACGGACGATCTGCCGTCCCGTTTCGGCGCGGACTCGTTCGACGTGGTGATCGACTGCGTGGGCGGGCGCGAGCAGTGGCTGCGGGCGCAGCGGGTTCTGCGTCCGGGAGGGCGCTTCGTGACCATCGCACGCGACGAGGACGGCGTGGTCACCCTCGCCTCGGCGGCCCGGCTCCTGTCGAGGATCACAGCCCGCAAGATCCGGGGCGCGGGGCCACGGGGGACGAAGTACGTCCCCGTCTTCCTGAAGGCCTCCGGGTCCCTGCAGCGGCGAGTGAACGACCTGGTCGGGGACGGCCGCGTCCGCGCCCATGTCTCCCGCTCCTTCCCGCTGACACCGGAGGGCGTGCACGCGGCGCTGGAGGAGAGCCGCGCGGGGCGGGTCACCGGAAAGCTGGTTCTCCAGCGATGACGACCCCGTCGCGGGATCCGGGGCCGGCCACCCCCCGGCGTTAGCTCCCCTCTTTCGGCTGCTCAGCAAGATCACTCATCCCAGCCGTCTCGTGAAGGCGGCGATGCAGGAGCAACGGGCGCAACCGGTCGGCCGTCGCGGTGCCCGGAGCACCGAGGCATGGACCTGTGCTCGGCGAGGTCCCGGCGGATGGCTTCCTCCAGGAGGCGCCCGGGTTTTCGCCCTGTGCGAAGAGCGATGGTCTGAAGGGCTGCCGCAATCGCCTCCCGTGCCGCCGGCTCCTCGATGCACGACACACCATGGGCACCGCCTTCTCCGCCGTCACGGCAGGAGACCAAGGGGCAGGCGGCTGCTCGGACACCGCCGCGGGACTACGCGGAACGGGCGGCGCTCTCCGCGTCCGCCGGGCAGCAGGACTCGATCGCCATCTCGTCCGGCGTGATGTCCATCGGCGTACCGAACGTGGTGACCGCCGGGAACAGCCGCAGCTCTCGTCCGCCGAAGCGATAGGTCACCGGCATCCCGGCTTCGCATCCGACCGACCGGCTCGACACGTCCTCGGGATCGGGCTCCAGCAGTTCCTCACAGAGCGCAGTGCGCTCAGCGTCGGGAGCAGCAGCGTGCTTCGCCCGATCAGGGAACGGAACACCACACGCACATCGGCCAGGTTGACGACCACAGGGCAAACCCGCACGCACGCCGGCTCCCGTGGCGGGACCATCCATTGCGAGTCGAACCGGCACGGGATCACGCAGTCGGCAGCAAGCCGAAAGCGACCGCGAACAGCCCGTGGAATGTCCGTGGGCGGGTCAACGGCGCGCAGCTCTGCCCCAGGGCGATTCCTGCATGTCCTGCATGCGCGTGTGGGGCCGCTGACCGGCCGGCGTCCCGGCGCGGGGGAAGCAATCGGGTTGCGTCCTGCTGGAGCCGCGTCCTACTGTGCCCGCCATGGCAAAGGCACCCGTGCTCACCCCCCGGGCGGACGACTTCCCCCGCTGGTACCAGGACCTGGTCAGCAAAGCCGAACTGGCCGACAACGGGCCGGTGCGCGGCACCATGGTCATCCGACCGTACGGCTACGGCCTGTGGGAACGGATGCAGCAGGAGATGGACGCCCGGATCAAAGCGGCCGGCGCGCAGAACGCGTACTTTCCGCTGTTCATCCCGCAGTCGTACCTGACGAAGGAGGCCGAGCACGTCGAGGGCTTCGCGCCCGAACTGGCCGTAGTCACTCATGGCGGCGGCAGGGAACTGGACGAGCCCGTCGTCGTCCGCCCCACGTCCGAGACGATCGTCAACGACTACTTCTCCAAGTGGGTGCAGAGCTACCGCGACCTTCCGCTGCTGATCAACCAGTGGGCGAACGTCGTCCGCTGGGAACTGAGGCCGCGCGTGTTCCTCCGTACGACGGAATTCCTGTGGCAGGAGGGCCACACGGCACACGCCACCTACGAAGACGCCCGGGACTACGCCGCTCGCATCCACCAGGACGTGTACGCCGACTTCCTGGAGAACGTCCTCGCCCTGGATGCCGTAGCGGGACGCAAGACAGCCAGGGAACGGTTCGCCGGCGCGATCAACACACTCACCCTGGAAGGCATGACGGGCGACGGCAAGGCCCTCCAGCTGACCACAAGCCACGAACTGGGTCAGAACTTCGCCAAGGCGTTCGAGACGCGCTACCTGTCGAAGGACGGCCGTGAACACTACGTCTGGCAGACGTCGTGGGGTTCCACGACCCGCATGGTCGGCGCGCTGGTGATGACGCACGGCGACGACGACGGCCTGCGCATCCCGCCGCGTGCGGCCCCGGTCCAGGCGGTCGTCGTGGCCGTCAAGGACGACGACGCGGTCCTGGACACGGTCCGCGGGATCGGTGACCGGCTGAAGACGGCTGGTGTCCGCGTCCACGTCGACGACCGCACCGACACGCCGTTCGGCCGCCGCGCGGTCGACTGGGAGCTCAAGGGAGTACCGGTACGCATCGAGGTCGGGCCACGTGACGTGGAGAACGGCACTGCGGTGCTGGTCCGCCGCGCAGCAAGAAGCAAGGAGCCGAAGCCGATCGGAGCACTGTCCGAGATCCTGCCCACGGTCCTGGAGGACGACCAGGCGCTTCTGCTGGCACAGTCCCGTAAGCGCCGCGACGACCGCACCGTCGAGGTGACCACGGTCGAGGAGGCCGCGGAGGCCGCGAGCACCGGCTGGGCGCGCATCGCCTGGCAAAAGCTGGGCGTGGAGGGCGAGGCCCAACTCGCCGAACAGGGCGTCACCGTGCGGTGCTTGGTCGCCGCAGACGGTTCCGTTCCCGCCAGCGACAACCAGCCCGGCAACATCGCCGTCGTAGCACGCGCCTACTGACCCCAAAACATGCGATGCCGCTGCTCCGCCCGCTCACCGCGGGCGGACCGGCGGCCTCACGGCACGGCCCACACCGCCTGACACAGCGCACAGCACAGCGCACAGCGCAAAGCGCAGCGCACAGCGCAGCGATCCGATCGTCTCTTCCGTGGCTGTGTCAGTGTGTGAGGAAGTCATCCGGAGGCGATGCCGGAAGTCACCCCGCAGGGCTCGGCAAGATCGATGTCAGTGAGGTCCGATGCCACTGGCCCGCGGGGAGACGGGCGAGATACGTGTTCGTCGCCAGCGAAGACGGGCATGGGTCACGGCCGCTGCTGCCAGGGTGTGCTCAGGAATACGGCCGCAGGGATGGACGGCCCGTCCCTGCCGCCCACGCCGACGAGCACGCCATGCCGGAAACATGGCCGGACTTTCACCGAGCGACCCTCACCCCGAAGTGTCCGGGCCTCAAAGACGATCAGTCACGGCTTGCTGCGGCGCCGCCCTCGTCGATGACGCTGCTCGGTCTCGTGCAGCACCTGGCCGAGGTGGAGCGCACCCGGTTCCCGCGCGTACCCTCAGGTCAGCACGCACCCCCCTGTCCTCGGGGAGAACAACGTCAACGGCTTTGCCCCTCAGCCGGAACGTGGGCTCGACGAGGCGACGGCCGCGTGGCAAGCGAAGGCCGCTCGAGGCCGTGAACTGATCGCTGAAGCATCGCCGGACAACCCCCGCCGCCTGCCCGGACAGGAAGCGGGTCACGTCGGTGACCAGGGAGTCTCCCCGCGCTGGATCACGGTGCACATGATCGAGGAATACGCACCTCACAACGCTCACGCCGGCCTCACCCGCGAGCAGATCGACGGAACCACCGGCACGTGAGAGATGCTTGCGCGCCCGGAAGGACCGCGCAAGCATCCGGCCCGCCTTCTCAGCCGACAGCGGCCTGCACGGTCAGGGCCTTGGCGCGGGCGAGGCGGCAGGACTCGGTGCCGGCCCGGACGATCGCACCGTCGACGGCGAGGCGGACGATGGCTGCACAGAGACGGCGGCCGGTAAAGATCCTCCCCCAGCCGCTGAAGCATTCGTCGGAGGCAAGGGCGACGCCGTTCCTCTCCTCACGTCCGGTCAGCACCTGGAACAGCAGCTCACCACCCCTTCGGCCAGACGAACACCGGACCTGACAACCGGACGGTCCGGCTGTACGCGCGCCCGGCCCGGACACGTCCCCCGACACGGACCGGCCGGTCTCCATC
>KL568636.1:12505-12859 GCA_000715605.1 Streptomyces speibonae | reverse complement strand
TGTGTATAAGAGACAGGATCAGCTCCGCAAGACCGCTGACAACGATCCACACCCGGGACGGTACGGCTGCACCCTTCCCATGCACCCCCCGGCAGCAGGAGATCAGAGCACACGGCGCACCATACGGACCAGTGAGGAGTACCGGGCTGTGCACGCCGAGATCTCAACGGACGTACGCAACACCGCCTCTCAGCTCGGACTCGGCGTTCCCTACACGGTGAAGGTCCTGGCCGGCCGGTTGGCCGACGACCCGGACACCGGCCGGCCCTCCAAGCTGCCCGGTGTTCTCAGCATGACGGTCGACGGCAGCATGTTCCAGGACTGCCCCGACCTGTCCGTGGGCTACATCCGCGA
>KL568636.1:10292-12291 GCA_000715605.1 Streptomyces speibonae | reverse complement strand
GGCAGCATGTTCCAGGACTGCCCCGACCTGTCCGTGGGCTACATCCGCGAACCGGACCGGATCGAGATCCGCCATCTGAAACCTGCTCCCCCCCACCGCCGAGCTCCCGCCCGGCGCCGACGACCAGGAGCAGGGCCGCAACCGGGGCCGGTCCGCCGATACCGCTGCCGGCGCGGTGCTCGTCCGGGAGATTGCCGATGCCTGGCATCGCATCACCCGCCGGCTTCAGCACCACGCCCCCGACTCCTACACCGCACTGCGCCCCGGCGCGGGCCCCACCGCCATCGCCGCCCTCGAGAGCGACCTCGGCCTTGAAGTACCCCTCGAGCTGCGCGTGCTGTGGCTGCTGACCGCGGGCGACGACGGGAGCAACGGCCGGGGATGCCTGCCGGGCAACAGAGCGCTGGCGCCCCTGGACGCCGTGGCCGCCGTCTACCGGCTGAAGACGCACTCCCAAGCCCACCAGGACGCCCTCAACACCGGTCGCCCGCAGGACGAGCGGGTCACCGTGTGGGAACCGAGCTGGATTCCGGTCGTTACCGCGGGCCCGGCCGACCGCACCTCGGGCCTGTACCTGAACGCCGCAACCGGCTACCTGGGCCACTGGTCCCGCTCCAACGAAACTCAAGCAGAGGAACACGACACGCTGGTCACCTACCTCGAAGAAACAGCCGACAAGCTCGAATCCCCAGCCCTGGCCACACGGGACAAACCCGGCTTGACCGGCTCGACGCTGGTATGGCTCAGCAGCACCGACCCCGCCCAAGACAACCGGTGGCAGCCACTCGTCGGCTGACCATCCACCAGAAGCAGGGCCGGCCCCCGCAGGCCGGCCCCCCTCCTTGCTCCACGTGCTTCCGCAGACTACGCCAGCCGACCAGGCGCCAAGCGCAGATCATCACGGTCGACATGCAGAGCTCGAACCCCGCAAGGATGACAAAGAATCCGTCCCCGCCCAGCATCCGCCACCCCGACGCCAAGCACATACCGTTCCACCGGACAAAACCGACTGACCTGCCCCCGACTCCTGCCGAACACCACCCACCTACCCGTGCAGGAAAGGAACACGCCCGACGCCCTTCGGCGGGGACGCTGCCCAGCAGGTAGGTGCCGCCGGAAGCCATGAAGACACCGACACCGACACCGAGACCGAGACCGAGAAGGAAACCGGCGGACCACAGGCCAACGGAAGCGGCCACGATGAGGCCGACGGCACAGATGGCCAGGCCGCCCCGGAGCATGTGCACCGCGGTGAAGCGTGCCTGGACCTTGTGGAACGCCAACCCACCGAGGAAAACCCACAGGGCCAGAACCGAAATCGGCAGGATCGAGTCGGCCCCCACGCTGAGCACAAGGACCGATCCCGTGCAGCAGGCAGAACTCACAACGAGCGCGACGGAGCGTGCGCCGAGCCGCAACAAACTGAGCATTCACCCGTCGATCAGCGGGTCACGCGAGCGGAGTCGCCGCGCGCAGAAGACTGCCAGGATCAAGCAGCCCGCGCCCGTGGCTCGAACACGCCCCCCGACTCTGCAGTCCGGCCACGAAGTAGCCGCGGACACGTTCCAAAGTCTCGGACAGTCCACCCATGACCGAAACGACACCGCAGACAATCAACGCGTAACCAAACCCATGAAGCAACCGCCTCACCGCCCACATCGCCCCCGCATCCACCACCACCAGACCCACCCCCGCGAGGACGTTGCACCGTCTACCGGTGACTACTCCCCGCTCACCCGGTAGACGTGCACGGTGACATTGTCCCAGCATGACCTACTTCGACCGCTTGAGTTACCCAGTCTGCTGGAACGTCGGCGGCGCATCGGCCGAGCTCTCAGATCGCACGGCCCAAGGTCATCGTGCGGGATCCGGGTGTGAAGTCGCCAAAGGACTGTTGCCAGGACTCACCGGGCCAGTAGTACGTCACCCGGCCCTCAGCGGGCCGGTAGCGGGCGGTGTAGAGCGTTCTCGACCCCTGCTCGTCGACGGATCGATACAG
>KL568636.1:9799-10032 GCA_000715605.1 Streptomyces speibonae | reverse complement strand
CCAGCATCGCTGCCACGTCCGCACCGGCGGCGCGAATGGCGCGCAGCCGCTCCCGCGTCCCCATGGCCCGCTCCTGCTCGTCGGTCACCGGCAGGTGCTGATGGTTGGCGGCGCAGGCGTCCGGTGCCACCATCGGTGACATGTCCGGTCCCACGAACACCGTCGTCGCCTTCACGGGATCGACCAGGGTGAGGTTCTGAGGGGTGGCGACGGGCAGGGACCGCAGCCTGTCG
>KL568636.1:7257-9521 GCA_000715605.1 Streptomyces speibonae | reverse complement strand
AGGTAGCGCACCAGGATGAGGATGGCGAAGCCGCGGCCGTGGGCGGTACGTCCGCCCCAGGTGAGCGAGACTGCGAGACCGCCGTCGTTCATGCCGTCCAGCAGGCCCCACAACATGTCCTGCATCCCAATCACGGGGCGCAGGAAGCAGGAGGAGACGATGGTCCCCTCGCATTGCTCGGGCGGGAAGTCATAGTTGCGCAGCAGAGTGCCGTTGTGGCCGATCTGGGTGCAGGCAGGGGAGAACGGCCGCAGTGCCGCGTGGGTGAGGAACGCTTCCGCCTCGGGCCGGTGGAGTTGGCCGGCCAGGCGGTTCAGAACCGGGACCAGTTCCGGCATGTGCGCACGGAACAGCGCCCGGGCACGATCCGCGCCTTCCGCAGTGCGGCCCTCCTCGGTCAGCAGGCCCTCCAACTCCTGCCACAGGGACCGGGCATAGGCGGCCCATCGCCCGTCGCTGCCGTCGCCGACCTCGATCGCCTGGAAGGTCTTGTGCTGCTGCCGCACGGCTGTCACTCCCCTGTGAGAATCGGACGGGGCGAGGGCAACCTAGCCGGTGAGGAAGGCAATCACCAGGTGGCCGCCATCGGCGACGGCCGGGCGCCGCGCCGGGAGGCGTTCGAGTCCTTCAGCGGTGACCACGGTCTGCGAGCCTGGTCCGGTCCCCCGCTTGTCGGGCGCGCGATACAGCGCTCGCCGGCGGGAGAGACACCGAGCCGGCGTTCCCTGTTCATGAGGGCGGGACGTCAGCCGGGTCAGTTCTTTCTGAGGTCCTCCGCGGCGGCGAGGAGGTTGGCCTCCAGAGCGAGCATGCCGTCGAGGAGCTGAGCCCGGTTCTCGGAGGGCATGTCCTTGATCGTCAGCTCTTCCAGGCGGGCCCACACATCCTCCACCTGCCGACGCAGCACCTGGCTGGCCGCGGTGGGCTCGACGAGGGAGGCGCGCTTGTCGGTGGGGTCGGGGCTGCGCCGTACGAATCCGGACTTCTCCAGACGCTGGATCGTCCGGGTCATCGTGGCGGCGTCGGAATCGAGCACCTTGGCGAGGTCCGACTGGCGCTGCGCTCCGGTCTCCCACAGCTGCATCATGACCAGCTCCTGTCCTGGATACAGGCCCACATCGCGCAGCAGGGCACCGGCGAGCATGCGGTGCAGGCGCGCTATACGGAAGATCGTGTGGCTGATCGGACCCCTCGCCGCGGTGGATGGCTGGACGACCTTCTGACTGGCGGCTTCGGTCACGGAAAACGTCTCCCTTGCATCGACGGCGAGCCCTTGGCGGGTCGAGTCTTGCCATCGTACAAGAGAAACATGTTCGAGCAATAAACTGGCAGCGGCAGCCGGTTCTCTCCTCTCATCGCATCGCACAGGCGACACGGGGGTAGCTGGGCGATGCACTACCTGATTGGACAAGTAGCTGCTGGGACACCCGGCGGCGTACGTGGCCGACTACCGTCGGGTGACCCCACCAGCGACAGACAGGCTCACGCGGCGGCCAGCCCTGGGGCGCCAGGTCGACGGGCGGCGGGGCATGCGGCGTGAAGGCTTCGGTCCGGTCGATGTGGATCATTTATCTGCTTGAGCATGTATTACGGGTTCCGAGGTCATTTATCTTGAAGTTGTGGTGACCAGCGTCACATGTGTGGTTGCCGCTGACCGGGTTCACTTCACCCGACCCTTCTGCCGACAGGCAGAAAATCCCAGTTCAGATCACTATTCAAGGTGCGCGGCGGCGTGAGGTGGCGTGGTGTTCGTCTGGCGCGCGTCCATCAATGAGGCCTGGGTCACGAACCAAGGGATTTGCATGTTCGAGCAAGTAAGTCTACGTTGGTAGGGCATCAGTGGTCAGTCACCTAAATCGATCGGAGACCTCATGTCCACGCTTTGGAACCCCGTCCAGCTGGGTGACATCGCCCTCCCGCACCGTCTCGCCATGGCGCCGATGACCCGGGACCGCTCCACTCCCGAGGGCGTGCCGACCCGGCTCAACGCCGTCTACTACGCCCAGCGCGCGTCGCTGGCCCTCATCGTCACGGAGGGCACGCAGCCGTCCGAAGACGGTCAGGGGTATCTGCTGACGCCCGGGATCCACACCGCCGAGCAGATCGCCGGATGGCGTCAGGTGAGCGACGCGGTCCACGCGGAGGGGGGTCGTATCGTCATCCAGCTGATGCACGTGGGGCGTGTCTCCCACCCGGACAACACTCCGCACGGGCGTCAGCCGGTGGCCCCGTCGGCGGTGCGGCCCGAGGCCAGCATCTTCACG
>KL568636.1:3473-7078 GCA_000715605.1 Streptomyces speibonae | reverse complement strand
GGCCCGAGGCCAGCATCTTCACGGCCGGCGGCATGCAGCCGATCCCCGAGCCGCGCGAACTGTCGAAGAGCGACATCGCGCAGACGGTCCAGGACTTCCGGCGCGCGGCGGCCGCGGCGATCGAAGCCGGTGCCGACGGCGTGGAGATCCACGGTGCCAACGGCTACCTGCTGCACCAGTTCCTGTCCAGCAACGCCAACCAGCGCACCGACGAGTACGGCGGTTCCGTCGAGAACCGCATCCGCTTCGCCGTCGAGGTCGCCACCGCGGTCGCCGACGAGATCGGACCGGGCCGGACCGGGTTCCGCATCTCGCCCGGCAACCCCTTCAACGACATCGTCGAGGACGACCTCCCGCAGCTCTACGGCGCCCTGGTGCCCGCTCTGGCGGGCCTCGGCCTGGCCTACCTCCACGTGGCGCACGGAGGCGACGAGACGCTGCTGAAGAGCATCCGCGGCGACTGGCCGGGGGCCCTGCTCCTCAACCGGCCCGGCACGGACCTCCAGACCCGTGTGTCGGACCTGGAGAACGGCCTCGCCGATGTGATCACCGTCGGTTCCATGGCCCTGGCCAACCCCGACCTGGTGGCCAGGGCCAGGGCGGGCGCACCCCTCAACGAGCCCGACCGGACCACCTTCTACGGCGGCGACGAGCGCGGCTACACCGACTACCCGACACTGGCCGAGAGCACGGCCTGAACAGAAGTGAGGTACCGATCATGCAAAGCAACCGAGTCGTGGTCATCACCGGGGCCGCCGGCGGCATCGGAGCGGTGCTGGTCGCGCGTTTCCTCGCCAACGGTGACACGGTCATCGCCACCGATCTCAGCGAGCAGGCGCTCGACCGGCTCCGCGACGGCTTCGACAGCGACGCAGCACTCGTCACCGTCGCCGCGGACCTCTCCGGCGAGGACGGGAACGCAGCACTCGCCGCTGCCATCCGCGAGCACGCGGACCGGGTCGACGTACTGATCAACTGCGCCGGCTGGTTCCCCATCACGAGCTTCGAGGACATCGAACCGGAGGAGTGGCGCCGGGTCATCGATGTGAACCTCACCGGTACCTACCTCACTACCCGTGCCCTGCTCCCCCTGATGAAGGAGAACGGCTGGGGCCGCATCGTCAACTTCGGCTCCGGTTCCTTCTTCGACGGAACCCGGTTCCAGGCCCACTACGTCGCCGCGAAGGCCGGCGTCATCGGGTTCACGCGGTCCCTGTCCCGCGAGGTCGGCGACTGGGGCATCACGGTCAACGTGATCGCTCCGGGCCTGACCGTCACCGAACCGGTTCGCAGGACGTTCCCGCAGGAGGTGCTCGAGGCGCAGCGTGCCGGCCGGGCACTGAAGCGGGACCAGGTGCCGGAGGACCTCGTCGGGCCGGTGTTCTTCCTGGCCTCCCCCGACGCGGGCTTCATCACCGGACAGACCATCAATGTCGACGGCGGCAAGTTCATGACCTGACGTCACCGGCGCGCGAGCGGGCCCTGGACCGGGTCGGTCCGGGGCCTCGCCCGTTCAGACGTCAGCGAGGACGCTGATCTCCGTTGCGGCGTACCGCGCCGCGTCGGGTCGCCGCGGATCGAGGACCGAGCCGAGCCAGCCCAGCAGGAAGCCGAGCGGGATGGAGACCACCGCAGGGTTGCCGAGAGGGAAGTAGGCGAAGTCCTGGTCGGGCAGAAGGGCGGCCGGGGTGCCCGAGACCGCGGGTGAGAACACCACGAGGAGTACGGAGAAGATCAGGCCTCCGTAGGTGCTCCACAACGCGCCCCGGGTGGTGAAGCGGCTCCAGAACATGGTGTAGAGCAGGGCCGGCAGGACGGCGGAACCCGCGACCGCCAGGGCCAGACCCACCAGGAACGAAATGCCCTCGGCCTGTGCGTACAGCGACAGGACGGTGGCCGTGAGGCCCACCAGCACGACCGTGCCTCTGGCGACCAGGAGTTCGCTCTTCTCCGACGCCTTCCCGTTCATGATCCCGACTTGGTAGATGTCGTGGGCCAGCGCGGCGGACGCGGTCAGCACGAGTCCTGACACCACGGCCAGAATGGTGGTGAAGGCGATGCACGAGATCATCGTCACGAAGACCGCGCCGAGGGACTCGGCCAGCATCAGCACGGCGGTGTTCCCCGTGCCGTTGTCGGCGACGATGGTGTTCCGGCCGAGCAGCGCCGCGGCGCCGAACCCGATGACGCCGACCATCAGGCAGAACGCCAGCGACAGCCAGGCCGTGATCTCCACGGAACGGCGGGCCGACCGCGCCGTGGGAACGGTCCTGAGCCTCATCAGTACGTGAGGCATGCCGACCGCTCCGATGCACACCGACAACTGCACGCTCAGCGAGTCGAGTTCGCCCACGAGTTGGTTGCCGTGGCTCACTCCGGGCCGGAGGAAGCCGTCCCCGAGTCCGCTGTGGTTCGCGGCACGGCTCAGCAGGGCCGCGGGATCCCAGCCCACTCTTGACATGACCAGCACGGTCAGCGCGGCGCCCCCGCCCAGCATGATGACGCCTTTGAAGACCTGGATCAGCGTCGTCGCCCGCATGCCCCCGATCGCCGCGTAGAGGATCACCAGGAGACCGAGTGAGCAGACCATGAGCGCCCGCGCGCCGTCTCCCCGCAGTCCCGTGATCGGTGCGGCCAGCGCGCCGGCACCGACCAGCTGGGCGATCACGTACACCACGCAGATCACGAGGGTGGCTAGTCCCGCGGCCACATGCACGGACCGGGTGCGCAGTCGTCGCCCCAGGTTGTCGCCGATGGTGTAGCGGCCGGTGCTGTGGTACGGCTCCGCGATCAGGAGCAGCACCAGGACCATGCCGACGATCGGGCCCAGCAGGTAGCCGATGCCGTCGAACCCCGTCAGCGCGATTCTGCCGGGAGAGCCGAACAGGGTCGCGGCGGACAGGTAGACACCGAAGATGGCGATGCCGTTCTGCAGCGGTGTGAGGCGTCCGTCGCCGATGTAGAAGTCGCCGGGCGTGACCCGGTGCGTCGTGACCAGGATGGCGAGGAACAGGGCACAGCACACGAAGGTCACGAAGATCACGAACACCGGGAAGCCGGCACCGGCCGCGAGCGTCTGCGCAGCGGTCATCACACCTCTCCCTCTTCTCTCAGCAGTGCTCTGACCTGCGCGGCCTCCGGATCCAGGACGCGGCGTGCGTGACGGGCGTACCACCCGATCGCACAGGCCGCGGTGACGCACTGGAGGAGGCTCAGTGCCAGGCCGACGTTGAGCGGTCCCGCCAGGCGTAGGGACATGAAGCCCCCGGCCTCGTTCGCCAGCAGGATCTCCGAGACGTAGAGCACGACGAGGATGGCGGCGCCCGTGAAGACGGGGCCCCTGCGGGCGGCGCGCAGTCGCAAGAGGGTGGGGTGGTAACGGAGTTGTTCGAGGGACACCGAGCGGGCGGCGGGGGCCCAGGGCTCCCCCGGCTCCCACCTGCGTCCGGGATCGGCATCCCGCCCGGGCGGCGGGGTCGCCTGGCTCATGCCGCACCCGGCCGTCGTGTGGGGGCGTCGCCGGCGTACGGCTCACCGTCGTACCGGCGCGGAGGTGGGGTGAGGGGAGGGCGGGACCGGGGGGTGGGTAGGAGGGTGTGTCGCAT
>KL568636.1:1570-3425 GCA_000715605.1 Streptomyces speibonae | reverse complement strand
GACCGGGGGGTGGGTAGGAGGGTGTGTCGCATGGCATGTCCAAGGGATGAGCAGGGGGAAGGAGAGGGAAGGCCGGGGCAGCGCCGGGTGGGCGGGGGACACGTCGATACGGGGCTTCCGGCGTCGTCGGGCCGCGGTGTCCCGGCCGGCGGCGTAGCCCTCTTGAGGCAGCGCGCACGGGTGGGAACAGGACACCGAGAGGCACCGGAGCACCATGGTCCGGAGTGGACGGGAAGAGATCCGAGCACGGATGAACTCGGGGCGCAAGTTTCCCTGCCCACTGCATTCATTGCCCGTTCAAGCACTTCGCGCCGGGCGCGGGGCAGGCGTCAGGAGCCAAGTCGACGTGGCGCCTGACCGTCCGTGGAGTGCCGGGGAAGCGGCGAGAAAATCGCCCCCACCCTCTTGCCAGACCGAGATAGTACGTGCTCGGATTAATTCCGTCAGCGGCGCTCGACCGCCTTGCACAGGTGGAAGGCCGGCAGCTGCCGCTTGGCCGGATCATCACCCTTCACGCGCCGGATCGCGTGCCCTCGTCTCTCCCTTCCTCCGATTCCCAGGAGCGAGACATGCTCGATCTCACCTCCGTCGATCTTCTCGATGCGTTCACCCAGGAGCTGAAGCTGTGCAAGCTCACGCCCGACGAACATGTCGTCGTCCTGTCCGAGCCGGCCAGCCGCGGTGACTACGTGGCGGCCGCATTCGGCGCGGCGAAGGCCTGCGGCGCACACGTCATCGCCGCCACCGTGCCCGGCGGGAACCCGTCGCCCTCGGACAGCACCCGCACCGGAGCCGGGCCCGGCCTGAGTTCGGTGCTGGACGACACGACCGCACAGGAACTGCTCAAGGCGGCCGACCTGGTCGTGGACCTCACCAGGGAGGGTTTCATCCACGCCCCGCTGCAGCAGGAGATCCTCCGGACGGGCACCCGCATCCTCTTCGTCTGTGACGCCCCCGACGTCCTCATCCGCAACCTTCCCAGGGCGGAGGACAAGGCCGAGGTCGGCAAGGGCGTGGAGCTGCTGAAGAACGCCTCCGTGATGCGGGTGACCTCCGAGGCCGGCACCGACCTGACCGTCGAACTCCCAGGCTCCAAGCCGGAGTTCCAGGTGGGTTTCGCCGACGATCCGGGCCGCTGGGACCACTGGCCAAGCACCATGGTGCTGTGCTGGCCGCGGTTCTCCGACGGCAGGATCGTGCTGGCCGAGGGCGACATCCTGCTGCCGTTCAAGGAGTACGTGCGCCGACCGGTCACGCTGGAGATCGCGGGCGGAGACATCGAGAAGGTGTCAGGAGGCGCCGAGGCCCAGCTGCTGAACACCTTCTTCGACGACGCGGACGACCGATGGGCACGCAGCCTGTCCCACATGGGCTGGGGTCTGATGAAGACCGCCGACTGGTTCGCCACCGCGCTGTACGGCAAGAACGAGCTGATGGGCATGGACGCCCGGGCGTTCGCCGGCAACTTCCTGTGGTCCACCGGGCCGCATCCCGTCCTCGGCCGTGAGTCCTACGCGCACATCGACATCGCCATGCGCGGCTGCACCGTCTCCGTCGACGGCCGGGACGTCGTCAGCGCGGGCCGGCTCACCGGTCACTGACCCGCCTGCCGCACCCGCGTCCGGAGACACACACGGAGATCCACACATGGCAAGCACCCAATCGTTCGAAGTCACCGTTGTCGGAGGCGGGCTCGGCGGGATGACCACCGCGCTGGCGCTGCGACAGCGGGGCATGCGTGTCACCGTGCTCGAGCAGGCGCCGCAGTTCGGCGAGATCGGTGCGGGCATCCAGACGGCGCCCAACGCGAGCCGCGTCCTGATGGGGCTGGGGCCTGTCTCTTATACACATCTCT
>KL568636.1:821-1408 GCA_000715605.1 Streptomyces speibonae | reverse complement strand
GGGGCTGCGCAAGCAGTTGGAGGCGATCCGCACCGAGCCCCTGGACCAGGTGCGGCGCAGGTGGAAGGACGGCAGTGTCATCGGGCTGACCCAGCTCGGTGACGTCTGCAAACAGCGCTACAACGCACCGTACTGGCACTACCACCGCGCCGACCTGCATCGCGTCCTCGTGGACGCCTGCGTCGATCCGGCCGGCCCCGGGCCGGTCGTCGAACTGCGCACCGGCAGCCGGGTCGTCGATCTGGACCGCCGCCGCCCGCGCCGTCCGGCCGCGGTGACCGAGGACGGCCGGCGTTTCGAGGCCGACGTGCTCATCGGGGCCGACGGCATCCGTTCCCGCGTGCGCGACCTGATGGGCCTGCCCGACACCCTGCTGTTCTCCGGGGAGATGGCCTTCCGGGCCCTGATCCCGGGCGATCTCATCGCCGCCGACCCGGCGACCCGTTTTCTGGTGGACCGTTTTCAGAGCACCATCTGGTACGGCCCCGGCCGGCACCTGGTGCACTACATGATCCGCGGCGGTGAGTACCTCAATGTCGTCGGCTGTGTTCCGTGCACCGACGAGGTCGCCGAGAAGTGGATGCTTC
>KL568636.1:0-562 GCA_000715605.1 Streptomyces speibonae | reverse complement strand
GGATGCTTCCCGCCGGCACCGACGAGCTCGTCGGGGCCTACTCCGGCTGGGACGACCGTGTCGCCGCCATCCTGTCCAAGGCCAAGGGCGACATCCTGAGCTTCGCCCTCTACCACCGGCGTCGTGACCCCGTCTGGGTGGACGGCCGCGTGGCCCTCGTGGGCGATGCCTGCCACGCGATGCTGCCCTACCAGGCCCAGGGCGCCTCCCAGGCCATGGAGGACGCCGCTGTCCTGGCCGAGGAGCTGGGCGGTGCCACCGACGACGTCATCGACATCGCGCTGCGCCGCTATGTCGACCGGCGCGCCAAGCACGCCGGCATGGTGCAGGACGCGTCCCTGCAGAACAAGGCCTTCTACCACTACCCGGACGGCCCTCAGCAGCAGGCCCGTGACGAGCTGCTCCGTCAGGGCTTCGACGGAGAGTCCGACGTCTCCTACCACTGGTTGTGGAGCGGCACCCCGCTCAACGACCCCGATCTGGGCGCCTACGAGTACCGCTTCGCCCGCTGACCGAGCCCGCACCCCTGGCTCCCCCTTCCTCCCCCTCCCCCGGCTGCGCC
>KL568635.1:32466-33940 GCA_000715605.1 Streptomyces speibonae | reverse complement strand
CGCCTACACCGACACCGACGGCATGCCCTCCGCCGCCGACGAGGAACTGCTCACCGGACTGCTCCGCGACACCTGGGGCTTCGACGGCACGGTCGTCGCCGACTACTTCGCCATCGCCTTCCTGAAGACCCTGCACGGCCTCGCCGGCGACTGGGCGGGCGCCGCCGGCACGGCGCTGCGCGCGGGCATCGACGTCGAACTGCCCAACGTCAAGACGTACGGCGCACCGCTGACCGAGGCCGTCACCGACGGCCGCATACCGGAGGAACTGGTCGACCGCGCCGTACGCCGGGTGCTCACCCAGAAGGCCGCGCTCGGGCTGCTCGACCCGGACTGGGAGCCCCTGCCGGCGGCGCTGGACGGGGCGGACCCCGACGATCCGGAGGTCCTGCGCGGCCGGATCGACCTGGACAGCCCGGAGAACCGGGCCCTGGCCCGCACGCTCGCCGAGGAAGCGGTGGTGCTGCTGACCAACGACGGCACCCTGCCGCTCGCCGCCCCGCGCCGCATCGCCCTGATCGGTCCCAACGCCGACGAAGCCACCGCCGTCCTGGGCTGCTACTCCTTCCCCCAGCACATCGGGGTCCGCCACCCGGGAACCCCCCTCGGCATCGGGCTGCCCACCCTGCGCGAGACGCTCGCAGCCGAGTTCCCCGACGCCGAGATCACCTACGCCCGCGGCACCGGCGTCGACGACGGGGACCTCTCCGGCCTCGACGAGGCCGCCCGGGTCGCCCGCGAGGCCGATGTCGCCCTGGTGGTCCTCGGCGACCGCGCCGGACTCTTCGGGCGGGGCACCAGCGGCGAGGGCTGCGACGTCGACACGCTCGCCCTGCCCGGCGCCCAGCAGCAGCTGCTCGACGCCCTGCTCGGCCTCGGCACACCCGTGGTCACCGTGCTGCTGGCCGGACGCCCCTACGCCCTCGGCCGCGCCGTGGAGGAGTCCGCGGCGATCGTGCAGTCCTTCTTCCCGGGCGAGGAGGGCACGCACGCCATCGCCGGGGTGCTCAGCGGCCGGGTCAACCCCTCGGGACGCCTGCCGGTCGGAGTGCCGCGCGGCCCGGGCTCGCAGCCGGGCACCTACCTCGGGGCGCGGCTCGCACAGGCCAGCGGGGTGTCCAACATCGACCCGACGGCCGCGTTCGCCTTCGGCCACGGCCTGTCCTACACGCGGTTCGACTGGACCGACCTCACGGTGCACAGCCAGGAGGCCCCGACCGACGGCGAGTTCGCCCTCTCCTTCACCGTCCGCAACACCGGTGACCGCGCCGGCGCCGAAGTCGTCCAGCTCTATCTGCACGACCCCGTCGCGTCCGTCGTCCAGCCGGTGCAGCGCCTCGTCGGCTACACCCGGGTCGCGCTGGAGCCGGGGGAGTCCCGACGCCTGAGCGTCACCGTCCCGGCCGACGTCGCCTCCTTCACCGGACGCGACGGACGCCGCGTCGTCGAACCGGGCGAGCTCGAGCTGCGGCTG
>KL568635.1:28652-32267 GCA_000715605.1 Streptomyces speibonae | reverse complement strand
AGCTCGAGCTGCGGCTGTCCGCCTCCAGCGCGGATCCGCGGCTCACCGCCACGGTCGAGCTGACCGGGGCCCCGCGTCACGTGGACCACACACGGCGCCTGCACGCCACCCTCGTGGAGGAGACGCCCACCACCTGAACCGGCGGTGCGCGGCGCACGTCAGGGGCGCCGCGCACCTCTCACAACAGGCCGCGCCGGGCGAGGCTGCGCATCAGCGCCCCCACGCCGAACGTCCACGGCGCGGCCTCCTCGCTGGGCACGACAGTGTTGACCAGGGCGCCCAGGCGCGGGCTGGAGATCCGTACGACGTCGCCGTACTCGTGGGTGAAGCCCGCCCCGGGTGCGTGCCGGTCCTCGGTCGGAGCGAACAGCGTCCCCGTGAACAGCACGAAACCGTCCGGGTATTGATGGTGCGCGCCGTACGTGGCGGCCACCAGGTCCAGCACGTCGCGGCTGATCTCCCGCAGGGAACTGCTGCCCCGCAGCACGTAGCCGTCGGTGCCGTCGATCCGCAGCGCGATGTCGAGCCCGCGTACGGCGTCGAGGCCGAAGCCGTCGTCGAGCAGGCGGACGAACGGGCCGAGCGCGCAGGAGGCGTTGTTGTCCTTCGCGCGGCCCAGCAGCAGGGCGCTGCGCCCCTCGATGTCACGGAGGTTGACGTCGTTGCCGAGCGTCGCGCCCCGCACCCGGCCGCGCGAGTCCACGACGAGGACGGCCTCGGGCTCGGGGTTGTTCCACACCGAGGCCGCGAGCACGCCGATGTCCGCGCCCGTGCCGACCGCGGACAGCACCGGGGCCTTGGTGAACACCTCCGGGTCCGGCCCGATGCCGACCTCCAGGTACTGCGACCACAGTCCCTCGGCGACGAGCAGCTCCTTGGCCTTGACCGCTTCCGGGGAACCGGGCCGGACGCCGTCGAGCCTGCCGCCCACCACCTGCCCGACGCGGGCCCGCACCCTCTCGGCCTGCGCCGGATCGCCGCCCGTGCGCTCCTCGATGACGCGCTCCAGCAGACTCCGGGCGAAGGTGACGCCGGCCGCCTTGATCACCTGAAGGTCGACGGGGGCGAGCAGATGCGGCACGTCGCGGCGGCCGGGCGGCGCCTGGAGCAGGTCGTCCAGGCGCCAGCTGCGTCCGCCCCCGGCCTCGCGCACGACGGCCGCCGCGTCGTCGCGCTCCATGAGGTCCGACACGGTGGGGGCGAGCGCCGTCAGATCGACGACGTGTTCCCCGCGGACCGCGGCCACACACGGTCCGTCCCCGTCCGGGTCGTGAACGCGCGCGACCAGGGCGGCCCGGTCGGCGTCCTCCGGAAGGACGGAGCCGGCGGTGAGGACCGGACGGGGGCGCGCTGCTGCCGATTCCACGATCGATGCACTCCTGGATACGAGAGGGGGCGGGCTCAGTGGGAGTCGCGGGGGACCTCGTGCCCGCGGCTGCCGCGCAGGAACCCGAAGTCGGCGCCCCGGTCGGCCTGTTCCACATGTTCGGTGTAGAGCCATGTGTAGCCGCCGGAGTACTGCCCGGCGGGCGGCGTCCATTCCTGCCGGCGGCGCGCGAGTTCGGCGTCGTCCACGTCCAGGCGCAGGCTGCGGTTCGGGACGTCCAGGACGACGGGGTCACCGTCGCGCACCAGGGCGAGCGGCCCGCCGACGGCGGCCTCGGGCGTCACGTGCAGGACCACCGTCCCGTAGCCGGTGCCGCTCATCCGGCCGTCGCACACACGCACCATGTCGGTGACGCCGGCCTTCAGCAGCTTGGCGGGCAACGGGACGTTGGAGACCTCGGGCATACCGGGGTAGCCCTTCGGGCCGGCGTTGCGGATCACGATGACGGTGTTCTCGTCGATGTCGAGGTCCGGGTCGTCGGCGACCTCGTGGTACGCCTCCGGGGAGTCGAAGACGCGCGCGGGTCCGCGATGGGTGAGCAGGTGCGGTGAGGCCGCGGACTGCTTGATCACGGCGCCGTCGGGGCACAGGTTGCCGCGCAGGACGGCGATCCCGGTGCCGGCCGGCTGGAAGGGTTCGCCGAGAGGGGTGATGACGTCGGAGCCGAACCGCTCGGCCGACTCGGTGTTCTCGCCGACGGTGCGCCCGGTGACCGTGACAGGACTCTCGTGCAGCAGCTTGCCGGCGAGCAGTTCGGCCATGACGGCGGGCAGCCCGCCCGCGTAGCAGAAGTCCTCCATGAGGTACCTGCCGCTGGGCATCAGGTTGACCAGCGTCGGCACCGCGCGGACCAGGTCGTCGAAGTCGTCCGGGCCCAGCTCGACACCGACGCGTCCGGCGAGGGCCGTGAGGTGGATGATGGCATTGGTGGAGCCGCCTATGGCCGCGTTGACCCGGATGGCGTTCTCGAACGCCTCCCGCGTCAGGATCCGCGAGGGCCGCAACTCCTCCTCCACCATCGCGACGATGCGTTGCCCGGCCGCCTGCGCGGTCTCCATCCGCCGGGAGTCGACCGCGGGCCACGCCGCCGAACCCGGCAGCTGCATGCCGAGCGCCTCGGCCATGCAGGCCATCGTCGACGCCGTCCCCATGGTCATGCAGTGCCCGTTGGAGCGGGCCATGCAGCCCTCCGCGAAGAAGCACTCCTCCTCGGTCATCCGGCCGGTCTTGAGGTCTTCTTCGAACTTCCACACATGGGTGCCCGATCCCACGTCCTGGCCGCGGTACTTGCCGTTCAGCATGGGGCCGCCGGTGACCATGACGGCCGGCAGGTCGACGCTTGCGGCGCCCATGAGCATGGCGGGGGTCGTCTTGTCGCAGCCGGACAGCAGCACCACACCGTCGAGGGGGTTGGCCCGGATCAGCTCCTCGACCTCCATGGCCATGAGATTGCGGTACAGCATGGCGGTGGGCCGCATCAGGGTCTCGCCGGTGGCCATGGTGGGGAACTGCAGCGGGAAGCCGCCCGCCTGCCACACCCCGCGCTTGACGGCTTCGGCGACACGGGTCAGGTGGGCGTTGCACGGGGCGAGTTCGGAGGCGCTGGTGGCGATGCCGATGACGGGGCGCCCGTCGAACACCTCGTGCCCGAATCCCTGGTTGCGCATCCACGAGCGGTACAGCATGCCGCTGCGGCCCTGAGCGCCGAACCATGCCTGGCTGCGGCGGTTCGTCCTTCTACCGTCGGTCATGTGAACACTCCCGTGGCTCCGGCGTCGACCGCTGGTGTTGCGGTGATGGCGGGCGGGGCCGACAGACGCCCCCACCCGATGGCGGACAGGGGCCTGAGGCCCTACCCTGTACCCCAATCATTAAATGATTCGATGAATGACGTCCAGAGGGTGAGCGGAGATCGTGGTGCACTTCCTGACCCTGCACCAGC
Organism: Streptomyces speibonae; assembly: GCA_000715605.1. Classification (GTDB taxonomy): domain Bacteria; phylum Actinomycetota; class Actinomycetes; order Streptomycetales; family Streptomycetaceae; genus Streptomyces; species Streptomyces speibonae. The sequence continues at coordinate 28,938 of KL568635.1, read as the reverse complement.
GCGTGGTCGACGAGCTCGGCCGGCGCATCGTGGACGGCGCCTGGCAGCCGGAGGACCCGCTGCCCGTCGAGGACGTCCTCGCGGCCGGGATCGGCGTCAGCCGCGGGGTGCTGCGGGAGGCGGTCAAGTCCCTGGTGGCCAAGGGGATGCTGCGCGTACGGCCGCGCACCGGTACGCGCGTGCTGCCCCCGGAGCACTGGAACCACCTGGACCCCGACGTCCTGCGCTGGAAACAGGCCGGGGACGCCGCGGCCCTGCTGCGCGACACGGGCGAACTGCGGCGGAT
>KL568635.1:25466-28398 GCA_000715605.1 Streptomyces speibonae | reverse complement strand
CCCTGGCCGCCATGGAGGCCGCGGCGACGGAACCCGGACGCGGCGGCTATGTCGAGGCGGACATCGCCTTCCACCGGGCCCTGCTCGACGCGGGCGGCAACCGTCTGCTCGGCTCACTGGGCCGTGCCGTCGAGATCGCGCTGGAGCACAGCTTCGCCATCAGCACCCAGACCCCGGGCGCCGCGGAAGCCTCCCTGCCGGGGCACCGCGCGATCGTGGAGGCCGTCGAGGCCCGCGATCCCGCGGCCGCCGCGGCCGCCGTGCTGGCCATCATCGAAGCCGCCGAACGGGAGATCGCCCGGTCGCCGGCCCTGCCCGGCGACGCGGGATGACCTGACACTCCGGCCCGGCGTGCTCCGTCACCCCTCGTCCCGCAGGACGGCCGGCTCGGTCACGGCGTGCGCCAGGGCCATGATGGTGATCTGGGGGTTCACCCCGGGGGACGACGGAAGCAGACACGCGTCGGCGACGACCACGCCCTCCGCCCCGCGCAGCCTCCCGTCGGGGCGCACGGGGGAACGCTCGCCGTCCGCCCCCAGGGCGGCGGTCCCCGTGGGGTGGAACGCCGAGAGGTGCAGACGGCGGTGACCGGTGCGCCGGACGACGTCGTCGAGCGCGTCCGGCGAGGTGACCGAGGGATGCGCGGGTATGCCGGTGAGGACTTCGCGGGCGCCGGCGGCGAAGAGGATGCGGCCCATGCGGGAGACGGACCGCAGGAGGCGGCGGCCGTCCTCGGCGTGGAGCGCGTAGGAGGCGACGGGCCGGTGCGAGCCGCGCACCCGCCCGGAGGGCCGGTCGGAGACCATGGCACCCAGGAGGCCGAGTTTCCCGGCGTCGTCCAGCTCGCGCTTCAGTTCCCGTCCGAGGTGCGGGAGGACGAAGGAGGTCATGCCGGGCGGTGCCGCGGTCGCCTCGATGAGCGTCCCCTCGTGATGCCACGCGTCGACGCCCACGCTCTGCAACACGCCCGGACCGGAGTCCGGACCGGTGACGGGCTCCGCGAAACGTCCGGCGACGCTGACGGCGGGATGGATCGCGAGGTTGCGGCCCAGACGGGGATGGCCCGCCAGTCCTGAGCGCCGCAGCAGGGCGGGAGTGTGCAGGGCCCCGGCGGCCACGACGACGAGTCCGGTGCCGATGGTGAAGACCGTGCCGTCCGGACGCACCGCCTCGACCGCGGTGGCACGGCGCGCGCCGGCACGGTGCGCGGTGACGACACGGGTGACGCGCGCACGTGTGACGATCCGGGCTCCGGCGGCGCACGCCGCGGGCAGTACGGACAGATGGACGGCCTGTTTGGCACCGCTCGGGCAGCCGACGACGCACTCACAACATCCGCCGCAGCCCGGGGCGTTGCGGCGCAGCACCGCGGCGGACCAGTCCAGGCGTCCGGCGCCGAGCAGGGCCAGCTCGCCGTTGCGGCCGAGGAGGGACGGATCCGGTACGCCCACACCGAGCAGGTTCTCCACATGGTCCATGTGCCGGGCGAAGGCGGCGGGTTCGGCCAGGTCGACGCCATGCGTGCGATGCCACCGCCGCAGCACATTCGCGGGAGTGCGGAAACATGTGCCCGAGTTGACCAGGGTGGTCCCGCCGACGGCCCGGCCGAGCGGCAGCAGCACGGGCGGCAGCCCCCAGGCGAGGGTGGCTCCGCCGTCACGGTAGGCGTCGGTGAACCGCTCAAGTGGCGGCCGCGTGGCGAGCTCCCGGGTCGGGAAGTGCCGCCCTTCCTCCAGCACGACCACCGAACGTCCGGACGAGGCGAGGGCCAGCGCCGCCACGGCGCCTCCGGCTCCGGAGCCGATCACCACGGCGTCGGCGCGGTGGGCGCCGGGCCACTCGGACGACGGGCAGATGTCCAGCGGCGGATCTTCGCGGACCAAGGGCCGCACCGGCCGGGAACCGTGCCGGCCCGCCCCCGCGGCCAGCAGCAACGGGATCTTCACGTTGTCCATCACCGTCTCGAAGCCGGGCAGCCGGATCAGCCGCCCGCGCAGCCGGGCCCTCGCGTCCGCCGGCAGACGATGAGCACGCCGCCCGGTGCTCAGCACGGAGGCCCCGTCGAGCGCCACGTCGGCCGCGAGCAACCCGGCGCGGACGGACGGCGGCAGGGCTCCGAGCAGCCCCGCCAGGTGTTCCGGCAACCGGCGCTCCCACTCCGCGCGGTCCGCGTCCGTGCCGACGTCCAGCAGCACCGCCGACAGTGCCCGGCCACGCTCCGCCGTCATCGCAGCCCCACCTCCGCGTGCGCGGTTCCCCGTACGTCCCAGAGCTGGTCCGGCTCCCAGCGCGCACCGCGCCGCCGCTCCAGGCAGACGTGGACGTCGGCCCGCTCACTGTTGTGGCAGACGGCCCGGCCGCCGTCGGGATCCGTGTAGCCGACCGCGATGCGGCTCTCCTCGGGCAGACGCACCCGCACCGTGATCCGGCGCCCTCCCGCGTGCCCCCGCACGGTCCAGCTGGGCAACCGGGGCGTGCCCGGGAACCGTCCGACGCCCATCACACCCAGTGAGCTGCGCCAGTCGCCTCGCGGCCAGTCCCGTCCCGCTCTGCGCAGCCGCAGGAACACCAGCGGCGGAAGGCGCCGCAGCAGCGGCAGCCCGGACACGGCCGTCACGACCTCCAGAACGGTCTCGTCGTCCAAGTCGACGTGCAGCCAGCCCCAGTGGTGGGCGTTGCCCCGGCCCGCGATGCGGGCGTCCGCGCCCGGGGCGGCGGTCAGCGGCAGCACTTCCCCGTCCAGGCCCACGGACCCGGCGTAACGCGCCTGCGTCCGGGAGACGGCGTGCACGGCGGGCAGTACGCGCCGCTTCCAGGCCGTCCGGGGAAACGTATGAAGGGGCGGAGATCCGGCGGTCACCTTCAGATCCCAGGCCAACTGCCCCGCCGTCCCGCGCCTGTCTCTTATACACATCTCTGAGCGGGCTGGCAA
>KL568635.1:24813-25257 GCA_000715605.1 Streptomyces speibonae | reverse complement strand
CCCTCCGTCAGGGCGTGCGGGCCGAAGCGGCCGATGACCGGGGACTCCCCGGGCCGGAACACGGCGGCCCAGCCATGCGTGTAGGGCGCGCCGCGCACCGGGCGCACCAGTTCGTGGTGCAGCCAGAATCCGGTGCCGGTGTCCGGGTCGGTGAAGGTGCTGTACCAGACGTTCAGACGGTCCGGGCGCGCCGCGGCGAGGGTCTCGGCGGTCTCGGCGGGCGCGGGGAAGCGCCAGCTCGCCGCGAACGAGGGCAAGGTGCGCAGACGAAAACGCAGGAGTCCCTCCCCGACGGTGGGAGAGGCCTTCCCCGCACGACGCAGGCGGACCGGCAGGACCGTCATGGAACGCAGCGGGCGGAGCCAGGTGGGCGACTTGTGCCCCTCCAGGACATACGCACGGCCGTCCAGGGCCGTGAAACGCACCTGGTAGCCGATTCGGCCC
>KL568635.1:23146-24576 GCA_000715605.1 Streptomyces speibonae | reverse complement strand
TCACGGCGGCGGTCGCCGAGCCGAAGGGCCGGATCGCGCCGGGGGAGACGACCCGGAGGCCGAGGACAACGGGCCGCCTTCCGCCATCGGCCGTGTCGAGCCGCAGTGTTCCCGTCATGGTCTCGGCGAAGCGTGCTCCCCGACGTGCCGTCATGCCGGTGCCCTTCCTGTCAAGAAATGTCCGGATCCACGACCATGTGAGAGCAAGTGACCCGGTGACTCAGTGGCTCATCCAGTGACGGCAGAGAACCAGCCCACTCCCGTCAGGTCAAGTCCTCCGGCCCGTCCGTGACTTCGCCGGCCCTCGGGACAGCCGGTCTCAGCTCCGCCGCTCGTGCCTCATGAGATCCGCGGTCATCTCCTCGGCGGTGACCCGCAGGTAGCCCTCCGCGGCGCGCCCGGCTTCCTGCGCCTTGCCCTCGACCACCGGCTCCACGACCTGCCGCACACGGTCCGCGGCGACCACGGGATCGGCGAACGGGGAGTTCATGTGGTGACGGACCGGCAGGTACGCGTTGAGCAGCGTGTTGGTGAGCAGCAGGTAGACGCGGTTGCCCGTGGCGCGGGCCAGTTCCCGGTGGACCTCGGCCTCCGCGAGCTGCGCGCCGGCCGGGTCCGACGCCTGGGCCACGGCGTCCACCGCGGCGCGAAGCCGCGCGCCCTGCGCGGCCGTACGACGGGAGGCGGCCCTGCGCGCGATGAGCCCCCCGATGGCCAGGCGCGCCTCGAACACGTCCGACAGCCACCGCCCGTCCTGCCGCACCAGCAGTGGGAGCAGATCGGCGCCCCCGGACCGCAAGAAGTCCAGCACACGTGTGCCCACGCCGTGCCGCGTGCGCAGCAGGCCCGCCTGCTCCAGCCGGGACAGAGCGTGCTTGAGAGTGGTACGCGTGACGCCGTACGAGGCGGCGAGTTCACGCTCCGACGGAAGCAGCGACCCCGCCTCGTGCGTGCCGTCCAGAATGTCGGTACGCAGGCGCTCCACCAGCACGTCGACAACGGACTGGCGCACGATCGGCTCGGCTGGCATGGCCGCACTCCTTCGGTTGGTCCCACTCCCGCCGGTGCCGTGGGGGGACCCGCGTGTCGACATCTTCGCAGGAAGTGGATCAGCGCGGAGTTCCGACCGTCAAGCCGCGACAGCGCCGGGACGGGGTCACCGTCGCAGCGCTGCCCCCTGGGACGCGGGATGCCCGTCGACGCAGGTGGTCCGCTCACGCCGCGCCGTCGAGAACCTCACGCAGTCGCTGGGCGAACTCGTCCGGCTTCCCCGGATATCCGACTCCCCGTCGCAGAAGCCGCCGTGATGGCTCGGGAACACGGTGACCCGCTGCCCGAGCAGTTCGGCGGTCGCCACCGAGGTGCGTGCGGTCAGCAGGTCCTGGGACTCCTCACCCACGGCGATCACCACACGGGTCGGCGCGGCGGCG
>KL568635.1:21999-22918 GCA_000715605.1 Streptomyces speibonae | reverse complement strand
GCGGATCGTCACGCGAGCCGTCATCCTCGGCGGTCAGCCCGAACGCGGCGGGATCGGCCTCCGGCTGCGCGAAGTACGCTTCGGTGAACTCTCCCTTCCACGACGCCATCGCCACGAAAGCGGCCATCCCGGCGCCCCATCCCCGCTTCTCGTACGCCTCCCGGACCCCGGCCCGCGCCCGCACGGCCGCGGGGCCGTCCGGCACCAGACCGATGAGCGGCGGCTCGTGCGCGACCAACGTGGTCACGTCTCCCGGATACCGCGCCACGACCGCGAGCGCGGTGATCGCTCCGCCGCTGCTGGCGAACATCTCGACCGGCCCGGCCCCGAGTGCCCCGATGACGGCGTGCACGTCGTCGGCCTGGGTCTGCGGCGTGTGGTCGACCCGCCCGTCCCTGCGGGTGCTGCGGCCGAGCCCGCGCGGGTCGTAGGTGACCACGGTCCGCTCGGGGAAGCGCGCGGCGAGCGCGGCGAAGCCGGCGGCGTCCATGGGATGCCCGATCATGAGCAACGGCGGGGGTCCGTCCGGGGTCGGCAGCGGCCCGTGAACGTCGTACACGAGATCCGCGCCGTCCGTCCTGATCGTGTGAGTCTCCATACCCGTGCAGACCGGCCGCGCACCGGAAACTCATCGGCGTGGCAGGCAGCGTTCTCCCCGGGCGGTGGGGGACACCCCGGAGCAGGCTGGACGACGGCAGCCCCGATCCGTACCCACGGCGTGCACACCGCCGACGGCGGCCGCTCCCTGGTCGTCGACGCCGAGGTGCCCGACGGCGCCGGCGAGTGCGTCCGCGGCCTGCGCGGGACCTCGACACCGTCGAGAACGGCACCGTGTACGTGATGGTCACCTACGAGACCCGTTCCCGCGACCGTGCCTCGGGTTGCACGCGGACGCAGCAGGTCGCGGCGACGGTCCGGC
>KL568635.1:21414-21746 GCA_000715605.1 Streptomyces speibonae | reverse complement strand
AGCCCCTCGGCTCGCGCCAGGTCATGGTGAACGACATGGAGGTGCACACCCCCGACGGCGCCACGACGTTCCCCGCCCCGCGGCAGCGCGGGGAGAACGGCTGCGACCCCACGCCCTCGCGATGCACCTCGGCCTCCTGCCGGCAGGCGGTCAACGACACCGACATCCCCGAGCACACGAGCTGGGAGGAACACGACTGCGACGACACGTGGCTGGTGCTGGACCTGTCGACCCGGATGGGCCTGGCATGCGGCGACCCCGGCGACGGATGCACCCCCTCCACCGTCGCCCGACGCTGGTTCTACCGCGCCGGATCCTCCGGCCGGCGGGCG
>KL568635.1:15724-21173 GCA_000715605.1 Streptomyces speibonae | reverse complement strand
GAACGGCCCGAGCACCCGTGCGCCTGGCTGCCCCGGCTCGCCCGCCGCTGATCCCCCGATCGAGGCCCACCGCCACGCGACGGCGACTAATCTGACCGAGGCGGTTCACAGGCTTGGGGGGCGTCGGATGGATCCCGCAGTCATCGGCACACGCCTGGCGTCGAGCGCGGTCGCTCCGCTGGTGAAGAAGCTGCTCGTGAGGGAAGGGCCGGGGGCCGGACTGGTCGACAGGCCGGTCAGACTGTCGGCCCTCGTCTCCTTCCGCGACGAGAAACGCACCCTGACCGAGCAGGACGTACGGTCGCTCGCCGCCCGTCTGGTCCGGCAGGCGGCGGAGTCACCGGGGGAGGCGCCCTTCCCCCGGGACGAGGAGACGGCGGTCACCGACGCGCTGACGGCCAGGCTGCTCGTCCTGGGCGACCTCGACATGGATGACGTGCAGGCGGTACGACTCGGCTACCGGGAGCTGGCCCGCACACTTCACCTCCGTGCCGCCACCCGGCACCTGTCCGCGGATGCCGCCCTGTTCCTGGACTCCGTCACCGAGTGGGCCTGCCTCCACATCGTCAACTTCTTCACCCAGCGCTCGACCTTCGTGGCCCGCACACTCGTGGAGCAGAGCCGGGACCACGCCGAACTCATCACCAAACTGGACGAACTGATCACCCGCACCCCACGGCCGGACGGCCGTGACGCCGCCTTCGAGCGACGCTTCCTGTCGTACATCACCAAGAAGCACGGCCGGCTGCAGATCTACGGCATCGACCTGATCAACTCACCCGGCAGGTGGCCGCTGGACGTGGCGTATCTGCGTCTGGAAGCCACGTCGCCCGTGGACGCGTACGAGGACTTCCTGCGCCGCAACCCCCGGTTCCGGCAGGGGCGCCAACCGGTGGACGAGGCTCTCGCCAGTCACGACCGGGTGCTGCTGCGCGGCGAGGCAGGATCCGGAAAGACCACACTCATCCAGTGGCTGGCCGTCTCCGCCGCACGCCAGGAGCCCGACGACCGGATGGCGTATCTCACCGGCCTGATCCCCTTCGTCCTGCCCCTGCGCACCCTGACCCGCCACGGCGGTCACCTCCCCGCACCCAAGGACTTCCTGACCGCCGTGGGCTCACCCCTGGCCGGTGAGGAGCCGCCCGGCTGGCCCTCCCGTGTCCTCACGGCGGGCCGCGGACTCCTCCTCGTCGACGGCATCGACGAAGTCCCCGAGAGCGAACGGGCCCACGCGCACAGCTGGCTCACCGACCTGGCCGAGGCATACCCGAACAACCGGTGGTTGGTCACGTCCCGTCCGTCCGCGGTGGCGGAGGCGTGGCTGGCGGCCCAGGAATTCGGTGAACTGAGGCTGTCGCCGATGCGCCCCGCGGACGTCCGGTCGTTCATCGGACGGTGGCACGAGGCCGCGCGCACGGGTGTGCCCGAGGACGACGCGGCCCTGGCCTCCTACGAACGCCAGCTCCTCGACGCCGTCCGGACCAAACCCGACCTGGGGCGACTCGCCACCAACCCGCTGATGTGCGGCCTCATCTGCGCCCTGCACCGGGACCGGCACGGATTCCTGCCGATCGGCCGCAAGGAGCTGTACCAGGCGGCGCTCGGCATGCTCCTCACCCGTCGTGACCGCGAACGCGGGGTGACGGGTCCCGAACTGAGGGAGGAGCCACAGCTCCAGATCCTCCAGCGGCTCGCCTACTGGCTGATCAAGGACGGCCGGACGGAGATGACCCGGGACCGTGCGCTCACCGAGATCGGCAAGGCCCTGCCTGCCCTGCCCGAGATGCAGGCCCTGGGCGACCCCGAGACGGTCCTGTCCCACCTCCTCAACCGCAGCGGCCTGCTGCGCGCCCCCACCGCCGAGACCATCGACTTCTGCCACCGCACCTTCCAGGACTTCCTGGGGGCGCGTGCCCTCCTGGACGAAGGCACTTTCGGGATGGTCCGCAAACACGCCGCCGACGACCAGTGGGAGGACGTCATCCGCATGGCCGTGGCGCAGGGGCGCCCGCGCGACCGGGCGGACATCCTGCGCGAACTCCTGCACGACGGATCGGCCCGGGCCGTGGTCCTCGCCGCGTCCTGCCTCGAGCAAGCCACGGAACTGGACCCGGCGGTACGGTCCGAACTCGAACGCAGCATGTCCGAGCTGCTCCCGCCACGCACCCCCGAAGCGGTGACCACCCTCGCCTCGGTGGGCCCCCTTGCCCTCGGCTTCCTGCCGGGCCCTGAACGACTGGCCGCCGCATGGCCTGCCCCGGAAGCCGCCGACCACGCCCAACTGTGCGTCCGAACCGCCTCCCTGATCGGAACCGACGAGGCGATCCCCTACCTGGCCCGCTTCACCAGCCACCCGTCCCCGAAGGTGCGCAGCCAACTCGCCCTGTTCTGGCACCGGTTCGCCATCGAGGTCTACGGCAGAGAGGTCATCGCCCGCCTCCCGTACGACGACCTCCATTTGATAGCCCACTCCGCGGCGGAACTGCGCGCCCTGCGGCAACTGGGCGGCCGCCCATGGATGCGACTGGTCGGCGACTTCACCGCCCGCAGCCTCCGCGTCCACCTGGACCCGGCCCAACTCACCCGCCTGGACCTGCGCGGCACCATCGACGACACGTCAGTACTGGCCGAATTCCCCCGCCTGGAAGCGGTCGCGGTCTCCGAGTGCCCCGAGACCATGCCACTGACGAGTCTGCAACAACTGCCCAAACTAGAGGAGTTGACCCTGACGCTTGCCCACGCGGCCCACGCCGCCCAATCAGGCCTGCGCATCCCCCAGCTCCGCCACCTCACCCTCCACGGCCCACGGACGACCGAGCCGACGCTGCCCCTCCTACCGCAGGCATTCCCCTCAGTGATCACCGTGCACGCGCCCCACACCCCGAACCCCACCCACCTCCGCACCCTCTTCCCCCACGCATCGATCACCGTGACCGACCAGGAGCGTGCATGACCACGACGCCGGACGGACGCCCCGTCCCACCTCCGCACGCGGACGAGCGCACCATGCTGACAGCGTGGCTGGACTTCCACCGAGCGACGCTCGCCCTGAAATGCGCAGACCTCACCGACGACCAAGTACGCCTCGCCGCCGTACCACCCTTCTCGATGACCCTGCTCGGTCTCGTCCAGCACATGGCCGAGGTGGAGCGCAACTGGTTCCAGCGGGTGTTCGCGGGCCAGGACATGCCACCGGTCTTCGACATGACCAACACCGACGGCTACGCGCTCCGGCCCGGACGAGGACTCGACGAGGCAACCGCAGCCTGGCAGGCGGAGATTGCCCGAGGCCGTGAACTGACGGCAGACGCCTCACTGGACGACTCCGGCCACCTCACCGACCATCAATCAGGCCACGCGCGTGAGCGAGGATGGCCCACCGAAGGGATGTGACGTACGCCGTGGAGATGACCCGTGCGGAAGCGGTCGCGCTCGTACAGTGGATCATGGATGCCGTGCACGCCTCGGACGACGAGGTGGCTGACAGCCTGGAGAGGCTGGACAGAGCCCTGGCATGCCCATCCGGCCACGTCGGCAACCTGATCTACTGGCCACCGGAGCGGGAGCTTTCGGCCGATGAGGTGGTCGACCAGGCTCTGGCGTACCGGCCCTTTGTCATGTGAGCGGTGTCGGTCCGGTGGCATCGCGCGGCGCGGTTGCCGTGCGCGGTCACCCGCTCACCACGTCGGCTTGCGGCACTGGGCGTAGACGAATGAGCCCGACGGGTGGTCCTCGAAGTGGAGATGCGGGCCGGTGACGTTGCCGGTGCTGCCGACGTTGCCGATCTTCTGGCCCGCCTTGACCGATGCCCCGGCGCTCACGCCCCGCGTCGACAGGTGGCAGTAGACGTAGACCCGGCCGTTGTCGGCGCGCAGGCCGATCCAGTTGCCGTAGGCGCCGCCGTTGCCGTTCGACCATTGAATCGTGCCCTTGCGGACGGCGACCACGGTGGTCCCACCCTTCGCGGCATAGTCGTCTCCGGTGTGGAAACCGGCCTTGTATCGCTTGTCCTTGACGCCGAAACGGTAGGTGACGTGATGTTCGGGTACCGGCGAGGCAACTCGGCCGCCCGGCGTGCCCGACGGCCTGCGGCTGTCGGCCGTGACCTTGAAGCCGAAGCGGTCGCCGAGCTTCTTCAGTGACACCTCTCCCGGAATTCCGTCCGCTTGCGCGCCCGAAAAACCGAGTGTGCGCTGCCACTTGGCGTACGCGTCCCGGGTGAGAGGACCGAACACGCCGGGGCCCGAGCTGAAGTCGAGTCCCACGGCCTTCGCCAAGGCCTTCTGGACGGTCAGGACACTGTCGTTCTTCGCCCCAGGTTTGACGTGGGACAGGTTGACGGACGAGGCCATGATGAGCATTCCCTCCGCGAGGGGAGTGGTCCGGCGCGGCGGCGGGCGAACAGGTTTCCGGAGCGGAACACGCCCATTCGCAGGGTCGTCACTCGGGCCGCCTCCTGAGTACCTCAGATGAATATCGGCCGCAGCAGCAAAAACAATCTGCGCCGTGAGGCAGCAGCGAAGAACGAACGTCGGTGTGCCTACCAGCTCCCTTGGTGGGACAATTCCAGTTTCCCGCCGTTCACGACGACTGGCAAACGCAGTAAGCGCACTTCAAACCCTTGGCGCATGACGTGAGTCCGCCCTGAATGCAGACATTGACACGGTCTGCGCACCGCGTGAACCTGGAAAATGAGTCGGTGCGTCTGCGACGGCGGCCCTCAGGCCTACGCAGGGCCACGAGCCGCGCGTTCGTCGGTGCCGGCGCCGGCGGTCCTCGGCACCTCCGCGCCGACCAGCCCGGCCGCGGTCGAGAGGAGACTCTCATGCACGGGCATGTGCGAACCATCACCGGTCACGAGCCGATCGCCATGATCGAGGTCAGCGTCTACGGCCCCTTCCTCACCCTCATCGACCGTGCCTATACCAACGACGAGGGCCCGTACAGGGTGGACGTGCCCGCCGGCGAGACGGTCGGCGTGCGGTTCGACACCCACCCCTCGCTCGACAACGCGGACGACTGGCAGCCGTCGCTGGTCACCGACGACACCGTCCCGCTCGACCGGCATCTGGTCCCCGTGGGCGAGTCCGCGGACACGGCGCGCGGCATCGACGTGATCACCGCCTTCCTCATGGCCTCGGCCGTGGAGGGACCGGAGTACGCCGCCCACGCCGCGACCCGGCTGTCCCGGATCAAGCAGAGCACCGTGTTCCTCCAGCGCACCCAGGCCACCCTGCTCGAGCACTTGACCGAGCTGACCCACGCCTGACGGGCCGCGCCCGGCGCGGACGACCGGGTCCTCCCCGACCGGGCGGGTACCCGCACGCCAGGCGCATCCGTGCGGAGGAGACCCCGCCTCCGGAATACCCCCCTGGGTATCCCTGTTAAGGTAGGAGTCAGATACCCCCCGGGGTACATAGTCGGAAGGAGTCAGCAACCGTGTTCTTCG
>KL568635.1:14579-15532 GCA_000715605.1 Streptomyces speibonae | reverse complement strand
CCATCGACCCGCCGCGTGACATCGACCAGGTCATGGCCGCGGCGGCCCGCCGTGGGGTGCGCATCGCCTATGTGGCCGAGACCCATGTGCACAACGACTACGTCAGCGGCGGCCTGGAGTTGGCGCGCGTCACCGGCGCCCGGTACCTGGTGCCGGCCGGGGCGCACGTGTCCTTCGCCCGCACCCCGGTGGCCGACGGCGACACGGTGACGGTGGACGAAGGGCTGGTGCTGCGCGCGATCGCCACGCCCGGACACACCCCGCACCACACCTCCTACGCCCTGACCGAGGACGGCCGCGGTGTGGCGGCGTTCACCGGCGGATCCCTGCTCATCGGCACCGTCGGCCGCCCCGACCTGGTCGAGCCGCGGCTGACCGAGCAACTGGCACGCGCCCAGCACGCCTCCGTCAACCGCCTGGCCGAGGAGCTGGACGACGAGGTGGCGGTGCTCCCCACCCATGGGTTCGGCAGCTTCTGTTCCAGCTCCCAGGCCGAGGGCGACGCGACCACGATCGGCAAGGAACGCGGCGCCAACGACGCGCTGAACCTGGACGCGGACACCTTCGTCGCCCGCATGCTCGCCGGACTGGACGACGTGCCCGCCTACTACGCGCACATGGGCCCGGCCAACGCCGAGGGCCCCGCGCCCGTCGACCTCACGCCTCCCGGGCACGCGGACGCCGAGGAACTCGCCTCCCGGCTGGCCGCGGGGGAGTGGGTGGTCGACCTGCGCAACCGCGTGGCCTTCGCCCAAGGGCATGTCGCCGGGGCGTTCAACTTCGAGGGCGAGGGCAAGCTCGCCACCTACCTGGCCTGGCTGATCCCGTGGGGCAAGCCCGTCACGCTGCTCGCCGACAGCCCTCAGCAGATCGCCGACGCGCAGCGGGAACTGGCTCGGGTGGGCATCGACCGTCCGGCCGCGGCCGCCACCGGCAGCCCAGCCGGCTGGATC
>KL568635.1:11309-14405 GCA_000715605.1 Streptomyces speibonae | reverse complement strand
GCTCGCCTCCTTCCCCCGCGCCCGCTTCGCCGGCCTCGCCGAAGTCCGCGGACGCGACGGCGACGTGGTCGTGCTGGACGTGCGTCGCGCCTCGGAGCGTGCGGGCGGCTGGATCGACGGCTCCGTGCACATCCCGATCCACGAACTGCACGGCCGCATCGGCGACGTACCACCGGGGACGGTGTGGGTGCACTGCGCCGGCGGCATGCGCGCCGCGATCGCGGCCTCCCTGCTCGACGCAGCCGGGCGCGACGTGGTCGCCGTCGACGACGGCTTCGACGCCGCCGCCCGGGCGGGACTGCCGCTGACCCGTCCCGACGGCACCGCCTGACGTACCCCATCACCTGTACGAAAGTGATCCACCGATGTCACCGTTCCCCTGTCGCCGCCCCGGCCGCCGCCGCGCCCGGCCGGCCCACGAGCGCAGCCGCGACGGAACCGCCGTCCCGCCGGACGTCCGCGAGCAACCGAAGCGGAACGACGGACGCGGCGTACGCGTACGTGCCACGGACGTCACCGCCGGCATGACCACCCGCGTGCCCGAGCACCTCCCGGTCACCGGCCCGGCCGGCAGTGACGGAGTCACGGGGTGAGTGCTCTCGTCCTGGCCCTGATCGCGGGCGCGGTGGTCGGCATCGCGCTCGGCGCGCTCGGCGGGGGCGGCAGCGTCCTGGCCGTCCCGGCGCTGATCTACCTGCTCGGCTTCACCCCGGCCGCCGCGACCACCGCCGGCCTGCTCATCGTCACGGCCACCTCGCTCACCGCCCTGTACGCCCACGCCCGCACCGGCAACGTCCGCTGGAGGACCGGCGCCCTGTTCGCCGCGGCCGGACTCCTGCCCGCGGCGGCGGCAGGGGCCGCGGCATCCCGCCTGCCCCAGTCGGTTCTCACCGGCGCGTTCGCCGTCGTGGCCGCACTCGTCGCCGTCAGGATGCTGCGTCCCGGCCGCTCCGACACCGGCCCGGCGCCCGGCGAGCCACGGCCCGTCCGGGCCGCCGGTGCCGGTGCGGGACTGGGCGCCCTGACCGGTCTGCTCGGGGTCGGCGGAGGATTCCTCGCCGTCCCGTCCCTGGTCACCGTGCTGGCGTTCGAGATGCAGGCCGCCGTCGGCACCAGTCTGCTCGTCATCTCGGCGAACTCGCTGGCCTCCCTGGCCGCCCGCGGAACGACCGCCGCCGGTGCCGACTGGGCCGTGATCGGCCCCTTCGCCGGGGCGGCGATCCTGGGTGCCTGGGACGGCAGGCGCCTGGCCGCCAAGGTCACCGGCGCCCTGCTCCGGCGCGTCTTCGCCCTGGTGCTGCTCGCCACGGCCGCGGTCATGCTCGTCGACGCCCTCGCCTGAAGGGCCGACGGATGATCACACGCCGCGCCGCCGCGGCTCACGCCAGCGACAGGAACAGTTTCTCCAGCCGGGCACGCATCTCCTCCCGGTCACCGGAGGCAGCCATGTCCGCGTCGGTCAGGCAGTGCTGCAGACCGGTGGCGATGATCGCGAAACCGGCCTTGTCCAGAGCCCGTGACGCCGCGGCGAGCTGGGTGACCACGTCCTCGCAGTCCCGCCCCTCCTCGATCATCTTGATCACACCCGCGATCTGGCCCTGAGCCCGGCGCAGCCGGTTGACCACGGTCTTCAGTTCCTCGGCCGCCATCGCCAGTTCCACAGCCCACGCTCCCTTCGAGATACCCCCTTGGGTATCCTACCGAAGGGGTAACCCCAACCGAGCAAAGGAAAATCCCCCCGTGGCATCCACCACCGCCCTCACCGCAGGCCAGGCCCACGCCCGTCTGCACGAGCTGACCGTCATCGACGTGCGCACCCCCGGTGAATACGCCTCCGGCCATGTGCCCGGCGCCCACAACATACCCCTGGACCACCTCGACGCGGCCTTCCCCGCCCTGAAGACCGCCGCCGGCCGCGGCGACCTCCTCATCGTGTGCGCCTCCGGCGCCCGCTCCGCCGAGGCCTGCCGGCGCCTGGCCGACGAGGGCATCACCGCCGCCACCCTCACCGGCGGCACCACGGCCTGGACACAATTCGGCCACGACACGCACCGGCCCGCCGGCACCCGCACACCCTGGGCCATGGACCGCCAGGTCCGCCTCGCCGCCGGATCCCTCGTCCTGACCGGCCTGATCGCCGGACGGCGCTGGAACGCGGCCCGCTGGCTCTCCGCGGGCGTCGCCGGCGGCCTGGTGTTCTCCGCCCTCACCAACACCTGCGGCATGGCCAGGATCCTCGCCGAGCTCCCGCACAACCGGCCCAGGGTCACGGACCTGGACGACACCCTCGCGGCCCTGTCCGGCTGACCTCCCCGCAGCGGCGAACCGCCGGCCACGATGCCTCGGAGGCGGCCGGTGGCAACCGGGCGTGATCGTTCAGCTCAGCGTCGCGGTCGCCGCTCGCAACTCCTCCAGGGCTGCCAGCGCATAGGGCGCGAGCCCGTGGGCGTCATCGTCGTCGCGATCGCTCTCGGACCACTGGGCGTAGCCCCGCTTGAACGCGAGGACGCCCAGTTCACCCGCGAGGTGCGCGGTCGGCTCGGGAACGCCGCGCGCGATGAGCGCCTCGGTCATCGCGGCGGCGAGACCGACGCTCTTCAGGGCGTCGCGCTCCTGCAATTCGGTGCTGGCCGCCACGGCCGCCTTGAGGCGGGGGCCGAGTTCGCGGTTGGCCGGCCCCATGGCGCCCGAGGCGCGCTCGAGACCGGCCGCCACCGCCTGGAGCGGGCCGGCGCCCGCCGGAGCCTCCGTGATGCCCTCGGCGAGCAGCCTGCTGAGTGTCTCCTGTCCTGCCACCAGGAGCTCACGCTTGTCGGAGAAGTGCCGGAAGAAGGTGCTCTTGGTGACTCCGGCCCGCTCGGTGATCTGCGCCACCGTCGTGGCGTCGTAGCCCTGCTCCGTGAACAGGTCGACGGCCGCCGCGACAAGTCGCTCGGTCGCCCCCGGTTGCCATCTAGCCATGGGGCAAGCATAGGTGATGGGACTCTTGTCCCGTCGCGGTGTAGGGTCAGTGATGGGACAAGAGTCCCATCACTTCTGAGGGAGAACTCATGCATGTCTTCGTCACCGGCGGCACCGGCACCTGTCTCTTATACA
>KL568635.1:10025-11082 GCA_000715605.1 Streptomyces speibonae | reverse complement strand
TGTGTATAAGAGACAGACACCGTCCTCGCACTGGCCCGCTCGGACAGCTCCGCGAAGACCCTGGAGAGCGCGGGCGCCGAGGTGCTGCGCGGAGACCTGGCGGACCTCGACGTCCTGCGTTCCGGCGCGGCGCGGTGCGACGGCGTGATCAGCCTGGCGTTCGGACGCGACTACGACAGCGCGGACGGTCTGGCCCGGGCCATCGCCGAGGAAAGCGCCGCTCTGACCGCGCTGGCGCGCGAACTCGAGGGCAGCGACCGCCCGATCGTCACGGTCGCCAGTACACCCCAGGTGCCCGGACGCGCCGCTGGCGAGTCCGATCCGCTGCCGACCGACGGACCGGTGGGCGGCCGGGCCCGTTCGTACAACGCGCTGCTCGGCCTCGCCTCGCGCGGTGTGCGCAGTACGGCCGTGCGCGTGCCGCGCACGGTCCACAACGAGGGCAAGGGCGGATTCGCGGGTCTGCTGACCGACCTCGCGCGCCGCACCGGGGTGGCCGGCTACCCCGGAGCCGGCACCCAGCGCTGGCCTGCCGTACACGCGCTCGACGCGGCGGTCCTGTTCCGCCTGGCCCTGGAGCGCGCGCCGGCGGGTACGTCCTGGCACGCCGTCGCCGACGAGGGAGTCACGGCGCGGGACATCGCGACGGTCGTCGGCCGGCGACTGGGCCTGCCGGTCGAGCAGGTTCCGCAGGAGAGCTTCGGCCCGTTCGGCCCGATCTTCGCGATGGACCAGCCGGCGTCCAGCGCCCACACCCGCGCCGCCCTCGGCTGGCAGCCGACCCGCCCCGGCCTGCTCCAGGATCTGGAGACCCTCGAGCCCTGACCCTGACCCTGACCCGGACAGGGACGAAACCTGCCCCGGAAGCGACCTCTACGACCCCTCGGCCAGTCCCTCCCAGCGATCCGCGAGCTCCCGCAGCGTGGCCACGAACGATTCGTGTGCGTCCTCGTCGACGGAGGCCAGGAGGATCTTGTCGAGCGTACGGGCGCGGTGGTTCGCGTCCCGCAGGGTCGCCAGGCCCGCATCGGTGAGGTAGAGCAGCTTGCGGCGGCCG
>KL568635.1:9454-9805 GCA_000715605.1 Streptomyces speibonae | reverse complement strand
AGCCAGCAGTCCGCGCTTCTCCAGCCTGCGGGCCACGTCGGCCATGGTGGACGTGTCCAGCGACACGGCCGCGGCCATCGAGCGCTGATCGCGGCCCGGATTGGCCTCCACCGCCTGGAGCACCGCGAACTGAGGGCCCGTCAGCACCGGGTCGACCTCGCGCGCCCACGCCGCGAGATACGCCTGGTAGAGACGGCGGATCTGAAAGCCGGGCGCGGCCGTCAGGGCAGCGGGAGTCTCCGGGCTGGTATCGGCTGGCGGGGTCTGATCTGCCATGCGTCTTACTTAAGCACGCACAGCTGCCGCGGGCGACAGTGGGGTGACCGCACAGTAGCCGCGGGACGCGGCGGG
>KL568635.1:7492-9173 GCA_000715605.1 Streptomyces speibonae | reverse complement strand
GGGACGGCCCGGCCGCACCGCCGGCGCTCTCACCGTGCCGCCGGGCTCGCCGCACCGGCGCCGAGCAGACTCCCGGCGCCCGGCACCACAGGGGGCAGACCGAGTTCCGTCAGGATGCGGTACGCCGTCGAGGTGGCCGCCGACAGCACGGGAAGCCCCGCTTCGTCCTCCACCGGCTGGATCGAGGCGAGCGAGGGCATCTGCACGCACGCCGACAGCACCAAGGCGTCCGCCCGTCGCAGGTCGAGCCGCTTCCAGTGCGTGCGCAGACCGGCCGGATCCAGGCGGGCCACCGCCAGATTGTCGGGCACTTCCAGGCTGAGCGCGTCGACCACCTCCACTCCCGTGCTCTCGATGTACTCGACGACGCGGGCGGTGAGTTCCTTCATGTACGGCGTGATGATGGCGACCCGCCCGGCGCCCAGGGCCTGGATGCCGCTGAGCAGCGCCCCGGCGCTGGAGACCACCGGGGCCCCGGCGCCCTCGGCCCGCAGCGCGGAGGCTATCTCGGCCTCCGCCACGCAATGATGCCCCGGCCCCTGGGCCATGATGGCGACCAGACAGGCGGTGGCGACGACATCGGGCCGGGCGTCGGCCAGCTCGAGGGCGGCCCGCTCGGTCTGCGCGTTCATGCCGCGCAGCTCCTCGGGGGTGACGTGCTTCATCCGCATCCTGCTGCTGTGGAACACGAAACGGTCGTCGGGTTCGACGGCCTCGCGGGCCTTCATCATCCGCGGCAGTTCCGTCTCCATCGTCAGATTGGAGCTGGGCACGATCAGGCCGATGTGGTGGTCCGTCATGGGTGAGTCCTCCGGGTTGCGGCACGGCGCGGTGCCAGTGCTGTCGCCTCAGGCATGACCACGCCCGGCCACGCCGTGAGAGTCGGTCGGGGGCAGGGAGAGAAGGGTGCTCAGGGCCGTGCGCAGAGCGGCGAGGGCGGGGGCCGGAGCGTCCCAGAAGATCATGTGCCCGGCACCGGGTACGCGGTACAGGGCGGCCGACGGATGTGTGCGGGCCGCCTCCTCCGCACCGGCTGCGGTGACCACCGGGCTGTCGGCCCCGTACAGCATCGCCACGGGCGCAGGCACCGCAGGCCACCAGTCGAAGAAGTCCTCGTGCTCGAAACCGTGGTGTGTGGCCACGACGGCCTCCTCGGCGCAGCTGGACAGCCAGCGCGCCCGCAGTTCCCGCTCGCGCCGCGGCCAGGCCGGCCAGGAGAGGGCCACCTCGTCGGCGTCCGTGCCGCGCCGGGCCTCGGCCAGCTGCCGCAGGAAGGCGTGCGCAGCGGTGGGGTACGGAGCCCGGCCCGGGCCGCTCATCGGCGGATCGGCCAGGACGGCCCCCCGCAGGGACACCTCGGCCCGCACCGCGACGACCGCCGCGATCCGCGCCCCCATGGAGTGACCGAACAGCAGCGGGCGGTCCAGTTCCAGGCCCGTGACCAGGGCCTCGGTGTCCTCGGCGTACTCCTGGAGCCCATAGCCCGCACCGTCGTCGGACAGCCCCCGGCCGCGGACGTCCAGCACCACCGGCCTGACCAGACCGGTCAGTTCACGGGCCACGAAGTCCATGGTGATCGCCGGGCTGGTGATGCCGGGCAGGACGACCAGCGGCGGCAGATCACCCCCGTAGTCGAGGGCGTGCAGCCGGACGCCGCCGGACCGTACCCACCGGCTGGTGG
>KL568635.1:4715-7335 GCA_000715605.1 Streptomyces speibonae | reverse complement strand
CCGGACCGTACCCACCGGCTGGTGGCGGGCACGTCGGCCAGATCGGCGAGGGCCGGCTGGCGGAGCGAACGCGGGGACACGGCGGACCTCCTCATGAGCGGGCACGCCGCGCGGGTTCGCGGGCGGCCGGAGCGGACAGGGAGACGAGGTAGTCGACGGCATCCGCGAGACTGATGACGTCGCCGTACTTGGCCTGGATGTCGAAGAGCGCGGCCTCCGCCGGTCCCGTGGCCCGGTCGCCCACGCAGGAGCGGGGCACCAGCACCGGGAAGCCCGACTGCACGGCGTCGACGGCGGTGGCTCGCACACAGCCGCTGGTGGTGGCACCGCACACCAGGACCGTGTCGCAGCCGAGTCCGGTCAGGGCGGCGGCGAGGCCCGTGCCGAAGAAGGCGGAGGCGCCCTTCTTCACCACGAGCAGGTCGTCGGGGGCCATGGGGAGCCGCGGGTCGATGGCGACCGCGTCGCTGCCTTCCACCAGTCGGCGCAGCCCCGGAGCCTTGCCGAGCCAGGTGACCGAGTGGCCCGCGGCCTCGGCCTCGGTGTAGGCGATGGCGGTGAAGATCACCGGTACGCCGGCCTGGTGTCCCGCCTCGACCAGGCACGTCGTCGCGATGACGGTGTCGGTCAGGTCCGCACCCGAAGGGAACGAGTCCTCGGTGAAGCCCCGTGTCAGGTCCACCACGACGATGGCCGGACGGCTGCCGCGCCGGACCGTGGCGCCGAAGCCGGCCCGCTCGTAGATGTGGTCGGTGCGGGCACCGTGGAGTCCGCCCCTCATCGCCGCCTGCCCATGAGCCGGCCCTGCGCTACCCCGAGCAGGAAGGCGGCGGCCACCGGTCCGTACTTCTTCAGCAGCGGCACGGCGACCAGCGCCAGCCCGTTGAGCTCGGCGGACGCCGCGGCCGGCACCGCGGCCTGTGGCGCACCGACGGCACCGGCGGACGGTGTCACCGCTGCGTCCTGGGCTTGCAGGAGGTCTCCCAGATTCTGGGCGAACTGCTGGAGAATCCGGTCGGACACGGCGGCGATGGCGCCCTTGCCGAACTGCGCGATCTTGCCGCGGATCACCAGGTCCGTCGTGAGGTTCAACTCCGCGCCGTCCCCGGCCGTGCGCACCTCGAGGAACACCTCGGCCTCGGCGTCGCCGCTGCCGTGTGTGTCGGCGCCGCGGGCGTGGAGCCGCAACTGCCGCTTGACGGCGTCGACCTCCAGGAAGCGCACGGTGCCGGCGTAGGCGGCCGTGATCGGGCCCACCTTGACCTTCACGGTGCCGCTCCAGGCGTCGCCGTCACGGCCCTCGAGCGCGGCCCCCGGCATACAGGACGCCACGCGCGCCACGTCGCTGATGAGGCCGAAGACCTCCTCGGGAGCCGCTTTGACAGGAACGGTGTTGATCAGTTGCATGGTGGTGTCCCCTCCGTGCCCGCGGCCCGCTGGGCGCGCCGGGTCCTCGCGCAGCTGTCGATCGCCTCGACGATGCTCTGGTAGCCGGTGCACCGGCACAGGTTCGAGGCGACGATCTCCTTGATCTCCTCCCTGTCCGCCTCCGGCTGCCGCGCGAGGAAGCCTTGGGCGAGCATGAGGAAGCCGGGGGTGCAGAAACCGCACTGCAGGGCGTGGTGTTCGGTGAACGCCCGCTGCAGATCGTTGAGTTCGCCGGTGTCGGGATCGGCGAGGGACTCGACGGTGGTGATCGCCGCTCCCTCCGCCTGCGCGGCGAACATCAGGCAGGCCCGGGCCGGGAGCCCGTCGACGAGCACCGTGCACGCCCCGCAGATGCCGTGCTCGCAACCGACGTGGGCACCGGTCAGCCGCAAGTCGTGCCGGAGCACGTCCACCAGGGTGCGGCGCGGCTCGGTGATCACTTCGTGCTGCGTGCCGTTGACGTGGAGGGTGAGCAACTGGACGTCGTCGCTGCGGCCGTTGGTGTCGTTCATGGTGTCTCCTGCGGCGCCGGCGCCGTGAGGGCGCGGTGGACGGTCTCCGGTGTGATGGGTGTGTCGTCCAGTTCGACGCCGGTGGGGCGCAGCGCGTCGTTGACGGCGTTGAGTACGGCGGCCGGGGCGCCGATGGTGCCGCCTTCGCCGGCGCCCTTGGCCCCGGTCTCGGTGAACGCGGACGGCGTCTGCAGGTGGTGGAGGCGCACCTCGGGCATCTCATGGGCGGTGGGCACCTTGTAGTCCATGAAACTGGTGGCCGACGGCTCGCCCTGGGCGTCGTAGGTCACCTGCTCGAAGAGCGTTCCGGCGATGCCCTGGGCTATGCCGCCGACGCACTGGCCCTCCACGATCTGCGGGTTGATCGCCACACCGCAGTCCTCCACGCACACGTAGTCGAGGATCTCCACCTGCCCGGTGCCCTCGTGCAGTTCCACCACAGCCCCGTGGGTGGCGTTGGAGAAGGTGCCGTCGTTGAAGGCGTCGAAGACGGCGGTGGCGGTGAGCCCGGGGCAGATGTCCTTGGGCAGCAGGTGCGACTTGAGATAGGCGGTGTCGGCCAGGTGCGTGTGCGTGAGGACCGCCTCCGGGTCGTCGCGGCGGCGCACCCCGCCCCGGACCAGTTCGGTGTCGTCCGGCGAGATGCCCCACTCGGCGGCGGCGATCGCGCGGAGCTTGTC
>KL568635.1:3637-4477 GCA_000715605.1 Streptomyces speibonae | reverse complement strand
CCCCAGCCGTAGGTGATGCGGTCGGTGTCGCCCTGATGGAGTTTGACCTTGGCGATGTCGACGCCGAGCGCGTCGGCGACGATCTGGGCCATGGTCGTCTCGTGGCTCTGCCCGTGGCTCACGGTGCCGGTGGTGACGGTGACGGCACCGCTCGTGTCCATGCGGACCTCGGACAGGTCGAACCCGGGGACGACCTCCATCTTGCGCTGGGCGAAAGCCGTCGAGCCGTAGCCGGTGCGTTCGCTGAAGCAGCTGTACCCGATCCCCAGGTACCGTCCCTCGGCCCGAGCGGCCGCCTGCCGCTCGTACCAGCCGGCCTCCTTCAGTGCCAGCTCGCACAGGTTGAGCGATTCCAGGTACGAGCCCGGGTCGTACGTCATGTTGTTGACGCCGGTGTACGGGAACTCGGTGATGACGTTGCGGCGCCGGATCTCCACCGGGTCCAGGTCCAGCTCACGGGCGGCGCGTTCCATGAGCCGCTCGACGACCATCACGTACTGCGGGCGGCTCACCCCCCGGTAGGGGGCGGTGGGCGCCTTGTTGGTGGTGACGGCCCGGCCGCGCACCCGGTAGGCCGGGACCCTGTAGACACCGGGCATCTCGGCGGAGGCCATCAGCGGCTCGATGCCGGCGGTGAACGGGTAGCAGGAGTAGGCGCCCATGTCGCAGACCACGTCGGCGTCGAGGCCGAGGATCCGGCCGTCGGCGTCGAAGGCGGCACGGGCGGTGTAGTGCTGCTCACGGGCCAGGAAGGAGGCGGACAGGGCGTCCTTGCGGTCCTCGATCCACTTCACGGGCCTGCCGAGCCGCAGCGCGGCCGCGGCCCTGTCTCTTATACAC
>KL568635.1:1695-3457 GCA_000715605.1 Streptomyces speibonae | reverse complement strand
GGAGCCGCAGCGCGGCCGCGGCGGCGGCGATCTCCTCCCGCCCGACCACGCACTTCAGCCCGAAACCGCCGCCCATGCCCGGGACGACCACCCGCACCGCGCGCTCGTCGAGCCGCAGACAGCGCGAGGCCACGGTCCGCACCTGGTGCGGGACCTGGGTGCAGGTGTGCAGGACGAGCTGTTCCTCCCGGGCGTCCCAGTGCGCCACCGCGCCGCGGGTCTCCAGCGGCAGCGCGTTCTGCCGTCCGGTCCTCGTCTCCACATGGACCACACACGGGGCCCTGTCGAAGATCTCGTCGATGTCCTCGGTCGCGAACAGCGAGACGTCGACAAGGGTGTTGTGCGCGGCCTCGTCGTGCACCAGCGGCGCGCCGGCGGCGAGGGCCTGCTCCTCGCAGGTGATCGGCGCGAGGACGTCGTACGTCACCTTGGCGGCCTCCAGGCCGTCCTCCGCGCTGTAGGGGTCACGGGCGACGACCACGGCGAGGGGCTCGCCGACGTAACGCACCCGGTCGCGGGCGAGCACCGGCATGGCGGTGGGGACGAACTCGGCCGGCGGGCGGTCGAGCCGGGCCGTGATGTCGCCGAGCTCCAGTTCCCCGGCGGTGAACGCGGCGACGACGCCCGGTACCCGGCGCACCTGGGTGAGATCGACGCCGGTGATCACACCGTGGGCGACGGTGCTGCGGACGAACTGCGCGTGGAGCATGCCCGGCAGCTCCAGGTCGTCGACGAAACGGCCGCGTCCGGTCAGCAGCCGGGGATCCTCCCGGCGCGCCGTCGACCTGCCGACCATCCGGTCGTCGTGGGCGGGCTTCATCGGGACATCGCCTCCTCACAGGCGCGTTCCACCAGGGTGCGGACGAGATGCTTGCGGTAGCGGGCGCTGTCGGCCGCGTCGCCGGCCGGGGCCACGAGGGACGCCGCCTCCGCGCAGTCGCGGAACGAGCCGCCCCCGGCCAGCACCGCTTCCGCCCCCGGAACCCGTACGGGTGTCGGGGCCACGCCGCCGACGGCCACCCGGCCACCGCGGACGGCCCCGCCGTCCACGTCCAGATCGACGGCGCAGGACACCAGGGCGAAGTCCCCGCGGCGCTCGGCGAACTCGGTGAGCGCCGCGTGGGGCGCGGGGCGCGGAAAGACGATCTCCTCGAGGATCTCGTCGGGCCGCAGCGCGGTGGTGTAGTAGCCGAAGAAGAACTCGTCGGCCCGGAAACGGCGCCGGCCGCCAGGACCGCGGGCCACGAACTCGGCGTCCAGCAGCACGGCGAGCAGACACCATTCGGCGGTCGGGTCGCCGTGTGCGATGCTGCCGCCGACCGTGCCCCGGGTGCGGATCGGCAGATGGCCGATCCACGCCATGGCGTCACGGATGACGTCGAAGCCTGCCCCCAGCGTGTGCGCCGGGGCGGTCTCCACCGTGTGGTGGGTGGTGAGCGCCCCGATGCGCAAGCCGCCGTCGGCGCCGACGCCGAGACGGTCCAGCTCACGCAGACCGGCGATGTCGACCAGGTGCGCGGGCCGGGCCAGCCGGAAGTTCATCATCGCGACCAGGCTCTGGCCGCCGGCGAGCACCTTGGCATCGTCGCCCAGCTCGGCCAGGAGCGCCGTGGCGCCCTCCAGGTCACGCGCCCGGTGATAGCGGAAGGGAGCAGGCTTCACGTTTTTCCCCTGTCGTACGGTGCCTGACACCGACGGACGTCCGTGTCAGGCGGGACGAACCCTCAGAGCGCGGCCTGATCGGCCGCCAGTGGCTTCGCAT
>KL568635.1:0-1441 GCA_000715605.1 Streptomyces speibonae | reverse complement strand
GGCTTCGCACCGGGCGCCGCGGCCCCCTCGGCATCCTCGTCGAGGGCGCGGCCCTTGGTCTCGGGAGCCGCGACCGCCATCCACACGACCGCCGCCACCACGGCCAAGGCCAGCACCCCGAAGGTCAACTTCAGCCCCAGCACGGGCCACATCACGGAGCCGAACAGCAGCGGCGCGAAGCCGGTCAGCACCCGGCTGAAGGACGACGCGTAGCCGAATCCGCTGGCCCGCAGCAGTGTCGGGTAGAGCTCCGGCACATAGGCGTACAGGGCCGGGATGGTCAGCTGCATCAGGAAGCCGAAGACGGCGATGGCCACGAGAGCCCCGGTCGGCATGTGCATCATGTAGGCGAACGCCACCAGCGCGAGCCCGCTGAGCGGCGCCGTGACACCGATGAGCCACTTCCTGCCGACCAGGTCCACCAGCGCGGTCGACACCAGCACGGCGGTGATGCCGACGCCACTCATCAGCGTCGTGGTCATGAAGGCGGCCGTGTCACCGAGGCCCTCCTCCTTGAGGATGGACGGCATCCAGCTCAGGGCCGCGTAATACACCAGCAGGACCGTGCCGAACAACAGCCAGGAGGCGGAGGTGATGCGAGCGCTGAACTTCCACAGGTCACGCAGCTGCTCCATGGCGGCCCGCGGCCCCTTCGCTCCGCTGCTCTCCACCGGAGCGGGGATGACGTACGGCACCACGGGCGCTCCGGTGCGGGCCACCAGGTCGTCGATGACGGCCCTCGCCTCGGCCTCCCTGCCCTTCTTGGTCAGGTAGACCGGCGACTCCGGGACGCCCCGCCGCACCCAGAACAGCAGCAGCGCCGGCAGGGTCATCGTGGCGAGCATCCACCGCCAGTTGTGGTCGAGGGTCAGCATGGCCGTCGACACCAGGCCGCACAGCGTGACACCCACCGGCCACCACACGTCCAGCGCGGTGAGCACGCGCCCCCGGTACTTCTTCGGGGAGAACTCCGCGACCAGGGCGTAGTCCACCGGGATGCAGCCGCCGAGCCCCACGCCGGCCAGGAAGCGCAGGAGCAGGAAGACCGGGTAGGTGGGGGAGAGGGCGCCGAGCACCGAGAACAGCGCGAAGATCAGCAGCGTGACGCTGAAGGCCTTCTTGCGGCCGATGCGGTCCGCGATCGAGCCCCAGGCGATCGCGCCGATGGCCATGCCGATCAGGTTGGCGGTGGCCACGAAGCCGCGCTGGGAGAGGGTCAGGTCGAAGTGCGTTCCCAGCAGCGGCATCAGGAAGCCGTTGAGGGCGATGTCATAGGCATCGAACAAGTAGCCGAGGCCGCCGATGATGAAAATCTTGCCCTGGACTCCCCATCTCCATGGGAGGTCCTGGACGATCTGATCGCCTGTTCGCATGTTCGCTCCAAGGTGCTGCTTCACGGGGGACTGCGTCCGCACAGGGCGGACCCGGGGGGTGGCGGGGC
>KL568634.1:23094-27223 GCA_000715605.1 Streptomyces speibonae | reverse complement strand
TGGCGCCCCAGGCGGCGAAGCCGGCCAGGCACTCCTCGTGGGCGACCGCGGGGATGCCGAAGCGGTTGGCCCCGGTGATGCGGGACTGGGTGCGCAGCAGGGAGAGCGCGCCGAGCGCCGGGTCGACGGGGGCGGTGCCGAAGGGGCGGGTCAGCTGGCCCAGACCGTTGGGAAGGAGCGCGTCGAGGTCGACCGCCTCCTCCATGTCGTGCTGGTGGGGGGCGACTTCACCGCCGTTGGCGGACGCACCGACCCACACGCCGTACAGCTGGGCGATCTTCTCGTCCAGGGTCATCGCGGCGACGAGCGCGTCGACTCTGTCGGCGACGGGCCGCTCGGGGTCGTTCCAGAGGGGGATTTCGGGGGTGGTCTCTACGGCCACGTCGGCAGTCACTTTCCTCCGACGCCCATCAGGCCCTGGACCAGGGCGCGACGGGCGAACAGGTAGACGAGCAGGATGGGCACCATGGAGAGCACCACGGCTCCGAGCAGACCGGGGATGTCGATGCCGTGTTCGGTCTGGAAGTTGTACAGACCCAGGGTGACGACCTTGCTGGAGTCGGACTGGGTCAGGACGAGCGGGAACAGGAAGCCGTTCCACGCCTGGAGCGCGGAGAAGACCACGATGGTGGAGAGTCCGCCCCGCGACAGCGGCAGGACGAGCTGGAAGAACATGCGCCGCGGGCTGGCTCCGTCCATGGCCATGGCCTCGTACAGTTCCGGCGAGATGTCCCGCATCGCGCCGCTGAGGATCAGCGCCGACATGGGCAGACAGAACGCGGCCGTGGGCAGGATGACGCCGAGCAGGTTGTCGTACAGCCCGGCCTCGCTGATGAGGTAGAACATCGGCACGATGACGGCCTGGGCGGGGATGGCGAGTCCGAGTAGGAACAGCCGGAAGATCGCCGACGTGGCCCGGCCGCGGCTGCGGACGATCGCGTAGGCGAGCGGCGGTACCAGCAGCAGCACGATGCCGATGACGCAGCCGGTGACGACGAGCGTGTTGAAGAAGTACTGGCCGAATCCCGAGTCGAAGGCGCCGGTGTAGTTGTCCAGCGTGAAGCTGTCCGGGATGGAGATCGGGCCGTTCTCGGCGTAGTCCTGGCGGGTGCGCAGGGTCGCGGCGAGCAGCACGTACAGGGGCAGGCCGACCAGGAAGAGCCAGACGAGGGATCCGGCGCCGGCCAGGTAGTTCGGTCGGCGCCTCATGACACACCCTCCATGGAGCTGCGCATCTTGTCGTAGCCGGAGACCCGGACGACGATCAGCGAGATGATCGTGGCCGCGACGACGAGCACCAGGGCGATGGCGGAGCCGGTGCCGTAGTCGAAGCTCTTGAACGCCTTGTCGTACATGTAGTAGGCGCTGATGGTGGTGTCGGTGCCGGGGCCGCCCTGGGTCAGGATGAGGACCGTCTCGAACGTGGTGAGTCCGCCGACGATCATCAGGATCATCGAGGTGATCATCGCGTTGCGCAGCTGCGGCAGGGTGATGTGGAAGAACTGCCGGTAGCGGCCGGCCCCGTCGATCTCCGCGGCCTGGTAGAGGACTTGGGGGATCGCGCGGGCTGCGCCCTGGTAGATCAGGGTGTGGAACGGGGTGAACTGCCAGGTGCTGACGAACGCCAGCACGCCGATGGCGGTGGCCTGTTCACCGAAGAGGTTGCCGTCGCCGAACAGCCAGGTGGCGTCGGCGGGGATGCCGAAGTTGGGGTCGAGCAGCGCCCGCCACAGCACGGAGACGGCCGTCGCGGAGAGCAGCAGCGGAATGAAGTAGATGACGGACAGCACGGCCCGGTTGCGCTGGTGGCCGGCGGCCCAGACGCCGAGCAGGATGCTCAGCGGCGTCTGCAGGGCCACGCCGAGCGCGGTCAGCAGCAGCGTGAGCCAGATGCTCTTGACCATGACCGGGTCGTCCATCAGGCGCGACCAGTTGTCCAGGCCGGTGAACTGGGGTGAGCTCAGGCCGTCCCAGGTCATGAAGGACAGCACCGCGACCATGATCAGGGGGATGATCGCGAAGAGGGCGAAGAACACTGCGGCGGGCAGCGCCCAGGCGAAGCCGGGGCGGCCCACCTTCGTTGCGGACGAGGCGGGCGGCCGCCGCCGGGACCCCTTGCGGGGGCCGGCGGCGGACCGGGCGCTCGTGATCTGTGTGGTCATGAGCCGTTCGTTACTCGGTGGGGAGGGCCTGCATGGCCTTGATGAAGCCGTCCGTGTCGAGCTGTCCGTTGAAGAACTGCTGGATGGCCTTGTGCATGTCCGAGCTGGCCTTCTGCGGGTACGCCTGGTCCCAGGACAGCTGGAACGACGGGGCGTCGGCGACCAGGTCGTACTGGAAGCGCGAGTACTCGGCGTTGCCGGCGGTCTCGATGAACTCGTCGGTGTTGGTCGTGGTCGGCAGGTTGCCGATCTCGAGCTGCGCCTTGACGAACTCGTCGGAGTACATGAGCTTCAGGAACTCGGCGACGGCCTCGGGGTGCTTGGTCTTCTTCATCACCGAGTAGTAGTTGTTGGTGTTGCCGGCGACGTTGGCCGGGTCACCCTTGCCGCCCTCGATGGTGGGGAAGGCGGTGTAGCCGAGGTCCTTCTCGGCGAAGTCCTTGTGGTCCGTCAGCTGCTGGGAGTAGTACCAGGAGCCCATCAGCTCGAAGCCGGCCTTGCCCGCGGCCACCAGCTGGACCGAGCCGCCGTTGGTGTACTTGACGGAGTCGTAGTTCTTGCCGAAGGCGCCGGCGTCGACGAGTTCCCTGATCCGGTCCAGGGCCTTCTTGCTGTCGGCGCTCTCCCAGGCGCTCTTGTCGCCGGTGAGGGCCTTGGCGAAGAGCTCCGGGCCGGCGATGCGGTCGTAGAGGTACTGGAACCACATCTGCGTGGGCCACACGTCGCCGCCGCCGAGCGCGATCGGCGTGACGCCCTCGGCCTTCAGCTTCTCCACCGCGTCGAGCAGCTCGTCCCAGGTCTTCGGCGGCTTGACGCCCGCCTTCTTGAGGACGGCCTTGTTGTGGAAGAGCAGGACCGGCTGGGTGCCGCGCATCGGGATGCCGTACGGCTTGCCGTCGACGACCGCGTTGTTGAAGACGGACGGCAGGAACTTGTTCTCCAGGTCCGGGTTCTTCTTGATGAAGTCGTCGAGCGGCAGCAGGAGATCGGCCTTGACGAACGGCTTGATGCTGCCGCCGCCCCAGTTGTAGAAGACGTCCGGGGCCTGCGGGGTGTTGATGATGGTCTGCAGCTTCTTCTGGTAGTCCGCACCGGGGATGGTGTCGAGGACGACCTTGACGTCGGACGTCTTGTTGAACGTATCGACGATCTGCTTCTCGACCTTGTTGGTCGCGTCCCCGTAGACCAGGACATGGATCTTGCCGTCGTCCCCCGACGCCCCGCCGTTCCCGTCACCGCAGGCCGACAGGCTCAGTGCCAGGGCGAGCGTCGCACCGCAGGCGACCAGTCTGGGCAAGCGCGCACGTGTCTTCATCGTTCGCCTTTCGAAAGTTTCGGCGCCATCACCGAAAGTCCATGCCGTGGGACAGTAGGTCAGACGAGACTTTCGGTCAACGGTCGAGGAGTTACGCACCCAAACCGTTATCGTCGCGCGGTGCCGTATCCTGCGTGTATGCACGATGACGACGAGACGGGCGGCAGAGTCACCCTGGCCACGGTAGCGAAAGAGGCCGGCGTTTCGATGCCGACAGTTTCGAAGGTGCTCAATGGCCGATCGGATGTCTCCCGGGCCACCCGGGCCAAGGTGGAGCGCCTACTGGAAGAGCACGGTTACCGCAGGCGCGCCCAGCCCTCGTCACGCTCCCCGCTCATCGAGATCGTCTTCCACGAGCTGGAGAGCATCTGGGCGATGGAGCTGATCCGGGGTGTGGAGACCGTCGCCAAGGAGAACCGCGCGACGGTCGTACTCACCGAGAGCGGCACCCGGCACACCCCCGACCCCCAGTGGCTCCCGGGCGTGCTCCAGCGCAGGCCGCTGGGGGTCGTCCTGGTCTTCTCCACGCTCCCGGCGGACATCAAGCGCCAGCTCAGGGCGGCGGCCATCCCGTTCGTCGTCATCGACCCGGCGGGCGACCCCGACCCCGACGTGCCCTCGGTCGGCTCGGCGAACTGGGCCGGCGGCCTGG
>KL568634.1:22148-22862 GCA_000715605.1 Streptomyces speibonae | reverse complement strand
GCCGCCCCCCGCCATCTCACCGACCTCGGCCACCGGCGGGTCGCCATCATCACCGGGCCCGAGGACATGCTCTGCTCGCTGGCCCGCCTCGACGGCTTCCGCTCCGCGATGGCGATGGCGGGCCTGGACACGGACCCCCGTCTGATGCGTTTCGGCGACTTCCACGTCCAGAGCGGCTTCGAGCACGCCATGGACCTCCTGGACGGCCCCGACCGGCCCTCGGCGATCTTCGCGGGCAGCGACCTCCAGGCGCTGGGCGTACTGGAGGCCGCCCGGGTCAGGGGCCTGCGCGTCCCCCAGGACCTGTCGGTGGTCGGCTACGACGACGTCCCGCTCGCGCAGTGGTCCAGCCCGCCCCTGACCACGGTGCGCCAGCCGCTGCGGCACATGGCGGAGGAAGCGTCCCGCATGCTCCTGCGCCCGGACGACCCCGGGGCGGCGGCCCAGCGCATCGAACTGGCGACGCATCTGGTGGTACGGCTGAGCACGGCCAGGCCGGCCGGGGACTGAGGCGGGCGGCGTCGCCCCGCCCGACGTGGTCCTCGCGGACGGCGACCCGCGCGAACTGTCAGTACTCCGCGACCTCGCCTCCCTGACCTGCACCTGCACCGGCCGGAGCGCAGTGCTGCCTACACCGAGCCACCCCGGCTCGACCGCGCTTCGAACGGGTAGGGCACGGCAGCTGGGCGGGCAAGGCGGTCGGCACGCGCGCTC
>KL568634.1:21700-21911 GCA_000715605.1 Streptomyces speibonae | reverse complement strand
AGATGTGTATAAGAGACAGGCTCAGCGGCCGCTGCCCCGCTCCCGTCGCAGGCGGCGCAGTACGACGAGCAGGTCCAGCAGTGCCGTCAGTGCGAGCACGCCGCAGACCACGGCGAGGAAGGTCAGCGGGCCGCGGCCGGGGTTGTCGCCGGGTCCGGCGTCGGCGGCCCACACCGCGAACAGGGCACAGCCGGCGAGGAAGAGCGGCAGG
>KL568634.1:20837-21469 GCA_000715605.1 Streptomyces speibonae | reverse complement strand
CCAGCCGCAGCGGGCTCCGGGCGGTGACCGGCTCGGTGCCCGTCCGGGGGAAACGGCGGCCGATCGTTCCGGATCGGGACCGGGGGACTTCCGGCCCGGTCCGGTCGGTACGTTCGTCTCGCACGCCGCACACCTCCTCGTCCGCGTTCGCAGGGGGCCGGGTAGCCCTCCGGGGGGAGGACAAACAGGGATCCGTTGGGTTCCGGCGTGTTGCGGGTACCCGGCCCTCGACCCTCGGGGACCGGCGCACCATGAGGAAGGACACCGCCTCATGCAGCACGATCAGATCATCGGAAAAGTGCAGGCCCTGACACGGCTGCCGGACCGGGGATCGGCCGAGACGGCGACCCGCGCGGTGCTGACCACGCTGGCCGAACGGCTGCCGCCCGGGCTGACCGACCATGTGGCCGCCCAGCTGCCACCGACCCTGGCCGCTCCCATGCGCGAGGCGAAGACAACCACCGCAGAGGGGGCCGAGGGACCGGCGGCCACGGGCGAGCGCTTCGGCCTGACCACGTTCGCCGGGCGGATCGCCGGCCGTGCGGAGACCGACGAGGACGCGGCCCTGCGGGAGGCCGCCGCCGTACTGGAAGTGCTCGACGCCGCGCTCACCCCGGAACTGACGGAGAAGG
>KL568634.1:19750-20580 GCA_000715605.1 Streptomyces speibonae | reverse complement strand
GAAACCCGCTGAGGAGGTGGCCGGACATGGTCTCCGAAACCGTGACGGTTCCCTCGGGCGGGGCGGCGCTGACCGGTGACCTCGAGCTCCCCGCCGGGGTGGGCGGGGTGGTGCTGTTCGCCCACGGCAGCGGCAGTTCGCGGCACAGCCCCCGCAACCAGGCCGTCGCCGCCGCGCTGCAACTGGCCGGCTTCGGCACGCTCCTCATGGACCTGCTGACCGAGGACGAGGACCGCGAGGACGTGGCGACCGGCCGGCACCGCTTCGACATCGGCCTGCTGTCCCGGCGGCTGGCACACGCCGTCGACTGGCTGGAGCAGCGCCCGGACACCGTGGACCTGCCGGTCGGTCTGTTCGGCGCCAGCACCGGAGCCGCGGCCGCCCTGGTGGCGGCGACGGAGCGTCCCGCCAGGGTGTCGGCGGTCGTGTCGCGGGGCGGCCGCCCCGACCTCGCGGGGGACGCGCTGGCCCTGGTCTCGTGCCCGGTGCTGCTCATCGTGGGCGGCGACGACACGACGGTCCTCGACCTCAACCGCCGGGCCGCCGAGCAGCTGTCGGCGGCCCCGCACCGCATCCATGTCGTGCCCGGCGCGACCCATCTCTTCCCGGAGCCGGGCGCGCTGGAGCAGGTGGCGGATCTGGCCGCGGCGTGGTTCCGCGAGCATCTGTGACGGAACATGCGGCGAGCCGCGGCGCAGAACACGCCGCGGCTCGCTCCTCGCTCGGCCGGCCTCAGCCGGTGCTGCACGACACCGTCGGCCAGTTCCAGTTGCCGTTGGTCTGGATCGTCACCCCCCACCGGTTGCCGCTGCCGTTGGACCGGGCGACGA
>KL568634.1:18754-19476 GCA_000715605.1 Streptomyces speibonae | reverse complement strand
CGGCACCTTCATGGTCACCGTCCAGTCGTCCGCACCGCTGACCGTGACGTCGAGGTTGTAGCGGTCGCCCCAGCTGCTGCCGGCCGACAGCGTCGCGGTGCACGAGGTGCCGCCGCCTCCGTCGCCTCCGCCGTCTCCTCCCCCGCCGCCGGAGCCGTCGGGGGCCACCGCGCGGCCGGTCTGCGGGGAGATCATGCCCGCGCACAGCCCCCGGGAGGCCAGGTTCTGCGCGATGCGCGGGATCGCCGCGATGGTGTTGGCCGGCCAGTCGTGCATCAGGATGACCTGGCCGTTGGTGAGCCGGGAGGCGGCCTGCACGATGGCGTCGGTGCTGGCGTTGTTCCAGTCCTGCGAGTCGACGTCCCAGATGACCTCGGTCAGACCGTACTTGGCCTCGACCGCGCGCAGGGTCGAGTTGGTCT
Source organism: Streptomyces speibonae (assembly GCA_000715605.1). Classification (GTDB taxonomy): domain Bacteria; phylum Actinomycetota; class Actinomycetes; order Streptomycetales; family Streptomycetaceae; genus Streptomyces; species Streptomyces speibonae. Next base: position 19,054 of record KL568634.1, on the reverse strand, counting down.
CTCCGTAGGGCGGCCGGAACAGCTTCGGTGTGCCGCCGCCGGCGTTCGCGATCGCCTGCTGGGTACGGGCGATCTCGGAATCCATCTGGGACTGGCTCAGCTGCGTCATGTGGGGGTGGGTGTAGCTGTGGTTGGCGACCCACATGCCCGCGTCCACCTGGGCCCTGACCAGGGAGGGGTTGGCGGCGGCGTTCTGGCCCTGGTTGAACATGGTGGCCCGCAGCCCGTTCTGCCTGAGCGCGTTGAGCAGGTTCATGGTGGAGCCGGACGACGGGCCGTCGTCGAAGGTGAGTCCGACGT
>KL568634.1:18317-18504 GCA_000715605.1 Streptomyces speibonae | reverse complement strand
CGGTGGAGGTCACGGTGCCTGCCAGGGTGAGTGCTGCGGCGGCCAGCCCCGTGACCAGGTACCGGGTGACCGGCTGTCGCTTTCCGGTGCTCATGGGGGGTCCTCCTCGTCCGCGGTCAGCCTGCGCTGCAGGAGACCGACGGCCAGGTCCAGTTGCCGTTCGTCATGATCGTGGCGCCCCAGTTGT
>KL568634.1:17810-17970 GCA_000715605.1 Streptomyces speibonae | reverse complement strand
TCGCCGGGGAGGGGACGCGCATGGTGACGGTCCAGTTGCTGGAGCCGCTCACCGAGACGTTGAGGTTGTAGCGGTCGCCCCAGCTCTCACCGGCCGAGAGCGTCGCGGTGCAGCCGCCGTTGCCGCCGCCTCCGCCGCCGCCTCCGCCACCGCCACCGCC
>KL568634.1:17386-17554 GCA_000715605.1 Streptomyces speibonae | reverse complement strand
ACCACCGCCACCGCCACCGCCGGAGCCCTCACTCACGGTGATGTTGGAGCTGCCGCTGCTCTGGTAGCCCTCGGTGGCCATGATCATGTAGTTGTGGTTGCCCAGGTTCATCCCCTTGCTCGCCCAGGCGTCGAAGTGGTTGCCGCTGGTGATGGTGCCGCCCGTGCG
>KL568634.1:14680-17118 GCA_000715605.1 Streptomyces speibonae | reverse complement strand
AGGTCCTGGTGCCCTCGATGGAGGGGGCGTTGTACCGGGTCGTCTTGTAGATGTCGTACGTGCCGCCGTCGCTGGTGACGGTGCCCTTGTACTCGCCGGTGGGCCGGTAGGTGCCCCAGTTGTCGACGATGTAGTACTCGATGAGCGGGCTGGTGGTCCAGCCGTAGAGCGTCAGGTACGCGTTGCCCGACGGGTTGAAGGAACCGGAGTAGCTGACGGTCTTGCGCCCGCCGGTGCTCCAGCCCTTGCCGGCGACGAAGTTGCCGGTGTTGCTCCACCGGGTGCTGTAGTTGCCGCCGGAACCCAGGTCCATGGAGACGGTTCCCTCGGCATCGGTCCAGAAGGAGTACCACCAGCCGTTGTTGGTGCCGGTCTGGTTGGTGGTGATGGCGGTGGCCGTGGTGGCGGTCAGCATCAGCGCGGTGACCGCGGCCAGCGCGACGGTCCAGACGCTTCTGACGCTCATCAGCATTCGCCTGGGTCTGTGGGTTCTGGGGGGTCTCGGGGGTGCGGACATGTTCATGCGATGCGCCTCCTGTGACGGATCGACGGTGAGGTCGATGCCGGAACAGTGTTGGTCTGAGCGCGTCAACCGTCAACGGTTTCGGTGAATATTTCGAAAACTTCGCCGCAGTAAGGGTAATGACGTTCTGTTATAAACACAGGTGAAGCCCCATATCGCATCGGCCGCACAAAGCAGGATCCCGTCAATCGACCGTCACGTGTCGAAGGCTGATGAGATGTCATCGAATATTTCGATCACCTGTGGAGTACCACGCGACGGAGCCCGGACACCTGCCGGTGTCCGGGCTCCAGGGGGCGTCGTTCGGCTCAGGTGGGTGTCGTCCAGCGCGGGGCCGTCTCCGCCCAGGCCGTGTCCCAGCGGGACAGGTTGCGGCGGCGCAGGGCCAGGGCGGCCAGCGCGTAGGAGGCGGCGCCGGTGAGGGCGACGCCGACGGCGGCGAGGAGGGCCCAGCCCATGGTGCGGCTGTGGACCTCCTCGGGGGTCAGCGGCGCGTCCGTCGCCTCGCCGTCGGCGGTGATCCAGATGCGTACGGTGTTGTCAGCGGTCAGTCCGGGGCGGACCTCCGCGCGGGTGGTGCGGGTGCGTCCCTCACGGGTGACGACACGGACCTCGACCGGGTAGCGGGTGTTCTTCTCCTCGTCCGAGCCCGGCTCCGGGTGGCGGGGCGCGTCCTCGGTGAGCGTCGCGTCCGTTTCGTAGCGGGTCTGGCTCTGGTGGCGGGCGAGGTCCTCGTAGTGGCCGCGGGCGGCATCGCCCACGAGGAAGGCGGCCAGTGGCGCGACGGCCAGGACGACGACGAGCACTCCGAGGCCGAGCCAGGCCTGGAGTACGTCGGTGCGGCGGCGCAGGGGGGTGCGCCGCTGCCGCATACGCCACAGCGCCCGGCGCGGTGGCCGGCCGGGAGGCGGCTGTGCCGGAGGAATCTCGCCCGCCATGTCGTCTCTCCCTTCGTACGGGGTCGCAGGCAGCCGGGACGGATCAGACGGTCTCGATGGTCGAGGGGTGGTGGTGCGCCGCGGCGAGCAGGCCGGCGGCTCCCCGCACGGCGGCGGTGTGCGGGGACGGCACCGGCTGGACCGGGCAGCCGAGGCGGTCGGGAAGGTCGCGGGTGATGCCGGGGCGCAGCGCGCCGCCCCCGGACAGCAGGACGCCGCGGCTCAGGGCGGTGCGGGTCAGCGCGGTGCGGTCCTGGCGCAGCATCGCCGTGACCATCCCGGTCACCGACTCGGTGATGAGCTCGGGCTCGGTCTCGTCGGTCAGGTCGGAGGTGCCCAGTGCGGCGCGGCGGGCGTCGGTGACCGCGCCGTCCGCGAGCAGCACCACCTCGGTGAGGTGGGCGCCGATGTCCACGACGAGCAGCGGCCGGATGTGGTCGGCGCCCGCGGCCAGCGCCACCGCCCGCGCGCCCGGGACGGTCAGCACGGCGCGCGGCCGGAGGATCTCGACGGCGGTGCGCGCCTCGGTGCGGAAGGCGAGCCCGTCCAGGACCGGGGCCGTGACGACGACCAGCGGCCGGCCGATCCTCGGCATCCGGTGGCCGAGAAGCCGGTCCAGCATGCGGGCCGTGCCGGGGGTGTCGACGATGGTCCCGCGCTGGATGGGGTGGATGGCCCCGGTGCCCGGGAAGGTCACGGTGGGCACGTCGAGGACCATGCCCCGGCCGGCGATCCACGCGCGTGTGCGGGCGCTGCCCAGGTCGAGAGCGATACCTGAGCAGCGCCGGCACAGCGGCCAGTGCCGGTGACGGACGGGAGCCGGACGGGGGCGCCGGATCACAGTCACCGGCCGGCCTCCCTCACCTGCTGGCAGCGCCCGCAGTAGCGGGCCTGGGGGACGATCAGCAGGCGGTGGCGTTCCACCGGGCGGCGGCACAGATGCTGTCTCTTATACACATCTCTGAGCGGGCTGGCAA
>KL568634.1:14342-14476 GCA_000715605.1 Streptomyces speibonae | reverse complement strand
CAGCTGCCGTACTCCCCGGAGTCCATCCGGGCGAGCGCCGCCTCGACATCGGCGAGCACCATGCGTGCGGAGGCGGCGAGCTTCACGCCGACCTCGATCCGGGCGGCGTCCGCCCGCCCGCGCCGGTCGTCGGC
>KL568634.1:8599-14064 GCA_000715605.1 Streptomyces speibonae | reverse complement strand
GACCTGCCGCAGCTGCTCCTGGCGGAACAGCTGCTGCTCGAGCAGGTTCTCGCGCAGCGCCGCGAGGTCCTCCGAGGAGAGGACCCCGTCGCGCTCGCCGATGGTCTGGTGGGTCACCACTGCACCCCTCGGGCAGAGCGGGAGAGAAGGACGGTCGGGGCGGGCCTCAGGCCGCGCGGCGCTGGCAGCTGACGCAGTAGCGCGTGTGCGGGAGGATCTCCAGCCGCTCCGGCGGGACGGCCTTGGAGCAGCCCAGGCAGGTGCCGTAGGTGCCGTCGTCGACCCGGGCGAATGCCTCGTCGATCTCCGTGAGGACACGCTTGATCGCATCGATCTGGTTGGACATCAGGTGGTCACCGGGGCTCTGCCCGGTTTCGTCCAGGGCCTTGAGCTGCGCCAGCCGGGTCGTGCGGGCGTGTTCGAGCCGCTGACGGACCTCGTCCGCGGCCGGGAGAGCGGTACGCGGTTCGGTGCGGGGCAGGTCGAGCGACACGTGGGTCCTCCTCGAAGACGTACGGGTGATGTCCCCACCCTCGCCCGTTTCGTGCGTGGCTCCCATTGGGCGCGGTACCCATCTGTTCGGGGTCGCAGGACCCACCCCGTCCGGGATGGGTCCGGTGGCTCGCGGGAAATGGGGTACGGGGCCCATCGACACCCGCCGTGCGGTCCGTGCACGCTGGCCGCTGTCCGCCGGGACAAGGGGCCGCGGCCGCACGACGAGGCACGGTGACCGACAGTAGAGGCAGACGAGAAAGAGGAAGGCGTGACCTCCGTGTCCCTGTACTGGCGGATCTTCGGGCTCAACGCGGTGGTGCTGGGCAGCGCCACCGCGCTGCTGCTGTGGGCTCCGGTGACCGTGTCCGTGCCGGTTCTGCTCACCGAGGCGGTGATCCTGGTGGGCGGGCTCGCCGTCATGCTCGTCGCCAACGCCGCCCTGCTGCGCATCGGGCTGGCACCGCTGGACCGCGTGACCCGGCTGATGACCACGGTGGACCTGCTGCGCCCGGGTCAGCGGCTGCCGGTGCGGGGCGGGGGCGAGGTCGCCGAGCTGGTCAGCGCCTTCAACTCCATGCTGGAGCGGCTGGAGCGGGAACGCGTCGCGAGCAGTGCCAGCGCCATCCTCGCCCAGGAGGGCGAACGCCGCCGTATCGCCCAGGAGCTGCACGACGAGGTCGGGCAGAGCATGACGGCGGTGCTGCTGGCCCTGAAGCGGGCCTCGGACGAGGCGTCCGAGCCGCTGCGCGGCGAGCTCCAGCAGGCCCAGGAGATCACCCGGGAGAGCCTCGACGAGGTGCGCCGGCTGGTCCACCGGCTGCGTCCGGGCGTCCTGGACGACCTCGGCCTGGTCAGTGCGGTGACGTCGCTGACCACCGAGTTCGCCACGCACACCGGGCTGCGGGTGGTGCGCCGTTTCGACCCCGACCTGCCGGAGCTCGGCCACGAGACGGAGCTGGTGATCTACCGTGTGGCGCAGGAGAGCCTGACCAACGCCGCCCGGCACGCGGAGGCGCGGAGCGTGGAGGTGATCCTGCGCGCGGTCGGCTCCGGTGTCGTGCTCGAGGTGAGCGACGACGGGCGCGGCATCGGTGCCGCGCAGGAGGGCGCCGGGCTTCGCGGAATGCGGGAACGCGCGCTGTTGATCGGGGCCATGCTGGACATATCGAGCCCGGACGAGAACCGCGCGACAGGACGCGGAACGCGTATCCGGCTCACCGTGCCCGCCGTCAGGAAGCAGTCATGACCCATCAGGAATCCCAGCCCGACCACCGGACGCAGCGGAAGATCCGGATTCTGCTCGCCGACGACCACGCCCTGGTGCGGCGCGGCGTGCGGCTCATCCTCGACCGGGAGCCGGACCTGGAGGTGGTCGCCGAGGCGGGGGACGGCGCGGAGGCGATCGCCATGGCCCGGGCCCACGACATCGACCTGGCGGTCCTGGACATCGCCATGCCGCGGCTGACCGGTCTGCAGGCCGCCCGCGAGCTGACCACGCTGAAGCCGGGGCTGCGCATCCTGATGCTGACGATGCACGACAACGAGCAGTACCTGTTCCAGGCGCTCAAGGCGGGCGCCGGCGGCTATGTGCTGAAGTCGGTCGCCGACCGCGATCTGGTGGCCGCCTGCCGGGCCGCGATGCGGGACGAGCCGTTCCTGTACCCGGGCGCGGTGACGGCCCTGATCCGCAACTACCTCGACCGGGTGCGGCACGGGGAGGAGGCGCCGGAGCAACTGCTGACGCCGCGCGAGGAGGAGGTGCTCAAGCTCGTCGCCGAGGGGCACTCGTCGAAGGAGATCGCCGAGCTGCTGTTCATCAGCGTCAAGACGGTGCAGCGGCACCGGGAGAACCTGCTGCACAAGCTGGGCCTGCGGGACCGCCTCGAGCTGACCCGTTACGCCATTCGCGCCGGGCTCGTCGAACCTTGACCACCGACCAGCGGGGACACCGCGCCCGCCTTCCGTTCCGCCGTGCAGCGGCGGTCCTGGCCGCCTTCGCGGCCGTCCTGCTGACCCTCGGGGTCACCGGCGGCACCGGGTTCGTGCCCGACGCGCGGTCCGCCGCACCCGCGCCCTCCCCGGTGCCCGCCTCGTACTCCTCCGACACCCGTCCGTACAGCGACGACGCCTATGTCGGCGCCCGCACCGTGCTCACCCGGCCGGAGCGGGACGTCGCGGAGCGGTCGGTGTCCGCCGGGCCCGTGCTCTTCACCGCGGCGTACACGCCGCCCGTTCCGCCGCGGCCGGTGCGCCCGGCACCGGTGGCGGGGCACGCGCAGCCCGCCGCCGCGCACATGCCGTCGGATCTCGGACGGGCCCCTCCCCCGCTCTCCAGCTCCTGAGAATCCCCCTTCCTCATCTCCGCGTGCCTGCTGGAGGCATCTGTGAAACGTCCCGCCCGCTTCAGGGCGTTGTTCGCGCTCGCCGTGATCGTCGCATCCGTGATCATCGCCGTCACCGTTCCGGTCCGTCTGGGTCTCGACCTCCGGGGCGGCACCCAGATCGTTCTGGAGACCCGCTCCACCGAGACCGTCGAGGCCGACGGGGAGGCCACCGACCGCACCCTGGAGGTCCTGCGCGGCCGGGTCGACGCGCTCGGCGTGGCCGAACCGAGCATCGTCCGCTCCGGTGAGAACCGGATCATCGTCGAACTGCCCGGACTCCAGGACCCGCGGCAGGCGGCCGACGTCCTGGGCCGTACCGCGCAGCTCTCCGTCCATCCGGTGCTCGGCATCGCCTCCGGGACCGACGAACCGCAGAAGGGCGAGCAGATCCTGCCCGACGAGTCCGGCGAACGCCTCCGGCTCGGTGACGCCTCGCTCAGCGGCCAGGACGTGAAGGACGCCGAGGCACGGTTCGACCAGCAGAGCGGCGCGGGCTGGCACGTCACGGTGGACTTCGAGGACGCCAAGGGCTGGGCCCGGCTGACCGGCGAGGCCGCCTGCAACCCGGCCGGGGACCCGAAGCGCCGGGTCGCGATCGTGCTGGACGACAAGGTCATCTCCTCGCCCCAGGTCGACCCGTCCGTCGCCTGCGGGGCGGGCATCACCGGCGGCTCCACGCAGATCACCGGCTCCTTCGCCAGCGACGAGGCCAAGGAGCTCGCCCTGCTGATCAAGGGCGGCGCGCTCCCGGTGCCGGTCGACACGGTCGAGCAGCGGACCGTCGGCCCGACGCTGGGCGCCGAGGCCATCGAGGCGAGCGCCTGGGCGGCCGTCATCGGCACCGCGCTGACCGCGGTCTTCATCATCGTCGTCTACCGGCTGATGGGCGTTCTGGCGACCCTGGCCCTGGCCTGCTACGGCCTCATCTCGTACGCCGCTCTGGCGGCCATCGGGGCGACGCTGACCCTGCCCGGACTCGCCGGTTTCGTCCTGGCCATCGGTATGGCGGTGGACGCCAACGTGCTGGTCTTCGAACGGGCCCGGGAGGAGTACGGCAAACGCAACCGGCCCAGCAGCCGCTCGGCCCTGACCGCCGGCTTCAAGGGCGCGTTCAGCGCCATCGCGGACTCCAACATCACCACGCTGATCGCGGCGCTGCTGCTGTTCCTGCTGGCCTCGGGGCCGGTGAAGGGCTTCGGTGTCACGCTGGCCATCGGTGTCGTCGCGTCCATGATCAGTGCGCTGGTGATCACCCGGGTGCTGGCCGAGTTCGCCGTGGCCCGACGCTGGGTGCACCGCCGGCCGGGGATGACGGGACTGGCCTCGATCGGCCGGGTCCGCGCGTACCTCACCCGGCGCAGTCCGCAGCTGATGCGGCGGCCGCTGCGCTGGCTGGCGGTGTCGGCCGTCGTGCTCGTCATCACCGGTGCGGGCATCGCGGTGCGCGGGCTGAACTTCGGTGTGGAGTTCACCGGCGGCCGCCTGATCGAGTACTCCACCAGCACCTCCGTCGACCCCGACCGGGCCCGGGAGGCGCTGGCCGACGCCGGTTTCCCGCAGGCGGTCGTGCAGTCCTCCGGCGACAACCAGCTGACGGTCCGCACCGAGGAGCTGACCAACGCGGAGGCCGCCGAGGTGGCCGACGCCATCGCGGAGGTCGGCGGCGGGGCGGAGAAGGTGCGTGACGAGCTGATCGGCCCGAGCCTCGGCGACGAGCTGCGGCGCAACGCGCTGATCGCGCTCGGGCTGGCGCTCGCCGCCCAGCTGCTGTACCTCGCGGTGCGGTTCCGCTGGATGTTCGGTGCGGGCGCGGTGGCCGCGCTCGCGCACGACGTGGTGATCCTGACCGGCATCTTCGCCTGGCTGGGCAAGCCGATCGACGGGGTGTTCCTGGCCGCGCTGCTCACCGTGATCGGTTACTCGGTGAACGACTCGGTGGTGGTGTTCGACCGGATCCGCGAGCTGTGGCGCAAGGACAGCAAGGCGCCGCTGGACCAGGTGACCAACCTGGCGATCCTGCAAACGGTGCCGCGTACGGTCAACACCGGTATCGGTGTGATCTTCATCCTGGCCGCGCTGGCCCTGCTGGGCGGCGACTCGCTCACCGACTTCGCACTCGCGCTGCTGATCGGCATGCTCGTGGGCACGTACTCGTCGGTCCTGACGGCGTCGCCCCTCGCCATCGTGCTCGACAAGTACGCCGGCGACGGCAAGGGCGGCCGAGGCGGCCGCGCCTCCAAACGCCGCCCCCGAGGAGGCACACCTCGAGCCAGGGCCTCCAGCCAGGGCACATGACGTAGCGCGCCCGGCGGCTCCCCACCCGGGAGCCGCCCCCGCGTCCCACAGCCAGTCACGCTTTCCCCGGGGCCGCCCCCGCAGGCACTCGCCCCCGGGGCCGTCCCCGCAGGCGGTCGTACCCGTGGGACCCCCGCGGGTAGCCACGCCCCCTGGGGGGCGCCCTCGCGGGGGGCAGTCGCGCCCCGGACCGTCCCCCCGCGGGCAGTCACGTCCCGGCCCCTGCCCCACGAGAGCAGTACCCGTGGGCCCCCGGCGGATGGCCACGCCCCCGGGGCCGCCCCCACAGGC
>KL568634.1:6513-8315 GCA_000715605.1 Streptomyces speibonae | reverse complement strand
GGCTGCGCGAACACCCCCGGCCCGCACCGACCCCCTAAGCCGTCGCAGGCTCGGTGGTCCGAGAGGCGAACTGGGTTCGATGGAGCTCCGCGTACCGGCCCCCCGCCGCCAGCAGCTCCGCGTGCGTACCGCGCTCCACGATCCGCCCCGCCTCGACGACGAGGATCAGATCCGCCGCCCGCACCGTCGACAGCCGGTGCGCGATCACCACCGCCGTCCGTCCCTCCAGCGCCTCCGCCAGCGCCTCCTGGACAGCCGCCTCGGACGTGTTGTCCAGATGCGCGGTCGCCTCGTCGAGGATGACGACCCGCTGACGGGCCAGCAGCAGCCGGGCGATCGTCATCCGCTGGCGTTCGCCCCCGGAGAGCCGGTAACCGCGCTCCCCCACCACCGTGTCCAGCCCGTCCGGCAGCGCCCGTACCAGCGCGTCGAGCCGGGCCCGCGCCAGAGCGTCCCACAGCTCCGCGTCGCTCGCGTCCGGCCGGGCCAGCAGCAGATTGGCGCGGACCGTGTCGTGGAAGAGATGACCGTCCTGGGTCACCATGCCGAGCGTGGCCCGCAGCGAACGCGCCGTCAGCTCGCGCACGTCGACGCCGCCCACCCGCACGGCGCCCGCGTCGACGTCGTACAGCCGGGGCAGCAGCCCCGCGATGGTCGACTTGCCGGCGCCGGAGGAGCCGACGAGGGCGACGGTCTGCCCCGGTTCGGCCCGGAAGGAGATGCCGTGCAGGATTTCCTCTCCGCCGCGCGAGTCGAGCACGGCGACCTCCTCCAGGGAGGCCAGGGAGACCTTGTCGGCGGAGGGATAGCCGAAGCGGACGTCGTCGAACTCCACGGAGACCGGGCCCTCCGGCAGGTCGCGGGCGTCCGGCCGCTCCGCGATGAGCGGCTCGAGGTCCAGGACCTCGAAGACCCGCTCGAAGCTGACCAGCGCGCTCATCACCTCGACCCGCGCCCCGGCCAGCGAGGTCAGCGGCGCGTACAGCCGGGTGAGCAGCAGCGCGAGGGCGACGACCGCGCCGGCGTCGAGGACGCCGCTGAGGGCGAGCCGCCCGCCGAGGCCGTAGACCAGGGCCAGCGCGAGGGCCGAGACGAGGGTGAGCGCGGTGATGAACACGGTCTGCGCCGTGGCCGTACGGACGCCGATGTCCCGTACCCTCCGGGCGCGCACGGCGAACTCCTCCGCTTCCTCCTCGGGGCGGCCGAACAGCTTCACCAGGGTGGCGCCGGGCGCGGAGAACCGCTCGGTCATCCGGGTGCCCATGGCCGCGTTCAGGGCGGCGGCCTCGCGCTGCATGCCGGCCATGCGGCGGCCCATGCGCCGGGCGGGGATCACGAAGACCGGCAGCAGCACCAGGGCGAGCAGGGTGATCTGCCAGGACAGGGTGAGCATCACGGCGAGGGTGAGCAGCAGGGTGACCAGGTTGCCGACCACGGTCGACAGGGTGTTGCTGAAGGCCCGTTGGGCGCCGATGACGTCGTTGTTGAGACGGGAGACGAGCGCTCCCGTACGGGTGCGTGTGAAGAACGCGACGGGCATACGTTGGACATGGTCGAACACCGCCGTGCGCAGATCGAGGATGAGGTCCTCACCGAGGGCGGCGGACAGTCTTCTGCCCAGGACGCCGAGGGCCGCCTCCACGACCGCGATCAGCGCGATGAGCAGGGCCAGGCGGACGACGGTGGCCTCGTCACCCGCGGCCACGATGGTGTTGACGACGCGTCCGGCCAGCACGGGGGTGGCGACGGCGAGGGCCGCGGTGGCCGTGCCGAGCAGCACGAACAGGACGAGCCGGCGGCGG
>KL568634.1:5807-6299 GCA_000715605.1 Streptomyces speibonae | reverse complement strand
GAGCAGCACGAACAGGACGAGCCGGCGGCGGTGCGGGCGGGCGAAGGCGGCGATGCGTCGCAGTGTCTCCCGGGTCACGGGGCGGTGTTCGTCCTCGGCGGACATGACGCTGCGCAGTTGTGTCCACGCTGTGGTCTCCATGCTCATGAACGCGAAGGTAGAACCTTGACCATGATTGAGGTCAAGCGCGGGGCGGCCCCTCTCCAGGGGCCGCCTCCCGGTCGTAAGGAGCCGTCCGGACGGGCGCAACCCGCCGTTGGGGCGCGGCGGACACGCTCGGTGGGTGTGACGCGGACGGTCCGCCGGATCCTGTGTGTGCTGCCCCTGCTGCTCGTGACGGTGATCGCGGTGCGGCACCGGGCGGTGCTGGCCGAGGGCTTCTCCCTGCTGACGACCGCCCGGTGGCCCTGGCTGCTGGCGGCGGCCGGTGTCACCTGTCTGACCTGGGTGGCGGCCGCCTTCACCCGGCAGGGTGCGGTGGTGGAGCGGCTG
>KL568634.1:4959-5548 GCA_000715605.1 Streptomyces speibonae | reverse complement strand
ACGCAGTTCGCGGCGGGCGCGGCGAATCACATGCTGCCCACGGGCCTGGGCGCGAGCGCGGTCAATCTGCGGTTCATGACGGTGTGCGGGCTGTCGCCGGCCCGTTCGTCGGCCGCTCTGGCGCTGTATCTCCTCGCGGAGTCCGCCGGCCGGGTGGGGCTGCTGGCGGCCCTGCTCGTGACGTTCCCGGGCGCGCTGCCGTTCGGCTCGCTGCTGCCCGAGGGGGCACTCGGCCCGCTGCTGGTCGCGGGCGGCGCGGTGGTGGCCGCGGCGGCCGGTGTGCTCGCGGCCGTACGGCCGGTGCGCAGGGTGGTCCGCGCGTTCCTGGAAACGGCGTTGAGCGAGGCGCGGTCGGTGCACGCCCTGCCCTCCCGGGCGCTGGCGCTGTGGGGCGGGGCGCTGGCGTTCCCCGCGCTTCAGGCGACCGTGCTGGTGCTGGTGGGCGTGGCGTTCGGCCTGGCGGTGCCGCCCGCCCACATGGCGGTGGCGTATTTGGCGGCGACGGTCGCGGTGGCGCTGGTGCCCACTCCGGGCGGGCTCGGCTCGGTGGAGACGGCCCTGGTCGTGGCGCTGGTCGCGGTGGGCGGGG
>KL568634.1:4273-4720 GCA_000715605.1 Streptomyces speibonae | reverse complement strand
GCTGGTCTTCCGGGTCGTCACGGTGTGGGTGCCGCTGCTGCCGGGGGCGTTGACGCTGGCCGCGCTGGTGCGGCTGAAGGTGATCTGACCGTCCGGCCGGGGTAGGGTCCCGGTCCGACCAGCGGAGACCGGGGTAGGGTCCCGGGTCCGACCAGCGGAGAGGGGCACTGTCACGCCGGACCGGACCGAGCGCCGGGGACCCGTCACCACGGTCGTCCTGTCCCGGCCCGAGGTGCGCAACGCGGTGGACAGGACGACCGCCGCCGCGCTGGCCGACGCCTTCCGCGCGTTCGAGGCGGACGACGGGGCCGCGGTGGCGGTGCTGTGGGGCGAGGGCGGCACGTTCTGCTCGGGCGCCGACCTGAAGGCGCTGGGCACCGAGCGCGGCAACCGGGTCGCCGAGGACGGGGACGGGCCGATGGGGCCCACCCGGATGCGGCTGGCCAA
>KL568634.1:3187-4063 GCA_000715605.1 Streptomyces speibonae | reverse complement strand
GGCGGCCTCGAGCTGGCGCTGTGGTGCGATCTCCGGGTGGCCGAGGAGGACGCGGTCTTCGGGGTGTACTGCCGGCGCTGGGGCGTGCCGCTGATCGACGGCGGCACGGTACGGCTGCCCCGGCTGATCGGCACCAGCAGGGCGCTGGACCTGATCCTCACCGGGCGTCCGGTGGCGGCCGCGGAAGCCCTGGACATCGGGCTGGCCAACCGCGTGGCGCCGGCGGGGCGGGCCCGCGCCGAGGCGGAGGAACTGGCCGCCGCCCTCGCCCGGTTCCCGCAGGCCTGTCTGCGCGCCGACCGTGCCTCGGTGCTCGGCCAGGAGGGCCTGGCCGAGGAGGCGGCGCTGCGCGGCGAACTGCGGGGCGGGGCCGCCGTGGTGGCGGCGGGTCTGGAGGGTGCCGCCCGGTTCGCCTCGGGGGCCGGACGGCATGGCTCGTTCACGGACCTGTGAGACCGGCCGCGGTACGAACTGCCCCGCGGAATACGGCAGGATGAGCGATCGTGCCGACCGCAGGTCAGGGGGCGGGTGCGGCACGCCCTGATTCCGCAGAACTCGAGCAGGTGACACATGACACGACATCACATACGGCCGTCGGCCGGGTGTTTCGCGGGAGGTGAGCGGTGACCCGCTCACTCACCATGGACGATCTGGTGCACGCCGGTATCGCCCTCGCCGCCGGCGTCGTCGCGGCGTTCCTCCTCCGCTTGCTGCTGCGCTGGCTGGGCCGGCACGCCGCACGCACCACCTGGCGCGGGGACGACGTCCTCGTGGACGCGCTGCGCATGATCGCGCCGTGGGCGGCGATCGCGGGCGGCGCGGCCTCCGCGGCGGCGGCGCTGCCGCTGACCCGGACCGTGCAGCACAACGTCAACT
>KL568634.1:0-3006 GCA_000715605.1 Streptomyces speibonae | reverse complement strand
GTGTATAAGAGACAGGACCCGGACCGTGCAGCACAACGTCAACCAGACGCTGACGCTGATGGTCATCTTCGCCGCGACCGTGTCGGCGGCCCGGGTGATGGCGGGGCTGGTGCAGGGGGTCACCCAGTCCCGTTCCGGCGTGGCCGGGTCGGCGACCATCTTCATGAACATCACCCGGATCCTGGTCCTGGCGATCGGTTTCCTGGTGGGCCTGCAGACCCTGGGCGTCTCGATCGCCCCGCTGCTCACCGCCCTCGGCGTCGGCGGTCTCGCGGTGGCGCTGGCGCTCCAGGACACGCTCGCCAACCTGTTCGCGGGCATCCACATCCTCGCCTCCAAGACCGTGCAGCCCGGTGACTACATCCGGCTGAGCAGCGGGGAGGAGGGGTATGTCGAGGACATCAACTGGCGGCAGACCACCGTCCGCGCGCTCGCCAACAACCTGGTGGTCATCCCGAACGGGCAGCTCGCCAAGACGAACATGACCAATTTCATGCGCCCCGAGCAGCAGATGACGGTCCTGGTGCAGGTCGGCGTGTCGTACGACAGTGATCTGGAGCAGGTGGAGCGGGTGACCAAGGAGGTGATCGCCGAGGTGATGACGGAGATCACCGGCGCGGTGCCGGAGCACGAGCCGGCGGTGCGTTTCCACACCTTCGGGGACTCCCGCATCGGGTTCACGGTGATCCTGGGCGTCGGTGAGTTCAGCGACCAGTACCGGATCAAGCACGAGTTCATCAAGCGCCTGCACCGCCGCTACCGCGAGGAGGGCATCCGCATTCCGTCGCCCGCGCGGACGGTGGCGCTCCAGCAGGGCACGACGCTGATCCCGTCCCAGCGGGACCTGGAGTCCGCGCCGGACGACATGACCACGGCCCGGCCGGTCTGAGGCCGGGAGTGTCCCGGGCCGGGAGGCGCACGCGTCCCCGGCCCGGGTGACCGGCGGACGGACAGTCGCCCGGGACTCGGCGTGGACCCCTGTCGAGCCGGGGCCCGTCACAAGATATCTTGATGTCGAGCAATGTTGCAGACGTGGAGCGGAGCACCCGGTGACTGACTCGACCATCATCTATACGCACACTGACGAGGCCCCGGCCCTGGCGACGTATTCCTTCCTGCCGGTGGTCCAGGCGTACGCCTCGCAGGCGGGTGTCGCCGTGGAGACGCGCGACATCTCGCTGGCCGGGCGCATCATCGCCGTGTTCCCGGAGTACCTCACCGAGGACCAGCGCATCCCGGACGCCCTGGCCGAGCTCGGCCGGCTGGCGAAGACGCCCGCGGCCAACATCGTCAAGCTGCCGAACATCTCGGCGTCGATTCCGCAGCTCAAGGCCGCCATCGCCGAGCTGCAGGCCCAGGGCTACGCGCTGCCGGACTACCCGGACGACCCGAAGACCGACGAGGAGCGGGAGATCCAGGCCCGCTACGACAAGGTCAAGGGCTCCGCCGTGAACCCGGTCCTGCGCGAGGGCAACTCCGACCGCCGCGCCCCCGCCTCCGTGAAGAACTACGCCAAGAACCACCCGCACCGCATGGGCGCCTGGACCTCCGAGTCCAAGACCAACGTCGCCACCATGGGCACCGACGACTTCCGCTCCACCGAGAAGTCGGTCGTCATCGCCGAGGACGGCGCGCTGCGCATCGAGCTCAAGGGCGACGACGGCTCCACCACCGTGCTGCGGGAGTCCGTGCCCGTGCTGAAGGGCGAGGTCGTCGACGCCTCCGTGATGCGCGTCGCCGCGCTGCGCGAGTTCCTGACCGAGCAGGTCGCCCGCGCCAAGCAGGAGGGCGTGCTGTTCTCCGTGCACCTCAAGGCCACGATGATGAAGGTCTCCGACCCGATCATCTTCGGCCACGTGGTGCGCGCCTTCTTCCCGAAGACGTTCGCCCAGTACGGTGACAAGCTCGCCGCGGCCGGACTGAGCCCGAACGACGGCCTCGGCGGCATCTACAAGGGCCTGGAGAACCTGCCCGAGGGCGAGGAGATCAAGGCCTCCTTCGACGCCGAGCTCAACGAGGGCCCGGACCTGGCGATGGTCGACTCCGACAAGGGCATCACCAACCTGCACGTCCCCTCGGACGTCATCGTGGACGCCTCCATGCCGGCCATGATCCGCACCTCCGGCCACATGTGGGGCCCGGACGGCCAGGAGCACGACGCCCTGGCGGTGCTGCCGGACTCCTCCTACGCCGGTGTCTACCAGGCCGTGATCGACGACTGCCGGGCCAACGGCGCCTACGACCCGTCCACCATGGGCTCGGTCCCGAACGTCGGTCTGATGGCGCAGAAGGCCGAGGAGTACGGCAGCCACGACAAGACCTTCGAGATCCCCGTCACCGGCACCGTCCGCCTGGTCGACGGCAACGGCGACGCCGTCATCGAGCAGGCCGTCTCCGCCGGTGACATCTTCCGCGCCTGCCAGACCAAGGACGCGCCGATCCGCGACTGGGTGAAGCTGGCCGTCACCCGCGCCCGCGCCACCGGCGACCCGGCGGTGTTCTGGCTGGACGAGACCCGCGCGCACGACGCCAACCTGATCGCCAAGGTCGAGCAGTACCTGCCGGAGCACGACACCGAGGGCCTGGACATCCGGATCCTCAACCCGGTCGAGGCGACCAAGCTGTCGGTGGAGCGCATCCGCCGCGGCGAGAACACCATCTCGGTCACCGGCAACGTGCTGCGCGACTACCTCACCGACCTGTTCCCGATCCTGGAGCTGGGCACCAGCGCCAAGATGCTGTCGGTGGTCCCGCTGATGGCGGGCGGCGGCCTCTTCGAGACCGGCGCCGGCGGCTCGGCGCCCAAGCACGTGCAGCAGCTGATCAAGGAGAACTACCTGCGCTGGGACTCGCTCGGTGAGTTCTTCGCGCTGGTGCCGTCGTTCGAGCAGTACGCAGAGGTCACGGGCAATGGCCGGGCCAAGGTCCTCGCCGGGGCCCTCGACCGCGCCACGGCGACGTTCCTCAACGAGGACAAGTCCCCGACCCGTCGCGTCGGCGGCATCG
>KL568633.1:10156-10366 GCA_000715605.1 Streptomyces speibonae | reverse complement strand
ACCCGGAGCAGCTCCAGCCGCTCGCGGGTCTCGGCGTCCGCCGGGGTGAGCACCAGCAGCTGCTGCCCCTGGTCGGGGGTGACCAGGGTCTCGCAGTCCATCAGCAGCGGGCCCACCCGCGGATGCAGCACGGTCTTGCGGTCCGCGCGGCGCACCGCCACCTCGTGCTCGGCCCAGAGCCGGCGGAAGTCGGCGCTCGCGGCCTGCAGT
>KL568633.1:8669-9935 GCA_000715605.1 Streptomyces speibonae | reverse complement strand
CCAGACCGGCGACCTCCGGGTCGCCCGTCCGGCGCCCGGCTGCCGCCCGCAGGTCGGCGACGAGCGCCCGGGCGTAGTGCTCCCGCTCCCCTTCCGGGCAGACGGCACGGGCCGCCGGTTCGGTGAACCAGCGGTGGACGATGTACCGGCGGTCACCCGAGAAGCGGGTGTGATCCCCCATGAGCAGCAAGGACGCGCGGTTCTGCGCGAGGACCTCACCCAGGTCGGACATCACCACCGCCGGGGTGTCGCCGAGCAGGTCGAGCATGCGCACCAGACCGGCCCGGGCGAGGCGGGCCACACCGTCGGCGGGCGGGGGCCGGTGACCGGCCAGATGGAACAGGTGGGTGCGCTCGTCGTCCGAGAGGCGCAGCGCACGGGCCAGCGCGGCGAGCAGCTGGGCCGAGGGCTGACTGCTGCGGCCCTGCTCCAGGCGGACCACGTAGTCGACCGACATGCCGGCGAGCATCGCCACCTCTTCCCGGCGCAGTCCGCTGGTGCGACGCCGGGGTCCGTCGGTGATGCCGACCTCGGCGGGACGGATCGCCTCGCGGCGGCGGCGCAGGAAGTCGGCGAGCTGCTCACGTTCCATGCCCCCATGCTCCCTCGCGGCGCGGCGCCGATCCAGGGAGCGGCTCTCCCATGATGAACGCTCCGCTCCCGCCGCCCGCGCCACCGGCCCAGGGTGGGTGGCAGTACGACGACAAAGGAGCACACCATGCAGACACGCACTCTGGGCAGCACCGGTCCGTCCGTCTCCGCGCTGGGCCTGGGCGGGATGAGCATGTCCGGCGCCTACGGCGCGGCCGACCGCACGGAGAGCATCGCCACCGTGCACGCCGCCCTGGACGCGGGCGTCACACTGATCGACACGGCCGACTTCTACGGCATGGGCCACAACGAGCTCCTGCTCGCCGAGGCACTGCGCGGCCGGGACCGGGACAGCTACCGGCTGAGCGTCAAGTTCGGCATGCTCAGCGGGCCCCGTCCCGCCCCGGGCGGGCACGACGGCCGGCCGGCGGCGGTGAAGAACTTCCTCGCCTACTCACTGACCCGGCTGGGCACCGACCACATCGACATCTACCGCCCCGCGCGGCTGGACCCGGCGGTGCCCATCGAGGAGACCGTGGGAGCGATCAAGGAGCTGATCGACGCCGGGTACGTACGGCACCTCGGCCTCTCCGAGGTCGACGCGGAGACCGTCCGCCGGGCGCACGCCGTGCACCCCGTCGCCGACCTGCAGATCGAGTACTCGCTGATCTCCCG
>KL568633.1:2944-8461 GCA_000715605.1 Streptomyces speibonae | reverse complement strand
AGATCGAGTACTCGCTGATCTCCCGCGCGGTCGAGGCGGAGGTCCTGCCGACGCTGCGGGAACTCGGCATCGGCCTGACGGCGTACGGCGTCCTGGGCCGCGGCCTGATCTCCGGGCACTGGTCCGCCGACCGCGCGGGCCGTCCCGGTGACCACCGCGGGGCCAGTCCCCGGTTCGCGGACGGCAACGTGGAGCACAACCTCGCCCTCGTGGAGGCGCTGCGGCGGGTCGCCGAGGCGAAGGGGTGCACCGTGGCGCAGCTGGTCATCGCGTGGGTGGCGGCGCAGGGGGAGGACATCGTGCCCCTGGTGGGTGCCCGCACCCGCGAGCGGCTGGCCGAGGCGCTGCCCGCGCTCGACCTGACGCTGACCGACGACGACCTGGCCGAGATCGAGAAGGCGGTGCCGCGCGGCGCGGCGCGCGGCGACCGCTACCCGGCCGCCTTCATGGCCAACCTCGGCGTGGGCAACTGAGCCAGCAGCCGTGTGGGGCCGTCCGACCGGACGGCCCCACGCCTTGACCTCTTCTATTCGTGCTCACGGCCGAGGACGCGGCGAGCCGCCTCGGCCTCGGCCGCCGCGGGGGACAGCTCGTCGAGGGAGTCGAGCTCGTCGTCGGTGTCCAGCTCCCGCTCCCAGGCGGCCGCCAGACGTTCCTGTTCCTCGCGCGGCCTGGAACTGACGGCCTCGCGGTGATCCGGGTCCAACGCCGTCAGGAATCGCCCGACCGGGTCCGTGGCCATGCCGTGCTCCTCGTCGCTCGGAAAGCTGCCTGCCCGACCCAGCATGGCCAGCGGGCCCGGCCACGACGCCCCGACACGGCACGCGACCACCCCGATGGCCCCGCCGCCCCACGGAACAACAGCTTCCGCACCCGGTGTCCCCAGGGCCGGAGCCCGTTGTCAGACTCCTGCCCTACAGTTCCCGTCACTTGATCAATGTTCTGCGGGAGGCACGCATGGGGTGGGTGTCGGCCGGCGGCTATGAAGTCGCCCTCGACGACGGCAAGGTGGTGTGCCGCAACGCGGCCGGACGGGGGCTGAAATCCGTACCGTCCAAAATCGCCGACGATCCGGCGGTGGTGGGGCTGCGTCAGCTCGTCGAGTGGCTGGAGCGGCACGAACGGCAGTGTCTGGCCGATGTGGAGCGGTGGATGGTGCGCTCGCTGCCGGTGCCGTTCGAGGTCCTGGCGCGGGTGTGGCCCGACCCGGCCTGGCAGGCCGCGCTGCGCGACATGGTCGTCACGGGGGCGGACGGCGTCGTCGCCGGGTTCCTGCGGGACGCCGACCCCGACCGCGGCCTCGGCCTGGTCGACCTCGACGGCGACACCGTCCGGCTCACCCCGGCACTGGTGCGCCTGCCGCACCCGGTGCTCCTCGACGAACTGGAGGACCTGCGCGAGTTCGCCGTCGAGCTGGGCATCGAACAGCGCGCCCAGCAGCTCTTCCGCGAGGTGTGGCACCGGCCCGCGGCCCTCGACACCGAGGCCGCCTCCGTCGACGACTACGCGGGCGGTGTCTTCAAGGAACTGAGGTTCCTGCACGGCCGCGCGGCCCAACTGGGCTACCGCGTCCGCGGCGGCCACGCCGTGTGCAACGTCCTGGAGGACGGCTGCGGCGTCGAGGCCCGCGTGTGGGTCGGCGACTACGACGGATGGGCGGAGACGGAGACCGGACCGCTGGTCTTCACCGACCCCGCGGGCCGCACACTGAAGCTCGGTCAGGTCGGGCCCGTGGCCTGGTCGGAGGGTATGCGCATGGCGGCCGCACTGTACGCCGGACGCGACATCGAGGACGAGGAGCGTGCGGCGTGACGACGTACGAGTACGACGGTTTCACCTACGACGAGACCACCGCGGCCACGCTGCTCGACGCCGGCGCCGTGCTGCCCCCGGGCGTCACGGACCGGGAGGACGCCGACGTCCTCACCGTCCGCACCTACACGCACACCGCGCTGGACGAGCGGAAGGTCGTCCGGCTGGTGCCCGGCACCCTCGGCGAGGCGGAGGACCTCGCCCTGGACTTCCTCGGACTGGCCCGCGAGCCCGAGACCCGCGAGGTCGGCCAGGTCCGCCGGGAGACCCTCGGCTTCCCCGCCTGGGCGCTGGTCAACGACCCGGCGAACGGTCACCACGCGCTGGCGCTGGTCCGGGACATCGAGCGGCTCGCCCGGCAGGCCAAGTCCCGCCCCGGCACCGCCAAGGAGGGCTTCGAGGCACTCGGCGAGCAACTCGGCCGCGCCGTGCCGCACTTCCTGCCCACCTTCTACGAGCAGGCCGCCCGCGTCTTCCTGCAGCACGAGAACACCACCTACGCGGCGGCCTTCTTCGGCAAGGCCCGCGACGCGGAGCGGGTGCACGCCCTGGCCGTGGACGAGGAGCGGCAGCGGGCCGTCTTCCTGGAGTTCGCCTTCGCCGGCGCGCTGACGGTCAAGGCGCTCAAGGAACACGTCAAGGCCCTCGCGGCGCGTCTCACGCCGGCCGAGGCATGGGCGCAGTTCCGGCAGCTCACCGTGGAGCGCTGCGCCGCCGGCATGCCGCCATACGCGTCCCTGCCGCAGGACGCGCGCACGCTGATCAAGGCGGCGGGGCTGGACCGGGGCCGCGAGGAGTGCGCCTTCGTCGCCGACCTCCTCGCCTCGCCCGCGGCGGTGCGCGCCCCCGCCTCCTTCTGGAACTTCTACCGGGCCACGCTCGTCGTCCTCACCGAGCAGCGACCCGAACTGCGCGGCCGGCTGCTGGAGATCATGCCCGCCGGGCTGGGCCGCTCCACGGACGACGACGAGTTCTGGCTCGCCCTGCTCGCGGAGACCGGCACCGACCGGCTGCTCACCGGCGAGTCCGGGGCCGCCGACGGCGTCGACGCTGCGGACTGGCTCAGCCGGTGGGCCCTGCACCGCAAGCACGGCGGCTCGGTCGGCGACCGCTCACCGGCCACCCTCGCGCTCGTCGAGCGCATGGCCGCGCGCCTGCGCGCCGACGGCCGCCCCGTGGACCTCTTCACCGGACGGTGGCACGAGGGCGCCGACCTCGATCTGCTGGACCTGTGCCGGGCACAGGACATCCCGCTGCGGATGCCCGCCCCGGACGCCCACCTCGCCGTCCACCAGTGGCTGAACGACACCCGGCCCGCACGCCGGGACCTCGCCGCCGTCGCCGCGGACCCGCGCCTGAGGCGCCTGCTGTACAACGCCGTCGGGAACATCAAGAACCACCACTCGGGCCGGGACGCGCTGGAGGAGCTGGCCGCGCATCCCGTGCTCGCCGACATCCTGCGCGAGTGGCTGGAGGACGCGGCGGACGAACTGACCACCGCGACCGGTCTGCCCGCCGCGCGCGCCGCGCTCGGACGGCTGCGCCCCTTCGGCGAGATCGCCGCCCGGATCGGCCCGAAGGCCGTCGCCCGGGCCTCCGAGCTCGACATCGCCTCGCTGCTGCGCCGTACCCTGAGCGCGGGCATCCTCGACGAGCTGGGGTGGCCCGCCCTCGACGAGGCGCTGCGGCGCCTGGACGCCGAGACCCGGCGGGACCGCGAGGACAAGCTCGCCGTCGACGAGGCGTGGCCGGCGCTGATCCTCTCCCGCGGGCACAAGGCGATCATCGTGGGGCCCGAGGGCATCCTGCTGGAGCACGACCTGCGGCTGCCGGTGCAGCTGGACCGCTGGCAGCGCCCGTCGTTCCGCTACACCGACGGCGAACTGCTGGTGATGTGGCGGCACGAGAACAAACAGTACGGCTACTGGTCGGCCCGCCCGTCCGAGGTGTTCGCGCTGGGCGGGGAGCACCTTCCTGCGTGGTACGGCGGCTACACGGGCGAGCCCTCGATCCCCCTGCCCGGCGGCGGCCGCGCCACCGGCGGCCGCGTCCTGCACGCCGGCGACACAGTCCTGCAGCCCACCCGCCGCATCCTGGGCGACGGCACCTCGTTCTGGCGCGAGGGCCGGCAGGGCCCCCGGCAGGTGTGGCTCGAGTACGACCCGGTCAGCGGCACCCACTCACGCGCCTCGCTGCCCGCCTTCCTGCGCTCCGGGATCAGCGAGGGCGCCACCCTGGAGCAGCAGTACTGCTCTGTGCTGCCCCTCCAGCCCGGACTGGAGCACAGCCCGTTCGGCACCGACGGCACGGTCCTCGGCCGGTGGGTGCGCACCGAGGGCGAGGGGGACGAGGCGCGCACCGTCGCGGGCACGCCGGACGGCCGGACCGTCACCCTGCCCGCCGTGCGGATGCGGCGCGTTCCTCTCGGAGGGCTGCGGCTGCCCGGGGGCACCGAACTCGTCGCCGCCACCCAGTTCCGCCAGGTCGTCCTGTACACGCCCGGCGGCGACGAGATGGGCCAGGTGACGCCGCTGGAGCGGGGCGGCGAGTTCGCCGCCGGCACACGGCTCGTCCCGCCGGCGGACTTCTGGCACGCCCTGCGGCCACGCGACGAGGCCGCGTCCGCGCTGCTGCGGGCGCTGACCGACGAGCAGGCGGGCGACCTCCTGCGCGCCGGCGCCGAGGCCATGGCCGAATGGCACGAGCAGACCGCCGCCGCCCGGGCGAAGACGGACGCCGAACCGGGGAACACCGGGAACACCGCGCCCGCCGGGAACGCCGCCTCCGCCGTCCCGGCCGCCGAGGAGTTCCTCCGCGAGGCCGTCTCCCGCACCCTCCCCGGCCTCACCGAGCCGCACCTGCTCGCCGGCGTGACAGCGCACGTCGGCGCGGTGCTGCGCCTCGCGGTGTCCGTCGACCGATTCGCGGCACCTCCCGAGCGGCGTCCCGCGACCGAGCGCCCGCGCGCCGAGGACATGTTCGCCGACTACGAGCCGGAGGACGGCGACGACGAGACCCTGCGCGAGGCGACCGCCGGGCTCGCAGTGCAGCACGGCTGGTGGGGCAGCGCGCAGCGCTGGACCGCCCTGCGCCAGATCCGGGCCGTCAACCACGTCCTGTCGGGCAAGCCCGCCGAAGGCAAGCCCCTGCCCGCCTCCGCCCGGCTCACCGGGGACGCCGACGGATGGCGCAGCGAGGACCACACCATCCCCGGAGCCGGCGTGCCGTGGCTGTCCCTCCTGGACGTCCTGCGCCCGCTCGCCCACCGCGCCGCCTCACCCACGCTGCCCGCCGCCCACCGCACCGCGCTGCTGCTGCTCTTCGACGCGGTCGCGGAGGGTCCGCTCGCCGCACCCGGGACCGCGCTGCGCGAGATCGTGCTGAGCGAACCCCACACCAAGCAGGAGCGCGCGGGACAGGTGCTGCGCCGGGAGGGCCGCACCGTCGTCGTCCTCGGCTGCCAGCGGGCCGACCACCAGGCCAAGCGTGTGCACTGGCTCGCCCTCGACCACGATCCGGCCGGCACCTTCGGCGCCGTCGCCCACTTCACGCTGGAGCAGGAGACCGCGCACCCTCCGCTGTTCCCGGCCGCCCAACTGGCCGCGGTGACGCGGCTGATCCGGGACAAGGGCGCCGCCAACTGGCAGCCGGACGCGCCCGCCGCCCTGGCCGCCGCCACCGGCGACGGCCTGGGACCGATACAGG
>KL568633.1:0-2794 GCA_000715605.1 Streptomyces speibonae | reverse complement strand
AGATGTGTATAAGAGACAGGACCGATACAGGCCGCCCTGCTGCTCGCGGGCCGGCCGGCGCAGCTCACCGACGAGGTGATCGCCGCGACCGGGCTCAAGCCGCGTCAGAAGCAGCTCGGCGACGGCCTGCTGGGCTCGCTCGAGCCCGCCGACCGGGCCGCCCTGATCGGGGCGCTGCTGCCCGACAACCCCGGTGACCTGTGGACGGCCGGACCGGACATCACAGCGGCGGCCCGGGTGTGGGCGGAACGCCTCGACGGGGTCGTCCGCCTGCCCGAGGACGTCGCCGGGGATCTCGCCGTGACGGGACTGTCCACCGGGTACGTCGACGAGGTGCTCAACCCCGGCCGCACCCCCTGGCTCAGCCGTACCACGGTGCAACGCCCCGACCCGGAGGGCAGACTCGTGGCCGAGGACCCCGGGGCCGTGCCCGGACGGAACGCCCTGACGGGCTCCGTGTCCGCGCTCGCCGCCCTCGCCTACTCCCTGCCGTACGGGCACCCCCTGCGCGCCGCCCTGCCCGGCGGGCTGGCCGCGCTGCGCCGCCGCCTCGCCGATCCGGGACTGCTGCTCGACCTCGACCTGGACTGGACGGAGAAGGGCTCCTCCACCGCCGTCGACCTGCGCAAGGCCTACAGACCTGCCCGCCACCGGCGGCGCGGACGCCGACGGCTCCACCCCCGCCGGCGACGCCCTGGTGCTGCGCCCGATGTTCCGCGACCAGGAGACCGTCCTGGTCCGCACCGGCGCGCTCACCGACGCGGACGATCCGGTGTTCGGACTGCTCGAGGGACTCCTCGGACCCGGACGGGGCGAGGGCATGCGGGCACTGCGGACGATCCTCGACGAGGATCTCGCCCGCGCCGTCGCGGCCGGGACCGACCCCGAGGGACCCACCGGATACGCCCAGGACCCGGCCCTCGGCGCACCCGACCTGGTCGCCGAGGCCGCCGGGACCCTCGGTCTGAGCCCGGACGCGGCCGCGCTCTATCTGCAACTGCTGGCCCTGCCCGACCCGACCGACCGCAACTGCGCCCGCTGGACGGGATGGAAGCCCGCCCGCATGAAGAAGGCCCGCGCCGAACTGGCCGCCACCGGCCTGGTCGTCGAGGCGAAGCGGGCCCGCGCCGGGCGCACCCTCTTCCTGCCGTGCGGCTGGCTGGACCTGAAGTCCCCCGCACTGCCGGTGGAGATCTGGAAGCAGGGCCTCTACCCGGTCCCCGGCCACACCCGCGCGGTGCCGCTGCTGCCGCTGCCCGAACTGTTCCGGCGCGCGTGGGACCGCGTTCGCGCCGGCGACGCGCCCGCCTACGAGGAACTCACCACCCGCGCCACCCGCAAGGGCCGTCGCTGGTGACCGCCGTCCACCCGCACCCGGAAGAAAACCCGTTCATGACCACCACCCTGTCCCCCTCCCCGGCCCGCCAGATCGTCCCGCCCGAGGACCGCTACGCGACCGAACTGGCCTTCCTCGCCGCCCATGACGCCGGACCCCGCCCGCCCGCCTGGCGGCTCACGCCCCGCGCGGTCGTCACCTTCGTCATGGGCAGCGCCGGCAGCGCCCTGAAGCTGCCCGACGACGCCGAGGTGCCCGACGGCGTGCCGCGCCGCCTGGTCATCGAGGACAAGTTCGTCGGCGACCGGGCCCTGGTCGAGCGGTGCGTGGTCACCCTCGCCGGGGAGCGCGGCCTGTTGCTCGTCGGCGAGCCCGGCACCGCCAAGTCGATGCTGTCGGAGCTGCTGTCGGCCGCCGTGTGCGGCACCAGCGGTCTGGTCGTGCAGGGCACCGCCGGCACCACCGAGGACCAGCTCAAGTACGGGTGGAACTACGCCCTGCTCCTGGCGCAGGGCCCCACCCGGCAGGCGCTCGTGCCCTCGCCCGTGCTCACCGCGATGTCCCGCGGCGCGGTCGCCCGCGTCGAGGAGGTCACCCGCTGCCTGCCCGAGGTGCAGGACGCCCTGGTGTCCCTGCTCTCCGAACGGCGGATCGCCGTCCCCGAACTCTCCGGCAGCGAGGACGCCCTGGCCCACGCGGCCCCCGGCTTCAACCTCATCGCCACCGCCAACCTCCGGGACAAGGGCGTCTCCGAGATGTCCGCCGCCCTCAAGCGCCGCTTCAACTTCGAGACGGTCGGCCCCATCGGGGACCTCGAGGCGGAGACCGCACTGGTGCGCAGCCAGGCGCGGGCCTCCGTCGAGCGGGCCGGCGCGCCCTTCCAGGTCGACGACGCGGTCCTGGAGACCCTCGTCACCGCCTTCCGGGACCTGCGCGAGGGCCGGTCGGCGGAGGGCTGGGAGGTGGAGCGCCCCTCCACGGTGATGAGCACCGCCGAGGCCGTGTCCGTCGCCGGCGCGCTCGCCCTCGCGGCCGCCTACTTCCCGGGCGACCGCGATGTGCTCGGCCTGCTCCCCGGCCATCTGCTCGGCGTGGTCCGCAAGGACGACCCCACCGACGCCGCCCGGCTGCGCGGCTACTGGGACGGCCCTGTCCGCCGCCGCGCCGAGCAGGGCTCCGCCACCTGGCGCACCCTGTGGGACCTGCGTACGGTCCTGGAGGGCTGAGAGCCGTGTCCCTCTCCCACAGGGCGGCCCCGGCGAGCGCGGCGCCCGTCCCGCCCGACGAGGCGCTCGCCCTCCTCACCGCCCCGGCCGCGCCCTACCTCATCGGCGTACGGCACCACGCGCCCTCCCTCGCCGCGGCCGTGCCCGCGCTGCTGGACGAGGCGGAACCGGAGGTGCTGCTCGTCGAACTGCCCGCCGAGATGCAGCAGTGGCCTGTCTCTTATACACATCT
>KL568632.1:26537-28480 GCA_000715605.1 Streptomyces speibonae | reverse complement strand
ACCGGCGGCCCACCGGCGGCGCCACCTCGCCGCTCACCTTCGTGCTGCTCATCGCGACACCCGCGGTGGTCGCCATCGCCGCGCTGCGTCCGCGCTGACGCCCCGCCCTCTTCGATCCCTTCTGGAGGCATCTCTTGCCGGAATGGCTTGTTCTCATCCTCGCGATGCTCGCCGTGTGCGCCGTCGTGGTGGTCATCACCCTCGTGCGGCACCGCAGGGCGGCCGATGACGAGGACCCCAGCGAGACCCCGGACGTCATCGAGTACATGACGATGTGGATCGGCGTGGTGTACGCCATCGTCCTGGGTCTCGCCATCGCCGGCGTCTGGGAGGGCCGCAGCGCCGCCCAGGAGCACGTACGGGCGGAGGCGGTGGCCCTGCACGAGGTCACGGAGCGGGTACGGGTCTACCCCGCCGAGGTGCGCGACCGCATCCGGGAGGATGTCAACGCCTATGTCGGACACGTCGTCACCACCGAGTGGCGGGCGATGGCCGAGGACGGCGAGGTCACCGAGCGGGGCACCGAACTGCTCGACCGGGTACGCCGGGACGTCACCGACTACGAGCCGCGGACGGACTTCGAGGCGCAGGCCTACCAGCCGCTCGTGGACCAGGTGGCCGCCGCCGACGAGTCGCGCAGCGCGCGGGCCGAGTCGACCGGGGAGACCATGCCGGGCGTGGTGTGGTTCGGACTCATCGCCGGTGCCGTGATCACCATCGGGATGATCTTCGCGTTGCAGATCCGGCGCACCCGCCGGGAGATGATTCTCGCCGGGCTGTTCTCCGCGCTGATCGCCTTCCTGCTCTTCCTGATCTGGGACTTCGACGCCCCGTACAGCCGGGGGCTGGCCACGTCCGCGGACGCCTTCCTGCGGCTGTTCCCGCACATCAAGGGCTGAGTCCCCGGCAGAGCTCCGCCCCGGATCCGTGGCGATCCGGGGCGCGGCCTTTCGCACACGTGCGCTTCGGGACCGAGGGGGACAGCGGGCTCAGATCCGCTTCTCCGCGCGGCGGCGCATCCAGAAGACACCGCTGCCGACGACCGCCGCGGCCACCAGCGCGCCGCCGATCGCCATGTCGGTCGGGGTGGCCCCGCTGGTGCTGCTGCCGCCGACGCCACCGCGGACCCCGCCGATGACGGTGAAGGCGGCCGGGCGGGTCAGGCTCCTGCCGGAGCAGTGCACGGTGATGTCGTAGGAACCGGGGCGCGCGTCGTCGTTGACGGTCGCGGTGCCCTTCGAGGTGTCGTTGGCGCCGTTGATGGGCGTCAGGTTGGTTCTCGGGAAGGCGTTCGAGGTCGCCGTGCCGCCGTTGGGGCAGCCGTCGACCGTGATGGTCAGCTGGCCGCCGCGGGCGATGACGCTGGGCAGGGCGACGATGTTGGACGGGTGGGGAACCCGGCCGGAGTCCGCGACGGCCGCCGGGGCGGCGAGCCCGAGGACGGCGACCGCGGCGCCCGCGGCCGCCAGGGCACGTGAGTTACGCATGTGATCCTCCGCGGGAGACGCCCCGGGGCCCGTCCCCGGTCCGATCGGCGAGAAAGCGTCTCCCGGAAAGACCCTCAGTTGCCCTGCCCGGCCCCGCATTTCGGGAATGGTCCGTACTGGTGAGGCACACCCCCCGGGGACCGCCGTGCCAGGGGATATCGCCGCAGGTCACGGACCGTCAGAAAATCTTCGTCACGTTGATCCACGGATGGCGCACCCCGCCCCGCCCGCGCCACCCGTTCGCCGCCGCCCCGTCGCCGGTCGCGCGCGCTCCGCCTAGCGTTCTCGTCATGCGCGAGTGGTACGGCGACGGCCGTGGCGAGAGGGGAGGACCGATGTCTGCTTTCGAGCCGGACGAAGCCGAATGGGAGGCTCGGCGCAAGAGGCGTTCCCCCTGGGGCGTGATAGCGCTGGTCCTGCTGACCGGTCTCGCGCTCATCCGCAACGGCTCGGGGG
>KL568632.1:24663-26311 GCA_000715605.1 Streptomyces speibonae | reverse complement strand
CGACGCTCCCGCACGCCGTGCCGCAGCGGGTGCGGATCCCGGCGATCCAGGTGGACGCGCCGGTCATGCCGGTGGGCCTGGACACGGAGGGCTGGGTGGACGCGCCGCCGCCGCAGGACCCGAACCTGGCGGGCTGGTTCACCGGTGCCGTCTCGCCGGGCGAGAAGGGCACGGCGGTCGTCGTCGGCCATGTCGACAACGCGCAGGGGCCGGCCGTGTTCTACGGGCTCGGGGCGCTGAAGAAGGGGAACCGGGTCGAGATCGCGCGGGCGGACGGGAAGACCGCCGTGTTCGAGATCTACGGCGTCGAGGTCTTCGCGAAGAACGACTTCCCGGGCGACCGGGTCTACGCCTCCAAGGGGACCGCGGAGCTGCGGGTCATCACCTGCGGCGGCGGCTTCTCCCAGCAGAACGGCTACGACGGGAACGTCGTCGCCTTCGCCCGCCTGGCCGAGGTCCGCTGAGCGGTCCCCGGCCGGGCGGGGCCGCTCAGACGTACTGCCGTCGCGGCACGGTGATGTGGTACCCGGAGTCCAGCAGTTCGGGCAGATAGTCGCGCAGGGCCCGGACGCTCTGCGAGCGGTTGCCCCCGGCGTCGTGCGAGAGCACCACGACCCCGGGGGCGGCGCCGTCCTCGACCCGCTCGACGATGGTGGCGGTGCCCGGCGTGGTCCAGTCGAGGGTGTCGACGGTCCACGCCATGGGCTCCATGCCCAGTTCGGCGCCGAGCTGGAAGGCCGCGCGGTTCCAGGCGCCGTAGGGGGCGCGGAACCACTCGGGGCGTTCGCCGTAGCCCTTCTCGATGACGTCGCAGGTGCGTTCCATCTCGGAGCGGATCCGGCGGCGGCTGAGGCGGGTGAGCAGGGGGTGGCTCCAGGTGTGGTTGCCGACCACGTGGCCCTCGTCGGCCATCCGGGCCAGCAGGTCCCGGTGCTCGGTGGCCATCTCGCCGCACACGAAGAACATCGCGCGTACGTCGTAGCGGGCCAGGGTGTCCAGGATGGGCGGGGTGTAACGGGGGTCGGGCCCGTCGTCGAAGGTCAGCACCATGGTGCGGCCGCGTCCGGACACCCGCAGCAGCGGCTTCTTGCGCACCGGTGTCCTGGTGGTCGTGCGGCGGGGCGGCCCGTAGCCGGTCAGGGGCCTCAGCCGGAACTCGGAGGGGCTGAGCGGCCGGCGGGCGGCCTGGGCGCCGGCGGCGGGCGCAGCGGGAGACGCGGCACGGTTCCCGGCGCCCGGCGCGAGCGCCGCCGCGGCGACACCTGCCGCGCCCAGCGCGGCGGCGCCGGTGAACAACGCCCGCCGCCGGGTGAGCAATTGATCCTTCTGCATGACTCATCAGTCGCCCCGCGAAGGGCCGACACATCTCAGCGACACCGCTGCGGCGGCCTGAATTCACCCGTTCGGCTCAGTACGGGGCGGTGGTGCGCCCGGGACCGCGGGGGTCGGCACCGGCACGTGTGTGGGCTAACCTCGCAGCTGTGACGGAACAGCAGGCGCCTCGGTTCGAACGGGGTACGGACGGCCCGAAGGTCATCGTGGCCGGCGTGGACGGCTCGGACTCCTCGCTGCGGGCGGCGGCGTACGCCTCCGGCCTGGCGCGGCGTCAGGGGGCGCTGCTCGCCATCGTGTACGTGCAGCCGATGCT
>KL568632.1:23739-24423 GCA_000715605.1 Streptomyces speibonae | reverse complement strand
GTACAGCCGATGCCGGCGGCGGCCGCGGCGCTCGGCGCGCCGGTGGCCGAGGCGACCGAGGAGATCGCCGAGGATCTGGTGGCGCAGATCCGGGAGGCGATGGAGCGGATCAAGGGCGACTCCGGGCTTCGCTGGGAGTTCCACACGTTCCGCAGCGATCCCTACACCGGGCTGGTGAAGGCCTCGGACGACCTGAAGGCGGACGCGGTGGTCGTGGGGGCCTCCGAGCAGGCGGGCCACCGGATCATCGGGTCGGTCGCGGTGCGGCTGGTGAAGGCCGGGCGCTGGCCGGTGACGGTGGTGCCGTGATTCCGGACGGGCGGGCTCACAGCGTCTTGAGGAAGCCCGCGACGATCTCGTTGTAGACGTCGGGGCGTTCCATGTTCGGGTAGTGGGCGGTGTTGTCGACCGTCACCGAACGGCCGTCGGCGACGGTTCGCACGAGCCGGTCCGCCATACGCAGATGGTCGTCGGAGTCGAGCCCGCCGTGCATGGCGAGCACCGGGACGCCGATGCCGTCGATCCGCTCCCAGGTGCCGGTGACGGGCACCCTGAGGTCCGGCTCGTCCGCGGTGTGCTTGCCGATGGTGCCGAGGGCCATGGCGCGCTGCCGGTCCAGGATCCCGGGGTCGACGTCGTCGGCGGTCCGGTGCGGTCCCGGCACGAACCGCAGGAACGCCTCGA
>KL568632.1:21547-23546 GCA_000715605.1 Streptomyces speibonae | reverse complement strand
GTCGTCGGCGGTCCGGTGCGGTCCCGGCACGAACCGCAGGAACGCCTCGAGCCAGGCGTCCACGTCCCCGGCGGCCAGCGCGGCGCCCCAGTCGGCCAGCACGGAGGTGGTCCAGGGGTCCCGGAAGTCGGGCTCGCTGGTGCCGGCCCCGGAGACGATCAGGGCCCGCACCCGATGGGCGTGCTCCAGCGCGACGTCGACCGCCGTGCCCGCGCCCATCGACAGGCCGGCCAGGACCGCGGAGCCGATGCCGAGGTGGTCGAGGAGAGCGGCGACGTCGTCGGCCGGGCGGAAGGGCCGGGTGGCGTTGGCGGAGGCGCCGTGGCCGCGGGCGTCGGGCACCACGACCCGGTGGGAGGCGGCGAGGGCGGGTACCTGGGCGTCCCACATGCGGTGGTCCAGGAAGCCGCCGTGCAGCAGCACCAGGGCGGGGCCGGTGCCACCGGTGTCGCGGTAGGCGAGGTCGCCGTCGCCGGAGGGGAGGAAACGGAGGTCCGCGTCAGCACTCATGACAACCAGCGTGTCATTTTCTGCGCGAACATGGCAACCGAGGTGTCATGATGGAACGGTGAACGCCACGGAACCCCCTCTCCCGCCGGACGAACTCGGCCACCGTTTCACCGAGGTCTACGACGCGGTCGGCCCCCTGTACCGGCGCGCGCAGCGCCTGGTCGAGCAGGGGCTGGCACCGGAGGGCATCTCCGTCGGCGTGCGGGCGGTGCTGACCCTGCTGCACCGCGGCGGGCCGATGACCGTGCCGCAGATGGGGCGCGCGCAGTCGCTCAGCCGTCAGTTCGTGCAGCGGATGGTGAACGACGCGGCGGCCCGCGACCTGGTGGAGAGCGTGCCGAACCCCGCCCACCGGCGCTCCTCGCTGATCCGGCTGACCGACCGGGGGCGGTCGGTGATCACCGCGGTGCTGGACCGGGAGCACCGGATGCTGCGCGAGGTGGGCGGCGGCCTCACGGACACGGACGTGACGGTGTGTCTGCGGGTGCTCGGGGTCATGCTGACGGCCCTCGACCACGTGGACGTCGACCGACCTCCCCGGCCTACTCCCCCATCACCAGGCCGTCCTGCGCCGCGCCCCGGCTCAGCACCACCTTCCGGATCCGGTCCCGCACCGACTGCACCTCGGCGCCCCGGGCCAGCGCCTGGTTGAGGTTGACGACCCGTCCGGCGTCCACGTCGAAGAGCTGCGGGACGAACTCGGCCCGGGTCACCTCCCAGCGCCCGCCGGAGCGCTTCGGCGGGGCGAAGGTGAAGCGGGCCAGGGTGGACTGGTTGCCGCGCGGGTCGTGGACCCCGTGGTGGTTGGTCATCTCGCCGGCGATCTGGTCCCCCATGCCGTAGACGACCCAGGTGCCGTTGACCTTCTCGTAGGCCTGCGGGACATGGGCGTGGGTGCCGAGGACGAGGTCGATGTCGGGGCGGCCGTTCGTGCGGGACGCGGTGAGCGCGCGGGCCAGTTCGGTCTGCCGCTGGTCGGGGGCCTCCTGCCATTCGGTGCCCCAGTGCACGGAGACCACCACGACATCGGCTCCGGCCCGCCGGGCGGCGCGCGCGTCGGCGATGATCCGCTCCCGGTCGAGGAGGGCGACGGCCCACGGCTGGTCCGGCGGCAGCGGAAGGCCGTTGGTGTCGGTGGTGTAGGCGAGGTGGGCGACGCGCGCCGCGCCCGCGCGCAGCACGGTCGCCGCACCGGCCTCCCCCTCGCTGCGGGCGGAACCCGCATGGCGTACTCCGGCCCGGTCGAGCGCGTCGAGCGTGCGGCGGATGCCGTCCACGCCGTCGTCGAGGGTGTGGTTGGAGGCGGTGGAGCAGCCGTCGTATCCCGTCGCGGCCAGCCCCCGGGCCACTTCGGGCGGGGACTTGAAGAGGGGGTATCCGGTGTAGTCGCCGTCGGCCCCGTAGACGGTCTCCATGTGGCACAGCGCCACATCGGCGGGGGCGACCACGGAGCGGATGCCGGCGAGCATCGGCCGGAAGTCGTAGCCGG
>KL568632.1:19937-21339 GCA_000715605.1 Streptomyces speibonae | reverse complement strand
CGCCTCCCTCGCGCCATCAGAGATGTGTATAAGAGACAGATCGAGGTGTGGGGCAGCACGTCGCCGGAGGCGACGAGGGTGAAGCCGCGCTGCCCGGCGGCGGAAGGGGCCGGGCGCCCCGGTTCCGGTGGCTGGTGGTCGCGGGCCTGACAGGCGGCACCCGCGGTGAGGACGACGGTCAGGGCCAGGGCCACCTGTCGACTGCGTGTGATCATCACTTCACCCCGCACGGTAGTCGTATTTATGGATAAACAGGTAAGAAGCCACATCTGACCCTGGCTTGTTCCGACACGCTCTTTAGGCCGTCCGGCGTGCGTGAACGGCCTTTCCGACCGTTCGTCGAACCGTTCGTCGACGCGATCGACCGTCCGCCGCACGCTGCTGTGCACGCCCTGTCCCCCGGGGGACGCCGTGCGCTGCCATACGGCCATGACGGCCGGAATCACACTCACGAACGGGACGACCGCCGAGCACGAGCTCGCCGCACTGCAGCGGGAGCACGGCCGGCCTCTCTTCGCGCTGCTGCTCCGGCTCTGCGACGGGGACCGGCAGCGCGCGGAGGATCTGGTCCAGGAGACGCTGGTACGCGCCTGGCAGCACCCCGAGGCCCTGCGCGCCGAGGACTTCGACTCGGTGCGGCCCTGGCTGCTCACCGTGGGCCGGCGGCTCGCGATCGACGCGCGGCGGGCCCGGCAGGCCCGTCCGCCCGAGGTCGGGGACGCGGTGCTGGAGAACGCGCGGGTGATCTCCGACCACGCCGAGCGGGCCGCCGCGGCCCTCGATGTCCGCGAGGCTGTGAAGACACTCACTCCGGAGCACCGTGAAGTTCTGGTGCTCGTGTATTTCCAGGGGGCGAGTGTGGCGGAAGCCGCGGCGGCCCTCGGAATTCCGCCCGGTACCGTGAAGTCGCGCGCGTATTACGCGCTGCGCGCCCTGCGCCGGGTGCTTCCCGGATACGCCTCCGACATGCGGTGAAACCGACTGTCGGGTCAAGCCTCCGTAAAGCGCCTTGCCGATGACCCCGGTTGAGTAATCGGCTGTCCTCATCCGTGTTCCGGACCGGGGGCCAGGGTTCGGGCGACGCGCACGCACCGGAGGAAGGCAGGAAGGGATGCTGCACAGAGGTCGAGAGAGCACGGACGGCACCGGAGACGGTGAACTGACCGTCCCCATGGCCTGGTTGTACGCCGAGTACATCGCCGACGAACTGCTGCGCAGCGGCGATCTCATGCCGCCGACGTCCTTCGAGTTCCGGGCCGGCCGGGACGCCCTGGCGCTGACCGTCTTCCTGTCCGACACCGACGGCGAGCTGTCGGGCATCCGCGTGGTCACCCAGTTGGAGAACTGGCTGTCGCTGACCGCCTACGACCAGCCGTGGCAGGAGTGGGTGCAGGGGCGGCTC
>KL568632.1:14168-19748 GCA_000715605.1 Streptomyces speibonae | reverse complement strand
GATCTGTCCGCGCGGGCCGCCGCGTCGGGGCGCACCGCGCCGGACCCGGACCTGGAGCTGGCCCGGGAGGCATGGCGCTGGCTGTGCGAGACGGAACTGCTCGCACCCGATCTCAACGCGGTGCCCGGCGGCGGCGCGGTGGTCGGTGAGGACGAGGGACCCAAGGTGTGGACGCCGGCCTGGCAGCTCGGGCTGCCGCTCGGCCACCTCGCCATCCATCTCTTTTGAGACTCCTCGGGAATCCGACCAATCCGCGGGCCGCAGGGCTCCGAATCCTTTGGTCACGATTCGGCATGCGGCTTGAGTGATTCGGTCGGCTGGTGCGTACCGGTGGGAGCAAGGAGTAACCCCACCCGCACCCAACGGCACGAGGATTCGGCATGAGGTCCCTGGAAAGGCATCGCGACGTCGGCGCCTACGCGCTCGGCGTGCTGGACGAGGCGGAGGCGTTCCGCTTCGAGGACCACCTCATGGAGTGCCCGAGCTGTGCCGTCCAGGTGACCGAATTCGGCCCCGCGGCACGCCAGCTGATGCTGTACCGGAGCGCCACCCCGCGACCGGTGAACCCGGTCGCCCAGCCCGGCCCGAGGATGCTGGACCGGCTGCTGTCCCAGGTCGCGGCGCGCAGGCGCGCGGGGCGCCGCCGGATGCTGCTCGCCCTGGCCGCCTCGGTGGTCCTGGCCGTGTCCGCGCCGGCGCTCGTGGTGATGACGCGGACCGGAGGCGAGAGAGCCGTGACCGTCGTGGCGACCGACGAGCGGTCCGGGGTGTGGGCGGAGGTGACCACGGAGGACCGGGAATGGGGCAGCCTGCTGGAGCTGAAGGTCAAGGACGGCGCCGGACCGCGCGCCTGCCATCTGGTGGTGGTCGGCCGGGACGGCACCGAGGAGATGGTGACCAGCTGGAGCGTGCCGCGTCACGACGCCCGCCCCAACACGATGCCGGGCGGCTCCGCCCTGCACCCCGAGGACATCGACCGCTACGAGGTGCGCACCTCGGACGGCGAACACCTGGTCACACTGCAACCGCGGTGACCACCGCGCGCCGGCTCACTTCAGCAGGCGGGAGAGCCTGCGGTCGGCCAGCGGCCTGCCCCCGGTCTGGCAGGTCGGGCAGTACTGCAACGACGAGTCGCTGAAGGAGACCTCGCGGATGGTGTCACCGCACACCGGGCAGGCCTCGCCGGTGCGCCCGTGCACCCGCAGACCGCTCTTCTTCTCGGCCTTCAGCCGCCCGGCCGCGATCCCGCGCGAGCGCTCCACCGCCTCGGTGAGGGTGGTGCGCAGCGCCGTGTGCAGCCGGGAGGTCTCCTCCGGCGTGAGGGAACCGGCCGGTTTGTACGGGGACATGCGCGCCGCGTGCAGGATCTCGTCGCTGTAGGCGTTGCCGACCCCCGCGATCAGGCTCTGGTCCCGCAGCGCCCCCTTGAGCCGGCGCCGTTCCCCGGACAGCAGCTCCGCCAGGCGCCGCTCGTCGAAGTCGTCGGCCAGCGGGTCAGGACCCAGCCGGGCGATGCCCGGGACATCGCCGGGGTCCGCCACCACGTACACCGCGAGCCGCTTCTGGGTGCCCGCCTCCGTCAGGTCGAAGCCGGCCCCGGTCTCCAGCGCGACGCGCAGCGCGAGCGGCCCCTTGCCGGGGCGGGGCGCCCCGCTGGGCAGGCGGTCCTTCCAGTGCAGCCAGCCCGCGCGGGCCAGATGGGTGACGAAGTACGGCCCGCCGCCGGTCCGAAGGGCGAGGAACTTGCCGTACCGGTGCACGGCGGTGACCTCGCGGCCCTCGACGGCCGTGACAGGCGGGTCGTAGGTCTTCAGAACGCTGATCGCCACGGGCAGCACCCGGACGATCTCGTGGCCGGCCAGGTGCTCGGAGAGGAAGTCCTTGAGCGCCTCGACCTCGGGGAGTTCCGGCATGGGTCCAGGGTGCCACCAGTGACGGGATGGGGAGGTCAGGCGGCATCGGCCGCCGTGCCCACCACGAACTCGCTCCATACGCACTTGCCGCCGCCGCGCGCCTCCACGCCCCAGACGTCGGTGAGCATGTCGACCAGGAACAGGCCCCGGCCGGAGACCCCCGACTCCCCCGCCTCGCGGCGGCGCGGCAGCGCGCTGGAGGAGTCCTCGACCTCCACGCGCACCCTCCGGTCCTCACCGGTGAGCACCCTGAGCGTGACGACCGCGGTGCCCTCGGTGTGCATCAGCACGTTGGTGATCATCTCGTCGGTGACCAGTTCGATCTCGTCGGCCCGGTCCCGGGCGCCCCACGCGCTCGCCGCCGCGCGGATCATGCGCCGGGTCTCGGACAGCGCCCTCGGGTCGCCGGGCGGCACATGCTGCTTGAGCCGGCCGCCGGCGCGCGGGCTGTCCAGGGCGCGGCGGCGCAGCAGGAGCAGGGCCACGTCGTCCTCGCCGCCGCGTTCGTCGGCGACGTCGATGAGCCGGTCGGCGAGGTCGCGCACGTCGTCGGGGCCCACGGTGATCAGCGCGGACAGGGTGCGCATGCCGTCGTCGAGGTCGGCGCCCGGCTGTTCGACGAGGCCGTCGGTGCACAGCAGCAGGGTGTCGCCCGCGTCGAGCTCTATCGTGCCGACGGGGTAGTCGAGCCCGCCGAACTCCGCCGACAGCCCGAGCGGCAGCCCGCCGGGGACGGGGACGCGGTGGCACGAGCCGTCGGTCCGGCGCACCAGCGGGTCGATGTGCCCGGCCCGCACCACCTGGACCACGCCCGTGGACAGGTCCGCCTCGGCATAGAGGCAGGTCGCGGAGCGGTCGGTGTCGAGCTCGTCGAGGAAGACGGAGGCGCGGGCCATCACCGTGCTCGGCGGATGGCCCTCCGCGGCGTAGGCGCGCAGCACGATGCGCAGCTGGCCCATGACGGCGGCGGCGTGCGTGTCGTGGCCCTGGACGTCGCCGATGACCGCACCGACCCTGCCCCCGGGCAGCGGGATCAGGTCGTACCAGTCGCCGCCGATGTCCCGGCCGAAGGTGCCGCCGATGGAGGCGGCCCGGTAGCGCACGGCGAGGTCGGCGCCCGGCACGCTGGGGAGGGTGCGCGGCAGCATGGCCTGCTGCAGGCTCTGGGCGAGGTCCGTCTCCTGCTCGTAGAACATCGCGCGTTGCAGGCTCTGGGCGATGCTGCTGCCCAGGGCGACCAGGATGTTGCGCTCCTCGGCGGAGAAGCCGCGCCGGTCGCTGTAGAGCAGTCCCATGGCCCCGATCGGGCTGGCCTGGACGATGAGCGGCAGATAGGCGGCGGAGGTGATGTTCAGGCCGGTGATGCCCTGCCAGAGCTTCGGGTAGCGCTCGGCGAACTCTTCCGGTGACTCGATGAAGCACGGACCGAGGGTGCGTACGGCCTCGCTCATCGGGTAGGGCTCGTCGATCCGGGTGATCCGGGTGCCCTCGACGAAGCTGCCGTCGGGCCCCTCCGCGATGAGCCGGATCCGCCCGGCCTCGACCAGTCCCATCACGAGGCTGGTGGCGCCCAGATGGGTGAGTCCGTGGGTGTCCTT
This sequence comes from Streptomyces speibonae, assembly GCA_000715605.1. Taxonomy (GTDB): domain Bacteria; phylum Actinomycetota; class Actinomycetes; order Streptomycetales; family Streptomycetaceae; genus Streptomyces; species Streptomyces speibonae. The sequence goes on along the minus strand of KL568632.1, from coordinate 16,237 downwards.
GAGGGCGTCGATGACCTCCCGCACCGTGCGGGCGTGGGCGAGGGCCGCGGTGGTGAGCTGGACGATGTTGGTCTGCCGGCGGCGGGCGTCCTCCTGCGCGGCCTCGGCGCGCCGGGCCTCCGTGTCGCTGAGCTCCTCGGTGGCGTCGCGGACGATGCCGATGATGCGGCGGGGCCGGCCCGTCCCGTCACGGCGGATGTAGCCCTGGGTGCGGGTCCAGCGCAGGGTGCCGTCGCGGCGGCGGACGCGGAAGTAGGTGCCGTAGTTCTCGCTGCCGTCCTTCAGCGCCCGGGAGACGACGGCGTCCACCCGCCGGGCCTCGCCGGGCGGCACGCGCTTCGACAGGGTCCCGGGCCGGTCGTCGTACTCGTCCGGGCGCACGTCGAAGATCTCGTGCGCCTGGGCGTCCATCTGCATCACCCCGGAGTCCAGGTCCCAGTCGAAGCTGCCCATGCGGTTGAGCACCAGGATCGGGTCCGGGTGGTCCGGCCAGTCGTCCGGGAGTGACAGGGGGCTCGCTCCCTGTTCGGACATGGGGCCACCTTGCCAGGATTCTGCCGATTCTTCGACCGCTGGAGGGGTTGCGCGCGCTTCTTCCCCAGGGGTTGCGCCCGCCACCCGGTGGTATACGGAGAGTCACAGAGGTTCGGGTGTGACCGGGGCGGAGGGAGCGGGCGGCCGTGGAGTGGTTCACCGCATCCGAGTACTGGCTCGGCCGGCTGGTGTTCCAGCGGGCGCTGGCCGGGCTGTATCTCGTCGCGTTCCTGACGGCGGCCCTGCAGTTCAGGGCGCTGATCGGGGAGCGGGGCATGCTGCCGGTGCCGCGCTTCGTGGAGCGGGTGCCGTTCCGCCGGTCGCCGAGCCTGTTCCACCTGCACTACTCCGACCGGTTCTTCGCGGGGTGCGCCTGGGCGGGGTGCGCGGTGTCGGCGGCGCTGATCGCGGGTCTGGACTCGCTGCTGCCGCTGTGGGGCGGGATGCTGCTGTGGCTGGTGCCGTGGGCGCTGTATCTGTCGATCGTCAATGTCGGGCAGACCTGGTACTCGTTCGGCTGGGAGTCCCTGCTGCTGGAGGTCGGCTTCCTCGCCGTGTTCCTCGGCAACGACGAGGTGGCGCCGCCGGTCGTGGTGCTGTTCCTGCTGCGGTGGATCCTGTTCCGGGTGGAGTTCGGCGCGGGGCTGATCAAGATGCGGGGCGACGCGTGCTGGCGGAAGCTGACCTGCCTGGACCACCACCACGAGACGCAGCCGATGCCGGGTCCGCTGAGCTGGTTCTTCCACCATCTGCCGAAGCCGTTGCACCGGGTCGAGGTGGCGGCCAACCACGTCACCCAGCTGGTGGTGCCGTTCGCGCTGTTCGCCCCGCAGCCGGTCGCCACGGCGGCCGCCGCCCTGATGATCGTCACGCAGCTGTGGCTGGTGCTGTCCGGCAACTTCGCCTGGCTGAACTGGATCACGATCGTGCTGGCCCTGCCGGTGATCGCGTTCCCCGCCGACGCGCCCGAGGTGCCCGACGCGCCGCTGTGGTACGTGGTGGTCGTCCTCGCGGTGTCCGCGCTGCTGCTCGGCCTGAGCCACCGGCCGGTCCGCAACATGATCTCCCGCCGGCAGGTGATGAACCGCTCCTTCGACCCGCTGCACCTGGTCAACACCTACGGCGCGTTCGGCAGCGTCAGCCGGGTCCGCTACGAGGTCGTCCTGGAGGGCACGGCGGACGAGGTGCCCCGTGAGGACTCCGGCTGGCGGGAGTACGAGTTCAAGGGCAAGCCGGGTGATCCGCGGCGCTGGCCGCGCCAGTTCGCGCCGTACCATCTGCGGCTCGACTGGCTGATGTGGTTCGCCGCGCTGTCGCCCGCGTACGCCGGGCCGTGGTTCGGGGCGCTGGTGGAGCGCCTGCTGGAGAACGACCGGGACACGCTGAAGCTGCTGCGCCGCTCCCCGTTCCCGCCGGACGCGCCGCCCCGGCACATCCGCGCCCGTCTCTTCCGCTACCGGTACACGACCTGGCGGGAGCTGCGGGAGACGGGCGCGTGCTGGGAGCGGACGTATGTGCGGGAGTACCTGCCGCCG
>KL568632.1:12872-13874 GCA_000715605.1 Streptomyces speibonae | reverse complement strand
GCCGATCGGCGGGCACTTCCCAGAAGGTGAACGTCGAGTGGCGCATCGTCGCGCGCACGTCGCTCATCACGCTCCTGTGCGGCTCGGTCCGGGCGTAGGTGTAGAGCGCGTCGCGGCTCTCCCACGCGGACAGCGTGTAGAAGACCTTGCCCAACGGCTTGGCCTCCAGGGAGGCGCCGAGCACCCCGGGCGCCTTGCGGACCTGCGCCCAGGCGGCGAGCGACTTCCGGAAGAAGCGGGGGACGTCCTTCAGCGACCGGACCTCGAAGCGGGAGGCCATGACGAAGGCCCGGGTGTCGGGGCGGGCCGGGTTCGGCGTGACCCAGGGAAGAGTAGGCACGGCAGTCTCGCCTCCATCGTTGCGAGGGATATTGGGGAGTGGCACTATCCATATTAGACAGTGACACTACCCAATAGCCAGAGGAAAGCGGGGAAGCGCGTGCGCATCTCGGAACTCGGCCGCCGCAGCGGGGTGCCCAACGCGACGATCAAGTACTACCTGCGGGAGGGGCTGCTGCCGCCCGGCCGGGCCACCGCTGCGACCCGGGCCGAGTACGACGAGACCCACCTGCGGCGGCTGCGGCTGATCCGCGCGCTCATCGGTGTGCGCGGCCTGTCCGTGGCGGCGGCGAGACAGGTCCTGGACGCCATGACCGAGCACCGGGGCGACGTCCACGAGATGCTCGGCATCGCCTTCGGCATCCGGCCGCCCGGCGCCGGGTCACCGGACCCGGCCGGGGCGGGGACCGCCCCGGAGGCAGCCGCCCTGGTCGACGCGATGGGCTGGTCGGTCTCCGGGGGCAACCCGGCCCGGCGGACCATCGACGAGACGCTGCGCACCCTGCGCTCACTGGACATCGACTACGACTGGCGGGCCCTGCTCCCCCACGCCGAACTCGCGGAGCGCACGGCCCGGCACGACCTGGACCGGATCGAGGCGATCACGGACCCGCTGGAGAAGGCCGAGCAGGCGGTGCTCCTGACCTTCCTGCTGGAACCGGC
>KL568632.1:7069-12581 GCA_000715605.1 Streptomyces speibonae | reverse complement strand
CGGGAGCCCGGTGCGGATCTTGCCGGGCCCGCCGCGGAGGGCCTAGGGTCGGCCGGGTGACTGCCGGGTCGGCCGTAGGCCATGCACGAAGGGTGTTCCCGGCCTCGCCGTGAGGCCGGTGCGGGGCGCTCCCCCGCCCGCGCGGGACCGGGCCCCGGCCCGTGGCCCGCCGCTGCCCTCCGCGTTCCGTTCCCGCCGCGCGCGACCGCGCGCGGATCCACCCCGGAAGACGAAACCGGAGAATCGTCCCGCCATGCCCGAAGCACAGCACATCGAGCTCAACCACACCGTCGTTCACGCGCGCGACCGCCAGGTCTCCGCCGGGTTCCTCGCCGGGATCCTGGGGCTGGAGGTCGGCGCCCCGTTCGGCCCGTTCCTCCCGGTCGACCTGGGCAACGGCGTGACCCTCGACTACTACGAGAACCGCGACGAGCCGATCCAGTCCCAGCACTACGCCTTCCTGGTGCCGGAGGAGGGGTTCGACGCCATGATCGCGCGCCTGGAGGCCGCCGGGGTCACCTACTACGCGGACCCCGGTCATACGGAGCCGGGCCGGGTCAACGGTCTGTTCGGCGGTCGCGGCGCCTACTTCGACGACCCGGACGGCCACAACGTGGAGATCATGACCCGGCCCTACGTACGGCCCTGAGCGGTGCCCGGCCCCGTCACAGCGCCCTGTACATGATGTGCAGTCCGACCGGGCCGTGCCGGGGGTGGTCGAACGCCTCGGGCACCGTCCCCAGGATGGTGAAACCGAGTGAAGTCCACAGTTTCACCGCGGGGTTGGTCTCGACGACGGCGTTGAACACCATGCCCCGGTAGCCGGCCTTCCGCGCCTCGGCCAGGACGTGCTCGGCGAGCAGGCGGCCCACGCCCCGGCCGGCGTGATCGGGGTCGACCATGAATCCGGCGTTGGCGATGTGCGCGGCGGGGCCGCCGTAGTTGGGGGTGACATAGGCCGAGCCGACCACGGCTCCGGCGTCGTCCTCCACGACGTACACCTGCTTCGCCGGGCCCGTCCACAGGGCCCGGGCGGCCTCCTCGGAGGCGCCCGGGTCCCAGGCGTAGGTCTCGCCCGCGGCGACGATGCGGTGCCAGAACGGCCAGATGCGCGGCCAGTCGTCGGAGGTGGCTTCCCTGATCAGCATGGGGGCGAGTCTGGCACGCCCGCGGACCGGCCGGGCGCGGAGCCGGCGTCAGTCGACGCTGGGCAGGATGTGCGGTTCGGCGAGGTCGTCCTCGTAGCCCGCCAGACGGATCGGGGCCGAGCGGGCCCACACGTCGAGGCTGCCGAGCTCCCCGGGCCGGCGGCGGGAACGCTCCGTGCGTTCGTCGGGGCGCTGTTCGCTTTGCGTCTGTTCCGGTGTCACCGCGCACTCCTTATGTGTCGGTCACCCTGGGGACGTGCCGCGTCGGGCCCTGTGCCTGGCGTCTGACGTCCGCTCGGGTCTGAGTCGAATGCCGTTCGGACGCGGTGGCGCCGGTAACTCGGGTGAGAGCAGGCCGTGATGAACCGGCTTGTCCCAGACGGACCGTGGGTGCGGGTAGGACCCTGGGTGCTGTCCGTCCGACTCAGATTAACCAAATGAGCGGCACCCCGCTCGATGGGGCTCGAAACCGCCGGTAACAATCACGCGACAGGACGCTCACCAGCAACCGTAATATGCCGCCATTTCAGCTTTGTTACGGCATCTCCGTTCACTCGATCGGAGTACATGAGCCTGGACGCTTTCGACAAGGCCCCAGAGTCATGGTGCCGTTCCGGCCCCGTTGGCCGGAACGCGACCTCGTCATGCTCCGACCTGCCGCACGCGTGCCGCGGCACACCGCAGGGTCGGCTGACGGACCGCGGCGGGTGCCCCCGCCTTCGTCACCAGCGGCCGGGCGCGTAGTCCTTGAGGAAGACGCCGTACAGGTCCTCGCCCGCCTCTCCGCGCACGATCGGGTCGTAGACCCGGGCCGCGCCGTCGACCAGGTCGAGCGGGGCGTGGAAGCCCTCCTCGGCCAGACGCAGCTTGTCGAAGTGGGGACGCTCGTCGGTGATCCAGCCGGTGTCGACCGACGTCATCAAAATGCGGTCGGTGTCGAACATCTCCTGCGCGCTGGTCCGCGTCACCATGTTCATCGCGGCCTTGGCGGCATTGGTGTTGGGGTGCCCCGCGCCCTTGTAGCCGCGGGCGAACACGCCTTCCATCGCCGAGACGTTGACGACGTACGCGCGCCCGGCGGACGCACGGCGCGCGGCCTCGGCCATCGCCGGACGCAGCGCGCTGATCAGGATGAACGGCGCCGTGTAGTTGCACAGCTGGGTCTCCAGCAGCTCCACCGGGGAGATCTGCTCGATGGTCTGGACCCAGGTGTTGGAGTCGACCACGTCCGGCACCAGCCCGCCCGCGTCGATGGCGGTGCCGTCCCGGTGCCGCTCCACGCTGGCGTTGCCCGCGACCAGGGCGAGGTCGGCCACCTTCTGCGCGTCCAGTCCGCTCACCCCGACGGGCAGCGCGGTCAGTCCGTCGACCGCACCGGAGTTGAAGGCGCCGATGACGTGGTGGGCGGGGAGCTCACCGGCCGGCAGCGGGGCGCTCTCGCCCTCGACGAGCGCGGCGTACGCCGACGGCAGGCGGCGCACCGTCTGGGTGGCGTTGTTGATGAGGATGTCCAACGGGCCCTGCTCCGCGACCTGCTCGGCCAGCGCGACGGCCTGGCCGGGGTCGCGCAGGTCGATGCCGACGACCTCCAGGCGGTGCATCCAGTCCGCGGAGTCGTCCATGGCCTTGAAGCGGCGGATGGCGTCCTTGGGGAAGCGCGTGGTGATGGTGGTGTGGGCACCGTCGCGCAGCAGCCGCAGCGCGATGTACATGCCGATCTTGGCGCGGCCGCCGGTGAGCAGCGCCCGCTTGCCGGTGAGGTCGGCGCGGGCGTCGCGGCGGGCCCGGTTCTCGGCGGCGCACTCCGGGCAGAGCTGGTGGTAGAAGTAGTCGACCTCGACGTAGCGGGTCTTGCAGACGTAGCAGGAGCGGGGGCGCTGGAGTATCCCCGCGATCCGGCCGGACTCGACCCGGGAGGAGGGCAGGATGCCCTCGGTCTCGTCGTCGATGCGGTCGGCGGAGCCGGTGGCGGTGGCCTCGGTGACCGCCTTGTCGTGGGCGGTCTTGGCGGCCCGGCGCTCCTGGCGGCGGCGCTGCTTGACCGTGCGGTAGATGTGCGAGGTGGCCCTGCGGACCAGGATCGCGTCGGGGTGGTCGACGTCGAGCTTGTCGAGTTCCTCCAGCACGCCGAGGCAGACGGCCAGCCGCTCCGGGTCGATGCCGGGCCCGTGTGCCGCCGCCTCCGCGGCCTCGGGGCCGTTCTCTGTCACCGTCATCGCCGCTGCCGTTTCCCGCTCTGCCCTCGCGGCGCTCCGTTCGCATCCGCTGTCGAACGGGGAATTTTACGGATCGCCGGGCCGCAGTACCAAACCGCGGCCGGTCAGTGGTCGCAGACGGCGGCCAGCGTCGTCACCTCCTCGGTGAGCGCCCGGGCCAGGCGGTCGAGGTCCGGGACGGCCGCGCCGTCGGCGACCAGGCCGTAGTGGACGCTCCCGCGGTAGGTGGAGACGGCGATCGCGAGCGAGTGGCCCGGGGCCAGCGGCGCGAGCGGGAAGACGGCGCCGAGCGGGTCGCCGCCGAGCTTCAGACCGAAGCCGGGCAGCGGCACGCTGGTGACCAGGACGTCGAACCAGAGCCGGGCCGCCTGGCCCAGCAGCGGTCCGCCGAGCCGGTGGCCGAGCGGCGGCACATGCTCGGCGAGCAGCGCGACCGCGCCCGCGCCGCGGTGCGGGCCCGCCTCCTTGTTGCGGTCCATCGCGGTACGGACCCGGGTCAGGCGGGTGACCGGGTCCTTCTCGTCGACCGGGAGCCGTATCACGTACCCGGAGAGCCGGTTGCCCTGCGGGTGGGCGGTGCGCGGCCGGCGCCGGGAGACGGGGATGAGGGCGCGCGGGGCGACGCCCTCGCTGCCGTCGCCGCGCTCGTCGAGCCAGCGGCGCAGGGCTCCGGCGACGACCGCGATCGTGACGTCGTTGACGGTGCCGCCGGCGCTCTTGCGGATCCGGTGCACCTCGTCGAGGTCGACGACCGCGCCCGCGGTGCGCCGGGTGCCGCTGGGCGCGCAGGTCAGCGCGGGCGAGGAGCGCATGTCGAGGGTGGAGCGGGCGACGGCGGCGCCGATGTCCAGGGCCCGGCCCGCGTCGGACAGGGCGTCCCGCACCAGGCCGGGGACATCGCGCACGTCCGGGAGGAGTCCGCGCGGGGGCGGGGCGGGGCGCGGCCGGGGCGCGGGCAGGTCCATGGGGTCCATCAGCGCGGCGGCGAGGGTCAGGGCGCGCAGTCCGTCGGCGAGGGCGTGGTGGAACTTGAACAGGACGGCGAAGCGGGCGCCGCCCTCCTCCGGCAGCACGTGCGCCTCCCACGGCGGACGGGTGCGCTCCAGGGGGCGTCCCATCAGTTCGCCCGCGGTGGCGTGGAAGTCGGCGACGGGCGTGTGCAGCCGGACGTGGTCCAGGGGGTCGAAGCCGGGGTCGGGCTCGCGGGCGGCGCCGCCGAAGGCGAGCGAGCCGCGGACGACGGAGGTGAGCGGGCGGCCCAGCGCGGCCGTGAGGGGCTCGCCGGGGGCGGGCAGGGAGCGGCGCAGCGCCGACAGCGAGCGCCGCAGTCCGAGCGGCTGCCAGGTGTCGCGGATGCGCATCCGCAGCCCCGGCACGGCGGCGGCCCGGGCGGCCAGCAGATCCACCGCGTGCGCGGCCGCCGAGGGCGAGCCGGCGGAGAAGACCCCGAGCGCCGCGAGGTGCATCGGGTGACCGGCGGACTCGAGGTTCCAGAACGCCAGGTCGAGGGGGGCGAGCGGGTCTGCGGTCATGAGCGGGGCCTCGCATCGGCGACGGGAACGGATCAGCAGTCAATCGCTCCCGGCCGATTACGGTCAAGTACGATCTGGCTACACATAGTTAACAGCATGTGACGACTCCGCCCCTTCCGCCGTTACGGCAGAAGGGGCGGAAGCCTGGTCACATGCGGGCCCGAGGGGTGTTCCGGCCGTCCGGCGGGGTGACGCACGCCACCCGGACGCACGCCACCCGGACGGGCGGGTCCCCTTGATCCGGACCTGTCAGTCCGTGGCCGGGCAGCCCGCGGGCCGGTCCCGGGAGGCGTCCCGGATCAGGTCCCGCTGCGCCGCCCGCACCCGCTTCACGTCGGGCTTCATCACCCGCCGGTCGTAGGTGAGCAGACCGTTCAGCTCACCCTCCACGTCGGAGATCTGGGTGTAGACGGCGCCGTTGCCGCCCTGGCACACCAGCGCCCGCACCTCGTCGAGCTTGGTGAGGTAGTCGTCGGTGTAGGTCGCCGGGTCGACGTCGACGTACGACTGCTGCACGGCCCAGGCGTGGCCGGGCACCGCGAGGCCGAGACCGCCGTACTCGCCGCTGACGAGGGCGCGTTCGCCGTCGGGCCGGGGCGGCAGGGCGGGGCTCGGG
>KL568632.1:1850-6839 GCA_000715605.1 Streptomyces speibonae | reverse complement strand
GGCTCGGGTAGCCGTGCTCGTCCATGATGTCGCCGGTCCCGCCGTCGATGCCCAGGTTCAGCCCGGACTGGTTGTTGACCAGCCGGCTGGGGTCCCAGGACTTGGCCTGCGCGGCGATCCGGCCGACGTCGTACTGGCCCCAGCCCTCGTTGAAGGTGACCCACATGACGATCGACGGGCTGCTGATGTGCTCGTCGATCATCTCCTTCATCTCGCGCTCGTAGCGGGCGCGGGCCTCGGCGTCCGGGGTGCGGGCGTCCCGCATGGAGGGCATGTCCTGCCACACCAGCAGTCCGAGGCGGTCGGCCCAGTAGAACCAGCGGTCGGGTTCGACCTTGATGTGCTTGCGCACCGAGTTGAAGCCGAGCTTCTTGTGGGCCTTGAGGTCGTACGCGAGGGCCTCGTCGGTGGGCGCGGTGTGCAGGCCGTCGGGCCAGAAGCCCTGGTCGAGGGTGGCCATCAGGAAGACGGGCTTGCCGTTGAGGACCGTGCGCGGCACTCCGTCGATCTTCTCGACGGCGATGGAGCGCATGCCGAAGTAGCTGTTCACGCGGTCGGCGCCGACGCTGACCTTCAGGTCGTACAGGAACGGGTCGTCCGGCGACCACAGGCGCGGCTTCTTGATCTTCAGCGTGAGCGGCTGCCCGGTGCGGCCGGTGGCGGTGGCGACCTTGCGCCGTCCGTCGTACGCGGTGGCCCTGACCGGCAGGCCGGCGCGCACGCCCGTGGCCTCGACCGTGAGCCGTTCGCCCTGCACGTCGGGGATCAGCCGGAGGGAGTCCACGTGGTCACGGGCGACCGGCTCCATCCAGACCGTCTGCCAGATGCCGGAACTGGGCGTGTACCAGATGCCGCTCGGGTCGAGGCGCTGCTTGCCCATCGGCGGGTTCTCCCCGTCGGCGGCGTCGGTCGGGTCGTAGACGCCGACGATCAGCTCCTGGGGGCCGCTGCGCCTCAGCGCGTCGGTCACGTCGACGGAGAACTTGTCGTAGCCGCCCTCGTGCGCGGTGACCTTCCTGCCGTTGACGTAGACCTCGGCGCGCCAGTCGACCGCCTGGAAGTTCAGGCGCAGCCGCTTGCCGGAGCCGATGTGCCAGTCGCGCGGGACGGTGAAGGTCCGGCGGTACCACATGCGGTCCTCGTGCCGCTGGATCCCGGAGAGCTGGGACTCCACCGGGTAGGGCACCAGGATGCGTTCCTTCAGCGTGCGGCCCACGGGCGGGCGCTCGCCCTCCTCGGCGGCCGCGAACTGCCAGCGGCCGTTGAGGTTGCGCCACTGGGAACGGGTGAGCTGCGGGCGCGGGTACTCGGGGTGGGCGTTGCCGGGGCCCACCTCGTCGGCCCACGCGGTGCGCAGTTCGTGGGTGGAGCGGTTGGGTCCGCTGCTGAGGAAGGCGTCCACGGGGTCGCCGTCGGCGGCCTTCAGTCCGCCCTGGCCGTCGTACTGGATGTCGGCGCTGCCGCGGGCGGTGCCGGCCTTGTTGCCGACCACCGGCTCGGCGAGGGTGACGAGCAGCGCCCGCGGGTCGGCCGGGTCGGGTTTCGCCGAGGTCAGCGGCCACCGGGCGCCGCCGATCACCGCGTTGATGTGATCGGTGAAGTCCGCGGGCGGTGTGGCGAGCGGCTTGGGGAAGTCCAGTTTGAGCGTGCGTCCGGAGGCGAGGACGGTGGCGGCGAGGGCACCGTCGTAGTCGAAGCCGTCCGGGAGGCGGAACGCCGACCGGGGCACCGGTGCCTTGGTGCCGCCGGGCGGGGTCCAGCGCAGGTGGAAGTTGGAGCCCCCGTAGTGCTCGAAGTACTCGACCTTGATGTCGTGGGCGCGGCCGGCGGTGAGCTGGACCGGCTCGGAGGTCTGCTCGTTGTCCCAGTCGTCGATCCAGTGGTCGATGACGAGGTCGCCGTCGACCCACAGCCGGAAGCCGTTGTCGGAGCTGACCGAGAAGGTGTGGGCGCCGGTGGTCTCCGGCACGAGCTTGCCGGTCCAGCGGACGCTGACGTCGTCGGCCTGGCCGGTGGTGAGGCCGAGGCGGGGTTCCAGGTTGTCGAAGTCGAGCTGGGGGTCGAAGGCGACGGCCTTGAGTTCGTGGAAGTCGAAGGCGCCGGGGGCGGAGTGGGTCCAGTACTCGCCCTTCAGCCCGTGGACCTCCACGGGGTCGTCCTCCGCGGCGGCCGAGGCGGGCCCGGTCGCGGTGAGGCCGGTGACGCCCAGCGCCGTGGCCAGGAGGAGGGCGAATCGGTTCCTGAGTCGTCTGCTGCGCACGGATCCTCCGTCGGTGAGGAAGTGACGGCTCTCGCTCTGCATGTTCTGTTCTGTGCGTTGTCAGTCCAGTACAACGTTGTCAAAGAACAGCACTTGGCATAACAGCACGGATTCTTCCATCAGTCCAGGGACATGACAAAGGCCCCGGTCGTCACACGCGACCGGGGCCTCCTCGAGAGCCGCTACGGCACCAACTGCCCCTTGCCGAGCGCGATGACGCCGCCCTTGGACACCGTGTACAGCTCCGCGTCGCGTTCCGGGTTGACGCCGATCGTCGCGCCCGGCGGCACCTCGACGTTCTTGTCCAGCACCGCCCCGCGCACCACAGCGCCCCGACCGACGTGCACGTTGTCGTGCAGCACCGACCCCTGCACCACCGCGCCCGGGTCGACCACCACGCCCGGCGACAGCACGGACCGCGTGACCTGCCCGCGGATCAGACAGCCGGCGCTGATGATCGACTCGCTCGCCATGCCGCCGGCGTTGAAGCGGGCCGGGGAGAGCTGCCCGGAGTGGGTGTAGATGGGCCACTGCCGGTTGTAGAGGTTGAACGCGGGGCGCTCGGCGATCAGGTCCATGTGCGCGTCGTAGTACGCGTCCAGGGTGCCGACGTCCCGCCAGTAGCCCTGGTCCCGGCTGGTCTCACCGGGCACGTGGTTGGAGCTGAAGTCGTACAGGTGCGCCTCGCCCCGGTCGGTGAGCTGGGGCAGGATCGAACCGCCCATGTCGTGCACCGAGTTCTCGTCCTCGGCGTCGCGCTGGAGGGCCTCGACGAGCGCCTTGGTGGTGAAGATGTAGTTGCCCATGGAGGCGAACACGCACTCGGGGTCGTCGGCCAGCCCGGGTGGGTCGGCGGGCTTCTCCAGGAAGCGGTCCACGGTCTGCCCGTCCGAGCCCGGGGTGATCACGCCGAAGGCGGAGGACTCCGAGCGCGGCACCCGGATGCCCGCCACCGTGACCCCCGCGCCGCTCTCGATGTGCTGGGCCAGCATCTGGCGGGGGTCCATCCGGTACACGTGGTCCGCGCCGAACACCGCCACGTACTCGGGCTGTTCGTCGTGGATCAGGTTCAGCGACTGAAGGATCGCGTCGGCGCTGCCCAGGTACCAGCGGGGGCCGAGACGCTGCTGGGCGGGGACGGGGGTGACGTAGTTGCCGAGCAGGCTCGACATCCGCCAGGTGGTGGTGATGTGCCGGTCCAGCGAGTGCGACTTGTACTGGGTGAGCACGCAGACGCGCAGGATGTCGCCGTTGACGAGGTTGGACAGCACGAAGTCGACGAGCCGGTAGGTGCCGCCGAAGGTGACCGCGGGTTTGGCCCGGTCGGCCGTCAGGGGCATCAGGCGCTTGCCCTCGCCGCCGGCCAGCACGATTCCCAGGACCGAAGGACCACCACGCCGCATGGCCGCTCCCCTCACGCCGATGTCTCCCAAGACTGCCCCGGACGGACCGGGCTAAGCCTGTTTGAGGATCTCCTCGTAGAGGAGGACCGTGCGCCGGGCCACCGCGTCCCAGCCGAACTCCGAAACCGCGCGTTCCCGTCCCGCCTCACCCATCCGCCGTGCCGTGGCGGGGTCGCCCAGGACGGAGTCGAGGGCCCGCGCGAGGCCCGCCTCGAAGTCGTCGTCCGCGTCCACGAGTACCCCCGTCGAGCCGTCCGCCACGACCTCGGGGATGCCGCCGACCCGGGAGGCGACGACCGCGGTGCCGCAGGCCATGGCCTCCAGGTTGACGATGCCGAGCGGCTCGTACACCGAGGGGCACACGAAGACGGCGGCATGCGTGAGCAGCTGGATCACCTCCGGACGCGGCAGCATCCGCGGGATCCAGTGCACCCCCTCGCGGACCCGGCCGAGCTCCTCGTACAGCTCGCGGAACTCACGGTCGATCTCGGGCGTGTCGGGGGCGCCCGCGCACAGCACGACCTGCGCGGCCGGGTCGATGCCGCGCACGGCCCGCAGCAGCTGCGGCACGCCCTTCTGCCGGGTGATCCGGCCGACGAACAGCACATAGGGGCGGGAGCGGTCCAGGCCGATCCGGTCCAGGGCGTCGGTGCCGGGGTCGGGGCGGTACAGCTCGGTGTCGATGCCGTTGTGCACGACGTGCACCCGGCCGGGGTCCAGGGCCGGGTAGCAGCCGAGGATGTCCTCGCGCATGGCGGCGGACACGGCGATCACCGCGTCGGCGGCCTCGACGGCGGTGCGCTCGGCCCAGCCGGACAGGGCGTAGCCGCCGCCGAGCTGCTCGGCCTTCCAGGGGCGCAGCGGCTCCAGGGAGTGGGCGGTCATCACGTGCGGAATGCCGTACAGCAGCTTCGCCAGGTGGCCGCCGAGGTTGGCGTACCAGGTGTGGGAGTGGACCAGTTCGCGGCCCTCCAGGGCGGCGGCCATGGCGAGGTCCACGGAGAAGGTGCGCAGCGCGTCGTTGGCGCCGTCGAGCGTGGGCCAGGGCCGGTGGCGCAGCACGCCGTCCGCCCGGCCCTCGCCCCAGCAGTGCACCTCCAGGTCCACCAGCGGGCGCAGCTCACGGGCGAGGAACTCCACATGGACTCCCGCGCCGCCGTACACGTCCGGGGGGTACTCCCTGCTCAGCAGTCCCACTCGCACCCGTGAACCCCCTGTCTGAGCGGACGTTCCCCTCATGGTCACTCAGATGGGGCGCGTGGGGAAGAGCGGGGCGGCCGTACGAAGCAACAGTCACCGCAGACTCCCCCGCCGGGCACCCGGTAG
>KL568632.1:0-1592 GCA_000715605.1 Streptomyces speibonae | reverse complement strand
CGCCGACGAGGGCGGAGGCCGCGTTGCCGCGCAGCAGTCCCGGGGCGAGCCGGTGGCGGGAGCGCAGGGCCGCCGCCAGGGGCTCGAGGTGGCCGGTCAGCACCAGGTCCGCGAGGGTGGAAGCGTCGCCGGGCAGCGGACGCACCTCGGTCAGCCACAGGTCGTCGGGGGCGCCGGCCGCGGGGTCCCAGCGCAGCAGCCGCGGGTCCAGGTCGGGGGCGGCGCCGTGGAGTGCGGCGGAGCCCAGGGCGACGGACCACAGCCGGGCGGCCAGCCCCTGGTGGGCCACCGACGCGGCGACCCGCGCGTCGGTGGTGCGCAGGGCTCCGGCGACCGTGCGGACCCGCGAGGTCAGGAAGTCGCCCTGAACATCCGCGGGTCCCGGGACGTATGCCTGTGCGAGCGTGGGCAGGGAAGGGCCGGGAACTCCTGCCGTGCGCAGGACGTGAAAGCCACCGAGCCGGTGGAGGGCGGTGAGGCGGGGGTCGAGGTCCACGACGTGCAGTAGTACCAAGTCTCTTAGGGGGCGCAACCAGGGCCCGTCGTCGCGGGGCACCCCTCCAGGGGATGACGGGGCCGTCGTCGTACTCCATCGGCAGTAGGACTCATTGAGTGCTCAGGGACGACGACGGGAACAGCCTGGCACGGCATCGTGTTGGTCATGAAAGCCGACCGTTCGCCGCGCCGGGTTCGCTGCCCCGGCCTTCCGCAGAGGAGCAGCCGATGAGCGCCCTCGCGTTGTCCGTGGTGCTGTCGTTCGTGTCCGCCGTGGCGTACGCCGGCGGTGCGATCGTGCAGGAGCAGGTCGCGGTCTCCTCGTCCGGGGCGCAGCAGTTCGCACCGCTGCGCCGGCCGGGCTGGTGGGCGGCGGTCGCGCTCAACGGGCTGGGCGCGGTGCTCCACGTGGTGGCACTCGCCTACGGGCCGCTGAGCATCGTCCAGCCGCTGGGCGCGCTGACCATCGTGTTCGCACTGCCCATGGCCGCTCTGTTCGTCCGCCGCAGGGCCGGGGCGACCGCGTGGCGGGGCGCCATCATGGCGACCGTGGGTCTGGCGGGCCTGCTGGCCCTGGTCGGCGCGTCCGAGGCGCAGTCGCTGAACGGCACACAGCGGGTGGCGGCGGCGCTGGGCACGGCGGGCGCGGTCGTGGCGCTGATGGTGGCGGCCAGGGCCGTGCACCGTCATCCGGCGGTGCGCAGCATTCTGCTGGCGACGGCGTCCGGTGTCGCGTTCGGCATGTCCTCGGTCTTCACCAAGACCGTCGCGGTGGACTGGAGCGGCGGGGTGTCGGCCGGCGATCTGCCGTCGATGGCGGTGATCGGCGTCCTGGCGACCGCGGGCCTGCTCCTCTCCCAGGCCTCCTACCGGGGTGCCGGACTGGCCGCCCCGCTGGCCACGCTGACGGTGGTGAACCCGGTGGTGGCCGCCGCGGTCGGCATCACGATGTTCGGGGAGACCTTCCGTTACGGCTCGACGGGCACGGCGCTGGCACTGAGCTGCGGCGTGGTGGCGGCCGGCGGGCTGATCCTCCTCACGACGGAGCGGCTGGCCCGCGAGCAGCAGGAGGCGCGGGCGGCCGGTACGGAAAGCGC
>KL568631.1:15913-19922 GCA_000715605.1 Streptomyces speibonae | reverse complement strand
CCCCGCCCGTCAGGCGCACGCGACAGCCGCCCCGCCGACCGGAGGTACCCCCGTGTCGGCGGCGCCGGGGTCAGGGGTCGGCGGGTGTCGCGCGGCGCAGGAGGAGTTCGCGTTCGGGGGTGTTGCGGGTCAGGGCCGCCGCTCGGGCGAACTCCGCGCGGGCTTCCTCCGTGCGGCCGAGGCGGGCCAGGAGATCGCCGCGGACGCTGGGCAGCAGGTGGTAGTCGCGCAGTTCCGGTACGCCGGTCAGGGCGTCGACGAGGGGCAGTGCGGCGGCGGGGCCCTCGGCCATGGAGACGGCGACCGCGCGGTTGAGCTCGACGACCGGGGAGGGGGCCCGGGCGGCGAGCAGGGCGTAGAGCGTGGCGATGCGGTGCCAGTCGGTCTCCTCGTAGCGGTACGCGTGCGCGTGGCAGGCGGCGATGGCCGCCTGGAGCACGTACGGGCCCGGGGCACCGGCGGCGGTGGCGTCGGCGCGGGAGAGGGCGGTGACGCCGCGGGCGATGAGCACGCGGTTCCAGCGGGCCCGGTTCTGGTCCTTGAGCAGGACCGGCGCGCCGTCCGGGCCGGTGCGGGCGGCGGCCCGGGAGGACTGGAACTCCAGCAGCGCGGTGAGCCCGTGCACCTCGGGTTCCTTCGGCATCAGCCCGGACAGCACGCGGGCCAGCCGCAGCGCGTCCTCGCACAGCGCCGGGCGCAGCCAGTCGTCGCCGGCCGTGGCCGCGTACCCCTCGTTGAAGATCAGGTAGATGACGTCGAGGACCGAGCCGAGGCGGGCCTCGCGGTCGGGGCCGTACGGCACCTCGAAGGCGATGTTCTTCCTGGCCAGGGTGCGTTTCGCGCGGACGATCCGCTGGGCCACGGTCGGTTCGGGCACGAGGAAGGCGCGGGCGATCTCCGCCGTGGTCAGGCCGCCGAGCAGACGCAGGGTGAGGGCGGTACGGGCCTCGGCGGACAGCACCGGGTGGCAGGCGGTGAAGACGAGACGCAGCAGGTCGTCGTCGATGTCGTCCGGGTCGGCGGGCTCCTCCGGCGGGGCCGTGACCGCCGCCTGGTCCCGGCCGATCTCGGCCAGCTTGCGGGCGTAGGTCTCGCGCCGGCGGACGAGGTCAACGGCGCGGTTGCGGGCGGCGGTCGTGAGCCAGGCGCCCGGGTTGTCGGGGACGCCGTCCCGGGGCCACCGCTCCAGCGCGGCGACCAGCGCGTCCTGCGCGAGTTCCTCGGCGATGCCCACGTCCCGGACGACCCGGGTGACGGCGGCGACGACGCGTGGGAACTCCATGCGGAACACGGTCTCGACGCTCCGGGCCGGATCGTCGTGGGGGCCGGTGGCGGGCTGTGGTGTCACAGCCCACCATCAGACACCCCCGCGGCGGCCCGGGCAAAGGAGGGTCCCGGCGGGCGGGCCGGTCAGCCCTCCACGACCTCCCGCACCTCGCAGGTGACCGTCCAGTGCGGCTCGTGCACCTTCAGGAAGCGCTTGGTCCACTCGATCGCCTCGGCCTTGTCCTTGGCCTGCAGCATCGCGTAGCCGCCGATGACCTCCTTGGACTCGGTGAACGGCCCGTCGGTCACCGACAGCCGCCCGCCCTCGTAGTGCACCCGGGTGCCCTCGGCGGTCGGGGTGAGTCCGGCGGTGTCCAGCAGGACCCCGGCCTTGGTCATCTCCTCGATCAGCTCGCCCATGCGCTGCATCAGCTCGGGGCTGGGGCCGCCCTCGGGGGCGTTGTTCTCGTCGATCCGGATCATGGAGAGATAGCGCGGCATGGTGGCTCCTCGTGCGGTGCGGACCGGGCTGTTCCCGGCCTCTTCACCCCTGCGTCGAACGGGGAGCCCGGGAATCGACACCCACACGGAAATTCTCTCGCGCCGCCCGGTGATCGCGACGGGCGAAGGGTCACTTCAGCGAGGCCCACAGCTCCCGCGCGTCCGGCTCGTCGGCCACCACGCGGTTGGGGTCCGTGGCCGCGGGCAGGACGGGCATGGTCACGGTCGTGACGGAGGCGGACGTCAGTCCCCTCAGGCTCTGCCCGAAGCGGGTCAGCTCGCCGAGCGAGTCGAGGCCGGTGTCGGTGGTGAGGCTGCCGGTGACGGCGTCGGCGACCTCGTACAGCCGGGCGGGGCTGGTCAGCAGGTCCTGGCCCGCGATCCGGTCCAGCAGGGCCTTCACCAGCAGTTGCTGGAGCTCGATACGGCCGAGGTCGCTGCCGTCGCCGATGTCGTAGCGGGTGCGGGCGAGCGCGAGGGCCTGAGTGCCGTCGAGGTGGTGGGTGCCGGCCGCCAGCGTCAGATGGCTGCGGTCGTCGTCGATGTCCTCGTCCGTGGTGACGGTGACACCGCCGAGGGCGTCGACCAGCCGGGCGAAGCCGGAGAAGTCGATCTCGATGTAGTGGTCCATGCGGACGTCCGTGAGCGACTCGACGGTCTTCACCGCGCACACCGGCCCGCCGACCTCGTAGGCGGTGTTGAACATCGCGCCGGAGACCGGCCGGGTGGAGCCTCCGTCGGGCAGCGGGCAGGCGGGCCGGTCGACGAGGGTGTCGCGCGGGATGCTGACGACGGTCGCGGCGGTCCGTCCGGCGTCGAGGTGGACGACCATGGCGGTGTCGGAGCGGGCGCCGCCGCTCTCCCCGCCGCCGAGCGCCCGGTTCTCCGCGCCGCTGCGCGAGTCCGAGCCGAGCACCAGGATGTTCAGGGACCCGGCCGGCAGGGGCTCGGCGGTGACGGAGGAGCCCGGCGACGGGGCCGTCATGGGCCGGACGGGGCGGTCGTCGCCCAGGGCACCGTTGATGTCGACGCTGCGGATGTTGCCGTTGAGCTGCCAGTACGCCCAGCCGGCCGCTCCGGCGCCCAGGGCGAGCAGCCCGGCCAGCGAGAAGCCGGTGATCCTCAGTGCCCGCTTGCGCCGGCGCGTCCGTATGCCGGAGGTGCCGTCCCCGTCGTTGCCGGTCCCGCCCTCGTCACCGGTCCCGTCGTCCCCTGCCCCGCCGCTCCCCTGATGTTCCGTCACAGACAGGAACATAAGTCCGAATTATGGCGAGCAGCGGCCACCAGCCAGTTTTCTAGTGAAATTCTCAGACTCGGACGGCCGGAACCGGGGCCGAAACATTCGCCGCGGTCAGGCCCCGGCGGGCGCGGCCGTGCTGCTCCGCACCACCAGGCTCGTCGCCAGCTCGACCCGGGTCGCGGCCTGGCTGTCCTCACCCTTGCCGAGGTCGAGGACCAGCTTGGCCGCCGCCTCCGCCATCTCCGTCAGCGGCTGCCGTACGGTCGTCAGCGGCGGCCCCACCCAGCGGGCCACCGGCAGGTCGTCGAACCCGACCACGCTCAGGTCCTCCGGGATCCGCAGCCCGAGCTCACGCGCGGCCTCGTACAGCCCGAGCGCCTGGAGGTCGTTGCCGGCGAAGACCGCGGTGGGCCGGTCCTCGCGGCGCAGCAGGGCGAGGCCCTGCCGGTACCCGGCGTCGTGATGGAAGTCGCCGGACACGATCAGCGCCGGGTCCACCGGCAGCCCGGCCGTCTCCAGGGCGGCCCGGTAGCCGTCGACGCGGGCGCGGCTGCACATCATCCGGGAGGGTCCGCTGATCGCGCCGATCCGGGTGTGGCCCAGTTCGACCAGGTGCCGGGTGGCGGCGAGCCCGCCCTGCCAGTTGGTCGCGCCGATGGAGGGCACGTCGGTGCCCGGGTCGCCGGCCGGGTCCAGGACGACGAACGGGATGGAGCGGCTGGTCAGCAGGGCCCGACCGGACTCGTCGAGGCCGGACAGCACGAGGATCACGCCGTGCGGGCGGCGCGCGGCGACCTGGTCGGCCCAGGTGCGCCCCGGGGTGAGCCGCCCCGCGCTCTCGGAGAGCACGACGCTCAGCCCCGCGTCCCGGGCGACGTTCTCCACCCCCCGGATGACCTCCATCGCCCACGCGCTCTCCAGCTCGTGGAAGACCACGTCGATCAGCGGCGAGCGGGTGGCCTCGGCGCGTCGGCGCCGGTAGCCGCTGTCTCTTATACACAT
>KL568631.1:13402-15727 GCA_000715605.1 Streptomyces speibonae | reverse complement strand
ATGTGTATAAGAGACAGCTCCTCGACCCGGCTGCGGGTGCCGGGCGCGACATCGGCACGACCGTTGAGGACCTTCGAAACAGTCGGTGCGGAGACACCGGCCTCGCGGGCGATCTCGGCGAGCGTCGCGGTCTGGGTGCTGCGCGCTCGTGTCCGGGTCTCGGCGGGCTGCAGGGAAGTCATGGCGGCGATCGTATCCCCGCCGGACCCTCTGACGAAGACCTCGGAAGCCGACTGTTTCCCTAAACATTCGTCAACCAAGTCGAAAGATTCGACTACGATCGCGCCGGAGCCGGGCCTCCGCCCGGTGACGACCGCCCGGATTCAGTCGCTCCCCAGCGACTCGAACCGCCACCGGTGCACGGGACGGGTGATCAGCTCCCCGTCCGGTTCCGGGAGTTCGGGCAGGTCCGCGTCGTAGGGGGCGTCCCACCAGGTGATGACCAGGACGCGGTCCTGCGGGCCGCGGAGGGTCTCGCGACGCAGGGGGCGTCCGGGGAGGTCGCGGACCCGTTCCCCGGCCCAGGCGAGCAGCGCGGGGCCGCCGCCGGGGACCGCCCGCGCCTCCCACATCAGCGCGACCGTCATGAGTACAGGTTCTCCCCCGCGGACTCGTGGGCAGCGGCGTGCGCGTGCCCGCTGCCCGGTACGTGGGTCTCGGTCACCGGCAGGGAGGAGTCGGCCGACAGGTCCCAGTCGGAGGCCGGGCGGCCCCGGGCGACCATCTCCGCGCCCAGGGCGGCGACCATCGCGCCGTTGTCCGTGCACAGCTTGGGGCGCGGCACCCGCAGCCGGATGCCCGCCGCCTCGCAGCGCTCCTGGGCCAGGACGCGCAGCCGGGAGTTGGCCGCTACCCCGCCGCCGATCATCAGATGGTCGACCCCCTCGTCCTTGCAGGCCCGCACGGCCTTGCGGGTGAGGACGTCCACGACCGCCTCCTGGAAGGACGCCGACACGTCGCGCACCGGCACCTCCTCGCCCGCCGCCCGCCTGGCCTCGATCCAGCGGGCCACGGCCGTCTTCAGCCCGGAGAAGGAGAAGTCGTAGGCCGGGTCGCGCGGGCCGGTCAGTCCGCGCGGGAACGCGATCGCGTCCGGGTCGCCCTCACGGGCGTAGCGGTCGATGACCGGACCGCCGGGGAAGCCGAGGTTCAGTACCCGGGCGATCTTGTCGAAGGCCTCGCCGGCCGCGTCGTCGATGGTCGCGCCGAGCGGGCGGACGTCGGAGGTGATGTCCGAGGAGAGCAGCAGCGAAGAGTGGCCGCCCGAGACCAGCAGGGCCATCGTCGGCTCGGGCAGGGACCCGTGCTCCAGCTGGTCGACGCAGATGTGGGAGGCGAGGTGGTTCACGCCGTACAGGGGCTTGCCGAGGGCGTAGGCGTACGCCTTGGCGGCCGAGACGCCGACCAGCAGCGCGCCGGCGAGTCCGGGGCCGGCGGTGACGGCGATGCCGTCGAGGTCGCGGGCGCTGACGCCCGCCTCCTTCAGCGCGCGGTCGATGGTGGGGACCATCGCCTCCAGATGGGCGCGGCTCGCCACCTCCGGGACCACGCCCCCGAAGCGGGCGTGCTCGTCGACGCTGGAGGCGACCGCGTCCGCCAGCAGGGTGGTGCCGCGCACGATGCCGACGCCGGTCTCGTCGCAGGAGGTCTCGATCCCCAGTACCAGAGGTTCGTCAGCCATGGATCTCGGTTCCTTGTACGCCGTCGCCGTCGACGGGGCTCGCCGGGTTCGCGGGGGTGGACGGGTCGGTCAGCCGCATCACCAGGGCGTCCACGTTCCCCGGCTGGTAGTAGCCGCGTCTGATCCCGATGATCTCGAAGCCGAAGCGCTCGTAGAGCTTCTGGGCGCGGACGTTGTCGACCCGGCACTCCAGCATCACTTCGGTGCACTCGAACTCGGTCGCCGCCCGCAGCAGTTCGGTCAGCAGGCGGGAGCCGAGGCCGGTGCCCCAGTGGTCCCGGGTGACGGCGATGGTCTGGATGTCGGCACCGGCGGTGGAGCCGTCGTCGGACTCCGCGCCGGAGGTGGTGAGCCCCGCGTAGCCGACGATCCGCTCGCCCTCCTGGGCGACGACGTAGCGCCGGGTCGCCCCCGGCCCGCGGGCATGGGCCAGCTCGGACCAGAACATCCCGCGCGACCAGGCGTCCTCGGGGAACAGGTCCCGCTCCAGCTCCAGCACGGCGTCGATGTCCCACCAGCGCATCTCGCGCAGCACGGCAGTGTCGGTTCCCGTCACTTGGGGGTGACCACCTTGTAGTTCCTGGGGACCTGGGCGTCGGGCCGGCGCAGATACAGCGGCCGGGGCGCGGGCAGCTCCGCGCCGG
>KL568631.1:9932-13163 GCA_000715605.1 Streptomyces speibonae | reverse complement strand
ACTCCACGGCCAGCCCGGCCAGGGCGGCCGCCGTCACGTGCTCGGGCTCGTGCGCCTTGGGGAAGGTGTCGGGGTACAGCAGCGCGCCGGCGCCGACCGCGGGCAGCCCCGCGACCTGTCCGGTGATGTCGGCCGGCCGGTCCACGGCGGGGTCGGTGAGGCGGGTGCGGAAGTCGGCGTAGCGCGCCCAGTAGACCTCCTTGCGGCGGGCGTCGGTCGCCACGACGAAGGGGCCCTCCAGGTCGGAGGCGTAGGCGAGGCCGTCCAGCGTGCACACACCGTGCACGGGCACACCGAGCGCGAGTCCGAAGGTGTCCGCGGTCATCAGGCCGACCCGCAGTCCCGTGTAGGGGCCGGGTCCGATGCCGACGACGATGCCGGTGACGGCGTCCAGCCGCAGACCTGCCTCGGTGAGGACCCGGTCGATCGCCGGGAGCAGCAGCTCGCCGTGGCGGCGGGCGTCCACCTGGCTCGATGAGGCGATGACGTCGTCGCCGTCGTGCAGCGCGACGGTGACGGCTGGGGTGGCGGTATCCAGAGCGAGCAAGAGCACGCGAACAGCCTACGGCTCCCGCGCCCCGGCCACGGCCGCACGGGCCGGACGGTCACGGACTGCTACCGTCCGTCCACGGACGTACATAACGGAGCAGAGCGGGACAGAGGTGACGGCGTTGGCGGGCACCAGCTCGATGATCGTCGCGGGGCTGACCGCGGCGGCCCTCGCGACGATCGGCTACCTGGGCCACCAGGCCGCGGTGAGCGTCCCGCCCGAGCTGCGCCGCGCGGCGGCCGGTGCCGCGGGCGCCGTGCGCGAGGCCCCGCACCACGATCCCCGCACGGCGCTGCCCGCCCGGTCGGGGACGGGCAAGCGGGTGGTGTACTCCCTGGACGCCGACCGGGTGTGGCTGGTGGACGAAGGGGGCAGGGTACGGCGCACGTTCGGGGTCAGCCCCAGCACGGTGGACCCGGCGCCGGGCACCTACCACGTCACCTCGCGGTCCGGGGAGGTCACCGGATCGGACGGCGTCCCGGTCGAGCACGTCGTGCGGTTCACCGACGTCGACGGCACGGCGATCGGGTTCAGCGCGGCCCTGGACGGCTCGGCCCCGGCGCTCGACCCCGCGGAGCGGACGGGCGGCATCCGTGAGACACGCGCGGACGGCGCGGCGATGTGGAAGTTCGCGACGATCGGGCGGACGGTCGTCGTCGTGCCGTGAGGGGCGGGAGGTCAGGCCGCCTCGCGGCGCTCGCGCACCCGCTCGGCCCGCGGCGGCTCGGGGGCGCGGGGCGGGGTGGAGACCACGGCGGCCGCGGCGCACGCGGCGAGCAGGTCACGCATGGGCACCCCGGGAAGCGACTGCGGCCGCGGCGTGGACTCACGGGAGTTCTGAGGGGCCGGCATGGACGCCTCCTGTGGGCCGGGCGGACGTAGTTAGGTAGACCTAACTACGAACGGGATACCATGTGACCACGCCGGACACCCCGAACGCAACAGTTTGCCGACACCATGTCGGAAACACGGGCGCGACGGTCCCCGCCGCCCAGCCCGGCGGAGGACATCCGTCAGGCCGACAGCGCGCTCAGTCCGGTCCCCGCCCAGCGCTCGCCCACACCGGTCACCGTCACGTGCCGCACCTCGTCCGTGGTGTCGCCGACCCCCCGGTGGATGGCGATCTGGAGGCGGTCGTCGGTCAGCTCCTCGACCTTGCCCTCGCCCCACTCCACGGCGATCACCGACTCCGGCAGCGAGACGTCGAGATCCAGGTCCTCCATCTCGTCCAGCCCGCCGGAGAGCCGGTAGGCGTCGACGTGGACCAGCGGCGGCCCGTCCCCCAGCGACGGATGCACCCGGGCGATCACGAACGTCGGCGAGGTGACCGCGCCCCGCACGCCGAGCCCCTCGCCCAGCCCCCGGGTCAGCGTCGTCTTGCCCGCGCCGAGTTCGCCGGAGAGCAGCAGGAGGTCACCCGCCCGCAGCAGTTTGGCGAGCCTGCGCCCCAGTTCGCGCATCTGCTCGGGAGAGGTGACCGTCAGCTCGACGGAGGGCGCGGCCTGCGGCGGTTCAGCCGGGTTCTGCGGTGCTGCTTCCATAGCCACCCACCGTAGCCGCAGCGGGCACCGCGCCCACGCGGGCGAGCAGGTCGGCGAGGCGGTCGGTGACCTGCTCGGGGTGCTCCAGCATCACCAGGTGCCCGGCGTCCGGCACCAGCACCAGCTCGGCGTCGGGGAGCAGACCGGCGATCTCCTCGCTGTGCTCGCTGGGCGTGACCAGGTCGTCCACCCCGGCCAGCACCAGCACCGGCCGTCCGGCGAGGTGGGCGAGGGCCTCGGCCTTGTCGTGCTCGTTGAACGCCGGGTAGAACTCGGCGACCACGTCGATCGGCGTGCCCTCGATCATCCGCTCGGCGAAGCGCGCCACGGCCGGGTCCACGTCCCGGGACGCGAACGAGTACCGCTTGATGATCCCGGCGAACAGGTCGGCGGTGGCCTGCCGCCCCCTCTCCACCAGCTCGGCCCGCTGCCCCAGCGCCTTGAGCACGCCGGGCAGCACCCGCCGCACCGCGTTGACGCCGGCCATCGGCAGCCCGAAGTTGACCTCGCCGAGCCGCCCCGACGACGTACCGACCAGGGCGATCCCCACGCACCGGTCCCGGATCAGCTCCGGGTACTGGTCGGCGAGGGCCATCATCGTCATCCCGCCCATGGAGTGCCCGACCAGCACGAGCGGCCCCTCGGGGGCCGCCGCGTCGATGACGGCCTTCAGGTCGCGCCCCAGCTGCTCGATGGTGACCGGCTCGCCGCTCTCCGTCTGCGCCGCGCCCCGCGCCGAACGGCCGTGGCTGCGCTGGTCCCAGTACACGGTCCGGACGACGCCCCGCAGCGCGGCCCGCTGGAAGTGCCAGGAGTCCTGGTTGAGGCAGTAGCCGTGGCTGAAGACGACGGTGACCGGGGCCGGTTCCCGGCGGCCGAACAGCCGCCGGCGGCGCGCGGGCGAGGCCTCCGCGTCCGGGTCGGCGTCGTCGACCTCGTAGTACAGCTCCGTGCCGTCGTCGGCGTACGCCCTGCCGGGGGTGCCGCGCAGCGAGCCGTACGGCCCGGCGGAGTCGAGGGCGAGCCTGGCCTTCTTCCGCATGCCCCGGCCGACGGTCATCCGCTCTATCGCGACGCCCGCGGCGGCCCCGGTGGCGAGCACACCCAGCGCGATGCCGGCGACACCGGTGGCCCGGCGCC
>KL568631.1:8602-9672 GCA_000715605.1 Streptomyces speibonae | reverse complement strand
CCGCCCCCGCCATGGTCTCGCTCACCTACCGCTCCCCTCGTGTGCGTCGTCGGTATAGACGCGCGGAACGCGGGTTCCGATCCGCGTGACGATCTCGTACGCGATGGTTCCGGCCGCCTGTGCCCAGTCCTCGGCGGTGGGCTCGCCGCGGTCGCCGGGGCCGAAGAGGACGGCCTCGGCGCCCGGCCCCGGGTCGTCGCCGCCCAGGTCGACGACGAACTGGTCCATGGCGACCCGCCCCGCGACCGTGCGCCACTTGCCCTCCACGAGGACCGGGCCGGTGGAGGAGGCGTGGCGCGGGATGCCGTCCGCGTAGCCGAGCGGGATCAGGCCGAGGGTGGTCGCGCCGGGGGTGACGTAGTGGTGGCCGTAGCTGACGCCGTGGCCGCCGGGGACGCGCTTCACCAGCGCCAGCGAGGCGGCGAGGGTCATCACGGGGCGCAGTCCGAAGTCGGCGGAGGTGCCGATCTCGGGGCTGGGCGAGACGCCGTACAGGGCGATGCCCGGGCG
Organism: Streptomyces speibonae; assembly: GCA_000715605.1. Classification (GTDB taxonomy): domain Bacteria; phylum Actinomycetota; class Actinomycetes; order Streptomycetales; family Streptomycetaceae; genus Streptomyces; species Streptomyces speibonae. The sequence continues at coordinate 9,162 of KL568631.1, read as the reverse complement.
GACGAGGTCGAAGTGGCTCTCCGGGAGAGCCAGCGTGGCGGGCGAGTTGGCGATGTGGCGCACCTCGGGGTCGACGCCCTGCCGCTCCGCGTACGCCACCATCTCCCGGAAGCGGTCCAGCTGGGCGGGGACGGAGGGGTGGCCGGGCTGGTCGGCGCAGGCGAAGTGGGACCACAGACCGGTGATCCTCAGCAGCCCCTCGGCCTCGGCGCGCAGGGCGCCCGCGACCAGCTCCGCCCAGTCGGCGGGCAGGCAGCCGCCGCGCCCCAGGCCGGTGTCGGCCTTGAGCTGCACCCGCGCGGGCCGCCCCGCCTGCCGCGCCGCGCGGGTGACCTCGTCCAGGGCCCACCGGCCGCTGAGGGACACGTCGATCCCGGCCTCGATCGCCTCCCGCCAGGGCCCCCCGGGCGTCCACAGCCAGCACAGGATCCGTACGTCGTCCGGCAGCCCGGCGCCGGGCGCGCGCAGCGCGAGCGCCTCCTGCGGGGTGGCGGTGCCCAGCCAGGCGGCGCCGGCCTCGACGGCCGCCCGGGCGCACGCGGCGGCGCCGTGCCCGTAGC
>KL568631.1:7098-8420 GCA_000715605.1 Streptomyces speibonae | reverse complement strand
AGCGCACGCGGCGGCGCCGTGCCCGTAGCCGTCGGCCTTGACGACGGCCATGAGGGCGGCACCGGACGCCCGCTCCCGCAGGGCCCGCGCATTGGCCCGCAGGGCGGCCAGGTCGATCTCGGCACGGGCCCGCACTGTCTCGTTCATCGGCCCCAGTGTCTCAGAGCCCCGCCGGTCAGCCCCGCCGGCCGCTCGAGGAGCGGGGGTGCCGGGGCCGCGCCCCGGAGGCCGGGACCGGAAGGGGCGGCGGGGCGGGAGAACCCGCCGCCCGTCAACCCCTCACCCCCGCACCACACTTCGCCACGCCCGCACGATCCCCGAGGCCACGTCCTGCGCCCCCACCGGCGCCCCGTCCGCCTCCAGCCGCCCCGCCAGCCCGTGCAGATACGCCGCCACGCTCCCCGCGTCCACCGTCGACAGGCCCGCCGCCAGCAGCGACCCGCCGAGCCCCGACAGCACGTCCCCGCTGCCCGCCGTGGCCAGCCACGACGTCCCCGTCGGATTCACCCGTACGGGTCCCCCGCCCGCCGCCGCCACCAGGGTCGTCGACCCCTTGAGCAGCACCGTCGCCCGGTACCGCTCCGCCAGTTCCCGCACCGCCGACAGCCGCCGGCTCTCGACCTCCTCCCGCTCCACGCCGAGCAGCGCGGCGGCCTCCCCCGCGTGCGGGGTCATCAGCGTCGGCGCACGCCGTGCCCGTACGGCCGCCACGTCCGCCAGCCGCAGCCCGTCCGCGTCGATCAGCACGGGCACGTCCGCCGTGAGCACCTCCGCGACCGTCGCCGCGTCGTCCCCGGCGCCGGGGCCGGTCACCCATGCCTGGACCCGGCCCGCGTGCTTGGGCCCCCGGTCCGACACGAGGGTCTCGGGGAAGCGTGCGATCACGTCCCGCCCGGCCGGGCCGACGTACCGTACGGCTCCCGCACCGCCCCGCAGCGCGCCCGCCACCGCGAGCACCGCGGCCCCCGGATAGCGGCCGGACCCGGCGGCGACTCCGACCACGCCCCGCCGGTACTTGTCGCTCTCGGCGCCCGGTACCGGCAGCAGCCGGGCGACGTCCGCGTGTTGCAGCGCCTCCAGCTCCGGCTCCGGCGGCAGCGACAGGCCGATGTCGACCAGCCGCACCGACCCGGCGTGCTCCCGCGCCGGGTCGACGAGGAGCCCCGGCTTGTGCGTGCCGAAGGTCACCGTGAGATCCGCGCGGACCGCCCGGCCGCGCACCTCGCCGCTGTCGGCCTCGATCCCGCTGGGCAGATCGACGGCGACCACGGCCGCCCGCCCTCGTGCGGCGGCCTCGGCGAGCGGCACGGCCTGAGGGCGCA
>KL568631.1:1312-6953 GCA_000715605.1 Streptomyces speibonae | reverse complement strand
ACCTCGGCGAGCGGCACGGCCTGAGGGCGCAGCCCGCCGGTGCCGCCGATCCCGACGATGCCGTCGACGACGAGATCCGCCCGTTCGACGAGTCCCTCGGCCCCGCTCGCCCCGGTCACCCGGCCCCCGGCGCGGCGAAGCGCCGCGAGCCCGCCGGCGTGCGCCCGCTCCGGGGCGAGCAGCACCGCGCTCACCCCCGCGCCGCGCCGGGCCAGCCGGGCGCCGGCGTACAGGGCGTCACCTCCGTTGTCCCCGCTGCCGACCAGCAGCACGACCCGGCTGCCGTAGACCCGCCCCAGCACCTCCGCGCAGGCCGCGGCGAGTCCGGCGGCGGCGCGTTGCATCAGCGCCCCCTCCGGCAGCCGCGCCATCAGTTCCCGCTCCGCCGCCCTGACCGTCTCCACGCTGTACGCAGTACGCATGCGTCCGAGTTTCCCGCACGGGCAGGTCCGGAACCGGCAGCGCACGGGGGCCTGTCGGGTCCCCGGCATGCGTGCGGGGCGCGGCTCCGAGAGCCGCGCCCCGCACGCATGCCCCGCCCGTCGCCTCAGGTCGTGCTGAGCATCCCCGCCCGCAGCCGCTTCAGGGTGCGGGAGAGCAGACGCGAGACATGCATCTGGGAGCAGCCCAGCTGCTCGCCGATCTCCGCCTGCGTCAGCTCCTCCACGAAGCGCCAGTGGACGATCTTGCGTTCGCGCTCGTCGAGGTCGGCGATCATCGGGGCGAGCGCGTGGAAGTCCTCGACCAGTTCCAGCGCGGCGTCCTCGGTGCCGATGAAGTCCGCGAGCACGCTCTCGCCGTCCGGCTCGCTGCCGATGGCGGCGTCCAGGGACGCGGAGCTGTAGCCGTTGGAGGCGACCCGGGCCTCGTCGACCTCCTTCTCGCTCAGGGACATCAGCTGCGCGAGCTCGGCGGTCGTGGGGGTACGGCCCAGCCGGCTGCGCAGTTCCTCGGTGGCACGGGCGAGCTGCACCCGGGCCTCCTGGAGCCGCCGCGGCACATGCACGGACCACGAGGTGTCCCGGAAGAACCGCTTGATCTCGCCGACGATGTAGGGGATCGCGAAGGAGGTGAACTCCACCTCGCGGGAGAGCTCGAACCGGTCGATCGCCTTGATCAGCCCGATCATGCCGACCTGGACGATGTCCTCCATCTCCTCGGGACCGCGGCTGCGGAACCGGCCCGCCGCGTAGCGGACGAGGGACATGTTCATCTCGATCAGCGTGTTGCGCGCGTACTGGTACTCGTGCGTGCCCTCTTCCAGCTCGGTCAGCCGGCGGAAGAACTGCTTGGACAGCTCTCGTGCGTCCTGCGGCGCGACCTGGCCGGGTTCGGCGACCTCCGGCAGCTCGGTCACGCTCAGAGCTCGGTCGGTCCGCGCCATCGTCGACGTCACAGTCACCCCTCCTCGTGAATCGGCCCCACTCCGGGCACCGGCTCCACGCGAGTACCCCCGTTCGGCCGATACACGCACCGCAATCACCGACGGCGGCGCCGCGCCAGCCGTACGAGGGTGAAAACGAGGGTGAGGACGGCGGCCACGACGAGGAACACATCGCCCCAAACCGGCACATCGGCCCCGACTCCGGGGAAGGCGGACAACGGTCTCACCCTTCCGCGACGACGACCGCCGAGGCCACCCCGGCGTCATGACTGAGCGACACGTGCCAGGACCGTACGCCGAGTTCGGCCGCGCGGGCGGCGACGGTGCCCGTGACCCGCAGCCGCGGCCGCCCGCTGTCCTCGCACCACACCTCGGCGTCGGTCCAGTACAGCCCCGCGGGCGCGCCGAGCGCCTTGGCCAGGGCCTCCTTGGCGGCGAACCGCGCGGCGAGGGAGGCGACGCCGCGCTGCTCACCGCTGGGCAGCAGCAGCTCGCTCTCCAGGAAGAGCCGCCGGGCCAGTCCGGGCGTCCGCTCCAGGGACGCGGCGAAGCGCTCGACCTCGGCCACGTCGATCCCGACTCCGATGATGCTCATACGGGCACCCTACGGCGGGCGCGCGGGGAACCCCTTACAGGATGTCGCCGACCCCGACGCATTTGCGCTGCTGCGCGATCGGCTCCACGGAACCGTTCAGATCGACGAGGATGCCGCCGACCTCCTGCCGCGGGCCGTCGTAGGTGACCTCCACCGCCGGGGAGCGCCCGTAGGTGGTGAGCACGCTCACCCCGTCCGCCTTCAGCCGGTCCTCGTCGAGCACCCAGTCGATGCCGTCGGCCGTCACACAGAGGTTCACATTGGGCTGGAGCTCGGCGACTCCGCAGCGCAGCACCAGGGAGCGGTCGCCCCAGGAGGCGACACCGTCCCCGAGAGCCCAGTCCCGCGACCGGCCGCCGGCCTTCTCGGGCAGCCGGTCCACGACCTCGGAGCACTCCGGGTCGCCGCCGCGCGGCGCGGAGTCGATCCGGTGGGAGTCCACGACCAGGAGACCGGCGACCAGAGCCGCCGCGGAGAGCCCGCCGACCGCCACCCGCATCGGGGTCAGCGCCCTGCGCAGCGTCCGCAGCCGCGGTTCCCGGGATGCTTCCTGTTCCGCCTGTTCCACGGCTCCATACTTCACCACCCGGACCCGCGGCCGTGCACCCGCCCCCCGCCCGGACGCCTACTCCACCGTCACCGACTTCGCCAGGTTGCGCGGCTGGTCCACCTCGTTGCCCCGGGCCGTCGCCAGCTCGCAGGCGAAGACCTGCAACGGCACCGTCGCCACCAGCGGCTGGAGCAGCGTCGGGGTGACCGGGATCCGCACCAGGTGATCCGCGTACGGCACCACGGTCTCGTCGCCCTCCTCGGCGATGACGATCGTCCGCGCCCCGCGCGCCCGGATCTCCTGGATGTTGGAGACGATCTTGTCGTGGAGCACGGACCGGCCCCGCGGCGAGGGGACGACGACCACCACCGGCAGATCGTCCTCGACCAGCGCGATCGGCCCGTGCTTCAGCTCGCCCGCAGCGAAGCCCTCCGCGTGCATGTAGGCGAGCTCCTTCAGTTTCAGCGCTCCTTCCAGCGCCACCGGGTAGCCCACGTGCCGGCCCAGGAACAGCACCGTGTCCTTGTCCGCCAGCGACCGGGCCAGCTCCCGTACCGGCTCCATCGTGCCCAGGACCCGGTCCACCGCGCCGGAGATCAAGGACAGGTCCCGCACCACCGCGCGGATCTCGTCGGCCCACTGGGTGCCGCGCACCTGGCCCAGGTACAGCGCGACCAGATAGCAGGCGACCAGCTGGGTCAGGAACGCCTTGGTCGAGGCGACCGCGACCTCCGGCCCGGCGTGCGTGTACAGCACCGCGTCCGACTCGCGCGGGATGGTGGAGCCGTTGGTGTTGCAGATCGCCAGCACGTGGGCGCCCTGCTCGCGGGCGTGCCTGAGCGCCATCAGCGTGTCCATGGTCTCGCCCGACTGCGAGACGGCGACGACGAGGGTCTGCTGGTCGAGGATCGGGTCCCGGTAGCGGAACTCACTGGCCAGTTCCACCTCGCAGGGGATCCGCGTCCAGTGCTCGATGGCGTACTTGGCGATCAGCCCCGCGTGGAAGGCCGTACCGCAGGCGACGATGACGACCTTGTCGACCTCGCGCAGCACCCCCGCCGGGATCCGGACCTCGTCCAGGCTCAGCGCCCCCGATCCGTCGATGCGGCCCAGCAGGGTGTCGGCGACCGCCTTCGGCTGCTCGGCGATCTCCTTGAGCATGAAGGAGGCGTAGCCGCCCTTCTCGGCGGCGGAGGCGTCCCAGTCGACGTGGTACGCGCGGACGTCGGCCGTGCCGCCGTCGAAGTCGGTGACCGTCACCGCGTCCCGGCGCAGCTCGACGACCTGGTCCTGGCCCAGTTCGATCGCGTCGCGGGTGTGCGCGATGAACGCGGCCACGTCGGAGGCGAGGAACGCCTCCCCCTGCCCCACGCCCACCACCAGCGGCGAGTTGCGGCGCGCGCCGACGACCACGTCCGGCTCGTCGGCGTGCACGGCGACCAGGGTGAAGGCGCCCTCCAGCCGCCGGCACACCAGCCGCATCGCCTCGGCGAGGTCGGCACAGGAGGAGAACTCCTCGGCGAGCAGATGGGCCACGACCTCGGTGTCGGTCTCGGAGCGCAACTCGTGTCCGCGCTCGGCCAGCTCCTCGCGCAGGGCGGCGAAGTTCTCGATGATGCCGTTGTGGACGACGGCGACCCGGCCCGCGTTGTCGATGTGCGGATGGGCGTTGGCGTCGGTCGGACCGCCGTGCGTCGCCCAGCGGGTGTGTCCGATCCCGGTCGTCCCGGCCGGCAGCGGCCGGTCGGCCAGCTCCTTCTCCAGGTTGACCAGCTTCCCGGCCCTCTTCGCCGTGGCCAGCCCGCCGTCGGCCTGCACGGCGACGCCCGCCGAGTCGTAGCCCCGGTACTCCAGTCGCTTCAGTCCGGCCGTCACGACGTCCAGCGCCGACTGCGGCCCCACATATCCCACGATTCCGCACATACCCGGCAGCCTACGATCCGTCAGGCGTCGAAAATGGCCGCTGCGTGCCCGAAATCGGAAATTCCCACCGGTGCGCGCGGGCGAGGTCAGCCGAGCTTGGCCACCTGCGCGTCGACCACGGCCGTGGGAACCTCGAAGTCCTCGCCGGTCACCATGGAGGAGAGGTTGACGACGCTGAAGGAGGCGAGCGTGGAGCCCTTGCGGACCACGACGACCTTCATGGGCGCGCTGGAGTCCGCGCCGGTGGTCACGCCGAGCGTGGCGGCGAACGCCTCGTCCCCGCCCTCGGGAGCGGCGGACGTGGTGACCTTCGCGATCCGCATCTCGTCGCTGCCCACGGTCGCGGTGAAACCGCCGGCGCACTTCTCGGCGGCGGCGTTCAGCCCCTTCAGCGCCTGCTCGGCACCGCCGTCCGCGTAGGAGGCGACGTTCAGCAGGATCTTGTTCACCTGGATCTCGATCATGTCCTGACCGTCCGGACCCGCGCTCGCGGAGGGCGACTCGTCCTGGCCGGTCCAGGAACGCTTCACATCCGCCGCCGCTTCACCCTGGGCCACCGCGGCCTGGGCGTGGACGAGCGGCAGACAGGCCTCGTCGTCCGTCTCGATCTTGTCCTTCGCCACATCGTCGTCCGCCGGGACCTTGGTGACGACCTTGCCGTTCTCCACGTCGTCCTGGGCGAGCGCCACCTTCTCCAACTCGGCGGCGGTCAGCGCGTCGCCGGTCCCGGCGGACGCGTCCGCCGACGCGGACCGCTCCGTCCCGGCCGGTTCGTCACCGGCCGTGCCGCCGTCGTCGGACGATCCCCCGCAGGCTGTGGCGAGCAGGGCCAGCGCGGCGGCCGAGGCCACGAGGGCGGTGCGGCGGACGGCGGTCGATGTCACGTCAGTACTCTTTCCTCGATCTTCACCAATGCCGATACCGTACAGACGCCACTCGCACACATGATCGATAACCGTCGCCCCGATACCCGACCGTGACCTCACGGTCCCCGGCGGGGCGGACCGACGTGACGCAGCCCACCTGCCGCCCTGTTCGAACTCCGTTAACAATGGACTGTGATCTCTCCGGTCTCCTCGATGCCCCGGAGCGCCCACCGGCAACGGCCGGAGGCGACTCCCTACGTCGACCTCACCCGCTCCGAGTGGAGCGCGCTGCGCGACAAGACCCCGCTGCCGCTGTCGGCGGC
>KL568631.1:0-1124 GCA_000715605.1 Streptomyces speibonae | reverse complement strand
GCGCGCTGCGCGACAAGCCCCCGCTGCCGCTGTCGGCGGCGGAGGTCGAGCGGCTGCGCGGCCTCGGTGACGTCATCGACCTCGACGAGGTGCGGGACATCTACCTGCCGCTGTCCCGGCTACTCAACCTCTACGTCGGCGCCACCGACGGACTGCGGGGCGCGCTCAACACGTTCCTCGGCGAGCAGGGTTCGCAGTCGGGCACGCCCTTCGTCATAGGGGTCGCCGGCTCCGTGGCCGTGGGCAAGTCCACGGTGGCGCGGCTGCTGCGCGCCCTGCTGTCCCGCTGGCCGGAGCACCCGCACGTGGAGCTGGTCACCACGGACGGCTTCCTGCTGCCGACCAGCGAGCTCCAAAAGCGCGGGCTGATGTCGCGCAAGGGGTTCCCCGAGTCCTACGACCGGCGTGCGCTCACCCGGTTCGTCGCCGACATCAAGGCGGGCAAGGACGAGGTCACCGCGCCGGTGTACTCCCACCTCATCTACGACATCGTCCCGGGCGAGAAACTCACCGTGCGCCGCCCGGACGTCCTGATCGTCGAGGGGCTCAACGTCCTGCAGCCGGCGCTGCCCGGGAAGGACGGGCGGACGCGGGTGGGGCTTGCGGACTACTTCGACTTCAGCGTGTACGTCGACGCGCGGGCGGAGGACATCGAGCGGTGGTATCTCAACCGCTTCAAGCGGCTGCGGGAGACGGCGTTCCAGGATCCGTCGTCGTACTTCCGCAAGTACACGCAGGTGTCCGAGGAGGAGGCGCTGGACTACGCCCGCACGATGTGGCGGACCGTCAACAAGCCGAATCTGGTGGAGAACATCGCGCCGACTCGGGGGCGGGCGACGCTGGTGCTCCGCAAGGGGCCGGACCACAAGGTCCAACGCCTGAGCCTGCGCAAGCTGTGAGCGGGTTGCACACCCCGACGCCGTGACACTCCCGCGTTGACGTCGGCCGGGGGGGTGTTGCACAGCCGGCGCTGCTGCAGGTGCGCCTGCGTTGGTGCGAACCAGGGGTGTGTTGCACAGCCGGCGCTTTGCGGTTGTGCCCGTGCGTCGGTGCGGGCCGGGGGGGTGTTCGCGCAGCCCGGCGCTAACGGGGTGCCGTCGCGCCCACCCTCCCCCACTCTCGGC
>KL568630.1:11230-16952 GCA_000715605.1 Streptomyces speibonae | reverse complement strand
GAGCCGCTGCGTGTGGATCCCGCGATCGAGGCCCAGCAGGCCGAACGCCTGGCGAGGCTCCGCGCGGAGCGCGACCAGCAGGCGGTCGACGCCGCCCTGGCCGCCCTGCGCAAGGCGGCCGAGGGCGAGGACAACGTTCTGTACCCCATGAAGGAGGCACTGAAGGCCCGCGCCACAGTCGGCGAGGTCTGCAACGCCCTCCGCGACATCTGGGGCACCTACGTCCCGTCGGACGCCTTCTGACCTGGAGCATTGACCCGTCCGGGTGATCATGGGCGGAATGTACCCGTCGCCGGTTACGCTCGTGGAGGGTGTTCCCGAAAGGAGGGTGCCGTGGCTGTGATGCTGCACGAGTCGTCGCTTTCTGATGCTGCCGACCGGCTCTGGGAGGAGCTGCCCGGGCACCGGGTGGAGATCCTCAACGGGAGCATGGTTGTGACACCGCCGCCGGATGGGCCGCACCAAGAGTCGCTGACCTGGCTCACCGAGGAGTTTCTGAGGGCCCGGGCCCGGCAAGCGGGCCTCAGATACCTGCAAGGCATCGGCCTGTGGCTGCCTACCGGGCCGGAGGACTACGCGGTCCCTGACTTCTCCGTTGTCGACGACGACTACAAGGACGCCTTGGTCGAGAAGAACTGCTACGCGCCTCACGTCTTCCGCCTGGTGTTGGAGGTGACCTCCTCCAATTGGACGAACGACACAGCCACGAAGGTCGATGTCTATGCCCGGGCCAACGTGCCCGCCTACCTCATCGTCGACCGCACGCACGACGAGGTCCTCCTCTACACCGACCCGGTCGACGGCAAGTACCTCGACCCCCAGCGCTTCAAGCGGGGTCAGTCCGTCCGCGTCCTGGAGTCCGCCGGCATCCCCCTCGACCTCTCCGTCGACACCCTCCTCGACGGCGATGACTGAACAGGACCGGAACCGGTTCGGGCCTTCAGCCCTTCAGCCCGTCAGCCCGAACCGGCCCAGGTAGCTGCCAGAGCCCTCCGGCCGGTCCCCGGCCCACCCCACATAGCCGTCCGGGCGGACGAGGAACAGGCCCGTGCCGTAGGTCCGGTGCGCTGGGCCCTGCACCACCCGTACGGACGGGGGCATGGCGGGAGCGGCCGTGCCCAGGGCCAGCAGGGTCCAGTGCGGGCCCCGGAAGGCGTCGAAGACGCGGACCCCGGCCACCGTGCCGTCGGGCGCCCGGTCGCCCGCGCGCACCGGGCCGGGCTCCATGCGGGTCTCCGCGGTGAGCGAGGAGTAGGGGTAGCCGAGATCCAGCTGCCGGGTGGCCCCGCCCCGCTGGGTCTCGCCCCGGTGCACGCTGGTGGAGAGGTCCAGCATCTGCGCGGCGATCGGCCGCCGCTCCTCCTCGTAGGTGTCCAGCAACGCCTCGTCCGCCCCGCCGCCCAGCACCGCGCCCAGCTTCCAGCCGAGGTTGTAGGCGTCCTGGATGCTGGTGTTGAGCCCCTGTCCGCCGGCCGGTGAGTGCACGTGCGCCGCGTCACCGGCGAGGAAGACGCGGCCCGCGCGGAACCGGTCGGCCAGCGCGGCCCGCGGGCGGAAGTTGGAGGCCCACCGCACGTCCGTGACGTCGTCGGCGGCGAGGTGGGTACGGGCGGCGATCACCTTCCGTACGCCGTCGGGCGAGACGTCCACCTGCGCCCCCTCCGCGAACCGGGCCACCACCTGGAAGTCCTCCGTCCCGGCCAGCGGGCAGATCGCGAGGAGCCCCTGGCCCTCCGCCGGCGGGAAGATGTGCCAGTTGTCCCGGTCCAGACCGGTGAGCCGGACGTCCGCCACCAGCATGGGCTGCGGGTCCACCTCCTCCCCGGTCATGCCGATCTCCACGCTGTGGCGCACCACGGACCGGCCCCCGTCCGCCGCGACGAGGTACCGGGCGTGCAGGGGCTCGCCCGAGGCGAGGTGTGCGGTCACCCCGTCCGCGCCCTGCGTCACGCCGGTGACCTCGCGGCGGAAGGCGACCTTGCCGCCGAGTTCCCCGAGCCGCTCCAGCAGGATCCGCTGCGTGCGCCACTGCGGCACCATCCACGGCTCGTTGTACGGCGAGTCCTCGGTCGGCTCGGCTTTCTGGTCGAACATGCGGTGCTCGCCCATGCGCTCGCCGTTCTGCCAGAGCATGCCGACCGGGTAGCCGCCGCCGGCCGCGCGGATCGCGCCCAGCACGCCCAGGTCGTCGAAGACCTCCATGGTGCGCGGCTGTATCCCCTTGCCGCGCGAACCGGGGAACAGGTCGTCCTCCCGCTCCACCACCAGCGCGGAGATCCCGTGCCGGGCCAGGTCGACACCGAGGGCGAGACCGGTCGGTCCCGCGCCCACGATCAGCACATCGGTGTGGTTCATGATCCACCGTCCTTAACGTTGTTAAGTGCCGTCCTCCAGAGCGTGGCCCTAACGGTGTTAGATTGTCAAGCGTGAGTACGGAACGACGCGCCCCGCTCGACCGCGGACGGGTCGCCGACACGGCGCTGAAGCTGCTCAACGAGGTCGGCCTCGAGGGCCTGACCCTGCGTGTCATCGCCAAGGAGCTGGACGTCAAGGCGCCCGCGCTGTACTGGCATTTCAAGGACAAGCAGGCGCTGCTCGACGAGATGGCGACGGAGATCCTCCGCCGCATGGCCGCCGAGCACACGCACACGCTCTCCCCGGACGACACCTGGCAGGAGCGGCTGCTCAAGGTCAACCGCGGCCTGCGCACGTCGCTGCTCGCCTACCGCGACGGCGCGAAGGTCTTCAGCGGCACGCGCTTCACCGGCATCGAGCACGCCGAGCAGATGGAGGACAACCTGCGGCTGCTGACCTCCTGCGGTTTCACGCTCGCCCGGGCCGTCCGCGCCCTCACCACCACGTACCTGTACACGCTCGGATTCGTCACCGAGGAGCAGGGCGTCATGCCCCGGCCCGGGGAGCGCCGCGAGGGCTTCGACGTGAGCGACCGTGCCCGCCTGCTGGCCGACTATCCCCTGTCGGCCCGGGGCGGCGCGGAACTCTTCGAGAACTACGACGCCCACTTCGAAGAGGGCCTCGCCCTGATCCTCGCCGGGATCGAGGTCCGGTTCAGCCCAGCAGACGCCGCAGGTTCAGGCGCCCCCACAGAAGGCTGACGGCGAACGACAGAACCATCACCGTGACCACCAGAACGGCCAGCAGAAGCCCCGCCGCCGGGCCGCCGAACTCCGGCGACACCAGGGGAGCGACGATCTCCTCGACGAACAGCACATGCACCATGTACGCGCCGAGCGCCGCACCGGCCAGCCTCTTCAGCAGGGGCCGGTACCTCTCCGGCACCCTGACCCTGCTGACCAGCAGCAGGACACAGACGCTCATCACCGCGACGAACAGGTGGGCGTTGGGCATCACGTAGTGGACCTGCGTGTTGTACCAGAGCGCCCCCGCCATGGTGAGCGCCGTCAGTACGAACAGGGGCCACCGCCACCGGACGGTCCCGGCCGGCAGGGCGAACAGCAGCGCCCCGCCCACCGCGTACACCAGCGCATAGGTGCTGAACCCCCAGGACGACGACGGCATCTCATACCCCGTCACCTCGGTGATCGTGGTCAGCACGCTCGGCGCGACCGCGACGCCGAGCAGCGCCGCGCCGAGCCCCCAGGGCCGCCGGCCCGCCCTGATCAGCACGGCGAAGGCGAGCAGCGCGATGACCGGGATGTAGTTGTACATGAACCACAGGTGGTAGGCGGGCTCCACGGAGCCGAAGAGGGAGTCCGCCGCCAGCTCCGTCATCGGACGGTCGTTGCGGTCGCGCAGCCAGGCCCAGAGCAGGTAGACCGCCGTCCACACGAAGAGTGGGACGGTGTTGCGCACGATCCGCTGCCACATGCGGGCGCTGTCGCGCGGGGGTGCGCCGACGAGTACCGCCCAGCCGGCGATGGCGAAGTAGAGGGGCACCGCGAAGGGGTTGACCGCCTCGGCGACGTGCCCTGCCCAGTAGGTGCCGGAGCCGTTCGCCGGGTCGTTGCCGGTGGCGTGGATGAACTGGGCGCCGACGTGGCCCAGCATGATGGTCGCGGAGCACAGGAGGCGGATCAGATCGATGTCGGAGCGGTGTTCCCGTGGGCCGGTCCGTCCGGCGGGAAGGCCGGGGCCGGGCTTTTGCTGCGGCAGGCGTACGGCGGTGTCGTTGGGCACCGCGCAACTGTGGAGCGGTGGGGTGTACGGGGGTTGACGGGCGGGTGGCGCGGTTGTGACCCGTGGGTCTCGGTTGGCGACCCGGCTGCGCTACCTCCTGCGGCGTACCGCGCTGCCCACGACCCGCTTCGCCCGACCCGCCCGGACCCTCGCCCGGGTGCGCGGTGTGCTCCCCGGCAAGGACAGTTCCGCCAGGCGCAGTTCGGGGAAGTAGTAGCCGGGCGTACCGGCCAGATGCGTACGGAGCCACTCCGCCGTCGGCTCCCGCAGACCCGCGTACGTCTTGGGCTGCATGCAGAAGCCGACCGCCCGGACCAGGGGAGACAGCGTGTCCGGGGCCGGTCCGACGACGGCGGGCGTCTCGTCACCCTCCAGGTCCGGCACCAGATGGTCGATCACGGCCAGCGGCACCCGGTTGCTGTTCGGGTACGGCGTGAGACGGTCCATGACCAGCGCCGTCCCCACCCGGGCGACGGGCACGTCGTAGTACGCGGACGCGGTCACCATGGCCGTGGAGAAGCAGCCCACGACGAGTGCGGGACGGCAGTGCCGGTACAACGTCTCGGCCAGCAGCGGAGCGTCCAGCACGGTCAGCCGTACACCCGCGTCCGCCGCCGCCTTGCTCAGCGCCGCCGAGTAGCCGGCCGGGGCCGTCGGATGCGGCTTGAAGACGATGGACCGGTGCCCGGCGCGCACGGCCCCGGTCAGCATGCGCACGTGGAGGTCCTCCTCCTCCCGCGCGCTCAGGATGTTGATCGCCGCCAGGTACTGGCCGAGGAGCACGGCCGTCGGCTCCTCGGCGAGTACGGGCGCGAGCCGCGGGTCGTCCGCCGCGTCGCGGGAGATCTCGTCCAGCACGGCCCGGAACGCCCCGTCCGGCACGATCACCGGTTCGACGCCGTACTCGGACAGCAGCAGCGGCCGCAGCCCCGGGACCAGGTCGAGATGGAGCAGCCGCCGGACGCGGCGCGCGAGGGTCAGGGGCAGTTTCTCGCGCGTCGGGCCGTAGCTCATCAGCCCGTCGGCGTACACGTCGACGGACGCCTCGGAGAAGATGGCCGCCAGCGCGCGGGCCGGGTTGACCTGGATCGACTCGACGGCGAGCTCCACCCTGTCGTCCTCGTCGACGTCCCACAGCAGCCGCAGCGCCCGCTGCCACAGCACCGTGTCGTCGCCGCGCGGCCCCCAGGTGCTCGGGTGGTACGGGCTGATCGCCTCGTTCCAGCTCGTCACCGTGTCGAAGCGGCCAGCCAGCGGGCCGTAGCCGTGCATCTCGTCCAGGCGCAGGGCGGTCTCCGGGACGGCGGCGTTGTTGGAGACCAGCAGGATGCGGCGGGCCTGACCGCGCGGTCCGAACAGGCCCGCGTCCAGCGCGGCGGCCAGGGTGGCCGCGCCGTAGAGCGTCGAGACCTGGAAGATCTGGGTGGTGGTGCGGGGCAGGGACATCAGGCGGCCTTCCGCCCGTCACGCAGGCGGCCGAGCAGCCTGCCGCGGGTGCGGTCGATGGTGGCGAGGGTCTCCTCCAGGGCGTGCTGCGGCATGTCTGTCTCTTATACACATCTCT
>KL568630.1:8424-11036 GCA_000715605.1 Streptomyces speibonae | reverse complement strand
GGCATGCGGCGCAGCGCGTCCCGCGCCTCGCGCCGCAGCCGCCCGGCCGCCGAGGGCTCGTAGGCGTCCGCCTTGCCGAGGTGGAAGGCGATCATGGCGCAGTAGGTGCGGACGGCCTTGAGGAGGAAGCGGTCGGCCTCCGGGTCGTCCTGCACGTCCCGCAGCAGGAGGTCGTACGCCGGGATGAAGTCCAGCTGACGGGAGTCCTTGATCTGGGTGAGGGAAGTCGTCACGCCGCGCCGGTAGAACACCCCGTGCAGGCCGAGGGACGCGTAGCTGCGGGCCGTCAGGTGCAGGCGCCAGATCCACAACCGGTCCTCGGCGGTCCGCAGTTCGGTGACGAACCGCATGCCGCCGTCGGCGAAGAGGTGGCGGCGGTAGATGCCGGCCCAGACGAAGGGGTAGTCGACCATCGTCTCCGTGTCGACGGGCAGGATCCCGTCGCGCGGATCCATCACCGCGTTGCGCACGGGGGCCGGGGGCCGTCTGATCACGCGTTCCGTGCCGGTGGCCTGGACGTGATCGGTGCGGGCGAAGTCGCAGCCCAACTCCTCCATCGCCCGCACTATGCCGGCGAGGTGACGGGGGCCGTACCAGTCGTCGCCGTCGAGGAACGTGAGGAACTCGCCGTCGGCCGCGTCGATACCGGTGTTACGGGCCTGGGCGATGCCCTGGTTCGTGTCGTGCCGGATCACCCGTGCGCCCGGGAGGCGCTCCGCCCAGCGGTCGATGAGGTACGGGGTGGCGTCCGTGGAGCAGTCGTCGACGAGCAGGAACTCGAAGTCCGGGTGGGCGTTGGCGGTGAGGCTGCGCAGGGTGCTCTCCGCGAACGCCTCCACGTTGTGCATCGGGACGACGACGGACAGTTTGGGCACGGGGGTCTCTTTCTCGGGGGCATGGAGCGGCGGCTCGAATGTGCCTTGGCTTGGCGGGCGGCCGGTGGCGTGCGCGTGGACAACGGGTGAACAGTGCGGTCACGGTGGGGGCGCGTCGCGCAGGCGGCGCTTGTGCGGGGCGCCCGGCGTTGGTGCGGGCCGGGGGTGTTGCGCAGCCCGGCGCCGGCGGGGTGCCGCCCGCGCCCACCCGTGCCGCCTGGGGGTACATCCAGGCCCTCAAGGCACTGGGGGAGGCACGACTGCCCGTGGATTTCGCCGGGTCAGCGGCGCAGCCGTGCGGCTCTTTTCAGGGCGCGGGCCTGGCGGGCCAGGCGGCGGGCCGTGGGGTTGCGGGGGAGGAAGGCCAGACGCTGGGGGATACCGCCGGGGAGGGCCAGGGAGGCGAGCCGTTTGCGTGCGAACCAGCGGCGGACGCGCGGGTGGCCGGCGTGGCGCGCGAGGAACCGTTCCGCGGCCGGGCGCAGGCGCGGGTGGACCTCCGGGCGCATGGTGAAGCCGAGTGCGGCGATCAGGTCGCCCAGTTCACCGGCCGCGAGCGCGGCCTCCGCGCCCCCCGACTCCGCGTCCGGCAGCAGCGCGTCGGACAGGACCGCCGGGACGCGGGCACCGTTGCGGTGCGACGTCAGGCGCTCCAGGAGCCACCCGGTGCCCACGCGGGTGACCGGCAGGCCGTAGAACGCCGACGCCGTGAACAGTGCGGTGGAGGAGCAGCCGACGACCAGCGCCGGACGGCACTTCTCGAACAGCACCTCGGCGGGCACCGGGGCGTCCAGGACCGTGAGGTGCACGCCGAGACGCTCCGCCTCGGCCCGCAGCGCGCCGCCGTGCCGGGCCGGGGCGGCGGGGTGCGGGGCGAACACGGCCGCGTCGTGGCCGCGTCCGGCCGCTCCCCGCAGCATCCGTACGTGCAGGGCGTCCTCCTCCCCGGCGGCCTCCACGCCGAGCGCGGCCAGGGACTGGCCCACCAGCAGCGCCGCACCCTCCGGCAGCGGGGGCAGCGCATCCGTCACCGCCGCCATCTCACCGGTGACCTTCAGGAACGCGTCCGTCGGCACCACCCGCGCCGGCACGTCGAACTCGGCCAGCAGCAAGGGCGTCAGACCCGGCACCAGACCGGGATGGAGCACCTGGCGCACCCGCGTACCGATCAGCGGGTCGAGCTTGCCCCGCGTGGGGCCGTAGCCCGTCAGTCCGGAGACGCAGACGTGCACCGGGGCGCCGGTGAACACCTGGGCCACCGCCAGCGCCGGGGCGGTGTCCGGGGGCCCGAGGACCAGCTCCACGCGGTCGTCGCCCAGCCCCCACAGCCGCCGCAGATGCCGCTCCAGGAGCGGAACGTCCTCCGCGCGGGGCGTCCAGGCCGCCGGATGGAACGGCCGGATCGCCTCGTTCCAGGACAGCACCGCGTCGAAGCGGTCGCGCAGCGCGGCGAACCCCGGCAGCGCGTCGGGCGCCGGTGCGGCCTCGGGGACCGCGGAGTCGTCGCAGAACAGCAGCACCCGCCGCGCGGGCCCCGCGAAGCAGCCGGACTCC
This sequence comes from Streptomyces speibonae, assembly GCA_000715605.1. GTDB lineage: Bacteria > Actinomycetota > Actinomycetes > Streptomycetales > Streptomycetaceae > Streptomyces > Streptomyces speibonae. Next base: position 8,607 of record KL568630.1, on the reverse strand, counting down.
ATCGCGGCCACCTGCGCGGCGACGCCGTACAGCGACGAGGCGCAGAAGATCCGGGTGGTACGGGGCATCAGGCGGCCGCCTTCCCCGTGCCGGCCCGGCGCCGCAGCCGCCGCAGCCGGGCGGCACGCCGCAGGTCCATGGTTTCCAGCACGTCGTCGAGCACGTCCTGTCTCTTATACACAT
>KL568630.1:6619-8237 GCA_000715605.1 Streptomyces speibonae | reverse complement strand
CAGCGCCGCCGCGCTCATCGCCCGCAGCCGCCGGACCACGGCGGGCTCGAACTTGTCCTCGTCCGCCAGATGATGGGCGATGATCGCGCAGTACGTCCGCACCGCCTTCGGCAGCAGCCGGGCGGCGTCCCGGTCCGCCGCCGTCTCCTCGACGATCTGGTCGAAGGCGCGGATGAAGTCGAGTTGGCGGTCGTCGCCGATCCGGGTGAGGGAGGAGGCGACCCCCCGCCGGTAGAACACGCCCAGCAGGTCCACCACCGCGAACGACTCCGCCTCGCGGTGCAGCTTCCACGTCCACGGACGGTCCTCGGCCGTGTGCAGCCCCTCGGTGAAGTGCAGCAGCCCCCGCTCCAGCAGCCGCCGGTGGTAGACACCGGCCCAGACGGACACATAGTCCACCGAGGTCGTCCGGTCCGCGGGCAGGATCGACTCCCTGGGGTCCAGCACCTCGCCCCGCAGCCCGACCGGCACCCGGCGCAGCGACCGGGCGCGGCCGGTGACCTGCACCTGGTCAGTACGGACGAAGTCGCAGCCCAGCCCCTCGGCCGCCGCCACCAGACGCGGCAGATGACCCGGCGCCAGCCAGTCACCGGCGTCGAGGAAGGCCACGTACTCGCCGCCCGCCACGTCCAGCCCGGTGTTGCGCGCGGTGGCGACCCCGCCGTTGGTGCCCCGGGGGAGAAGACGCACCCGGGCGACGTCCGCGAGGTCCTCGGCGGCACGCTCGAGAAGGGCCAGGGTTCCGTCCTGGGAATGGTCGTCGACCAGAATGAACTCGAAATCCGGGCGGGCGTTCGCGCGCAGACTTCTGAGCGTGTCCGGGGCGTATTGCCGCACATTGTGGAACGGGACGATCAGCGAAAGCTTCGGCACGCGCAAGACATTAGGAGCATCGCCCGGATCGGCAACTTTCCGATGGTCGTACGGGGGGTGAACTCCGTGTGTTGGTACGGTGTATCGGGTCTACGCAGGGCGTTTTCGCGGGCCGGTTCGGCTCGCGGTGGGCTGTTGTTAACGTTTCGTTGATTCACGGTTGGGCCGTACCTAGAATTCGCTTCCTAGCGTCTTCGGCGTGCCAGAAAGTGCCGACAAGCCCCTCCGGGTCGCGGTCCTCGCGGATTCCGACACCCGCTGGAAATGGGGCGCGCTCACCGCGAACCGCATCACACCGCGGGACATCCGCCTGGACGGATACCTCCTGCGGGGCCGCGCCACGCCCACCGCCCGCCAGCTCGGCGAGGTCGGCGTCCGCGCCGACTCGCTTCGGGAGGTCACCGCGGTCGAGTTCCTGCGCGCGATGCGCGAGGAGACGTACGACGTCCTCGTGCTCGCCCTGGTCGGCGGCGGTGTGCAGGCGATGCTCCACGGGCTGAAGCGCGTCTGGGAGGACCGGCCCCGCCGGCCCGTCGTCGTCACCGGATACGTCGGTGTCGTCTACGAGAAGCTCGCCGACGGCCTGCTGCTGCGCCACGGCGCCGACCTCGTACTCGCCAACTCCCGCCAGGACGCGGAGCGGTTCCGCGCCGTGTACGAGGGAGTGGGCGCCGACGCCGGCTCGGTGACCGAGGTCGCGCTGCCGTTCCTCGGCGGGGACGCCTACACCTGTCTCTTATACACA
>KL568630.1:5069-6421 GCA_000715605.1 Streptomyces speibonae | reverse complement strand
CGCCTACACCGGCGGACACGACCGCCACACCGTCGTCTTCGCCGCCCAGCCCTCCGTCCCGGACAACCGCAGGGACCGCACGTACCTGCTGGACCGGCTGGTGGGGCACGCCCGCCGGCACCCGGAACGCGACGTGCTGCTGAAGCTGCGCTCCCGGCCCGGCGAACACACCACGCACATCGAGGAACTGCCCTACCAGAAGCTGTCCCAGCGGCTCGACCTCCCCGCCAACTTCCGCCTGGTCTACGGGCACATGGGCGAGGTCCTGGACCGGACCGACCTCCTCGTCACGGTGAGCTCCACGGCCGCCCTGGAGTCGCTGCACCGCCGCATCCCCACCGCGATCCTCACCGACCTCGGCATCCGGGAGGCGCTCGGCAACCACCACTTCGTCGGCTCCGGCTGTCTCGCCTCCTGGGACCAACTCGACGCGGGACACCGCCCGGAGCCGGACGAGGAGTGGGTGGCCCGGCAGGGCGTCGCCACGGGCGGCCGGTACGGTACGGCCTTCGACACCGCCCGCGAACGCATCGCCGGGCTGCTCGGCCGGCCCGGCGGGCTGCCGCCGCTGACGCCGTACTACACACCCGTCACCGCGCCCGGCTATCTGCCCGGCATCCTCGCCCGCCACCACCTCGGCCCCGACGGCACGCCGCTGCCGGGCGCGCCCGCCGCCGACCGGGAGCCCGGACCGGTCCGGCAGATCGTGCGCCGGGCCGCGCGCGGCGCCTACCGGCACGGCGTGCAGCGCGTGGCCCCGGTGATCCGGCGGATGGGCGAGCTGTGACCGCCCGCGCCGCCGCCCCGACCCCCGCTCCAGGAGCTGATCCCATGTCCCATCCACCGACGGTGCGCCGGGTGCTCGCCGTGATTCCCGCACGCGGAGGCTCCAAGGGCGTCCCCGCGAAGAACCTCGCCCCCGTCGGCGGCGTGCCCCTGGTGGTGCGCGCCGTGCGCGAATGCCGGGCCGCGCGCCACGTGACGGACGTGGTCGTCTCCACCGACGACCAGGCCATCGCCGCGGCCGCGCGCCAGGCGGGCGCCGAGGTCGTCCTGCGGCCCGCCGCCATCGCCGGTGACACCGCGACGTCGGAGGCGGCCGTCCTGCACGCCATGGACGCCCACGAGGCCCTGCACGGCGCCCCGGTGGACGTCGTCCTGCTCGTGCAGTGCACCAGCCCCTTCCTGACCCGCGAGGACATCGACGGCGTGACCACCGCGGTCACCCACGAGGGCGCCGACACCGCGGTGACCGTGGCCCCCTTCCACGGCTTCCTCTGGCGCGCCGCAACCGCCGACGCCCCGGCCGCCGCTGCGGCCGGAGGGCACGGGGTCGACCACGTCGACGCGGG
>KL568630.1:2828-4826 GCA_000715605.1 Streptomyces speibonae | reverse complement strand
ATGTGTATAAGAGACAGGCTGCGGCCGGTCGGGGTCCGGTGCCGGACGCCGGTGCGGCATCCGCCCCGGAGTGGGGCGCGGGTACGGGCGCACCGTCCGGCCGGGGCGTGGACGACGGCTCCCGTGGCGGCCCGGTCGCCGCTGGCGTCGGAGGGCGCGGGGTCAATCACGACAAGTCCTTTCGCCCCCGGCGTCAGGACCGGCCCCAGGACTTTCTCGAGACCGGCGCCGCCTACGCCATGGACGCCGCCGGCTTCCGTGTGCACCGGCACCGCTTCTTCGGGCGCACCGAACTCGTGCGCACCGACCCGGCCCGGGTCCTGGAGATCGACGACCCGCACGACCTCGCCCGGGCCCGGGCCCTCGCACCGCTCCTCGACGCCCCGCGGCCCGGCGCCCTCCCGACCGCCGACGACATCGACGCGGTCGTCCTCGACTTCGACGGCACCCAGACCGACGACCGGGTGCTGATCGACACCGACGGACGGGAGTTGGTCTCCGTGCACCGCGGGGACGGACTCGGCATCGCGGCCCTGCGCCGCAGCGGCCTGAAGCTGCTCGTCCTGTCCACGGAACAGAACCCGGTCGTCGCCGCCCGCGCACGCAAGCTCCAACTCCCCGTGCTGCACGGCATCGACCGCAAGGACCTCGCACTCAAGCAGTGGTGCGAGGAACAGGGCATCGCGCCCGAGCGCGTGCTCTACGCCGGCAACGACGTCAACGACCTCCCGTGCTTCGCCCTCGTCGGCTGGCCCGTGGCGGTCGCGAGCGCCCACGACGTCGTACGCGGCGCCGCCCGCGCCGTCACCACCCTGCCCGGAGGCGCGGGCGCGATCCGGGAGATCGCCGGCTGGATCCTCGGCCCTTCCCTCGATTCCCTCCCCACGTAAGGAAACCCCCGTTCATGAGCACCAACTCCCGCATCCGCACCCTCGGCCCCCGCGAGGCCGGCCCCGGCCGCCCCGTGTACGTCACCGGCGAGATCGGCATCAACCACAACGGTGACATCGAGAACGCCTTCAAGCTGATCGACGCCGCCGCCGAGGCCGGCTGCGACGCCGTGAAGTTCCAGAAGCGCACGCCGGAGATCTGCACCCCGCGCGACCAGTGGGACATCGAGCGCGACACCCCCTGGGGCCGGATGACGTACATCGACTACCGCCACCGCGTGGAGTTCGGCGAGGACGAGTACCGCCAGATCGACGCCTACTGCAGGAAGAAGGGCATCGCCTGGTTCGCCTCTCCGTGGGACACCGAGGCCGTCGCCTTCCTGGAGAAGTTCGACGTCCCCGCCCACAAGGTGGCCTCCGCCTCCCTCACCGACGACGAACTGCTGCGCACCCTGCGCGCCACCGGCCGTACGGTCATCCTCTCCACCGGCATGTCGACGCCGAAGCAGATCCGCCACGCCGTCGAGGTCCTGGGCAGCGACAACATCCTGCTCTGCCACGCCACCTCGACCTACCCGGCGAAGGCCGAGGAGCTCAACCTCCGCGTGATCAACACCCTCCAGCAGGAGTACCCGAACGTCCCGATCGGCTACTCGGGCCACGAGACCGGCCTGCAGACCACCCTCGCCGCCGTCGCCCTCGGCGCCGCCTTCGTCGAGCGCCACATCACCCTCGACCGCGCGATGTGGGGCTCCGACCAGGCCGCTTCCGTAGAACCGCAGGGCCTGGCCCGCCTGGTCCGCGACATCCGCACCATCGAGGCGTCCCTCGGCGACGGGATCAAGAAGGTCTACGAGTCCGAGCTGGCCCCGATGAAGAAGCTGCGCCGCGTCGCCGGCGTGGTCGCCGAGGCGGAGATCGCCACGGCCGCGGGCGAACCGCTGACCGTCTGATCCGCACCCCACTCCCGCCTCACCCCCACCTCACCCCCATCCCACCCCACGACGACGGGAACGGTCGTACGCCGATGAGCCCCCGCGCCGGCCGGCCCGGCCCCCGCACTCTCGCCTTCGTCGAGAGCCCGGTACAGCTGCTCAACGTGCTGGAG
>KL568630.1:0-2663 GCA_000715605.1 Streptomyces speibonae | reverse complement strand
CCCGCACTCTCGCCTTCGTCGAGAGCCCGGTACAGCTGCTCAACGTGCTGGAGTGGGCGCACGCGCACGCGTCCGGCGAGCGGCTCACCCTGGTGGTGCTGTCCCCGGTGGACCCGATGACCCGCGGCCAGCTGCGCCGTATGGCGGAGCTGGCCCGCGAGGAGGGCCACGAGGTCCGGTGGGAGGAGGCGCGCGGGGGAGCGGGCGCCCCCGCGCGGACGGTCGGCGGTCTGGCCGGACCGCTCCGCCGGGCCGCCCGCGTCGTCCTCGGCGACCCGTTCTCCCGGTACGTCCAGCTGCTGCTGACGATCACCCGGGCCCGGGACGTCGTCGTGGTCGACGACGGCACCGCGACCATGGAGTTCGTCGGCCAGCTGGCCCGGGGCGAGCGGCTGGTGCGCTGGCACCGCAAGGGCGGCCGCCCCGGCCCCCGCGAGCTCCTCCTCGCCCCCGTGTCCGCCGGCGCCCGGCGCCGGCTCACCCCGGGCGGGGAGCGCACGGTGGAGGTGTTCACCTCCATGCCCGTACGGGACACCCCTCCCGGCGTCACCGTCCGCGCCCACACATTCGCCTGGACCCGGGACCGCTTCGGACCGCCCCGCATCACCCAGGGTGCCGACCTGGTGGGCACGTCGCTGGTGGAGACCGGCGTGGTGGACGGCGACGCCTACCTGGAGGCCGTCCACTCCCTGGCGCGCGCCCACGGTGCCCGGCGGTACTTCGCGCACCGTCGCGAGAACACGGACAAGCTCCACCGGCTGGCGGCCGTGACGGGCCTGGAGATCGTCCGCCCCGAGCTCCCGCTGGAGTTGATCGCCCGCCGCGGCCCCATCGGCCGCACCGTGGTCAGCTTCCCGTCCACGGTCGTCCACACCCTCCCCCTCGCCCTGACCGGCACGGACGTCCGCGTGGCGGTCCGCGACATCGACCCCGCCTGGCTGACCACGACGGCCTCGCCGCGTGCGCGGGGCTTCCTGTCCGGGGTGACGGACTCCGCGCGGGACATCCACCGGCTGCGGACGCCGTAACCGCCCCCGCTGTCCGCCAGATGAACCGGTCCGCGTGGGCTGGGCCGAGCGTGGTATCCGTGAAGAAGGCGGATGGGTGACAGAGCCCTGATGCGGATGTGACGCATGTCACGATCCGGCAGGTCACGGGGCCTCCACCTCGCGGAAAAGCCGTGAGTGTACCCATCCGGATTGACAGCTATGCGTGGGGCAGCCGATTTTTCTTCGTCTGACGGGCTGATTTTTCTTGATCCAGGCTCAGTAGTCGGCTTCGGCGCCCTACTCTTCAAAGGGTGAAACCACTGATGTCACTGGAGTCCGAGGTCGACCTCCCCGGTGGAGCGGTGCTCCCCGGAGCGTTGCCGGAGGCCCTGCGTGCCGAACTCGTCGCGTTCCGCCGCGACCTGCACATGCACCCGGAGCTGGGCAATCAGGAGTTCCGTACCACCGCCGCGATCAAGGAGCGTCTGGAGCGGGCCGGCCTGCGGCCGCGCGTACTTTCCGGCGGCACCGGCGTGATCTGTGACATCGGGACCGACGGCGCGGCGGGCACCGACTCGGCGATGCTGGCCATGCGCGCCGACATCGACGCCCTGCCCATCCCGGACATGAAGTCCGAGTGCTCCTACCGCTCCACCGTGCCCGACCGTGCCCACGCCTGCGGCCACGACGTGCACACCACCGTGGTCCTGGGCACCGGCCTGATCCTGGCCGAGCTGCACCGCCAGGGCCTGCTGCCCCGCCCCGTGCGGCTGATCTTCCAGCCCGCCGAGGAGGTGTTGCCCGGGGGTGCCGCCGACGCCATCGCGGACGGCGCGCTCGAGGGCATCGGCCGGATCATCGCCGTGCACTGCGACCCCCGGGTCGACGCGGGCAGGATCGGGCTGCGGCAGGGCGCCATCACCTCCGCGTGCGACCGGCTGGAGATCACCCTCGACGGCCCCGGCGGTCACACCGCGCGCCCGCACCTGACCACCGACCTGGTCACCGCCGCCGCCCGGGTCGTCACCGACGTGCCCGCCCTGGTCGGCCGGCGGGTCGACAGCCGCAGCGGACTCGCCGTGACCTGGGGCAGGATCGAATCGGGCCACGCGCCCAACGTCATCCCGCAGCACGCCGAGCTGTCCGGAACCGTGCGCTGCCTGGACCTGGAGGCGTGGCGGCAGGCGCCGGACGTCGTGGTCGCGGCCATCGACGAGGTGGCCAACCTGCACCGCGCCAAGTCGGAGATCAACTATGTGCGCGGCGTCCCGCCGGTGGTCAACGAGGCCGGGACCACGGAACTGCTGCGCGACGCGATGATCGCCCGGCGCGGTGTGGAGTCCGTCGAGGGCACCGAACAGAGCCTCGGCGGCGAGGACTTCTCCTGGTACCTGGAGCGAGTCCCCGGCGCCATGGCCCGCCTCGGCGTCCGGCCCCCCGGCGAGCGCACGGTCCGCGACCTGCACCAGGGCGACTTCGACGTGGACGAGCACGCGATCACCGTAGGCGTGGAACTCTTCACCGCAGCAGCGCTGCTGGACGCCCTCCGCTGACCACCACCCCGGCCGACGCCGGCGGACCAGCCCCGCGCCCCACCCACCCTCCGGCGTCCGGCCGCACCACCCCTCCGGCGTTCGGGGCCCCACCCGGCCCTGTCTCTTATACACATCTCTG
>KL568629.1:40599-41926 GCA_000715605.1 Streptomyces speibonae | reverse complement strand
AATTCTTGGGAGAGTCCCCGTGCCATTCGGCACGGGGACTTTCTGCGTTTAGGGTCATGCCATGCGCTATGACCTCGTGATTTTCGACAACGACGGCGTGCTCGTCGACAGTGAGCCCATCTCCAACAGGCACCTTGCCGCCTACCTCACCGAGCTCGGGCACCCCACCACCTACGAGGACTCCATCCGGGACTACATGGGGTCGGCCATGCACCGGGTGCACGACCTCATCGAGGAGCGGACCGGACGGCGGTTGCCGGCCGACTTCGACGACGTCTTCCATGCTCGCGTCTTCGCCGCGTTCGAGCGGGAGTTGAAGCCGGTGTCCGGGGTCGCCGACGTCCTGGAGAAGCTGGCGGCGGACGGGGTGCCGTACTGCGTGGCGTCGTCGGGGAGTCATGAGCGGATCCGGGTGGGACACCGTGCGGCGGGGCTCGAGCGGTGGTTCGACGACGAGCGGATCTTCAGCTCGCAGGACGTGGGACGCGGGAAGCCCGCCCCCGATCTGTTCCTGCACGCGGCGACGCGCATGGGCGTGCCGCCCGAGCGGTGTGTGGTCGTGGAGGACAGCCCGCTCGGTGTGCGGGCGGCCGTGGCGGCCGGAATGGATGTGTACGGGTTCACCGCGATGACGCCGGCCGAGAAGCTCGACGGAGCCACGCGACTCTTCGGCGACATGCGGGAGTTGGTCGCGCTCGTGTCCAGAGACTCGGACTGAAACTGAATCCGATTCATCTTTGACCGGATCTACCCACCAGTACCCCCGAGCCTTACGCTCGCCGCCATGACTGATGTGCTGCGGCGCGGCAGGGCCTCGCTGGCGTTCAGCTTCCTTGTGCAGGGCGTCGCGTTCGCTCTGCTCGTGACGCGCATCCCGGCCATCCAGGACCGGTACGGGGTCTCCGACGCGCTGCTGCCCGTCTTCCTCGCCGCCGTTCCCATCCTGGCCGGTGTCGGCAGTGTGACCACGGAGCGTCTGGTGAAGCGGGTTCCGCCGAGCCGGGTGCTGCGCTGGTCGCAGCCCGTGGTGCTGCTGGCGTTGGTCGGAGTCGGGGCGGGCAGTGACATGACCCTGCTCGCCGTGGCCCTGGCCGCCTTCGGGCTGGCCGTCGGCGCGCTGGACGCGTCGATGAACATGCTCGGGGTGAGCCTTCAGCGGGCGTACGGGCGCAGCATCATGCTCAGTTTTCATGCGGCGTACAGCCTGGGCGGGATCGTCGGGGCGTCGCTCGCTTGGGTCGGGGCGCACTGGGGCCTGGCGCTGTGGGTGTCGTATCTGCCGGTCGTGCTGGTGCTGATGCCGGCGGCGCTGGTCGGGAGCCGCTGG
>KL568629.1:38725-40363 GCA_000715605.1 Streptomyces speibonae | reverse complement strand
GGGAGCCGCTGGTACGTCGACAGCCGCGACGACGCTGCTCCACAGGACGTCGAGGGCGTGGGCGCGGGCGGCGGTCTCGGATGGCTGTTGCCGTTGTGTCTGGTGATGACCGTGGCCTACATCGGTGACTCGACGGTCTCCAACTGGAGTGCGAAGTACCTCCAGGATGTGCTCGGCAGTTCGGAGCAGCTGGCGACCGTTCCGTACAACGTCTACATGGTCACCACGCTGCTGGGGCGGACGATCGGGGACCTCGGGGTGCGGCGGTTCGGGGCCGTGGCGGTGGTGCGGGCGGGGGCGCTGGTGGCGGCGGTGGGGTTCGCCGTGGTGGCCGGGGCGCCCGGGGCGTGGGCGGGGATGCTCGGGTTCACGCTGCTGGGGCTGGGACTGTGTGTGCTGGTGCCCCAGACGTTCGCGGCGGCGGGGCGGCGCGCGGACGAGACGGGGCGGCCGGGGGCTTCGGACGCGGCCATAGCCCGGCTGAATGTCTTCAACTATGTGGGCTTTCTGATCGGTTCTCCGTTGGTCGGGACGCTGGGCGACGTGTGGAGCTATCGCGGGGCGATGCTCGTTCCCATGGTGTTGGTCCTGGTGACCCTCGTGTACGCCCGTTCGTTCGCGCCTCGGCCGGACCGATACGGTGGCCATCATGAGCGGCCGCGCACAGCTGATGTGGGACGAGGCAGTAACGGGCTATGACTTCGGCCGGGACCATCCGATGGACCCGGTCCGGCTCGACCTGACCCGGAGACTGGTCTCCGCCTTCGGGCTCGACCGCGAGGTGGAGGTGGTCGCCGCCAAGGCCGCCGGGGAGTCGACGCTGCGGCTCGTCCACCGGGAGGACTACATCGAGGCGGTGCGGACGGCGTCGGAGGTGCCCGAGCTCGCGGACCAGTCGTACGGGCTGGGCACGCTGGACGATCCCGCGTTCGTTGGGATGCACGAGGTGTCGGCGCTGATCGCGGGGCAGTCGGTGGGGGCGGCGGAGGCCGTGTGGCGTGGGGAGGCGGCGCACGCGGTGAACTTCGCGGGCGGGCTGCACCATGCGATGCCCGGGTCCGCCTCCGGCTTCTGCGTGTACAACGACGCCTCCGTGGCCATCGCCCGGCTGCTGGAGCTGGGGGCCGAGCGGGTCGCGTACGTCGATGTGGACGTGCATCACGGCGACGGGGTGCAGGCGGCGTTCTGGGACGACCCGCGTGTGCTGACGATCTCGCTGCACGAGCATCCGCGGACGCTGTTCCCGCAGACCGGGTGGCCGGAGGAGACCGGAGCGGGCACGGCGGAGGGCAGTGCGGCCAACGCCGCCCTGCCAGCCGGGACCGGCGACGCCGGATGGCTGCGGGCGTTCCACTCCGTCGTACCGGAGCTGTTGGCGGACTTCCGGCCGCAGGTGCTGGTGACGCAGCACGGGGCCGACACGCACTTCGAGGATCCGCTGGCGCATCTGGCGGTGTCGCTGGACGCGCAGCGGGCCGTGCAGACGGCCTGCCACGACCTCGCGCACGAGTACTCCGACGGGCGGTGGGTCGCACTGGGCGGTGGCGGCTACGCGGTGGTGGAGGTCGTGCCGCGGTCCTGGACCCATCTGGTGGCGATCGCGGCCGGGCGGCCCGTGGAGCCGACGGAGATGATCCT
>KL568629.1:38257-38413 GCA_000715605.1 Streptomyces speibonae | reverse complement strand
ATGTGTATAAGAGACAGGTCCTGGGCCGCGTGGGACGAGGGGTACGACCCGGCGGACCGCCTGGACCAGGCGATCCTCGCGACCCGGCGTGCGGTGTTCCCGCTGCGGGGGCTGCTGCCGTAGGGCCCAGTGGGGGAGGGCGCCAGTGGGGGAGGG
>KL568629.1:35585-37999 GCA_000715605.1 Streptomyces speibonae | reverse complement strand
CCAGTGGGGGAGGGCGCCAGTGGGGGAGGGCGCCAGTGGGACTACTGGTCGAGGGCCGGTCCGACCGGTCCGGGGCGGACCGACGACGGCTTCCGCCGCCGTTAGGCCGACCGTGCGGTGTCCGTGCCGTTCCGGCCCCGCAGGGCCCCGGTGTCCCGCACCATCGCTGGTGTGCTGACCACCGACGGCCTTCGTGCGCATCTCCTGGCTGCCCGGCTCGCCGGGGTCGTGGGCACCACCCGGGAGGAGAGCCTGCGCAGCTATCGGTTGTTCGCCGCGCGGGACCCGCGCCTGTTGATCGGATTGGATCCGCAAGGGGTATGGGGACAGCGGGATCTGCTCGCGCTGATGGCGGACCGGTGTGGAGTTTCGGCCGATCCTGCGCATACCTTCGGCCATGATGTGATCGACCCCGGGCGTACCCTGGCCGCGCTGGACGCCTGTGCGGAGCGTCTGGCGGAGGCCGCCCGGGGCCGTGAGCCGGTCCTGCTCGGGACCGGTCACCCCCATCGGCTGCTCGCTTTCTACGCCGCTCTGGCAGACGGTCTGTCGTCAGCGGGATGTACCGTCCTCACTCCGGCGCAGGGTCGCTGTGTCGACATAACGACCCGGTTCGGCCTACGCACCTGCAACCTCGACTACGTACGAGGAGTCGGGCTCGTCCGCGGCGCGACCTCGCAGCACCCCGGTTGTGAGCCGGGCGCACACACGCACTCCCCGCTCCCGGTTCGGACCGCGCTCGCCGCGGCGGCCGACGCCGGCGGGCCGCTTCCCGCGCTGGTGATCGGAGACCACGGCTGGGTCTGCGGGGCAGGTCAGCTGGGGTTCGAGACCGTGGGACTGGCCGATGTGAACGACCCGGCCCCGTTCGTCGGGGAGGCCGAGGGGGCCGTATCGCTCGTCGTTCCACTTGAGGACGGTGCGCGGTCCGATTACTACCTGCCGCTGACCCGCTACGTACTCAATCGAGCGTGTCTGTCACAGTAGGTCGCCGATGGCTGCACCTCTTCCCCACTCGCATCACAGGCCCCTACATTGGGGAGTGAGCACGCAGCGACGAAGAGTCACCGGAAGGGGAAGCCGGTGGCCGTCGAGTGCGGAAGGTTCAGGTGTGTCATGGCTGCAGCTGGCGAGAGGCCTCTGAACGAGGTTCAGTTCCTTACCGTGGCGGAAGTCGCCTCGGTGATGCGAGTGTCGAAGATGACCGTGTACCGCCTGGTGCACAGCGGTCATCTGCCCGCGATCCGGGTGGGGCGGTCCTTCCGCGTCCCGGAGCAAGCGGTTCACGAGTACCTCCGCGAGAGCTACGTGGGGGTGGAAACCGCCTGACGGCGTGCCGGGGAGTCCCGTACCGAGCACGTAGAGGGCTCCCCGGTCACCTCGATTACGACCTCAGCGCTCGGGCGGGTAGGCTAGCCCCTCGTAGGTCGTGTGGGCCCATGGCGCCCAAACACCGAGTGATGAGAAGTGAGCGAGGGTAGTCGTGGGCTCTGTTATCAAGAAGCGGCGCAAGCGGATGGCCAAGAAGAAGCACCGCAAGCTGCTCAAGCGCACGCGCGTCCAGCGTCGCAACAAGAAGTAAGCGGCAGCGCGAAAGCGTGTCCAGTGGCCCTCCACCGCAGTCCGGTGGGGGGCCACTGCCGTTCGTACGTCCGGGGCGGTCGTCACGACGGGCATCCGGTTGGTTCCGCAGAGCGACGGTGACCCGATAGGTTGGCCGTCGGGAGCAGGGCGAGAGGAAGGCGCTGATCTTGGGAAAGGTCGTGCTCGTGACCGGGGTGGCCCGGCAGCTGGGAGGCCGCTTTGTCCGGCGGATCCTGCGGGACCCCGAGGTGGACCGGGTCGTCGGCGTGGACGCGGTTCCGCCCGAGCACCACCTGGGCGGCGCCGACTTCGTCCAGGCGGACATCCGGCAGCCCACCATCGCGCGGGTGCTCGCCGAGACGGGCGCCGACACGGTCGTCCACCTCGACGTCACCGGGACGCCGCTGGGCAGCTCCAGCCGGACGGCGCTGAAGGAGACCAACGTCATCGGGACCATGCAGCTGCTGGGCGCCTGCCAGAAGTCCCCCAGCATCAGGCGGCTGGTCGTGAAGTCCAGTACGAACGTCTACGGTTCGGCGCCCCGCGATCCGGCGGTCTTCACCGAGACGACCCCGCCCAAGTCGCTGCCCAGTGGCGGCTTCGCCAAGGACACCGTCGAGGTCGAGGGCTATGTGCGCGGCTTCGCGCGGCGCCGCCCGGACGTCGCCGTGTGCGTGCTCCGGTTCGCCAACATCCTGGGCCCGGCCGCGGACAGCCCGCTCGCCTCGTACTTCTCGCTGCCGGTGCTGCCGACCGTGTTCGGCTACGACCCCCGGCTGCAGTTCGTCCACGAGGACGACGTCATCGAGGTGCTGCGGATCGGCTCGCAT
>KL568629.1:31434-35395 GCA_000715605.1 Streptomyces speibonae | reverse complement strand
CGCACGAACCCCGCCGCTCCACGCTCAACAGTGGCACCTTCAACATCGCCGGTGACGGCGTGCTGCTGCTCTCGCAGTGCTCCCGGCGGCTGGGCCGGCCCACCGTGCCGCTGCTGCTCCCCGCGGTCACCTGGGCGGGTTCGCTGATGCGTACGCTGGGGATGTCGGACTTCTCGCCCGAGCAGATCCGGCTGCTCACGCACGGGCGGGTGGTGGCGACGGACCAGATGCGGGAGACGCTGGGTTTCACCCCGAAGTACTCGACTGCCGAAACGTTTGCCGACTTCGTACGCAGTCGTGGTCCCGGGCTGCTTCCGCCGGAGGCCCTCGCGGGGGCCGTCGACCGGATCGCCGCGCTGCCCCTGCCGGGCAGCGGCCATTCCCCGACGCACAGCGCCAACTGAGGAGCGCAGCAACGATGGCGGACGCCAAGGTCATTCCGTTCGACGACGACCACCGTTCCCGCGGCGGGGCCGCGCAGCGCGCGTCGCGCCGCCGAGGTGCGGGGGGCCGCCGCCAGGGCGGGCCGGGGCCCGCGGCGGTGGGGGAGGTCCAGCCCCTGCCGGGAGTGGCGTCCGTGCAGGATGATGATCCGGTGACCGGTGAGGACGAGCAGACCCAGGAGCAGCCGGCCGCCGAGAGTGCCGGGGACGGCGACGGCGACGGCGGCCTGGAGCGGCGGATCGCGAGCGGCCTGGCCTTTCTGCGCCGCCGCCTCACCGGGGACTACGACGTCGACGACTTCGGCTACGACGAGGAGCTCACCGACCAGGTTCTGATGTCGCTGCTGCGTCCGGTGTACGAGAAGTACTTCCGGGTCGATGTGAAGGGCATCGAGAACATCCCGTCGGAGGGCGGCGCGCTGATCGTCGCCAACCACTCCGGGACGGTGCCGGTGGACGGCCTGATGATGCAGGTCGCCGTGCACGACCACCACCCGGCCGGCCGTCATCTGCGGCTGCTCGCCGCGGACCTGGTCTTCATGCTGCCGGTCGTCAACGAACTCGCCCGGAAGCTCGGACACACCCTGGCCTGCGCGGAGGACGCGGAACGGCTGCTGGCGCAGGGGGAGCTGGTCGGGGTGATGCCGGAGGGGTTCAAGGGCATCGGGAAGCCCTTCGGCGAGCGGTACAAGCTGCAGCGCTTCGGGCGGGGCGGGTTCGTCTCGACGGCGCTGCGGCAGGGGGCGCCGATCGTTCCGTGCTCGATCGTCGGGGCGGAGGAGATCTACCCGATGATCGGCAACGCGAAGACGCTCGCCCGGCTGCTGGGCTTCCCGTACTTCCCGCTGACGCCGACGTTCCCGTGGCTCGGGCCGCTCGGTGCGGTGCCGCTGCCGACGAAGTGGACGATCCAGTTCGGCGAGCCGATCCCGACGGACGGTTTCCCACCGGAGGCGGCGGAGGACCCGATGCTGATGTTCAACCTGACGGACCAGGTCAGGGAACAGATCCAGCACACGCTGTACAAGTTGTTGGTGCAGCGGCGTTCGGTGTTCTTCTGAGTTCCTCTGAGCTTCTCCGACCGGTCCGGTCGCTTCTGGCCGGTCGTATGTGTGTGCGGTGCCGGGGGCGCCCCCTTCGTAGGGGGCGCCCCCGGCCCTATTCCGCGTCCTCGGCGTCGATGCCCAGACCCGGAAGGAGACCGGGTAGGAGAGGTGGGAGTGTGACGTCGGGGGCCGGAGGTCGGGTGGCGTCGCCCGTGGGCGGCGGTGTGGTGGCGGTGCCGGCGCTTTCCCCGGGCGGGTCGAGCAGGCCGCCGGTGTTGCCGCCGAGCAGGCCGTCGCTCTCGCGGTCCGGGCCTGCGGAGCTCGACGGATCCGCCTCGCGTGCGGTGCTCCCGCCGGAGGTGTCGTCGGCGGTGCCGGGGGACTGCGCCGGGCGGGACGCCGACGGGCCGCCGGAGGCCGACGCGGAGCCGCTGCGCCGTGTCCCGTCGCCGACCTTGTCGCTGGGCGGCTGGGGGAGGAGGGACTGGAGCGGGGCGACGTCTTCGTCTATGGCGTCGAACACCGACGAGACCTGATCCCGGACGTCCCCCAGCTGCACCGGCAACTGGTCGCGGAGCGTGCTCCAGGACTCGCGGTGGTTCTGGGAGAAGGAGGAGAGCGCCTGCATGGGGCCGAGGGAGTCCGGGTCCCGCTGGTACGCCTCGCGCAGCAGCCGGTGACCCTCGGAGGCGTCGTGCCGCATGGCGGAGAGTGCGCGGCGGACCTCGCCGAGCGACTCGTGGTCCAGGGGGCCGCTGCGGCCGCGCTCCATCAGCCGGCGTGCTTCCCCGAGGCGGGTGGAGGCGTGGTCGAGGTAGACCCGGCCGCGCTCGTCGCTGCCGTCGGCGAGTCCGAGCTTGACGTCCTCGATGCCGCGCTTGAGCCCGTAGAGGGAGTCGCCGGGCAGCGCGTCGGAGCTGGCGGCCGCGACTCCGCCGAGGGCGCCTGCGGCGACCCCGACGGTGAGACCGCCCGCGGTGAGGCCCTTGGCCAGCCGGGATCGCGGTCGCAGCCTGCCCAGTGGGGTCGCCCGGTGTGCGCCCCGGGCGCGGCGCGCACGCTGTCCGGGTACGGCCTGATCCGTCGCCTCGCCCGCCGCGGTGCCCTCCTGGAGCATGGCCTCGAACGCGGCCACCAGCTGGGCCCGCTGGACGACCTTGACCTCGGGGTCCAGTTCCGGCCTGGGCAGCGCGCCGAGGCCGGAGGCCAGAGCGAGCAGCTCTGCCCGCTCGCTCTCCGCGGCGGCCGGTGCCGGTGCCGGTCCTTCGGACTGCTCGGCCGCCGTGCCCCGGTCGGACTGCTCCTCCAGGGCCTGGGCGAAGGCGTTCGCCCGCCGGTGCGCCGATACGTTCGCGATCACTGGCGGCACCTCCTCTCGTCATGACGGTCGACTCCCCAGGGGGTCCTGAGGGTTCCCCGGCCCGACCAAGGCCACACGATCGAGTGATCGAAGTCGGTCAGGGGGTGACCACAGGGAGCCTGTATCCCGCACAACGAGCGGCGCGGCACCTGGGTTACGGACTCCGGATGACCGAATGAGGAAGCCAACCGGGTTTCACGTACCGTGAGTTGGCTGTCGCGGAGCGTGTTCCGCAGGGCGGGGGTGTACGGGTCAGCGAGCGTCGTCCGGGAGGAGCCGGGCGAGGGTGCGGACGGCCCGGTACTGGAGGGTCTTGATGGCGCCCTCGTTCTTGCCCATGACCCGGGCGGTCTCGGCGACGGACAGGCCCTGGAGAAACCGGAGCGTGACGCATTCCTGCTGTTGGGGGTTGAGTCGTCGTACGGCATCGAGGAGGGCGGCGTTGGACAGGGACTCGAGAACGGAATCCTCGGGGGATCGCTCGACCTCGTTGGCGTCGAGCATCTCCCCGGTGGTGACCTCGAGGCGGAATCGGCTGGACTTGAAGTGGTCGGCGACCAGGTTGCGGGCGATGGTCACCAGCCAGGCGCCGAAGTCGCGTCCCTGCCAGGTGAAGGTGCCGATACGGCGCAGCGCCCGCAGGAAGGTCTCGCTGGTGAGGTCCTCGGCGGTCGCCTTCCCACCGACGCGGTAGTAGATGTACCGGTACACGGTGTCGCTGTACTGGTCGTAGAGCCGCCCGAAGGCCTCGGCCTCACCGGCCTGCGCGCGCTCCACGAGGTCCATCATCCGGGCGCTGTCGCTGTCGGCGGCGGGGCGGCGGGCGGTGGTGGCCGGGCGGCCCCTCCGGCCGACGGCGGCGGTGCCGTCGGCGAGGGCGTAGCACGGGCCGGCGAGGGCGGTGGCGAATGCGGGGACGGTGTGCGCGGTCGGGACGAAACCGCGCAGCATGTCTCGGGCTGTCGCGACTGTCGCGCGCAGCGTAGCCAGGCCCGAGGCGTCAACCCCGACGTGTGGGTACACGGGACTCCCAGAGGCAGAGCTTCCATCACGTGCAGTACGTAGTACGTGCAGTGCGGGACCGTTCACCCGTCGTAGCGACGGGTTGGTAC
>KL568629.1:27844-31219 GCA_000715605.1 Streptomyces speibonae | reverse complement strand
TAGTACGTGCAGTGCGGGACCGTTCACCCGTCGTAGCGACGGGTTGGTACCGGATTGCGTCTGAGGAGAATAACGCTTCGTACAGGCTCTGCTACACCGAGTTGCTCAAATCGTCGATTACGTCGCTTCCGTAACCGGTTGACGTGCGTTCAAGTGTGCTGTGGTGACCAACTGTTGACCGAAAGTTTTCGTTTTCGGGGTGTGAGCGGGGCGAGTTGTGGCCGTGTCCAGCCAACGGGACTGGACAGAGGGGTTGCGGGGTACGGGAGTTGGATTGGGCGTGTTGGGGAGCGCGCCCTGGACCGCGGTCGAGGTCGGTCAGGGTGTGCCGCGTTGACCGGATCCGAGCGTGATCCGCCCCTCGTTCCGGACATGCTCGGAGATCAGCCCATGGCACCGCCGCGCGCGGTCCGCCAGGTCACCACCCAGGCCGGAGAGCTCGGCCAGATACAGCAGGACGTCGGTGACGCAGTCCGTGTCCGGCCCCTCGGCGAGGAAGTTCCGCGCGGCCGGCTCCACGCTGTCGCCGGATTCCAGGAGCAGCCCCCGGAAAAGACCGAAGGCCCTGGTCGCGTCGTCGTCCGGGGTCGTCACCGGGGTGTGCAGCAGCTCCGCCCACCGCTGCCGGCATGACGGGAACCCCGCCGACACCGTTTCGAGCATCAGTCTCTCGAACAGCAGAGCAGGGTCGGACCCCTCGGTCACCGCGGCCCGCTCGAAGTCGTTCCGCGCCCGGGAGTGACGGCCCGCCTGGCGGTGGGCGATTCCGCGCTGCACGAGGGCCCAGGTGTCCGACGGGTCGAGGTCGAGCGCGGCGGTGAAGTCGGCGACGGCGTCGTCGCGGCGGCCGGCCTGCCGGTGGACCTCACCTCGGCAGGCGACGGCCCAGTTGCGCGTGGGGTCGAGGGCGAAGGCGGCGGTGAGATCGGCGACGGCGTCGTCGTAGCGGCCCGCCTCGTGGTAAGCCTGCGCACGGGAGGCGAGGGCCCAGTCGAAGGCGGGGTCGAGGGCGAGGGCGGCGGTGAAGTCGGCGACGGCGTCGTCGTTGCGGCCGGCGTCCAGGTGGGCCTGGCCCCGACAGGCGAGAGTCCATGCGTTGGCCGGGTCGTGGGAGAGGGCGGCGGTGAGGTCGGAGACCGCCTCGTCGTGGCGGCCGGCGAGCTGGTGGGCTTCACCTCGTTCGGCGAGGGGCCAGTTGAGGGTGGGGTCGAGTTCGTGGGCGGCGGTGAGGTCGGCGACCGCCTCGTCGTAGTGGCCGGCCAGGCGGTGGGCGGTGCCCCGGGAGGCGAGGGTCACGGCGTCGTCGGGGTCGAGTTCGTGGGCGGCGGTCAGGTCGGTGATGGCCTGGTCGTGGTGGCCGGCCAGGCGGTGGACCGCGCCCCGGCGCGCGAGGGCCCAGCCGAGCCCGGGATCGAGGCCGAGAGCCGTGGTGAGGTCGTTGACGGCCTCGTCGTGGCGGCCCGCCTCGTGGTGGGAGACGCCCAGCTGGGCGAAGATCCAGGCATTTCCGGGGTCGAGGCCGAGTGCGACGGTGAAGTCGTTGACGGCGTCGTCGTAGCGGCCCGCCAGCCGGTTCGCCAGCCCTCGGGAGGTGAGGGCCCAGTCGAGGGTGGGGTCGAGGTCGAGTGCGGTGGTGAGGTCGGTGACGGCCTGGTCGTAGTGGCCGGCCTCGCTATGGGTGATGCCTCGTTGGGCGAGGATCCAGGCGTCGGTGGGGTCGAGTTCATGGGCGGCGGTGAAGTCACGGATGGCGTCGTCGTGGCGGCCCGCTTGCCGCAGAGCCTGACCTCGGAAGCCGAGGGCCCGTTCGAGGGTGGGGTCGAGGTCGAGTGCGGTGGTGAGGTCGGTGACGGACGCGTCGTGGCGGCCGGCTTGCCGGTGGGCCTGGCCCCGGGAGGCGAGTGCCCAGGTGTCCGCCGGGTCGAGGTTCAGGGCGGAGTTCAGGTCGGACATCGCCTCATCGGTGCGGCCGTGCCAGATGTGCACCTGTCCCCGGTAGACCCAGGCCCGGGGATTGCGGGGGTCGAGCGCGATGGCACGGTCGAGTTCCGTGAGCGCTTCCTCGTCGCGATCCGCGAGGTACAGGCGCCGGCCGCGGTGGGTGTGGACCCACGCCCGGGTGGCGGAGGCCATTCCGCCGTGGGTCAGCAGCGCCGTCAGGACGGCGAGGGCCGGTTCGTCGTCGTGGACGGCGCTCTGCAGGCGTTCGGCCCAGGACAGCAGCGTGGGGTCGCCGGTGTCACGGGCCGCCTGCTCATAGGTGTCGGTCCACTCCCGCAGGACCGCCGTGTCCTGTCCGGCGGCGTGGGCGGTCACCTCCAGCGCCTCCTCCAGACCGGCCGCGGGGTGGGCGCACAGCCGGTGGTAGGTCTCGGCCATGCGGTGCCGGCGCCACTCGGCGTTCTTCCACCGGGTCGCCCGCGGACCGTGCCGTTCGGCCTGCGCGCGCCAGGTGGCGTGGGCGTCGGCGAGGCGGAGCTGTGCCGCGACCCAGCGCCGGGGCGAGTGGCCGCGCTGGTGGCGCACCATGCTGGCGCGCACCACCGCGTGGTACTGCTTGAAGTCGCCGTGGCCGGCCACGAACGGCTGTTTGCACAGCCATTCCCACAGGTCCTTGCCCTCCTGCGGCGCGATGGCGGCGAACACGTCCTCGTTCAGATGCGGCACGAGGGCACACGCCAGGACCGTTTCCCGCTGGTGCGGGTCGGTGATCCACTGGACGAAGCGCTCGACCACCGCGTCCACGGCGTCGCCGCCACGCCGGATGTCCCCGGCGGTCTCCGGCCGGGCCAGCGCCAGCAGTTCGACCAGCAGGGGCAGGCCCATGGACAGCTGGAGCACCGCCTCCACCGCGCCCGGCTCCGTCACGCCCCGCACGGCCAGCAGCGCCCGCGTCTCGGCCTCGGTGAACACGTCCAGGGGCAGGTCCACCACCGCGGTCCTCAGGGGCGCCCAGTCCCGCTCCGAGAGCTCGTCACGGCCGGCGAGGACGATCATCACGTTCGGCGCCAGCGGCCCGAACGCGTCCTGGACCAGGTCCCTGACCCACTGGTCCAGATAGCGCCCGGTCTGCTCCCACGTGTCGAAGAACAGCACCACCCAGCGGTGCTGTCCGCCGAGCCGGTCCAGCTCGTCGACGAACGCCCGGTACAGGGCCGTCGGGTCGGCCGCCCGCCCACGGCGGCCGCGGGCCGCGGCGCCGCGCAGCCGGTCCAGGCCCTGGGCCGCGGCCTCCGGGCTCGCCATCGCCGTCACCACACCGGCGCCCGGCATCAGGGACACGGCACCCAGCGTGGCCTGTGCCACCATCCGGCTTGCCAGCGACGCCTCGCCGTCGGCCGGGCCGGCACCGTCCGCCGGTACGGGATCGGCGGG
>KL568629.1:27075-27637 GCA_000715605.1 Streptomyces speibonae | reverse complement strand
CGGAACTGCTCCGCCTCCCGGTCGAACCCCTTCAGCGGCCCGGCCTCGCCGGCCAGCTGCCGGGACAGTGCTGTCAGCGCCTGCGGTACGCCGTGGACGTCGTTCTCGTCGACCACCGCGGTCACCGCACCGGCCCGCTGCGCGGCCTCCCGCCACTGCCGCAGCAGGGTCGACTTACCGATCCCACCCACACCGCGGACGTGGAACAGGAAGTCCGCCGGATCGGCCTCCGCGAGCGGGTCCTTCGCCAGGTTCTCGGCGAACAGAGACAGCTGCGCGCGTCTGCCCACGAACTGCGCCTGTGCGCGTTGCCGGATCAGCTCACCGCGTGATCGACGCCCGCGTGCGGACACGTTCCCCACCCCCGTCCGGCCTGTCTGCCGTAGCCGCCCTCGTCTCTCCCGTTCCCGGAAGTATGACGGCCCTTCAGGCCGAGTGCAGGGGCCTGTGGACGACGCGGCCGGCGGGCCTGTGGACAACGCGGTCCGCGGCCCCGTGGACGAAGCGGGCCCCGGCGGCGCGGCCGGTGTTCAGCGGCGCTTCCGGTGCAGGGCGATGGCGG
>KL568629.1:24764-26845 GCA_000715605.1 Streptomyces speibonae | reverse complement strand
CGCCGGCCGCCGCGGGGATGCCGACCTTGGCGGCCTTGCGGCCGGTGCGGTAGTCGCGCAGGCGCCAGTCCATGCGGCGGGCGTGCTTGCGCAGCTTGGCGTCCGGGTTGATCGCGTAGGGGTGGCCGACCAGTGACAGCATCGGGATGTCGTTGTGCGAGTCGCTGTACGCCGCGCAGCGGCTCAGGTCCAGCCCTTCCGCGAGCGCCAGCGCGCGCACCGCCTCCGCCTTGGCGGGGCCGTGCAGCGGCTCACCCACGAGTTTGCCGGTGTACACGCCGTCGACCGACTCGGCGACCGTGCCCAGCGCCCCGGTCAGCCCGAGCCGGCGGGCGATCACCTGGGCGATCTCCACGGGTGCCGCCGTGACCAGCCACACCCGCTGCCCGGCGTCGAGGTGCGCCTGGGCCAGCGCCCGGGTGCCCGGCCAGATCCGCTCGGCCATGTACTCGTCGTAGATCTCCTCGCCGATGGACTGCAACTCGGCGACGCGGTGCCCCTGGACGATGGAGAGCGCCGAGTCGCGGGCCTCCTGCATGTGCTCGGGATCCTCGACCCCGGCCAGCCGGAACCACGCCTGCTGCCAGGCGAACCGCATCAGCTCGCGCGTCTCGAAGAACTTCCGCTTGTACAGGCCCCGGCCGAAGTGGAACAGGGCGGCGCCCTGCATCACCGTGTTGTCCAGGTCGAAGAACGCGGCGGCCCGTTCGTCGCCGGGTACCGGGAACTCCGGTTCGCGTTCGGCAAGGTCCTGGGTGGACTTGCGTGCTGCCTCCGCCGAGGCCTCGCCTGCCAACACGCTCCGCGCCGTGGCGGAGCGCCTACGGGGAGTGAGCCATCCGAGAGCGGCCATGGCGTGAGCATAGCCAGTCCGGACGGCGGGTTCCGGATCCGCCGGGTTCGAACGTCGTGAACTCTCCGGGGCGGCGGCGTTACGAAGCGCGCGACAATGGCCCGTATGAGCCCTCTCTTCCGCCGCAACACTCCGGCCGCTCCGCGGGACCGGCTCGTCACCCTGATCGGCAAGCCCGGCTGTCATCTGTGCGACGACGCGCAGGTGGTGGTGGAGAAGGTGTGCGCGGAACTCGGCGTTCCGTGGGAGCGCAAGGAGATCACCGAGGACCGGGAGCTGTACGACCTGTACTGGGAGCAGATCCCCGTGGTGCTCGTCGACGGCCGTCAGCACACCTTCTGGCGTGTCGACGAGGACCGGCTCCGCAGGGCGCTCGGGGACTGACCGGCCAGTACAAACTGACCGGAAAGTCGCTTAGGATCGATGGCGGATTGGTCTCGGGGGCGGGATACACGGAGGAGCGTGTGCGGTTTTGCCCCCCAGAAGAGAAGGAATGGCGGTGCTCATGCGCCGGTTCCAGCGCAGTGCGCCGGGGGCGCGTGACCCCGGTCACGTTGGCCGGGCAAATCGGACACAATCTTTGTGCACGCGTTCACAAAGACATAGCCTGCATTCGACGGGGCGGTCCGAGGGCGTATGGCTCGACGTATGACCTGATCTGTGACCGCCTGAAGCCCCGCTCTACCCGCAGGAGCACCGTGGCAACTGGCCGAACTCACCGACCGGCGACCCGCAGCCGAGGGATTCCCGAGGCCACCGTCGCCCGGCTTCCGCTGTACCTCCGCGCCCTGACCGCGCTCTCCGAGCGCTCGGTGCCCACGGTCTCCTCGGAGGAGCTGGCGGCCGCGGCGGGGGTCAACTCCGCGAAGCTGCGCAAGGACTTCTCCTACCTGGGGTCGTACGGGACCAGGGGCGTCGGGTACGACGTCGAGTATCTCGTGTACCAGATCTCCCGTGAACTCGGCCTCACCCAGGACTGGCCGGTTGTGATCGTCGGTATCGGTAACCTCGGCGCCGCCCTCGCCAACTACGGCGGGTTCGCCTCCCGCGGTTTCCGGGTCGCCGCGCTGATCGACGCCGACCCCGCGATGGCCGGGAAGCCCGTCGCCGGGATCCCGGTGCAGCACACCGACGAGCTCGAGTCGATCATCTCGGACAACGGGGTCTCGATCGGCGTGATCGCGACCCCCGCCGGCGCCGCCCAGCAGGTCTGCGACCGGCTCCTGGC
>KL568629.1:24338-24503 GCA_000715605.1 Streptomyces speibonae | reverse complement strand
GGGCCCGCCGGTGTCACCTCCATCCTGAACTTCGCGCCGACCGTGCTGTCCGTGCCGGACGGCGTCGATGTGCGCAAGGTGGACCTCTCCATCGAGCTGCAGATCCTCGCCTTCCACGAGCAGCGCAAAGCCGGTGAGGAAGCGGCGGCCGACACCGCCGTCGCC
>KL568629.1:23095-24095 GCA_000715605.1 Streptomyces speibonae | reverse complement strand
GCGGCCGACACCGCCGTCGCCCCCGCCGCCCCTCGCAAGCAGTCCGCCACCGACCAGGGGCCCGACGGGGACGTACCCGCCGTGATGCCGGCATGAGTCTCCTCGTCGTCGGACTGAGCCACAGAAGCGCGCCGGTCAGCGTGCTGGAGCGGGCCACCCTTGGCGCGGACGCGCAGACCAAGCTGCTGCAGGACACGGTCGCCGCGGAGCCCGCCGCCGAGGCCGCGGTCCTCGCCACCTGCAACCGCATCGAGCTGTACGCCGACGTGGACAAGTTCCACGCCGGTGTCGCCGAGCTGTCCACGCTGCTCGCCCAGCACAGCGGGGTCGGCCTGGAGGAGCTCACTCCTTATCTCTATGTGCACTACGAGGACCGGGCCGTGCACCACCTGTTCTCGGTGGCCTGCGGGCTGGACTCGATGGTCGTGGGCGAGGGGCAGATCCTCGGCCAGATCAAGGACGCGCTGGCCCGGGCGCAGGAGACGCACACCGCGGGCCGGCTGCTGAACGACCTGTTCCAGCAGTCGCTGCGGGTGGGCAAGCGCGCCCACTCCGAGACCGGGATCGACCGCGCCGGGCAGTCGCTGGTCACCTTCGGACTGGAGCAGCTCGCCGCCGGGCGGCCCGTCGAGAACTGGGCCCACGGCAAGAAGGCCCTGGTCATAGGCGCCGGTTCGATGTCCTCGCTGGCCGCGGCCACGCTCGCGCGGGCCGGTGTCGCCGAGGTCGTCGTCGCCAACCGCACGCCCGACCGCGCCGAGCGGCTCGCCGAGATCCTCACGGCGGCCGACGACACGAACGTGCTGGCCCGCGCGGTACCGATGGCATCGGTGCCGTTCGAGCTGACACGTGCAGACGTCGTCGTCTCCTGCACCGGCGCGACCGGGCTCGTCCTTACGGCCGACGCGATCGCGGCGGGCGTCGAGAGCCGCGCCGGCGGGCAGCCGGCCGTCGTCGACCTCGACGAGGTGACCGACGAGCCCCACGTGCGGCCCGCCTC
>KL568629.1:18710-22906 GCA_000715605.1 Streptomyces speibonae | reverse complement strand
ATGTGTATAAGAGACAGGTGCGGTGGCTTCCGAGTCGCGTACCTCTGCCGGTTCCGGGGCGCAGCCGTCTGCTCGTGCCGGTGCCGGGGCTCCCCAGCCGTCCGCTCCCGCCGGTGCGGTGGCGTCTCAGCCGTCCGCCTCCGCCTCCGCCGGTGCCGGGGCTGTCCGGCAGTCCGCCGCTCCCGGCACCGACGAGAACTGCCCGCTCGACCTGGCCTCCGTGCCCCCCGGCTTCTCCGTGATGGGCGAGGCCGCCGTCGCCGGCATGGACGCGGCCACGCTGGAGCAGCACGCCGCCTGGGCCACGGGCGCGACCGTCGACCGCCGCCGCACCGGCCGCGGCGGCCCCGAGGCCGACGCCGACCTGATCGGCGCGCTGGCCGCGACCGCCTCCACCGCCGGCCGGATCCCCGAGCGGCGCCGCCCGGAGCCGGTGGCCGAGCCGCCCCGCCCCGAGCCCCTGCTCTTCCTGCTGGACCTGGCGATGCCGCGCGACATCGACGCGGCCGCGCACCGGCTGGCCGGCGTCCGGCTGGTCGACATCGAATCGCTCGCGGAGGCGTCCGCGGACGCTCCGATGGCTGCCGATGTGGACCAGGTCCGGCGTATCGTCTCCGACGAGGTCGCCGCGTTCGGGGCGGCACAGCGGGCGGCGCACATCACGCCGACCGTCGTCGCCCTGCGCACCATGGCGGCCGACGTGGTGGCCGGAGAGATCGCCCGTCTCGAGGGGCGGCTTCCCGGCCTGGACGACAAACACCGCGCGGAGATCACACAGACCGTGCGGCGGGTGGTCGACAAGCTGCTGCACGCGCCGACGGTACGGGTCAAGCAGCTCGCGGCCGAGCCCGGCGGCGCCGGGTACGCCGACGCGCTGCGCACCCTGTTCGACCTCGACCCCGAGACGGTGGCCTCCGTCTCCCGCGCCGAGGAAAGCACCGAGAAGAACGCAGAGAGCCGAGGGCCGGGATGACTGAGAAGGCACTGAGGCTGGGGACCAGGCGGAGCAAGCTCGCCATGGCCCAGTCCGGGCAGGTGGCGGATGCCGTGAGCCAGGTGACCGGACGGCCCGTCGAGCTCGTCGAGATCACCACGTACGGCGACGTCTCGCGCGAGCACCTCGCGCAGATCGGCGGCACGGGGGTGTTCGTGGCCGCGCTGCGGGAGGCCCTCGCGCGCGGCGAGGTGGACTTCGCGGTGCACTCGCTGAAGGACCTGCCGACCACACAGCCCGACGAGCTGGTCGTGGCGGCCGTTCCGGTCCGTGAGGACCCGCGCGACGTGATGATCACGCGCGAGGGGCTGAAGCTGACCGATCTGCCGCGCGGCGCCCGCATCGGCACCGGCTCGCCGCGCCGCATGGCGCAGCTCAACGCGTTCGCGCGCACCCGCGACATGGAGATCGAGACCGTCCCGATCCGGGGCAACGTCGACACCCGCATCGGGTACGTCCGCAAGGGCGAGCTGGACGCCGTGGTGCTGGCCGCCGCCGGGATGAACCGGATCGGACGCAGCAACGAAGTGACCGACTTCCTGTCGGTCGACACGATTCTGCCCGCCCCCGGCCAGGGGGCACTGGCGGTCGAGTGCACCGCGGACAACGCGGACCTCATCGCCGCGCTCGCCGAGCTCGACGACCCGTTCACGCGGGCCGCCGTGACGGCCGAGCGGTCACTGCTCGCCGCCCTGGAGGCCGGCTGCAGCGCACCTGTGGGGGCGCTGGCCGACCTCTTGACCGACGGGCAGTCTGTCAAGGAAATGCGCCTGAGGGGTGTCGTCGGCTCGACCGACGGTGCCACGCTGGTGCAGCTGTCCACCACCGGTCCCGTGCCCGAGACGCACGAGGCGGCGATGGCGCTCGGTCGCGAACTCGCCACCGAGATGCTCGCGCAGGGCGCGGCCGGTCTGATGGGGGAGCGAGCACATTGAGCCCCACCACCCTTCCCGCCCCTCCGGAACACGGGCACGTCACCTTCCTCGGTGCCGGACCCGGGGATCCGGGACTGCTGACACTGCGCGCCGTGGAGGCGCTGGCGAACGCGGACGTCCTCGTCGCCGAGCAGGACGTGCTCGACGTCGTGCGGACGCACGCCAGGCAGGGCGTCGCCGAAGTGCACACGGACGCCGATCCGTCGGTGCCGGGCACGGGCACGCCCCAGCTGACGGTCGTTGACGGCGCGTCAACAACCGCCGGAGTCCCCGCGATGAGGGATGCCGGACATCTTCTCATGGAGGCCGCACGGGGCGGCAGGCGGGTCGTGCGTGCGGTGTCCGGTGACCCCGGACTCGACGCGTACGCCGCCGAGGAGATGCTGGCGTGCGCCTCGGCCGGGGTGCCGTTCGAGGTCGTGCCCGGTATCGCCACCGCGGTCGGTGTGCCCGCGTACGCCGGTGTGCCGCTGCGCGACGCCCAGGGGACGGACGTGCGGTTCGTCGACGCGCTCACGGCGTCCGACCGGTGCTGGACCGAGGTCGGCGCGTCGGACGGCACGGTGGTCGTCTCCACCACGCTCGACTCCGTGGCCGCCGCTGCGGGCGAACTGGTGTCCGCCGGACGCAAGCCCGACACCCCGCTGACGGTGACGGTCGCCGGTACGACGACCCGGCAGCGCACCTGGACGGCGACGCTCGGCACGATCGCGCAGACGCTGAAGCAGGCGAAGGTGCTGCCCTCCCCGGAGGGCGGCCGGCCGGTGATAGCCGTGGTCGGTGAGCGTTCCGCGACCGCCCAGCGCGACCGGCTGGCGTGGTTCGAGTCCAAGCCGCTGTTCGGCTGGAAGGTGCTCGTCCCGCGCACGAAGGAGCAGGCGGCGTCGCTCTCCGACCAGCTGCGCTCCTACGGGGCCGTGCCGCACGAGGTGCCGACGATCGCGGTGGAGCCGCCGCGCACCCCGCAGCAGATGGAGCGGGCGGTCAAGGGCCTGGTGACGGGCCGTTACGAGTGGATCGCGTTCACCTCGGTCAACGCGGTGAAGGCGGTCCGGGAGAAGTTCGAGGAGTACGGCCTCGACGCCCGCGCCTTCGCCGGCATCAAGGTCGCCGCGGTGGGCGATCAGACGGCCGCCGCGCTGATCGCCTTCGGCGTGAAGCCGGACCTGGTGCCGAGCGGGGAGCAGTCGGCGGCGGGTCTCCTGGAGGACTGGCCGCCCTACGACCCGGTCTTCGACCCGATCGACCGCGTCTTCCTGCCGCGCGCCGACATCGCCACGGAGACGCTGGTCGCGGGCCTGATCGAGCTGGGCTGGGAGGTGGACGACGTCACGGCCTACCGGACCGTGCGCGCCTCGCCGCCGCCGGCGCAGACCCGTGAGGCGATCAAGGGCGGCGGCTTCGACGCGGTGCTGTTCACCTCGTCGTCGACGGTCCGCAACCTGGTCGGCATCGCGGGCAAGCCGCACAACGTGACGGTCATCGCCTGCATCGGCCCGGCGACGGCGAAGACGGCCGAGGAACACGGCCTGCGGGTCGACGTGATGGCTCCCGAGCCGTCGGTCCACAAGCTGGCGGAGGCCCTGGCCGACTTCGGCGCCCGCCGCCGCGCGGCCGCGATCGACGCGGGCGACCCGGTGACACGGCCGAGCGAGCGCCGGCCGGGAGCACGCAGACGCCGGTCGACGACGTGAGGTGATACGGGGCGCCCTTCCGGGGGCGCCCTTTCCTCGTCCCCCGTTGGTGCGGCACCAGCACGCTCGGCGCTTCGGCGGTGCGAGGGCTTCAGGCCCCCTCCTCCGGTGTGCGGGCGGTGCTGCCGGCCTGGGTGAGGCAGCGGCGTACGAGGGCGAGGGTGCGCCGGGTGACCGTGTCGAGGGGGGTGCCGTTCTCGACGGCGGCCAAGGCGGTGTGCAGCATTCCGGCGATCAGGTCGGCGGTGAGCGCGGGTTCGGGCGCGCCGAGTTCCCGGACGGCGGCGCGGAACGGCTCGACCTGATCCAGGTGGAGTTCCATCAGCCGCTGTTGGCAGGCCGGAGGAAGGCCGGCGTTCATGAGGGCGACGGCGGGCCGGTGTGCGCCTTCGGCGCCCAGGCGGAGGCTCTCCGCGAAGAACGCCTCGACGCGTTCCAGGGGGCCGTTCGCGGTGGCCATGGCGCGGGTGAGCGCCTCGTTGGAGCGCCGGAAGGCTTCCTCCGTGATGGTGGCGAGGAGAGCTGCCGAGGAGTCGAAGTACTGGTACTGTCTCTTATACACATCTCTGAGCG
>KL568629.1:15813-18556 GCA_000715605.1 Streptomyces speibonae | reverse complement strand
AGTACTGGTAGACGCTGGAGCGGGCCAGGCCCGCGCGGGCGCCGACCGCCGCCGGCGTGACGGCGGCGGCACCCTCGTTGACCAGGATGTCGATCGCCGCCCCGATCAGCGCCTCGCGTTGCTGGGCACGGTGCTCGGCGACGGTGGAGGCGGTGATCTTCGGCATGCGGGGCGGGCTCCTGGAGGGGTGGTCAGGGCCGGGAATGCGGTGCCGGTCGGCGGCCCCGTCAGGACAGGCGGCCGTCGACCATCTCGTACACCCGGTCGGCAGCGTCCATTATCGCCGTGTCGTGGGTGACCATGACGGTGGCCGTTGCGCGTTCATGGGTCTGTTCGGCGAGCATCCGCACCGCCTCGGCGGACCGTTCCCGGTCCAGCGCCGAGGTGGGTTCGTCCACCAGCAGGACCGCGGGGGAGGTCATCAGGGCGCGGGCCAGGCCGGCGCGCTGGCGCTCGCCGCCCGACAGCTGGTGCGGACGGGAGCCGGCGCGGTGGGTCAGTCCGACGGCTTCGACGAGTTCGTCCGCGCGGGCACGGGCGGCGGCGTCGAGGCGGCCGTCGATGTGCAGGGGCAGCAGGAGCTGTTCCCGGACGGTGAGGGAGGCCAGCAGGTTCGACTGCTGGAAGACGAAGCCGATGTGCCGGCGGCGAGCGGCGGTGCGTTCCTTGTCCGACAGGGCGGTCAGCTCGGTGCCGGCGATGTGCACGGTGCCCGAGGTGGGCCGCTGGAGGCCGCCGGCGACGGCGAGGAGGCTGGACTTGCCGGATCCGGAGGGGCCGACGACGGCGACGAACTCACCGGGTGCGACGGTCAGGCCGACGTGGTCCAGGGCGGTGACGGCGGTGTCGCCGTCGCCGAGGGTGAGGGTGACGTCGTCCAGGCGCAGTCCGCCGGGGCGGTCGGGGCCGGCAGCGGCCCGGTGGTCGGCGGCGGGTGTGGTCATCGGGTGGCTCCCAGAGCGGTCAGGGGGTCGACGGCGGTGATGCGGCGGACGGCGACGACGGCGCCCACGGTCCCGAGGACGATGAGGAGGCCGGAGGAGGTGGCGATGGCCGGTGCGGAGAGGGAGAAGGGGGCCTTGCCGATCATCGCGCTGCCCAGGGCCAGACCGACGGCGGTGCCGACGGCCGTGGCCGCGACGAGTACGGCGACGACCTGGGCGAGCGCGTCGCGCAGGATGTACCGGGTGGGGGCGCCCAGTGCCTTCAGCAGCGCGATCTCGGGCTTGCGCTGCACGGTCCAGACGGTGAAGAACGCGCCGACGACCAGGGCGGAGATGACGTACAGGAATCCCTTGATCAGGGCCATGGTGCTCGACTCGGCCTCGTAGCCGGGGGACGCGTCGAACGTGGCCTCCTTGGTCTCGGCGCGGGTCCCGGTCGCCTGCTCCGCCGCGGCGACGTCGGCGCCCGGCTCGAGGGTCAGGGCGACGGCGGTGGCCTGCCGGCTCGCGGCCTCGGGCAGGTCGCCGGGCAGGCCGTAGTGCAGGTGCCGCCACGTGTCGAGGTCCGCGTAGACGACGCCGATGTGGCCGTAGGAGACGTTGTCGTCGACCAGTCCCACGACCTTCAGCGGCACCTCGCTCTTGTCCGCGGTCAGCACGTCGCCGATCTCCACTCCCAGGTCGGCGATCTCGCGGGTGATCACGATGCCCGCACCGCCCTCCTTCAGGCCCTCACCCTTGCTGGGGCTGGGTGCCAGTGGAGAGTCCGGGGCCATACCGAAGACGGCGAGGTTGACCTGCTCGCCCTTCTTGGCGCCCTGGGTCACCTGGGCGTTGGCC
The DNA here is from genome assembly GCA_000715605.1 of Streptomyces speibonae. Taxonomy (GTDB): domain Bacteria; phylum Actinomycetota; class Actinomycetes; order Streptomycetales; family Streptomycetaceae; genus Streptomyces; species Streptomyces speibonae. The sequence continues at coordinate 16,772 of KL568629.1, read as the reverse complement.
AGGGTGTTCCCGAACGGCTCCGCGCGCTCCACGCCCGGGGTCCTGGACCAGGTCTGCCAGTCCTCCTGCTCCACGGTCGAGCGGGAGAACTGCTCGCTGGTCGCCTTCTCGTCGAAGGCCATGTGGGTCACGGGCAGCGCGCGCAGCCCGGATATGCCGGCGTCCGCGAGACCGGAGGCGAGCCCGGACAGGAGGACACCGAGTACGGCGATGAGCGCGACCACGGCGCCCATCAGGGCGAAGCGCCCGCGCGCGAAGCGCAGATCGCGTAGGGCAAGGAACACGGGGCTCTCCGAGCGAGGAAACGGGGACACGACGGGCCGGCCACGCCGCGGCTTTACCTGAACTTGACGACGTGGGCATCGGCATCCTACCGGATGTTACCGACGCGCCTGTCGGTATGTTCTCGGGTCCGTACCCGTACGCGGGCGTGGCCCCCACCCGTGTGTGCGGGTGGGGGCCACGTGTGTTCGCCGCGTCAGCGTCCGGAGGCGTACGGCAGGAAGGCCGCCCAAGCGGCTGAGGTGAGATCGAGGCGAGGGCCTGCACCTCTTTCGGCTCCGGATCACGCGACTGATGTGCGCCACCTCGACATGACCGACCGTGGTGCCGTCCCCGCGATTCTTCAAATCCCGTACCTTCTTCGGGTACCGGATCTCCGCCAGTCCTTCCTCATCGCCGCGATCTTGCCGCCCAGGCCGGCCGCCTCGCGCAGCCACAGCTTCAACTGCCGTGTGACGGTGCGCATCACGGCACAGGCCTCTTCGTCGTCCAGACCTGCTTCCCACCCCCTCATGTACGCCGCCCCCCGTCGCGCGCGTCCGTGTGCACACGCGCAAGCGCACTGAGTGGCACATGTCGGGCACTCCGCCATCGTGGAGAGAGAAGGGACCGTCCATGATGACACTCGCCCCCGCCGCCCCCTGGGCGCTGCGCCTGGTCACCGACCGGCTGCCGGT
>KL568629.1:12354-15563 GCA_000715605.1 Streptomyces speibonae | reverse complement strand
GATGTGTATAAGAGACAGGCTCGACCCCGTCGCGCAGACCGCCTGCTACACCGGTGGGGGAGCCGGCGGACCGTTGGGGGGTGGTGGTGGGGCCGGTGCCGGGCAAGACCGTGTGGGCCGAGCTGGAGGTCGGCCGCTTCCGGTGACGGGGCTCAGTGACCTCAGCGGCAGAGTGCGTCGATGTCGTCCGAGAAGGTCGGGAACTCGGCGCCGGCCTCGGTGAAGATGGTGTGGGCCGGTCGACGGGGGGTTGTGGCGTGGCGTTCGGCGAGGGTGGTGAGGGCCGGGTCGGGGCGCAGTTCGCGGTCCTCGTCCAGGACCGCCTCCAGGGGGCCGCAGCCGTCGGCCAGCATCCACAGGAAGTTCGAGAGGTTCCCGGCCACCACGGCGCGCTCGCCCTCCGAGCCCAGGAAGATCACGGGCTGCTCGGCGAGGGGACGGCCGGGCCGCACGCGCCAGAGTGCCGCGAGGCCACCGGTGCCGTCCTGCCCGAAGATCCGGTAGGCGTCGCCGTCGATGTCCGGGTTCCCCGTCCACGTGCGCAGCCAGTCCGTGGTCTCCTCGGCCGACTCGAAGGCGTCGTAGGGCTCGAAGTCGATGCCCTCGCCATCGGCGTAGTCGACCCCCGTGCGGGCCAGTTCGGCGAGGGCGGGAGGGAAGGCACGGTCGTCACCGGTCGTCTCGTTCATGTGCGGCACCGTAGCCCCCGTCACTGACAACGGGGCGCTGAGCGGCCCGGGCTCAGCGCCAGTCGATGAACACGACGGTTTCGCCGAGGACGGCGAACTCGCCCTTCCGTTCGACCTTCTTGGGCGTGGAGCCCGGCTCGGTGCTGGAGACGAAGTGGTCCCGCTCGGCTCCTCGCGTGGAGAAGAACACGAAGTTCCGCCCGTCGGGGGAGATCACATTGCCGTAGTTCCTGCGGTCGCTGCCGGGGATGATCGGCGGGCCGGGTTCCGCGTTCGGTGTGATGTCGACCGCGGCGAAACGGCGCTCGCCGTCGCCGGGGGTCGACCCGTCGCACAGCACCGTGTCGTTGTCGATCCAGCCCACCTGGCCCGGACAGACGGTGGTGTCGGGGGCTTCCTCCACCTGCTCGGGGCCCACCGGTTCGCCGTTCTCCGGTACGTCGAGGACGCGGCCTTCCGCCAGGAGGTGCTTCCCGTCCGGGGAGATGTGGGCCCTGTCGGCCAGCACCGGGGTGCCCGGCGAACCGGTCACGATGACCGGGTCGCTGATGATGTCGGCTTCCAGCCGGTCCACCAGCTGGTGGTCACCGGTGACCGTCCGGGACGCGAGGCGGTCCTTGGTCGAGACGCCGGGTTCGTCGACCACCTCGTAGGTGAGCCAGATCGCGCTGCCGTCCCGGGCGAAGGCCGCGTTGTCCTCCTCCGGGGTGTCGCCGAAGTCCTCGTTCCCGGTCAGATCGGTGAACTTGCCCGAACGGTCGACGTAGCCGACGTGGGTCGCCCTGGTCCGCGGGTCCTCGGTGACCACGGCCATCCTGGTGAAGTCCTGGTCGAAGAGTGACCGGACGGCAGCCGCGTCACCGGCGTCGGCGGGGTCCGGCTGGGGCTCGCACAGTTCCCGCACCGCGCTCGCGGGCCTGCTCTTCTCGTGCTCGATGACCGCCGTGTCCGGCAGCGGGAACTCCGCGTGCGCCACCTGCTTCCAACTCCGCGGGTTCCAGCCGTCGATACGGACGACCGCGCCGGCGCCGTTGTTCGGCGAGCACACCGCCGTGATGATCACGTCCTGCTTCGGGAAGTCGCCGCTGACGCCGGTCTCCGCCGCGCTCGGCTTCTCGTCGTCCTTGGGTCCGCTCTCGTCGCTGTCCGAGGAACAGGCCACGAGACCTGCTGCCAGCGCCAGCGAGAGGAGGGTCACCGTCGCTTTCGGCTTGGCCGACATCCTCATCCATCCCCCTATCCGATGTCGGACACGCAGTGTAGGGGCGGCCGCGGATCAGTTCCACAGCCCTCAACCAAAAGGTGTTGAGGCCTTGTTGGGGTCGTGCGTCGGCCCTCGCCTCCCGGGATCGGCGTTCCCGGGGCGAGGGCCTGAGCGATGAGGTTGCCGGCGAAGTTGTCGTGCCGATGGCGGTCAGCCGCCCTGGCCGGCGCTGCCCATCGGGCCGACCTTCAGCGAGCCGGAGTCGGAGCCGTCCGTCACGGGCAGGGAAGCGCCGCCCGGCCAGTCCAGGGTGACCGACTTCGTCTCGTTCGGAGGGGTCACCACCAGGCCCGTGACCCTGATGCCGGAGCCGCCCGAGTTGTTGATCGGGTAGCTGACGGCGAAGGACACCCCCTCACCGTCCTCGAGGATGATCGTCGTGGGCTCCTCACCGGTGCGCTCCGCGGACAGGGTGCCGTAGTTGGTCTTCAGGTCGACGCCCGCGTACCCCACGAGGGAGCAGTCCCGGCCGCCTTCGTTGACGAACTCCACCGCGACCAGGCCCTCGTCGTCCCCGCCGGCGCCCTCCACCGCGCTGACCTCGAGCTCGTCGGTCCGGCACTCTCCCACCTCGCCGTTCTGGTTGGAGCCGGTTCCGGCGACCGAGCCCTGCGCCTGGTCGTTGCCGTCGGAGCCGCCCGTGGAGGCGTCGTTGCCCTGCCGGCCGTCCTGGCCGCCCGTGCCGGCGGCCGTGGGGGAGGCGGCGGGCGTGTCGCCGGCGGCGGCAACGTCGTCGTTCTGGCAGGCCGTGAGCGAGAGACCCGCGACGACGGCCAGGGCGGCGATGGTGAGCTTGTTGACGCGCATGGTGTCATCCTCAGTGTCGGTGGGGGCCCGCTCGTTGGTGCGGGCGGCCGTTTCTGATCACCTAGAGGCGTCCGTTCCGGCCCGCGTTTCGCCCAACGGCCTGCTAGGACGCGCCTGTTACAGACCAAGACGGAACCTGGACACATGCTGGAGCGCCGTTACGGAACTCAGGAGCGCCGGGTCAGTTCGCGCAGGGCCCGGCCGAGGGTCCGTACGCCCTCGGTGAGCGTGCCGGGCGGGTCGGCCGCGTAGCCGAGGACCAGGCCCGGGGGCCCGGGGAGCTGGCGGTGCCAGGAGAGCGGATGGCACTTCACGCCGTGGGTGAGGGCCGCGGCGGCGAGGTCGGTGTCGGGGACGTCCGGGGCGTACGTGACCGTCAGGTGCAGGCCGGCCGACGCGCCGTGGACGACCGCGCCCGGGAGATGCTCCTGCACGGCGTGGATCATCGC
>KL568629.1:11496-12100 GCA_000715605.1 Streptomyces speibonae | reverse complement strand
CAGCCGCAGGTGCCGCTCCAGTTGGCCCGACTCCATGAGCCGGGCCAGGACCAGCTGGGGCAGTACGGCGTTGCCCAGGTCGGTGAAGCGTTTGGCGTCGGTCAGCGCCTTGAGGTGGCGGGCCGGCGGCAGGAGCCAGCCGATGCGCAGCGCGGGGGCGAGGAGTTTGGAGACGCTGCCCATGTAGTGCACGCCGTCGGTGACCAGGGAGCGCAGCGCGGGCACGGGCGGGCGGTCGTAGCGGTGCTCGGCGTCGTAGTCGTCCTCCAGGATCAGCCCGCCGTCCGCCGCCCAGCGCAGCAGTTCGCGGCGGCGCTCGCCGCTGGTCACCACGCCGGTGGGGAACTGGTGGGCGGGGGTGAGGAGGACGGCGCGGGCCCCGGTGCCGCGCAGCGCGTCGACGCGGGGGCCGTCGGTGTCGACCGGGACCGGCGGGGTGGCCAGTCCGCCGTTGCGCAGGTGCTGGCGGGTGCCGAGCGAGCCGGGGTCCTCCACCGCGACAGCGGTGATGCCGTCCGCCGACAGCACGGGGTTCAGCAGGGTGAGCGCCTGCGCGATGCCGGCGACGACGAGGATGCCGTCCGGGTCGACCCGGATGCCGCGG
>KL568629.1:5478-11242 GCA_000715605.1 Streptomyces speibonae | reverse complement strand
TCGCCGTAGCCGAGGTCGGCGGCGGACAGTTCGGCGAGCACGGCCCGTTCGGCGCGCAGCCAGGCCGTGCGGGGGAACGCGGAGAGGTCGGGGCGGCCGGGGGTGAGGTCGATGCGGGCGTCGGTGGTGCGCAGCGCGTCGAAGACGTCGGCGTCGGGTTCTCCGGCGAAGGGGGAACGTGGGGCCGTACCGCCGGGGTGCGGGGGCTTCGCGCCCTGGGCCGGGGGTGCCGCTGCCGGGGGTGCCGCGACCACCACCGTGCCGCCGCGCCGGCGCCCTTCGACGTGGCCGTCCTCGGCCAGGCGCCGGTATGCCTCGGTGACCACGCCGCGCGAGACGCGCAGTTCGGCGGCGAGCACCCGGGTGGCCGGGAGCCTGCTGCCCACGGTCAGCCGGCGGTCGGTGATCGCCTGCCGCAGCCGCTGGGCCAGCCAGTCCGCCTTGCCGCCCGCGGGCGCGTCGCCGGCGTACAGCGAGAGGAAGTCGGAGCCGGGCGCCGGCGGGGCGGTGGTCTCCGCCGTCGCGTCGGTCGTCCGCCGTTCCCGCTCGCTCACCCCTCCCATGGTGCCACGCGTCCCTCAGGGTGTCCGGGCGCCGGACAGGGGCTCGTCGCTGAACGTGAACTCCCGTGCGGAGGAGGTGAGAAGGGCCGTCACGGGGTCGGTCCGCCAGTGCGCGGTGAGTTCCGCGGAGATCGTCCGCACCGCCTCCGCGACGGTGTCCGCACCGCCCTCGTGCACGGCTTCCGCCACGACGAGGATCCGGGTGGTGTGCTCGCCGACCGCGGAGTGGCCGCTCTGCCGGTTGGTCCAGCGGCGGGCATGCGCCCGGCCGGCGGAGTCGGCGTACGTCACCTCGCCGGGGGCGGGGTGTTCGGTGGCACCGCCGAAGGTCGTGTACTCCTCGTCGCCGCGGGCGGGGCGCACTTCGAGCAGCGGGCCAGTGATGCGGTCGGCGTCGAGGACGGCGACCGGGACGGCGTACGCGACGGAGACCGCGTTGCACAGGTCGACCACGGGGTGGATGCGCGGCAGGGTCCCTTCCTTGCGCAGTCGCCGCAGCAGGGACTCCGAGGCGCACCGGTACTGGGTCGGCTTCAGGCCCAGCCGGGCGAAGGTCCGGCGCCAGGCGAGCACTTCGGGGAACCGGCCCTCTGTGGCGTCGGCCAGCCGGGTCAGGGCGCGGGCGGTGTACTCCGCGACGCGGGGGCCGACGTCGGCCGCCGGGCCGATGCCGGTGGCGTGCAGGGCGGCCGCCGCGAGGCGGGGGTGGTCGGACCAGACGGGGTCCGCGTGCCGGAAGCGCATGTCAGGCCACCGCCATGCGTGCGCTCAGGCCGACGAAGCAGACGGCGAACACCCGGCGGATGCCGGTCATGACGCGGGGCCGGGCGATCAGGCGGTCGCGCACGGCCGCGGCACACACGCCGTAGACGGCGAAGACGACGAGGGTCAGGGCCATGAAGACCGCTCCGAGCTGGAGCATGAGGCCCAGGGAGTCGGGGGTGCCGGTGGGCACGAACTGGGGGAGGAGGGCGACGAAGAACAGGGTCAGCTTCGGGTTCAGCAGGTTGAGGAGGACCCCGGAGGTGACCACACGGAGCACGGGCGGTGGCGCGGCCTCGGCCGCTTCGACGGTCAGCGCGTCCTTGTCGCGCAGCGTCGTCCACGCCATGTACAGCAGGTAGCCGACACCGAGGTACTTCACCACCGAGTAGGCCACGGCGCTGGTGTGCAGCAGCGCGGCGAGGCCGCTGATCGTCGCCGCCAGGTGCGGTACGACGCCGAGCGTGCCGCCAAGCGCGGCGGCCAGGCTCGCCCGACGGCCGTGGGACAGTCCGGCGGCGAGGGTGTACACCACACCGGTACCGGGCGTGACCACCACGACCAGGGCGGTCAACAGGAACGCGAGACTCACGGGATCCCTCCGGGAGAGCGACGGTCCTCCCAGCCTGCTGCGGTCATGGCCCGAAGGGGAGAGCCAAACGGTGCGGGTTCCACAGGTCCAAAAGGCGCGGGGCCCCGGGTGCGTCGCACCGGGGCCCGTGACCGTGGGTGCGCTCGGCGCTCACACCGTGTGGCCGAAGCGCAGGAGGTTCGACGGGTCGTAGGTTTCCCTGGCTCGGCGCAGGCGCTCGTGGACCTGTGGGGTCCAGGCGCGGGCGCGGTCGGCCGCGTCGCCGGGTGTGCCGTGGATGTTGATCATCGTGCGGCCCGTGCCGTAGGGGGACATCGCCGTGTGCAGGGACGCCGTGGCGTGTTCGACGGCCTCGGCGTCGGGCGGGGCTCCCATGACCGCGACGGCCTCCAGGAGGTGGGCCGCGTCGCGGGCGCAGATCGCGTCCTCCGTGCGCGCGGGGCGGGACAGGGCACCGCCCATGTGGCGGATCTGGGCGACCAGGATCGGGCTGCCGGAGGCGTCGGGGCCCACCTGGTCCAGGAAGGCCCGCTGGGCCTGCGGGGGCAGTTCGCGCAGCAGGGAGCAGGACTCCCGGCCGGGGAGCGGATCCTGCGGGTCCAGGTGGACGCGGTCGATGTCCGTGTACGGCATCTCCTCCACCCAGTCGACGGCGACCGGCGCGGCCGCGCGGAGCGGGGCCAGCAGCCGCTCGCCCTCGGCCGGGTCGCCGGTCCAGGCCACCGCGACGCGGGCCCAGAAGCCGCCGCGGATCGGTTCGGGGATCTGCGGGATGGGCGGCATACGCAGGACGGCGAACGCGCTGCACATCCGCTCGGGGACCGTGCGGGTCCACTCCGACCAGGCGGCCAGGACGGCCTCGGCGTGTTCGCCGCGGAAGTAGAGGCCGCCGCCGAGCACCGTGCGCAGCGGGAGCAACTCCGTGACCAGGGACGTCACCACGCCGACGGTGCTCTTGCCGCCGCGCAGGGCCCAGAAGAGCTCGGGCTCGCTGGTCCCGTCCGTCTCGTGGAGCCGTCCGTCCGGCGTGGCCACCCGGAAGGAGCGGACCAGGTCGGCGGCGTACCCGTACGTCCGGCCGAGCACCGGCAGACCGCCGCCCACGAGGTAGCCGGTCGCGCCCGCGTCCGTGGACGTGCCGTTGAGCGTGGCCAGCCCGTGCGGCGCGGCCGCGGCCAGCACGTCCCCCCACTTCGCTCCGGCGGCGACCGTCGCGGTGCGCCGTCCCGGGTCGACCTCCACGGCCGTCATGCGGGCGGTGCTGATCAGCAACCCGTGGTCGACGGGGAAGTTGGCCCCGTGACCGGTGGCCTGGACGGCGACCGGGGTGCCGGTGGCCGACGCCCAGCGCAGCGCGTTCACCACGTCGTCGGCACCGGTCGCGGCGACGACCACGTCGGGGGTGCGCAGGGCGGAGAGATTGAAACCCGTTACCTCCTCGTAACGTACCCCTCGTCGCCGGGGCGCAGCACGGGGCCGCGGATCTCCGACAGGGCGAACAGGTCGGGGGTGGGATGCGTGGTGGTCATCGCGTCCTCCGTGAGGCGTGTACGGAGGGACCCGCCGGTCGGGGCCTTTCCTCCAGCATGACCCTGGGACGGGCGGCCCGCACATGGCCTCCGGGCCGCCGACTCGGCGTCGGCAAAGTCACGGGCGGGGCGGGCGTAGCGTAGGTGGTATGACGACGTACGGATCTTTCCCCGGCGCGCGGCCGCGGCGTCTGCGTACCACTCCCGTGATGCGGCGCATGGTCGCCGAGACCAGGCTGCACCCCGCTGACTTCATCCTCCCGGCCTTCGTGCGCGAGGGGGCGGGCGAGCCGGTGCCGATCGCGGCGATGCCGGGCGTCGTGCAGCACACGCGGGACAGTCTGAAGAAGGCGGCCGCCGAGGCCGTGGCGGCCGGGATCTCCGGGATCATGCTGTTCGGCGTGCCGGAGGAGTCGAAGAAGGACGCCCTCGGGACGCCGGGCACCGACCCGGACGGAATCCTCCAGGTCGCCCTGCGGGACGTGCGGGCCGAGGTCGGGGACGATCTGCTCGTCATGTCCGACCTGTGCCTCGACGAAACCACCGACCACGGGCACTGCGGGGTGCTGGACGAGCAGGGCCGCGTCGACAACGACGCCACGCTGGAGCGGTACGCCGAGATGGCGCAGGTCCAGGCGGAGGCGGGCGCGCATGTGGTCGGGCCCAGCGGGATGATGGACGGACAGATCGGGGTCATCCGCGCCGCCCTCGACCGGATCGGGCGCGAGGACGTGGCGATCCTCGCCTACACCGCCAAGTACGCCTCCGCCTTCTACGGGCCGTTCCGGGAGGCCGTCGCCTCCTCGCTGCGGGGCGACCGCAAGACGTACCAGCAGGACCCGGCGAACGTCCGTGAGTCGATGCGCGAGCTGGCGCTCGACCTGGAGGAGGGCGCCGACATGGTGATGGTGAAGCCGGCCGGCCCGTACCTGGACATCCTGGCGCGGGTCGCGGACACGGTGGACGTGCCGGTGGCGGCGTACCAGATCTCCGGCGAGTACTCGATGGTGGAGGCGGCCGCCGAGAAGGGCTGGATCGACCGGGACCGGGCGATCCTCGAGACGCTGACCGGCATCAAACGGGCCGGCGCGCGCAACATCCTGACCTACTGGGCGATCGAGGCGGCCCAGAAGCTGAACGCCGCGCGGTAGCGGAAGGGCGCGGCCGCGAGAGCGCGGCCGGTGAGGCCGTCGGGGAGGCACCGACGACCGCCTCGACGCACGTGCGGCCGCCGGTGTCCGAGGCCGGCAGGAAGCAGGCCCGCAGGGCCGTGCCGGGGCGGGCCGTGACCATGGGGGTGTAGACGTACGTCGTGGTGTCGTCCTCGCTCCCGACCCGCCCCTCGTGGGAGCGGCCGGCCGCGGTGATCCGCACCCGGTCCCCGATCCGGGTCCCCCAGATCCGGGCCCAACTGGCGCCGCACTTCCGGCTGTAGCGCAGTTCCACATGGGCGCCGGTGTCGGTGCGGCGCGTGCTCAGCGTGTCGGGACCGACGCCGCAGATCATGCGGATCGGGTCCTCGCCCTCACAGGCCGCGCCGTGGCAGGTGGGGCCGACGGAGTACGGGACGGCCGCCTCCGCCCCGTCCTCGGGGCCGTGCCGGTCGGGCAGCAGGAGCAGGGCCAGCGCCGCGGTGCCGGCGAGCACGGCGTAGGCCGAGACCAGGACCACCAGGAGCCGTGCCCTGCGGTCGCGTCGCCGTCCGGTGCCGGCGGCCCGCTCGTCGGGCGCGCGGACGGCCGAGGGAGCGGCGGCGGGGGCGGCGGGAAACCGGGCGGAGGCCGTGCGGGCGGGTGCGGAGGAGGCCGCGCGGCCGCTCCACTCCGACTCGGCGATCTCCCACAGGGCCAGCAGCCGCCCGTCCGGCTCGCCCGCGATCCGGCACAGCTCCCGCACCGCCTCACGCGGGGGCAGGCTCTTGCCGTTGAGGTAGCGCTCCCACGAGGACTTGCTGAACGCCGTCCGCCCGGCCAGCGCCGCCAGGCTCAGCCCGCTGCGGGCCCGCAGCTCCCTCAGTGCCTCGGTCAGCCGTATGTGCTCCGGGCTCACCCCTCCGCCGCCTCCCGCAGGGCCTTCCAGGTGTGCGGCCCGATGACACCGTCCACGACCAGTCCGTCCCGTTCCTGCATCCGCCGCACCGCCCGCTGTGTCTTCGGCCCGAAGACGCCGTCCACCTCGCCCGGCGGGATGCCCGTCCGGCGCAACAGGCACTGGGCCTCGGCCACTTGCGGTCCCACATGCGTGTACGCCAGGACGGTCTCGGAGGTGCGGCTGAGCCCCGCGTACCACTGGCCGTCACGCTGCTCCATGCGGCAGGT
>KL568629.1:3652-5248 GCA_000715605.1 Streptomyces speibonae | reverse complement strand
GTAGGTGACCGGCACCAGCGTCTCCGACACGACGGCCGGGGCCACCCGGGCCTGCTCGGCGCGCACGTCCGCGAGTTCGGCGCGGGTCTCCGCCAGCCGCACGGCCAGCAGGACCACCACGGAGAGCGACAGCACGACGGCCACCGCGCCCGCCGCCAGTACGCCGCGCAGATGGCGGCCGTACGGTGGTTCCTCCGGGGGCGTGCGGGGCGGTCCGGGGGTTGCGGCGGGCCGGTCCGTGTCCGCGTCCCCGTCCCCGTTCTTGCCCTCCGCCCAGCGTTCGGCGGCGATCTCGTGCAGGACGAGCAGGCGGTCCGGGTCGTCGTCCGTGATGCGGGCCAGTGCCTCGACGGTTTCCCGGGGCGGCAGGGAACGGCCGTTCAGATACCGCTGCCACGACTTGGCGCTGTAGCCGGTCCTGGCCGCCAACTGCCGGGTCGTCAGCCCGCTGCGGTCCTTCAGCCTGCGCAGCCGCACGATCAACTGAACGACCTGCGGGTGCAGTTCGGCAGGCAGTTCCCTCCAGCGCGGCATGTCCCCCCTCATCGCCTCGGAGGCCGCTGGACGGCCCCATGACCCCCCGGCTCATTGTGCATCAGCTTGCACAGCCGTCATCGGACGGCGTCCCGTCCCGCCGTGGTCCCAGGAGCCCCACCGAGTGACGGCCGTCCCGCCGCGTGGACTCCGCGACCGGCGTCCCAGCAGGTCAGTGAGGTGGGCGTCCCATGATGGCGCCACTTCGGCTCCGGCTGTGGCCGAAGATCGTGTCCGCCCCGCAGGCTCGTGGCGGAGACGGCCGTTCCGGTCGGGCTCAGCTTCCGGCACCTCACGGTGCTCGGCAGGTCCATGGAGGGGAAGAGCATGCGCACGATGACGAAGGCACTCGTGAGTGTCACGGCCGCGGCCGGAATCGCCGCGGGCGTCCTGGTGCCCGCGGGTACGGCCGCGGCGGCACCGGCGCCGCAGGAGACCCAGGTACAGGCGGAGGCTGCCGCGCAGGCCGTGGTCAACCTGGGGCTGAACCGGGAGAGGGCGCGGTACTGGCAGTGCTTCCTGCGTGACGGCGGGTACAGGCCCGGCACGATCGACGGGTACCTGGGCACCGACAGCTGGAAGGCCGCCCAGCGGATGTTCAAGGAGAACGGCTATTACAACGACAAGATCGACGGGATCGTCGGTCCCAACACGATCGCCGCGTTGCAGCAGATGCTGCAGTGGATGTACGGCCTCAAGGTCGACGGGATAGCCGGGCCCAAGACCAAGGAGGCGTTCTGGGACTACTCCGGCCTGCTCTTCACCTACTGCGACTGAGCGGAGCGGCAACCACGGACACGCCGTGGTCCGTCCCTGCGGAGGAGAGCCTCGCGGGGGAGGGACGGACCACGGCGTGTCCTTCGTGTATTCCGGTACGGCGCCTGCGCGCGCGTCCACGTCCCGGCCGGGCCGCTCAGTAGTTGAGGGCGTCGTCCATCGACTGCTGCCAGTACGTCACCGCCAGCGAGCTGTCGTAGTAGACCCCCTCGGCCGGCAGGGACGGGATCGCGGCCGGGCCGCCGTCGCTGTTCGGGGTGGAGCCCTGGAACTGTCTCTTATACA
>KL568629.1:731-3433 GCA_000715605.1 Streptomyces speibonae | reverse complement strand
CCGTCGGCGGCCGACAGCAGGGCCGCCGCGTACCCCGACTCGCCGGGCTGGAGGCTCACCACGGCCTGCGGCTGGGTCTCCTTGACCGGCTGCGGCACCCACTGCATCTCGTCGAACCGGAGCACCGGGTAGTAGGTGAGGTCGCAGAGCTTGGATCCGGTGTTCTTCACCGTGATCAGCATGTGGTTGACGGGGCGGGAGACCGGCTTCACCGTGACGGTGGTGTTGGAGCCGTTGCAGGCGACGCGGGACTCAGGGTCGTCGGAGTCGCCCGACGAACCGGCGCGGTCCGTGTTCTTGCCGCCGTCGCTCCCTCCGTTGCCGCCGCCCTTGCCGTCCTGGGCGGGCTTGCCCGTACCGGTGCCCTCCGCCGCCGGGTCCGTGGGTGAGTTCTTGGACCCGTCCGCGGTCGCCGCCGAGTCGGTCGACTGACCCGGGCCCTCGTCCTTGGTGCCCGTACCGTCCTCGCAGGCGGTGAGGGCGAGCGTGGCGAGGGTGATTCCGGCGGCGGCGATCAGGCGGAGGCGGGAGGCACGCATGGCAAATTCTCTTTTCTCGTCACGAGTTGGGGCCGCTCGACCGTTCGGCGGGAGCGGCGTGCTTGGATGACCAAAGCTTGTGAGGAGAGCCGTCCCGGCCGCCACATCCGGCGGACGATCCGGGACGCTGGAACGCTCAGACCGCTCTGACCTGGGGAAATGGCCGTTCCCTGGAATGGCGGAACGGGACAGGGGGAAGGAGGAACAGTGTCGGAAAGCATGCCCGCGGCGGAGTTCGCAGCGCTCCTGCGGGAGTTGAAGGACCGGTCGGGGCTGAGCTACGGGGTCCTTGCCAAGCGGCTCCACATGAGTACGTCGACGCTGCACCGGTACTGCAACGGGGACGCGGTGCCCACGGACTACGCGCCGGTGGAGCGGCTGGCCCGGCTCTGCAAGGCGGGCCCCGAGGAACTGGTCGAACTGCACCGGCGGTGGGTGCTCGCGGACGCGGTGCGCAGACGCAAGCCCGAGACCCCGGCGGCGGATGCGCCGGAGAAGGTGACGCGGACACCGGAGCAGGACACCGCGCCCGCGGTGACGGGAGGGCCCGGGAGGACCACCGGACCCGCGGCCGCCGAAGCGCCGGACCGGAGCACCGCACCGGCACCCGCGCCCGCCGAAGCGCCGGAGCAGAGCACCGGACGCCCGACGGAAGAGGCGTCCGACGGCCCCCGCCCCCGGCTCCGTACCCGTACCGCCGTCGTGGCCGGGACCGCCGTCGCCGCCGTGGTCGTCGGTATCACGCTCGCCCTGGGGCTGCCGGACGGCGGGACGGACGGCGACGCCGCCAAGAAGCCGGTCGGGGCCGCGACCGTCGACGACAAGGACGTCACACCCACACCGTCGCTCTCCGCCTCTTCCTCCGCCTCCGCCTCCGCGTCCCCGTCCCAGACCCCCGCCCCGGCGGACAAGAAGACGAGCAGCCCGCCGGCCCCCGGGGCCGCCGTGGCGGACACCGACGACGAGGACAGCGGGGTGCCGCTCACCGTGCACACCGAGCCGTACGCCTGGGAGAGCCCCTGCTTCCAGCGGTATCTGGTCAACCGGCCGGCGAGCGAGGTGAAACCGCCGCCCGTGCAGCAGGACGCGCCGGCGTGGGTCAGCGCGTTCGGGGCCGTGTCCTCGGGGGAGCAGTACGTGAAACTCACCGTGCAGGGGACCTCGGACAGGACCGTGGTCGTGGAGGATCTCACCGTGCGGGTGGCGGGCAAGCGGTCGCCGCTGGCGTGGAACGACTTCGTGATGGGCCACCCCGGCGTCGGCTGCGGCGCGGGCGTGCCCACGCGTTCCTTCACGGTCGCCCTCGACGCCGCGCGGCCGGACGTGACCCCGCAGGCCGGGCACGACGACTTCCCGTTCTCGGTCAGCCAGTCCGACCCCGAGGTCTACTACATCACCGCCGACGCCTCCGCCTACGACGTCAGCTGGTACCTGGAGCTGAAGTGGTCCAGCGGCTCCCGCAGCGGCACGCTCACCGTGGACGACAAGGGCCGCCCCTTCCGCACCAGCGGCAACAACGGGCGCCCGGCGTACGAGTTCCCGCTGGGCGGCGAGAAGTGGGTGCCGGAGGGCACGACCCTGCAGGAATGACGGGCCGCCGGCACGCGGCACTTCAGCTCGCCGGGCTCACCGGGGCACCCCCGCCCACGCGGGCCTCGAAGCACTCCCGCCGGCTGTCGGCGGCCGCGGCGGGCCGGAAACAGGCCCGCAGGACCGTTCCCGGGCGGGCCGTGGTCATGGCGGTGTAGACGTACGCCGCCGCGTCGACCTCGTCCGCGATGCGTGCCCGGCGGGTCGGCCCGCCCGCCGTCACCGTCAGCCCGTCGCCGACGCGCGTCGCGTACATCCGGGCCCAGCCGGCGCCGCACTCCCCGCTGTAGCGCAGCTCCACCCGGGCTCCGGTCGCGGTGCGGTGCGTGGTGAGGGTGTCCGGTGCCCGCCCGCACACCATGTGGATCGGGTCCTGGCCCTCGCAGGCGGTGCCGTGACACCGGGGGCCGGGGGCCGGGGCGGCGGCCGAGGCGCGGGGGGTGCCGTCCCGGTGCGGCGGCAGCAGGAGCGCCGCGGTGACACCGGCCGCGGTCACGAGGCACACGCAGACGAGTACCGCCAGGAGTCCGCGCCCGCCGGCGCGCCGCCGCGCCGGTGACGGGGCCGGCGGGT
>KL568629.1:0-551 GCA_000715605.1 Streptomyces speibonae | reverse complement strand
CGCCGGTGACGGGGCCGGCGGCTGCGGCTCGGGTTCGTCCGGTGCGGGTGCCGGCGCCGGGCGCGCCGCGCGTCCACTCCACTCCGACTCCGCGATCTCCCACAGCGCCGGCAGCCGTCCGTCGGTCTCCCCGGCGAGCCGGCACAGGTCACCCACGGCCTGCCGCGGCGGCAGCGCCTTGCCGTTGAGGTAACGCTCCCAGGACGACTTGCTGTACGCCGTGGACTCCGCCAGCGCCGCCAGGCTCAGCCCCGTACGCGCCCGCAGCTCCCGCAGCTCCGTGGTCAGCCGGGTGTGCGCCGGCGTCACGTCGGGTCCGTCCGGCGCAGGGCCTTCCAGGTGTGCGGGCCGACGATGCCGTCCACGACCAGTCCGTCCCGCTTCTGGAGGCGCTTGACCGCGCGCTGCGTCTGCGGCCCGAAGATGCCGTCGATCTCACCCGGCGACAGACCGGCCCGTTCCAGCAGGCACTGCACCTCCGCCACCTCCGGCCCGGCCTCGCCGTACGCCACGAGAGTCTCCTTGCTGCTGTCTCTTATACACATCTCTGA
>KL568628.1:56380-56499 GCA_000715605.1 Streptomyces speibonae | reverse complement strand
CCCCCCGGCCGGCACCGACGTACGGCACTGCGCGGGCGCCGGGCTGCGTGAACGCCCCGGCCCACGCCAACGCACGGCACCTGCGGACGCGTCGGCTGTGCAACAGCCCCCGGTCACCG
>KL568628.1:53654-56143 GCA_000715605.1 Streptomyces speibonae | reverse complement strand
GGTCACCGCAACGTCCGGAGGCCGCAGGCGCCGCGTGTCAAGCGTCGGCGTCCCGCAGCCGCGCCGGCCCGGGCTGGACAGCCCACCCCCGGCCCGCCTACCCGCCGTAGCGCGACCGCAGGCGTTCGTATGCCGGTGCCGGCGCCCCCACCCGGTCCAGCCCCAGCAACCCCGCCCCCAGCACCGGCCGCACCGCCACCACCCGAGCCCCCGCCTTCGGCGCCCGCTCGGCCAGCAGGCCATGGATCCGGTCCAGCAGCACCGCGTGCCCCGCCGCCAGCACACCCCCGCCCAACAGCACCGGCGTCTCCTCGTCCAGCAGCTCCAGCCGCCGCAGCGCGACGACCGCCATCGTCACGATCTCCTCCGCCTGCCGGTCCACGATCGCCCGCGCGACCGCGTCCCCCTCCGCCGCCTCGGCGAACAGAACGGGCGTCAGCTCGTGCCGCCGTACGGGCGCCACCTTCTCCAGGTGCAGCGCCTCGATCAGCGCGGGCATGCCGGGCAGACCGAAGTGCGCCGGCAGCGCGGAGGTGAGCGACGTCGGCGCCCCGCGCCCGTCGTCCGCGCGCGCCGCGTGCCACAGCGCCTCCTCGGCCAGCGCCCAGCCCCCGCCCCAGTCACCGGAGATCCGCCCGAGCGCCGGGAAGCGGGCGGTACGCCCGTCGGGACGCATGCCCACGCAGTTGATGCCCGCCCCGCAGACGACGGCCCCCCCCCGGGGCTCCGTCACCCCGGCGCGCAGGATCGCGAACGTGTCGTTGCGCACCTCGACCGTCTCGCCCCAGCCGCACGCGGTCAGGGCCGCCGTCAGCTGTTCCTCCTCCACGGGGAGGTCGGCGTTGGCCAGGCAGGCCGAGACGTGGGAGACGGCGGGGGTGCCCGCGGCGGTCAGGGCCCGGGTGACGGTCGACCGCAGCGTGCTCATCGCCCGGTCCAGTCCTACGGCCGGGGGGCGGAACCCCTCGCCCCGGGCTGTCGCCGCCACCGTTCCGTCGGGTGCGATCACCGCCACGTCCGTCTTGCTGTTGCCGGCGTCGATGGCGAGCACGCCCGCGGTCAGGCCCACGTGAGGTGCTCCCGGTTGTGTGCGACCAGGGCGTCGGTGAGCCGGTTGGCGTACTCGTACTGGCCGATCAGGGGGTGGGAGAGCAGGGCGCGGAAGACGCGCTCCCGGCCCCCGTGCAGGGCCGCCTCCAGGGCCAGGTCCTCGTAGGCCGTCACGTTGGCCATCAGACCCGCGAAGAGGGGGTCGACGGGGGCCACGGGCAGGGGGGCCGCGCCCTTGCGGTCCACCGTCGCCTGCACCTCGATGACCGCGTCGTCGGGGAGGAAGGGGAGCGTGCCGTTGTTCAGGGTGTTGACCACCTGGTGCGGTGAGCCCGCGCCGCGCAGCAGTGCCGCCGCCAGGTCGACCGCCGCCTCCGAGTAGTAGGCGCCGCCGCGCTGGGCCAGCAGCGCCGGCTTCTCGGCGAGGGCCGGGTCCGCGTACAGGGCCAGGAGGCGCCGTTCCATGGCGGCCACCTCGGCCGCCCGGGTGGGTTTGGTGCGCTGCTCCTGTACGACCTCGTCGTGCGCGTAGAAGTAGCGCAGGTAGTAGGACGGGATCACGCCCAGGCGGTCCAGGAGGGGGCGGGGGATGCGGAGGTCGGTGGCGATGGTGTCGCCGTGGGCGGCGAGGAGGTCCGGGAGGATGTCGTCGCCGGCGGGGCCCTCCTTGCGTACCGCTGTCTCCCAGGTGAGGTGGTTGAGGCCCACGTGGTCCAGGTGGAGGGCGGCGGGGTCGGTGTCCAGCAGCGCCGCGAACTTGCGCTGGAGTCCGATGGCGACGTTGCACAGTCCCAGTGCCTTGTGGCCCGCCTGGAGCAGGGCACGGGTGACGATGCCGACGGGGTTGGTGAAGTCGATGATCCAGGCCTGGGGGTTGGCCCGGCGTACGCGGTCGGCGATGTCCAGGACGACCGGGACCGTGCGCAGCGCCTTGGCCAGCCCGCCGGCGCCGGTGGTCTCCTGACCGACGCAGCCGCAGTCCAGGGGCCAGGTCTCGTCCTGCCGGCGCGCCGCCTGACCGCCCACCCGGAGCTGGAGGAGGACCGCGTCGGCGCCGTCGACCGCCGCGTCCAGGTCGGCGGTGGTGGTGATGGTGCCGGGGTGTCCCTGGCGGGCGAAGATGCGGCGGGACAGGGCACCGATCAGTTCGAGGCGTTCGGTCGCCGGGTCGGTGAGGACCAGTTCGGTGACGGGGAGGGTGTCCCGCAAGCGGGCGAATCCGTCGATGAGTTCGGGGGTGTAGGTCGAGCCTCCGCCGACCACGGTGAGTTTCATAGTCATCCCTTGACTCCGGTGAGGGTGATGCCCTCGACGAACGCCTTCTGGGCGAAGAAGAACACGAGGAGCACAGGGGCCATGACGAGCACGGTCGCCGCCATGGTGAGGTTCCAGTCGGTGTGGTGGGCCCTCTCGAAGGACTCCACCTGTCTCTTATACAC
>KL568628.1:49850-53422 GCA_000715605.1 Streptomyces speibonae | reverse complement strand
CCTGGACGGCCTTCACCTCGGCGGGGGCGCTCCAGCCGCGCCAGATGGTGAGGGTGCTCTCGGCGTCGGGGTCGTCGGTGGCGCCGTCCGCGGGGGAGCCCGCCTGGCTGATCGCTTTTCTGGATGTTCCGGGCATGACGGTGCTCCCTGGGGCAAGGGGGGGAGGGGGGAAGGGTGTGCGGCGGGGTCAGCGGGAGGTGTCGAAGACCTCGTCGCGGGTGGTCGCCAGCGCGCTCTCCAACGCGCCGCGCAGGACGGGGTGTTCACGGACGACGCCCACGACGAGCCGGGGGCGGGGCGCGGCCAGTTCCTCCAGCTCGGACTGGATCAGGGCGCGCAGCACCTCGCCGCCCGAGGTGAGGCCGGTGCCGCTCAGAACGACGAGTTCGGGGTCGAGGACGGAGACGAGGGAGGCGAGGCCGGTGGCCAGGCGGGTGGCGTAGGTGCGCAGGAGGCGGTGGTGGGGGCCGTCGTCGTCGGGGAGCGCGGCGGCGCGTTCGAGGAGGGCGGCCGCCGCCTCGGGGTAGACGTCCTGGGGGATGTCCTCGATGCCGAGTTCGCGGGCGAGCCGGGGGACGGCCTGGGAGCCGGCGAGCTCCTGGAAGCCGCCGCTGTTGGCCTTGGTGACCTGGCGGACCAGGGGGGTGCCCGGCACCGGCAGGAAGCCGACCTCGCCGGCGCCGCCGGTCCAGCCGCGGTGCAGCCGGCCGCCGAGGACCAGGGCGGCGCCCAGGCCCTCCTGGTTCCACAGGAGCACGAAGTCGCTGTGGTCGCGGGCCGCGCCCAGGCGTTGTTCGGCGACGGCGACCAGGTTGACGTCGTTCTCGTACTCGAACGGCATCGGCAGGGCGGCGGCCAGTTCGTCGAGCAGGGTGGGGGAGTGCCAGCCGGGGAGGTGGGAGGCGTAGCGCAGGCGGCCGGTGTTCGGGTCGAAGGCGCCGGGGGTCCCTATGACCAGCCGGTGGACGTCCGCCCGGGTCAGGCCCGCCGCCTTCACCGCGCCGTCCAGCGCGTCGGTGACCTGCTGGACGACGGGGACGGCGGCGCGGCGGCCGGGGGCGGGCACCTCGTGGAGGCCGATGGTGCGGCCGGTGATGTCGGCGACGGCGGCGCGGATCCGCCGGGGGGTGACGTCGAGTCCGGCGGCGTGGGCGGCGGACGGGTTGACCTCGTACAGCTGGGCGTTGGGCCCCGGGCGGCCCTCGGTGGTGCCGGTGGCGAGGACCAGTCCGGCCGCTTCGAGGCGGGCCAGGAGCTGGGAGGCGGTGGGCTTGGACAGGCCGGTGAGCTTGCCGATCCGGGTGCGGGAGAGCGGGCCGTGCGTCAGCAGGAGGTCCAGGGCGGTGCGGTCGTTCATGGCGCGCAGCACACGCGGGGTGCCCGGCGTACCGGCGGTTCCTGCCATGGGGGGCGACACCTGCCCTTCTTCACCGCTCAGCTTCTCAGCGGCCGGTGCGGACGTCCATCCCGGGCGGCCGCGTCGGTACTGTTAGGAAAGTTTCCTGTCGGACGTCCAGGAACGTAAGCCCGGTGCGGAGGAGGCGTCAAGGGGGGAGACGGCACAGGGCGGCACCCGGGGATTCCGGATGCCGCCCCGTGCCGGCCGGCGGTTACTTCGTGGTGCTCGTCGGGGGCAGCGGGGACGCGGCGATCGACTGCGGGGAGACGGAGCTGGCGTAGGCGGAGGGGGCCGCCATGCCGGCCGTCGGGTCGGGGGCCGGCGCGTCCTCCACGGCCGTGGCGCCGCCGACGATGGGGATGCCCCGGGCGTCGAACGCCTGCTTGATGCGCCAGCGCAGTTCCCGCTCCACGGTCAGGGACTTGCCCGGCATGGTCTTCGCCGAGACCCGGACCACCATCGACTCCAGCAGTACCGAGTCCAGGCCGAGCACCTCGATCGGGCTCCACAGGAACTCGTTCCAGGGCTCCTCCTTGCCCATCTTCTCGGCGACCTGGTTCAGCGTGGCCTTCACCCGGTCCAGGTCCTCGTCGGAGCGGACCGTGACGTCGACGCCCGCGGTCGCCCAGCCCTGGGAGAGGTTGCCTATGCGCTTGACCTCGCCGTTGCGCAGGTACCAGATCGCGCCGTTCTCGCCGCGCAGCTTGGTCACCCGCAGCCCGACCTCGATGACCTCGCCGGAGGCCACCCCGGCGTCGATCGAGTCGCCGACGCCGTACTGGTCCTCCAGGATCATGAAGACGCCCGACAGGAAGTCCGTCACCAGGTTCCGCGCGCCGAAACCGATCGCCACGCCCGCGACACCGGCCGAGGCCAGCAGCGGTGCGAGGTTGATCTGGAAGGTGCCCAGGATCATCAGCGCGGCCGTGCCCATGATCAGGAAGGACGCCACCGAACGCAGCACCGAGCCGATCGCCTGCGAGCGCTGCCGGCGCCGCTCGGCGTTGACCAGCAGACCGCCGAGCGTGCCGCCGTCCACCGCCTGGCCGGTCCGTGACATCCGGTCGACCAGCTTGGTGATGGCCCGCCGCACCACGACTCTCAGCACCACCGCGATCACCAGGATCAGCAGGACCCTGAGCCCGATCGCGAGCCACGTCGACCAGTTCTCCTCGACCCAGCCCGCGGCGTTGGTGGCGCTCTCCTGGGCGTCCTCGAGCGAGGGCACCCGCGGGGTGCCGGACTCCGAGGGCGTCGGCGACGGATCGGCGGCCGGCAGGGAGACGGACAAGGACACGGCAGGTACCTCCAGGTGCACACACTGCCTCCGGTGCGGCGGTCAAGGCCGATGAGGTCACGATCGGGTCACCGGACGGGCAGAACCACCACACTAACGGGGCATTGTGCGGGGCACGGCCGAGTGTGTGAAGAAGAGATGGTGCTCACTGCGCGTGAACAGGCCATGATCCTGGGGATGAACCGGAGTGTGGTCGAAAACACTCCCAGCCCGTTACCGGGACATGGTGGCGCTTCCACCAGGCATGAGGGGAAACTGACTACGGATCGTCCCGGCGCGAGCCACGCGCCGCCGGCGTACAAGGAGGCCATTCCGTGCCGCATGTCCTGGTCCTCAACGCGTCGTACGAGCCGCTCGGTGTCGTACCGCTCCGCCGCGCGCTCGTGCTCGTCCTCGAGAACAAGGCAGTCTGCCTCGAGGAGACCGGCGCCTATCTGCACAGCGCGACCGTCACAGTCCCCGCACCCAGCGTGGTCCGGCTCAAGCGTTTTGTGCGGGTCCCCTACCGGGGGCCCGTTCCCCTCACCCGCCGTGCGCTCTTCGCCCGCGACGGGGGCCGGTGCATGTACTGCGGTGGCGTCGCAACCAGCGTCGACCACGTCATCCCGCGCAGCCGCGGGGGCAAGCACGTCTGGGACAACGTGGTGGCGTCATGCCGCCGCTGCAACCACGTGAAGGCCGACCGCCATCTGATCGAGCTGGGGTGGCGCCTGCGCCACAAACCGGCTCCGCCCACGGGTCTGGCCTGGCGCATCATCGGCACGGGCCATAGGGACCCGCGCTGGCTGCCGTACCTGCAACCGTACGGCGCGGACGACGCCATGGCCCGGATCGACGGCATCTCTGCCTGACACCTGTCTCTTATACACATCTCTG
>KL568628.1:43697-49570 GCA_000715605.1 Streptomyces speibonae | reverse complement strand
GACGGACAGGTCGCTGACTCCGTCCGGCGGGCGTCAGGACGGTGCCTCCGCGACGGTGTCCGGGGGCAGGGTTCCCTCGACGGTGTCCGGAGGCAGGGACTCCGCCTCCACCACTCCGTCCAGTACGTCCCGCACGGTGTAGCGGCCGAGGGCGGTCGCCACCGCGTCGGCCACCGTGCGGTCCAGCGCGGTGAGTGTCCTGCGCACGCCGCGGCCGGTGGCGCAGGACGGGTCGGGGCCGTGCAGGCCGAGGACGGGCTCGTCGCCCTGGAAGAGCTGCCAGACCTGCTCCAGGGTGATGCGGGCGGGGTCCGCCGCCAGCACGGAGCCGCCGTTGACCCCGGGGCGTGAGTCGACCAGCCCCGCGCCGCGCAGCGGCCCGAGGATGCGGCGCACATAGACCGGGTTGGCGTTGGTGCTACGGGAGAGCTCCTCCGAGCTCACGGCGCGGCCGTCGGTGATGCCGGCCAGGTAGGTCAGCACATGGACGGCGACGGCGAACCGGGTGTTGGTGGGTCGGACCATGCCTCCATCTTGCCCTTTTGTAGCCGCCGTGGCTACGCTTCAAGAAATTCGTAGCCGAGACGACTACGAAAATCCGTAGCCATTGTGATTACAGTTAGGGGTGAGGGTGATGATCGGCATCACCGGCGCTTCCGGACCGCTCGGCCGCGCCACCGCCGAGGCGGTGCTGCGCACCGTCGACCCGCGCGAGGTCGTCCTGACCACGCGCTCGCCGGACACGCTCGCCGACCTCGCCGCGCGGGGCGTCCAGGTGCGGCGCGCCGACTTCGACCGGTACCGGGGACTCGTCGACGCGTTCGCGGGCGTCGAGCGGCTGCTGCTCGTCTCCACCGACCACGTGGGGGGCCGGCTCGCCCAGCACCGGGCGGCCGTCACGGCGGCGGCCCGGGCGGGGGTGGCGCACCTCGTCTACACCTCCGTGCCCGACCCGGTCCCGGCCAACCCGGCCGTGGTGGTCGCCGACCACGCGGGCACCGAGCGGGCGCTGCGCGAGAGCGGGCTGCGCTGGACCGTGCTCCGCAACCACCTCTACGCCCACCTCCAGGTGCCCGTGATCCAGCGGGCGGCGGCCGACGGACGGCTCGTCACCAACGCCGGCGACGGCAGGTCCGCCCATGTCTGGCGGGAGGACTGCGCCGAAGCCGCCGCCGCGGTGCTCACCCAGGACGGGCACGAGGACCGGGCCTTCGACATCAGCGGCCCGCGGGCGCTCGACGCCGACGACCTCGCGGCGCTGGCCGGCGAGGTCGCGGGCCGTGACGTGGAGGTCGTCCACGTCGGCGACGACGAGTTCGCGGCCGGACTGCGGGCCTTTGGGCTCCCGGAACCCGCGGTCGCGCTGATCACCTCCTTCGGCGCCGCGACCCGCGCCGGCCACCTCGCCCGCCCCACCGACGCCGTCGCCGACCTCACCGGCCGCGCCCCGCGCCCCCTGGAGGACGCCGTCCGCGCCGCCCTCGGCATACGCCCCGCCCGCCGCCCCTGACCGCACACCGGACCCGGCCCCCCGCACGCGTCCCGCACATCAAGGAGACCCACACCATGACCACCGCCAACGACACGACCGGCGCCGGCACCGCGCTCCGGCTGCGCCGCCTCGGCTGGGCGGGCGTCGAGGTCCGCCTCGGCGAGACCCGCGTCGTCATCGACGCGCTCGAGAACGTCGAACCGCTCCGCCCCGTCCTCGGCCGCCCCAAGCGCCCCCTGCCCGCCGTCGACGTCCCCGCCGGCACCCACGCCCTGATCACCCACCTCCACCCCGACCACTACGACCGGGACCTCGTCGGGCGCCTCGCCGCCACCGGCACCGCCGGCTGCCACACCACCAGCGCGGCCGCCCTGGCCGAGGACGGCATCGACGCCGTCGCGCAGGAACTCGGACAGCCGCGCCGCATCGGAGAGCTGACCGTCACACCCGTCGCCTCCCTGGACTGGCGGGGCACCGACTCCCACCAGGTCGCCTGGGTCGTGGAGGGCGCAGGGCGGCGCATCATCCACTGCGGGGACACCATGTGGCACGGCAACTGGTGGCAGATCGCCCGCGACCACGGCCCCTTCGACGTGGCGTTCCTCCCGGTCAACGGCGTCATCGCACGCTTCGAGGGCTACGAGGCCAACGTGCCCGTCACGCTCACCCCCGAACAGGCCGTGGAGGCCGCCGCCGTCCTCGGCGCCACCGCCGCCTGCGCCATCCACTACGAGCTGTTCGACAACCCTCCCGCCTACACCGAACAGCCCGACATCCCCGACCGGTTCCGCCGCGCCGCCGAGGCCCGGGGCGTCGTCCCGCACCTCGTGACCGACGGCGAGAGCGTGCCGCTGCCCGTGGCCGCCGCACAGAGCTGAGAGCGAGGGCAGTCGCCATGAGGTTCGCAACCATCGAGCGCACGAACGGCACGGCCGCCGTCGTGGCGGTGTCGGACACCGAGGCCGCCGTACTGCCGGACGGCTTCACCGACGTCGCACGCGTCGTCGCCGCGTCCGAGGGGGACCGGGCGGCGGCGGTCGGGCAGGCGCTGCGGACGGGCCGGCGCCTGCCCGTGGCGGAGCTGTCCTGGCTGCCGCCGGTGCCCCGGCCGGGCAAGGTGCTGTGCGTCGCCCTCAACAACAGCGCCAACCCGGACCGCATCCTGTCCGGCCCGGACACCCCCGCCCTGTTCCTCAAGCCCGCCACGGCGCTGGTCGGCCACGGCCGCGCCATCCGGCTGCGCAAGGACGACGGACGGGTCCACCCGGAACCCGAACTCGCCGTCGTCATCGGCAGGTCCGCCACCGACGTCGACCGCGCCGACGCCCTCTCCCACGTGTTCGGCTACACCGTCCTCAACGACATCACCGCACCCGGCCTGCGCGCCGAGGACACCTTCCACTACGGGGCGATCCACCCCGACCCGCAGGCCGCCGACGGCGTGCGCACCGTGGAGAGCTGGGTCAGCTACCCCGGCCGCTACAAGGGCTCCGACACGTTCGCGCCCATGGGCCCCTGGGTCGTCACCGCCGACGAGGTGCCCGACCCGCACGCCCTGCGCATCACCTGCTCCCACGACGGCCGGACCGTCACCGACGACACCACGGCCCACCTGCGGTTCGACGTCGCGCAGGTGATCGCGTTCGCCTCCCGCTACCTGACCCTGGAACCGGGCGACGTGATCGGCATGGGCACGGCGCTGCGCCGCTCGGCCACCGGCGGCGCGGTGCAGAACCTCGACCTCAACCGCCTCGGCGGACGGGTGGAGATCACCATCGACCGCGTCGGCACCCTCGCCAACACCGTGGAGTGGCGATGACCGTCGACCCGGCCACCCGCGCGGAACTGGCCCACCTCAACGCCCGTTTCGCCTGGGCCCTCGACCTGCACGACTTCGACGCCCTGCGCGACCTGCTCGCCCCGGACGTCCACTACGCGGGCGGCAACGGCGAGTTCCACGACGCCGACGCCGTGATCGCCTCCTTCCGCGCCCGCCCCGGCACCCGCACCACCCGGCACGGCCTGGGCAACCTCCTGCTGCGCGACGGACCGCACGCCACCGTGCTCGGCCGCTCCAGCTGGCACACCTTCGCCGCCAACACCGACCCGGCGCGCGGCGTGCCGCTGTTCATGGTCGCCGACTTCCACGACATCTACGCCCGCGACGCACACGGGTCCTGGCGGATCACCGAGCGCGTCATCGCGCCCGTCTTCCGCGACGACACCCTCGCGTCGCCCCGCACCCCCGGAGCACCGTGATGACCGACGAACCCCGCCACGAACTCGCCCACCTCGGCCCCCACGCCCTGCGCACCCCCGACCCCGAGGGCACCCTGCGCTACTTCACCGGCCTGCTCGGCATGGACGTCGTCGCCGAGGAGGGCAGGGCCACCTACCTGCGGGCCCACGGCGACTACGAGGCATGGTCGCTCAAGGTGATCGCCGCCGAACGCGCCGAACCCGCCTGGGTCTCCTGGCGCACCTGGAGCCCCGGCGCCCTGCTGCGCCGCACCGAGTGGCTCGAGACCCACGGACACCGGGGCCGCTGGATCCCCGCCGACCGCGGCATCGGCCCCTGGTACGAGTTCACCGACCCCGACGGACACGTCTTCCGCCTCTACTACGGCACACAGCGCCACACCGCTCCGCCCGAGAGCCGCCCGGTCGTCCCCACCAACCACCAGGCCTACGCCGGGCGCGGCGCGAACGTCCGCCGCCTCGACCACGTCAACCTCCTCGCCCGCGACGTCCGCGCCTGCCGCGAGTTCTGGGAGACGGCGTTCGGGCTGCGCACGTACGAGATCGTCCGCCGGCCCGACGGCCACCAGGAGGCCGCCGCCTGGATGAGCAGCTCCATCCAGGGCCACGAACTCATCTACACCGGCGAGAACACCGCGGCCCAGGGACGGCTGCACCATCTCGCGTACGTCGTCGACAGCCGCGAGGAGGTGCTGCGCGCCGCCGAGATCGTCGCCGACGCGCGCATACCGATCGAGGCGGGGCCCTCCCGGCACACCGCGATCCAGGGCTTCTACCTCTACACCCGCGAACCCGGCGGCCACCGCATCGAGATCGCCCACGGCGGCTACCTCGTGTTCGCCCCCGACAGCGAGCCCCACATCTGGAACGCCGAGGAGTGGAAGGCCAAGCCAGGCTGGGGCGCGCCCCTGCCACCGGAGTTCCACCTCTACGGCACACCGCCCGACGGCACGGCAGCGGGAGGCGACGGTGAACGCTGAACGGACGCGCACGGCACGCCTCCAGCTGCCCCCGCCGGACCAACTCCCGCCGGGCCAGGCGGCCTTCCGCCGCCGCTTGCTCGACGGTCCCCGGGGGCGGCGCGGGGACGTGCCGCTGACCGACGAACGCGGAGCCCTCGCCGGACCGTTCGCCGTCATGGCCGTCGCCCCCGGTGTCGGCGACGCGGTGCAGAACCTGGGCGCGGCGCTCCGGTACACCGCCGGGCTCGACCCGCTGCTGCGGGAGGCGGCGGTCCTGCTCGTCGCGGCCCACCACGACAGTGCCTTCGAGTGGTACGCCCACGAGCCCGCCGCACGCCAACTCGGCCTCGGGGACGGCGATCTCACCCTCCTGCGCGCCGGAAAGCCGCCGCGGTGCGTCTCCCCGGCGCACCGCGCCGCACTGCACGCCGTCTCCGTGATGCTCCGCACCGGGGGCATGGACGACGCCACCTACGCCGGCACCGTGGCCGCACTGGGCGAACGCGCTCTGGCCGAACTGGTGTGGCTCACCGGCTACTACACGATGCTCGCCCTCGCCCTGGGCGTCTTCGACCCGCCCGCCCCGCCCGCTCCTGCCGGCCCATCGGGTCAGCGGCCCGCCACTCCCTGACCGGCACCTCCGTACAACCCGCTCCACCGCGCCACCACCTATACCGAGGAACGCAGCCATGCGCGTACACACCGTCGTCCACGAGTCGTTCGAAGGCCCCGGAGCCATCGAGGACTGGGCCCGCACCAGGGGCCACGCCCTCACCCGCGCCCGTCTCCACGAGGGGGACGCGCTCCCGGCGTCCGCCTCCGGCATCGACCTGCTCGTGGTCATGGGCGGGCCGCAGCGCACCACCACGACCACCGAGGAGTGCCGGCACTTCGACGCCGCCGCGGAGAAGGCCCTGATCGCCGCCTGCGTCACGGCGGGCGCGGCGGTCGTCGGCGTCTGCCTGGGCGCCCAGCTCCTCGGCGAGGCCCTGGGTGCCCCCGCCGAGCCGAGCCCGTACCGGGAGGCGGGCGCCTTCCCCGTCACCCTCACCGCGCAGGGCCGCCGCCACCCCTTCCTCGCCGGCTTCGGGGACACCTTCACCGCGGGTCACTGGCACAGCGACATGCCCGGCCTCACCCCTGTCTCTTATACACATCTC
>KL568628.1:42799-43488 GCA_000715605.1 Streptomyces speibonae | reverse complement strand
GCCCCCGCCAGATCGTCGCCTACGGGGACCGCGTCTACGGCTTCCAGTGCCCCCTGGAGTTCACACCGGACCTGGTACGGGCCCTGCTCGCCCGCACCAACGACGAAGCCTCCCGCCCCGAGGGCCCCTTCGACCGCCCCGACGGCCTGCGGAACCTCGACCTCCCGGCCATGAACCACCGGCTCACGTCCTTCCTCGACCGCCTCGCGGGGGTGTGACATGACGGAACCGCACTACCTCTCCGCCACCGAGATCCTGCGCCGGTACCGGGCGCGCACCTTGTCACCCGTGGAACTGGTCCGGGCCGTCATCGCCCGGGCGGAACGCGTCGAACCGCACGTCAACGCCTTCGCCGAGGAGATATTCGAGCAGGCGCTGCGCGCCGCGGCCGCCGCCGAGAAGCGCTACCGGCCCGGCGGCGACCCACGCCCGCTGGAGGGCCTGCCCGTCGCGGCCAAGGAGGAACAGCCCCTGGCCGGGCACCCCGTCACCGACGGCACCCTGCTGCGCCCCGCCCGCGTGGCCCGGGAAACGGCCGTGGGCCTGGCCAGGATCCAGGCGGCGGGAGGCATCCTCCACGCCCGCACCACCACCTCGGAGTTCTGCTGCATGCCGCTGTCGCACACCCGCCGCTGGGGTGTCACCCGCAACCCGTGGAACCCCGACGCCTCCGCGGGCGGCTCCTCCGG
>KL568628.1:42134-42565 GCA_000715605.1 Streptomyces speibonae | reverse complement strand
CCATCAGAGATGTGTATAAGAGACAGCTCCCGCCCGCCGGGCTCGACCCGTACTTCCACCACGGCCCCATGGCCCGGACCGTCGCCGACACCGCCCTGCTGCACAACGTGATGGCGGGCCCCGACCCCCGCGACCCGGCCTCCACGGGCCGCCCTGCGGTGCCCGTCCCGGCCGACCTCGCCGGCGTACGCGGCCTGCGCGTCGCCGTCAGCACCGCGCCGGGCGACTTCCCCGTCGACCCCGAGATCCGCACCCGCACCGCGGAGGCGGCCGAAGGCCTGCGCGCGGCCGGGGCCGTCGTGGAGGAGGTGGAGATCGGCTGGCGGCTCGAGGACATCAACCGCGCCCTGTGGGCCCACTTCGGCCAGGGCGGGGCCGCGGAGATCCTCGCCCTGGACCGTGCGCACCCGGGCGTGATCACCCCGTACACT
>KL568628.1:40772-41912 GCA_000715605.1 Streptomyces speibonae | reverse complement strand
ACGGTGGACCCCGCCGAGGGACGGCGCCTGGAAACGGCCGTACGGAAGCAACTCGCCACCGTGCTCACCGGGTTCGACGCCTTCGTCCTGCCCACCGTCGGCGCGCGGGCCTTCGCGGCCGGCGAGGACTACGTCGAGACCGACCTCGTCGTGAACGGTGTCCCCCTGGCCCACTTCGCCGACGCCTCCCTCACCCCCGCCTTCAACATCTGCAGCTCCCACCCGGTCCTCTCGGTCCCCTCGGGCCGCGCCTCCAACGGCGTCCCCACCGGCGTACAGATCGTCACCGCCCCCGACGCCGAAACCACCGCCTTCCGCATCGCGGCAGCAGTCGAACAAACGGCAGGCACAGGCTTCACCGCGGGCTGGGAACCCCAACTCCCGCTCGGAGGGCCCGCGAACACGGACACGGCCCCGCGCTAGCTCGCCGTGCACGTGAAAGTATGGCGGCAGTGCGTTCGACGGGAATGAAACTGAGAACAGGGCGGCGGGGGAATCACTCCACGATGAATGGAAAAGTGCTGCGGTCGTCAGTACCAGCGTCTGGCCTCGTGTCTCTGCTGGTTGTACTCGCCGGGTGCGGCGACTCCACGGAATATGAAATTCCCGACAGCATGTGCGGCAGGGATGTCGAGCCGTCGGCGCTGGAGCCGTTGCTGCCCTCGGGGCGCGAGTTCGAGGCCGAACAGAGGGTGGCCGAGGACAACACATCGGAGTGTTCCGTATTTGTGGACAAGGTCGACGTGCTCACGGTCAGTGAATACCGGGGTCAGAACAAATTCGACGTGATGGAGTTTGTGCGGGAAAATCCCGGCCGATTTACCCATCCCGAAAAATCGGACGTCGGCGACGACACGGTGACGTCCGATGACTGGCTCATGTCGATGAACGCCTGCACCGGTGAAGGCAAGGGGGATTACTACGTGCTGGATGTGGCCTTGGCCGGAGAACGAAGTGACGCGAAGCCTCGGGAACTCGAGCGATTCGCCGAGTCGTATCTGCCCGGAGCGATGAAGAAGATGGGGTGCACGGAGTAGGTCAGTCCGCGACCGCGTACGCCTCCACCGACCACAGGGAGTACCCGAACCGCGTCGCGCGTTTCTCGCCCTGGATGCGGATGTGGCGGACGTCGGGTTCGTC
>KL568628.1:38286-40527 GCA_000715605.1 Streptomyces speibonae | reverse complement strand
CCCCCTGCCGTTGTGGATCTCCGCCGCCGTGCGCCAGTTCCGGCCGTCGGCCGAGACCTGCACGCGGTAGGCCGAGGCGTACGCGTCCTGCCAGTGCAGCGCCACCTTCCCCAGGCGCACCGGACGCTTCAGGTCCACCTGCCACCAGGCGTCGTCCTCCGCGGGGGAGGACCAGCGGGTGCCGGTGTCACCGTCGTTGGCGCCCGTGGGCGGGAAGTCGGGTGTCTCGTCGGCCGAGGAGCTCGCCCGGCCCGAGCGGGCCAGGTCCGGCCCGGCGGTGGGCGGTACGGCGTGGACGGTCAGCGTGCGGGTCGCGCCGCCGAAGGCGAAGCGGACGTCGTACGACCGGGCGGGTGTGTCACGCTTCACCGTCACCTCGACCGTAACCTTCCGCGGCGTACCGCGCGCCACGGTCAGGGTCTTGTCCGGCACGCGCACGTCGATGCCCTTCGGTGCCTCGGCGGTCAGCCGACCGCGCACCTCCTCGGGGCGCAGCGAGCCGAGGGTGAGCGTCAGCCGCCGGGTGGCGCCGATGTCGGCGTCCGCCCGGCCGTCGGGCAGCGTCAGGGAGGCGGACTCGTCCGCGAACCAGGGGACGAGATGCCGGACCCGGGCCGGGTCGGCGCCGGTCACCCGGACGGCGTCGATCCGCAGGCCGTCCGCGCGCAGTTCGGTGGCGCCCCGCTCGGACAGCGCGCCGAGGCGGCGCCACCCCTCGCCCGGCACGCGCGCCTCCACGACGCCCTCCGTCCCGGGCTCGGTGAGCACCGTGACGGCGTCCATCGCGCGGGCGTCCGGGAGGTCGAGCGCGTGGTCGCCGCCGGTCCGCGCGGGCGGCTCGTGGTCGATGCCCGCCCAGCTCCGGTACGCCTCCTGCGCCCGGCTCAGGAACGGCTCCAGGACGCCCTCGCCGACCGTCACCCGCGCGGACCCGCCCTCCTCCCGCAGCGCACCCAGCCTCCGGTACGCGGCCCAGGCGGCGCCCGCGTCCCCGGCCCGCTGCGCGCGCAGCATGTCCAGGGCCGTCGTACCGGCGTCGCCGTAGTGGGCCAGCCGCTCGGTCCACGGGGCCACCTCGGTGCCGAGCGCGGTGCCCGACAGCCGCTCCGGCAGCCGGCGCAGGGCGGTGAAGGCGGTGCGCAGCCGGACGGACTCCGCCGTCTCGTCCGT
Source organism: Streptomyces speibonae (assembly GCA_000715605.1). Lineage (GTDB taxonomy): Bacteria > Actinomycetota > Actinomycetes > Streptomycetales > Streptomycetaceae > Streptomyces > Streptomyces speibonae. The sequence goes on along the minus strand of KL568628.1, from coordinate 39,357 downwards.
GCCGCGCGTGGTCGCCCGGGTCCGCCAGAACTCCTCCATCAGCGGCCGCAGATACGCCGACTCCTGGCCGCCCAGCTCCGAGGACGCGGTGTTCCCGGCGAGCGCGGTCAGGTCCGCCTCCCGCCGGGCGTCGCCGCCGGCCAGATCGGCGATCGCGGCCCGCCAGGACTCCTGGGGGCGGTAGTCGCGCGGGTTCCAGGCGAAGTCGGCGGCCGTGAACAGCGGGACGCGCGACGCCTCGGGCTGCTCCATCGCGTTGGCGAGCAGCCCGGCCGAGCCGGCGGCCACGGCCGGTTCACGCCCCTGATAGGGGCCGAGGAAGAGCTGGCCGGGGGCGTAGTCGTTCACCGGGTAGTTGTCCATGGTCACCAGCGGGTGCCCGAACACCCGCCGGGCCTCGGCGAGTTGCCCGCCCGTGATGGTGCGCGGCACCACCCCGACCCCCGTCCACGCCACCTCGACCCCCGCGTCCAGCGCGCGGGCGAGGGCCCGCCGGTACGCGGTCGACCCCTCCTCGTAGTACTCGGTGGGCATCAGGGACAGCGCGGCGGCCTCCGGGTGACGGGCCGCCAGGTGCCGGGAGACGGCGTTCGCCACGTGCGCCTGCGCGCGGGCGGCGGCCCCGGGGCCCGAGCCGAACCGGTCCGCGTCCGCCCCGCAGTGCCACTCGCTGTAGCTGACGTCCTGGAACTGCAGCTGGAAGGCGCGGAACCCCAGCGCCCACATCGCGTCCAGCTTGCGGGTCAGCGCGCGCAGATCGTCGTCCGAGGCGAAGCACATCGCCTGCCCGGGCGCCACCGCCCAGCCGAGGGTGACGTGGTTGCCCCGGGCCCGCTCGGCCAGCTCCCGGAACTCCGCGCGCCGCCGCTCCGGGTAGGGCTCCCGCCAGCGGGCCTGCCGCAGCAGGTCCTCGCCGGGTGCGTAGAGGTATCGGTTCTGCTTGGTGCGGCCCAGGAAGTCCAGCTGGGCCAGCCGCTGCCGGTGCGTCCAGGCGGGGCCGTAGAAGCCCTCGGTGACGCCGCGCACGGCGGTGGCCGGCCAGTCGCGTACGACGGCGGCGGCGATCGTGCC
>KL568628.1:36871-38088 GCA_000715605.1 Streptomyces speibonae | reverse complement strand
AGAGATGTGTATAAGAGACAGGCGTGGAACTGTCCGGCCCCGTCGGCGCCCGCGAGGGAGACGGTGCCCTTGCCGACGGTCAGCGCGTAGCCGCCGGCCGGAAGGGCGTGCCGGGGGTCGTCCGGGGCGCGCTCCCTGCCGACGCGCACCACGAGCGCCCCCTCGGGCACCTGTGCGCCGGGGGCGCTGAACCGGCGCGCCCCGGCCTCCCGCAGCAGCTCCCGCACCGCCCGGACGGAGTACGGGTCGGCCGCCTCGTCCGTGACCAGGGCGACTTCCTCGGTCACCTCGGCCGCCGCGCCGTTCGCGCGCAGGGAGTGCGGGCGCGGCCACACGGAGAGGCCGTCGGCCCCGGTGGCGTCGGAGGCGGGGGACGTGGCCGTCCCCGGCGCGGGCGGCGCCGCCACCGCGGCCGGTACGCCCCCCAGGGTTCCGGCGAGCACGGCGAACGCGAGGGCGGCCCTCCGGGCGTTCGCCGTCCTCCCACGCCGCAGCCGCACGAGACCCTCCCTTGCCGTCCGGGGCGGCCGTCCGGCCGGTGACCGGCGACCGTGTCCAATTCGTTATCGAGAAACCCTGAGCCCACCATTCCTGCGGTGAACGTGTCAATGAGAGTGGACGTTGTGGCGCATTTGTCCCACTGTGGAGGGACGGAGGAGGGACGGAAGAGGGACGGAAGAGGGACGGGGCAGGACGAGAATGTGAGCAGGAGCACGTTGAACCACTTTGTGCGTCTGGCATCGCGCCCGCTGGGTAGGGCTGCGAGATAACCCGCACGACCCGCACCCGCACGCCCGCGTGATCCGCGCACCGTGCTCGACGAGGAGGCCATCTGTGGCTGCACCGGCGTACGTTCCTTCCCCGGCCCTGTCCAAACGCGTGGCGGAGCCGACCGCCGACGAGCCTCACTTCTGCGTCTTCAGCGCCGAGGGCACCTGCACCGAACTCCCGCTGACCAGCGAACCCCCGCTGCCCGACGCCGAGCCCCTCACCAGCGAACCGCCGCTCGCCGAGGCCGCGCCCCTGACCAGCGAGTCCGACGCTTTCACGGACTCCTCCGACGCCTCCGGACTCGACTCCTTCCCGGCCCAGTACCGCCCGGAGCCGTAAGTGACCGCGCCACGGCCGGCCGAGCCCCCTTCCGAGGATCTGTCCCGGCTCGCCGCCCTGCATGGCGTCGCCACTTCCTACAACCCCTCACCGGACCGCACGGTCGC
>KL568628.1:32247-36612 GCA_000715605.1 Streptomyces speibonae | reverse complement strand
AACACGAACGCGCCGAGCGTCTGCTGCCCCCCACCGTGGTCGCCTGGGGCACCGCCGCCCCCGCGGCCCTCACCGCGCTCCCCGAGGGCACCCGGCTGCTCGTCCGCACCGAACAGGGCGAGACGCGCGCCTCCGCCGAGCACCTCCCGCCCGGCGTGCACGAGCTGGCCGCCACCACGCCCGACGGCCGCACCGCCCGCGCGCACCTCGTCGTCGCCCCGGCCAGGCTCCCCCGGCCGCCCGGCCGCTCCCACGGCCTCCTGGTCCAGCTCTATTCCCTGCTGTCCCGCCGCTCCTGGGGCATGGGCGACCTCGCCGACCTCGGCGAACTCGCCGGCTGGGCCGGACGTGCCCTCGGCGCCGGATTCATCCAGGTCAATCCGCTGCACGCGGCCGTCCCCGGCCCGCCGACCGACCCCTCCCCCTACCGCCCCTCGTCGCGCCGCTTCCCCGACCCGGTCCACCTCCGCGTCGAGGACGTCCCGGAGTTCGCGTACACCGACGCCCCGGACCGCGTACGCGCCCTGCGCGAGCGGGCCGCACGGCTGCGCGAGGACGTGCTCGACAAGGGCGCGCTGATCGACCGGGACGCGGTCTGGGAGGCCAAGCGGGAGGCCCTCGAACTCGTCTACGAGGTGCCGCTCACCCCCGGCCGCCGCGCCGCCTACGCCGACTTCCTCGCCGCGCAGGGCCCGGCCCTGGAGGACCACGCCACGTACAACGCCCTCGCCGAGGTCCACGGCCCCGACTGGCACCACTGGCCCGCCCCCCTGCGCGACCCCCGCTCGCCCGCCACCGCCGACGCGCGGCGCGAACTCGCCGGCCGCGTCGACTTCCACTCCCGCCTCGTCTGGCTCACCGACGCCCAGCTCACCGCCGCCCAGCGCGCCGCACGCGAGGCCGGCATGCCGGTCGGGATCGTCCACGACCTCGCCGTCGGCGTCCACCCCGCCGGTGCCGACGCCTGGGCGCAGCAGGAGTACTTCGCGGCCGGCATGTCCGTCGGCGCGCCCCCGGACGCCTTCAACGCGCGCGGCCAGGACTGGGGCCTGCCGCCCTGGCGCCCCGACCGCCTCGCCGACTCCGGCTACGCGCCCTTCCGCGCCCTGCTCCAGGCCCTGTTCCGGTACGCGGGCGCCCTGCGCATCGACCATGTCATGGGCCTGTTCCGGCTCTGGTGGGTCCCCGAGGGCCACCCGCCCACCGAGGGCACCTACGTCCGCTACGACGCCGAGGCCATGCTCGCCGTGCTCGTCCTCGAGGCCTCCCGCGCCGGAGCGGTGGTGATCGGCGAGGACCTCGGGACCGTCGAACCGGGGGTGCGCGAGGCACTGCGCGAACGCGGCGTGTACGGCACCTCGGTGCTGTGGTTCGAGCGGGACTGGGACGGCGACGGCCGCCCGCTGCCCCCGGACGCCTGGCGCGCCGACTGCCTCGCCACGGCGACCACGCACGACCTGCCCTCCACGGCCGCCCGGCTCGGCGGCGACCACGTGGAGCTGCGGGACCGCCTGGGGCTGCTGACCCGGCCCCTGGAGGAGGAGCGGGCGGAGGCGGCGGCGGACGTGGGGGAGTGGCGGGAGCTGCTGCGGCGGCTGGGGCTGCTGGGGGAGGACGCCGGTGAGGAGGCGGAGATCCAGGCGGTGCACCGGTACCTGCTGCGGACACCGGCACGGATGATCGGCGTATGGCTGCCGGACGGCGTCGGGGACCGGCGGCCGCAGAACCTGCCCGGCACCTGGGACCAGTATCCGAACTGGCGCCTTCCGATCGCGGACGCGCGGGGGCGCCCGGTGACGCTGGAGGAACTGGCGGAGTCGGCGCGGCTGCGGGCGCTGATGGACGTGCTCGCGCGGTAGCGCCGAGGCTGCCGCACCCGGGGGCGCCCGGCCGTGACAGGCACCCCCCTTACGACACCCCGGCCGCGCGGCACTGAACCCCGTTCGATAGTTTGGGGACCGTGGACAAGAAGAACGCCCTGCGCGCCGGCGCCCTGGCAGCCGGTACGACGCTGATGATGCTGCTCATGTCGTCCCCCGCGCTCGCGCTCACCCGCGACGACGGCGACGACCCCGGCACGGGCCTGAGCGTCATCGAGACGCTGGGCCTCTACGTCTTCCTTCCGGTCGGCCTGTTCCTGGGCATCGCCGCGCTGGTGATGATCGGCGACAAGTCGCACAAGAAGAAGGACGTCACCAGCTCCAACATCAGCACCAAGGCCGAGGCCAAGGCCTGACCCCGGTCATATCCAGGGCCCGCCTCATGGTCTGATCCCGGGCCGCCGCACCAGGCCCCGCGCACCTTCCCGAGGGCGCCGCCCCGCACGTGCGTACGCGCATCCGCCGTACGCGACGCGGGCGGCGCCCTCGGTGTTTCCCGCTCACTGCGGGTACGGCGCCGTCAAGTAACGCTGGATGGTGGGGGCCAGCCATGCCGCCGCCTCCTGGGTGTCCAGCGCCACGGCCGGGGGGAACCGCAGGATGTAGCGGGTGAGCGCGAACCCGAGCAACTGCGAGGAGACCAGCGCGGCGCGCGCCGGGACCTGCTCGGGGTCGGGGCAGAAGCGCTGGGCGAGCGGGAGCACCTGCTCCCGGAAGATGCCCTGCATGCGCTCGGCGCCGGCCTGGTTGGTGGTGCCCACCCGCAGCAGGGCCGTGAGCACCTCGCTCTCCTCCCACATGGCGAGGAAGTGCGCCACCAGGGCCCGGCCCGCTTCGTCCCGGGGCAGTGCCGCCGGGTCCGGCAGCCGCAGGTCGATCGTGACGGCGGCCGCGAACAGGCCCTCCTTGTTGCCGTAGTAGCGCATCACCATCGACGGGTCGATGTTCGCGTCCTTGGCGATGGCGCGGATGGTGGCGCGCTCGTAGCCGTCGGCGGCGAAGCGCTCGCGGGCGGCTTCCAGGATGGCCGCGCGGGTGGCTTCGGAGCGGCGCTGGGACGGTGCGGGGGGTGTTGGGGGTGCGGAGGGTGCGGAGGATGCGGGGGGCTTGCCGGCTGTCATGCCAACAACTGTAGGTCAACGATTGTGGGCCAACAAGCGTATGCCAACACATGTTGACTCCGCTCTGTCCCTCGTTCTATCGTTGCCAACGAGCGTTGGCCATCAGATGTTGGCCAACGACTGTAGGCCAACGAATGTCGGCAACCAGGCGTTGGCAAACGAACGTTGGCACCGAGGAGGCCCCCATGAGCGGCACCGGCACCACACCCGCCCCCGACCGGACCCCCACCCCCACGCCCCCGCACCGCGTGATCGTCGTCGGCGCCGGCCCCACCGGCCTGCTCCTCGCCGGTGACCTCGCCGCCGCCGACATCCCCGTCACCCTCGTCGAGCGGCGCCCCCACGGAATCAGCAACCTCTCGCGCGCCTTCGGCGTGCACGCCCGCACCCTCGAGCAGCTCGACGCCCGCGGCCTCGCCGACCCCCTGCTCGCCACCGGCAGCACCATCACCCAGCTGCGCCTCTTCCGCCGCCTCTCCCTGGACCTGGGCACCCTCCCCTCCCGCTTCCCGTACCTGCTCATCACCCCGCAGTACGAGGTCGAGCGGCTGCTGGAGGAGAGGGCGCGCGAGCTCGGCGTGGAGTTCCTCTTCGAGCACGAGGTCGTGGGGCTGCGCCAGGACACCGAGGGCGTCGACCTCGACGTCCGCGTCCCGGACGGCACCGTCGTCACCCGCCGCGCGGCCTACGTCGTCGGCACGGACGGCCACCGCAGCGCCGTGCGCCGGGCGGTCGGCCTGCCCTTCCCCGGCGTCTCCGTCATCAAGTCCCTCTTCCTGGCGGACGTCCGGCTCGCCGAGCGCCCGCCGGGCGTGCTCACCGTCAACGGCGCCGGCGACTCCTTCGCGATGATCGCGTCCTTCGGCGACGGCTGGTACCGGGTCATGGGCTGGAACCGCCGGCACGAGGTCCCCGACGACGCGCCGCTCGAACTCGACGAGGTCAAGGAGGTCGCCCGGCGCGCCCTGGGAACCGACTACGGCATGCACGACGCCCGCTGGCTCTCCCGCTTCCACAGCGACGAACGGCAGGCGCCCGAGTACCGCGTCGGACGGGTCTTCCTCGCCGGTGACGCCGCGCACGTCCACTCTCCCGCCGGCGGCCAGGGGATGAACACCGGCCTCCAGGACGCGGCCAACCTCGGCTGGAAGCTCGCCGCTGTACTCCACGGCCGGGCACCCGAGGGCCTCCTGGACACCTACCAGGCCGAACGCCACTCCGTCGGCAAGGCCGTGCTGCGCAGCAGCGGCGGGCTGGTCCGGCTGGCGCGGGCGACGAACCCCGCCCTGCGTGCCGTGCGCGCCCTGGTCACCGTGGTGCTCAACGCCGTCCGCCCGGCCAGGGCCAAGGCGCTGGCGCAGATC
>KL568628.1:29819-32004 GCA_000715605.1 Streptomyces speibonae | reverse complement strand
GGCTACGCCTACCCGGCCCCGCGCGGCGCTCACCGCCTCACCGGCACCCGTGTCCCCGACGTGGCGCTGCGCGGCGGCCGGCTGTACGAGGCGCTGCGCGGCGGCCGCTTCGTCCTGATCACCCCCGAGCCGTACGACGTCGAGGGCGCCCGCAAGGGATGGCTGACCGCGGAGCGCTGGGCCTCGGAGGGCCGTCGTACCACCCTGCTGGTACGCCCCGACGGCTACGTCGCCTGGGCCGCGGAGTCCGCCGGACCCGCGGAGATCGAGAGCGCGCTGGCCGCCCACCCCGGCTGAGGCGGCCGGCGGTCACCGTTCGGTGGCGAGGAGCAACTCCCGCAGCAGATCGGCGAGCTGTCGGGAGCTCTGCTCGTCCAGGGCGGACAGTGCCTCCGTCTGCTCGGCGAGACCCGCGACGACGGCCGCGTCGATCAGCCGCAGCCCCTCCTCGGTGAGCGTGACCTGGAGTCCGCGCCGGTCGTGCGGGTCGGGGGAGCGGCGCAGCAGGCCTGCCCGCTCCAGTTTGTCCAGGCGGCCGGTCATCCCGCCGGTGGTGAGCATCAGCGTCGCCGAGAGCTGCCGGGGGGGAGAGGGTGTAGGGCTCCCCGGACCGGCGGAGCGCGGCCAGGACGTCGAACTCCCCGCGCGAGATCCCGTACCGGGCGTACGCCTTGTCCATCCGGTCGCCCATGGCGCGCGCGAGCCGGTGGATGCGCCCGAAGACCTCCATGGCGGCCGTGTCGAGATCCGGCCGCACCCGTGCCCACTGCTCGACGATCGCGTCGACGGGGTCCCTGGGGCGCCGCTCGGGGGGAGTGCTCATGGGCAGGAGTATCCGCCGTCTCCGGTTCGCTCGCAGGAAAGCGGATCGCCCGTGGAAGGGGCGAGTCAAGGTGGCGGCGCCGTGGGCCGATAACCGGTACATGTCGCATGCACGTACGCGCCGTACCATGCTCACGAACGGGCTCCTGCTGGGCGCCGGAACTCTCCTCGGCGCCGCTGCCCCGACCGGCCCCGGAGTCCTTGCCGAACGCCGCCTGGGCGACCGGCTGGTCGAGCTGACCATGGACTCCGCGGCTCTCGGCGGCCGGAGCACGGTGGCTCTGCTGACACCGCGCGGCTGGGACCGGCGCCGCCCCGGTGACCGCTGGCCCACTCTCTATCTGTTCGCGGGCGGAGACGGCGACCACACAACCTGGACCAGCCTGTTCAAGGTGCAGGACCTGGCGGAGCTGCGTGATGTCCTGGTGGTGATGCCCGGCATGCCCCTGTTCGGCTTCTGGACCGACTGGTGGAACCATGGCGAAGGCGGCTCCCCCCAGGTGCGTACCTATTTCTCCGCGAAGTCGTTCCCCTGGTGGAACGGGACTACGGCGCCGGGCCCCGGAGAGCGGCGGCCGGCGAGTCCCAGGGCGGATTCGGCGCTCTGGGACTGGCCGCTCGCGTCACGGGACTGTTCGGCGCCGTCGCCGCTTTCGGGGCACCCGTGCACCCGGTCCGGCACCCGGAGATGTGGCTCTCCGGTGCGAAGTTCGTCGGCGTGGACGGCTACGCGATCTTCGGTGACCCGTGGGAGCAGTGGCAGACCTGGCTCGACTGGGATCCGTACCATCACGCCCGGGGACTGCGTCACACCCCCGTCTACCTCGCCTCCGGTGACGGAACGCCCGGTCCGCTCGACGGTGACGAGCCCGATCCCCACATCCCCGGCACCGAGAAATGGGTCGCGCTCGCCGACGACGACGTCGTATCGGTCACCGAAGCCGTGTGCGGTGAGGAGACACGGATGCTCAGTGACCGTCTCAGGTCTCTGGGTGCGCCCGTGACCACTCACATTTATCCAGGCGGGCACAGCGGCACCTACGGCCACCGGGAACTGCGCCACGCCCTGCCGATGCTGACCGCGGCGCTGCGCCCGTGACGCTCCGCGCCGGGTGATCGGCACATGGCGTGGCGGGGCCGCCGCCACGCCTGCGAGCATTCCGCTCATGCCGACTTTCGACGCGCCCGACGGGACCCGCCTCGCCTACCACCGGAAGGGGGCCGGGGGCGACGGGCCGCTGGTCTGCGTCCCCGGGGGTCCGATGATGCCCTCCGCCTACTTCGGCGACCTGGGCGGGCTGGCCGGCCGGCGGGAGTTGGTGCTGCTGGATCCGCGCGGCACGGGGGACTCGGCCAGGCCCGC
>KL568628.1:27006-29631 GCA_000715605.1 Streptomyces speibonae | reverse complement strand
CCCCCCGCCGATCCGGCGGGCTCCCGGGTGGACCGGCAGGCGGAGGACATCGAGGCGCTGCGGGCCGCCCTCGGCCTGGAGCGGATGGACCTCCTCGGGCATTCGGCCGCCGGGGATCTCGTGCTGGCCTACGCGGCCCGGTACCCGGAGCGGGTGCGCTCGCTCGTGCTGGTCTGCGCGCGGGCGCGCACCGCCGGGATCGACTTCCCCGTCGAACGGCGCCGGGAGGCACTGGAGTTGCGCCGGAACGAGCCCTGGTACGAGGAGGTCGGGCCGGCGTTCGAGCGGGCGGTGTCCGGGAAGGCGGACGACGCGGACTTCGATCTGCTCGACCGCCTGTCCTACGGCCGCTGGGACGCCGCCGCGCAGGCGCACGCCGCCGCGTGCGCCGCGTGGTTCGACGAGGGGGCGGCGGCCGCCTACCTGGCCCCGGGCGCCTTCGGCGGCGCCGAGGCGGCCCGCGCGGTACTGGCCGCCCTCGACGCGCCCGTCCTCGTCCTCTCCGGCGCGCTGGACGGCTCCCCGCGTCCGGACTCGGCCGCCGAGGTGGCGGGTCTCTTCCCGCGCGGTGAGCACGTCGTGCAGGCGGGCGCCGCCCACAATCCGTGGGTGGACGGTCCCGATGACTTCGTCCGCACGGTCACCGGGTTCCTGGCACGCGCCGACCGCTGAGGGCGGTGCCCCCGCCCGCGGTCAGCGTGGCATCACCCAGTCCGGCCTCCAGGTCCCGGCGGCGTCATGGCCGGCCGTCGTGGCGGCGAGGTGGGCGCGGAGGGCGGCCAGCGCCGGGTGGGGGTTGTCGCGGTGCCAGAGCAGCGAGTGCGGGTAGACGGGCGTCGGGCCGGTGACCGGGATGCGGCGCAGGTCGTGGCCCTCGGGCCAGATGAGGCGGGAGTGCGCGCCCATGAACGTGGCCAGGGCCGGGGTGTCGGCGATGGTGTCGAGCAGCGCGTCGGAGCCGAAGTTGGGGCCGGTCGACTCGATGGTGAGGCCGAACTCGGCGACGAGGTCGTCGTAGTAGGCACCCCACTCGGTGCCGGGGGCGATGCCGGGCATCCAGATCCGGTGCCCGGTGAGCCGGGCGAGGGGCACGGACCGGGCGTCCGCCAGCGCGTGGGCGGGCCCGGTGAGGAGTTGCAGCGGCTCGTCGAGCACCCGGACGGACGCGATGTCCTCACCGAGCGGTCGGCCGGGCGCGGCGACGGCGCGGAAGGTCGCGTCGATCGCGCCGGACCGGAGGGCGGCGACGGCGCTCTCGATGTCGACCAGCATCAGCACATCGAGGTCGACCTCGGGGTGCGCGCGGTGGAAACCGCGCATGAGGTTCGACTGCGCGCTGCGCGAGGCGATCACGTCGACGCGCAGCGGACGGTGGCCGGGGCGCACGGACGCGCTCGCACGCTCGGCGACGCGCAGCAGTTCCCGTGCGTGGGGCAGGAACGCCCGCCCGTCGATGGTGAGTTCGGCGCCGCGCGGGGCACGGGTGAACAGGCGCACGCCGAGGGTGCGCTCCAGCGCGGCGATGCGTTTGGAGACGGCCTGCTGGGTGACCGACAGGTCGGCGGCGGCTGTCTGGAACCGGCCCGCTTCCGCGACGGCGACGAAGGTGCGCACTGCTTCGAGGTCCACGCCGACTCACCTTAGTGAACAACCAACAGTTGTGGTGCACACCCGGTTCGGTTGTTTGACCTGCGGTTGTTCGGCCCGATTGTCTCTGCTCGGTCAACGTCGGATTGTCCGGACGGGACCTCGCCGGAGGGGACCCCGAGGGGAGTGGGCCGAGCATGGTGGGCAGGAGACGGCTGGGTAGGCGGTTCGGCCGGCTGTGGGCGTCGTACGCGGTGAGTGCCTATGGGACGGGACTGGGGTTCGGGGCGCTGCCGCTGATCGCCGTGCTGGTGCTGCACGCCGGGCCCGCCGAGGTGGCCGCGCTGTCCGCGGTGGGGCCCGCGGTGGGTGCGCTGATCGCGGTGCCGCTCGCGCCGTGGGTGGAGTTCCGGCGCAAGCGGCCGGTCATGATCATGATGGACCTGTCCCGGTTCGCGGCCCTGGCGACGATCCCCGTCGCCTACGCCTTCGGACGGCTCGGTCACGTCCAGCTGCTCGTGGTCTCCGCCGTCGTCGCCGCCTCCAGGATCGCCTTCAACGCGGCCGGCGGTGCCTTCCTCAAGGCCCTCGTCCGGCCGGAGGACCTGCTCATCGCCAACGCGCGCCTCGAGTCCACGAACTGGAGCTCCGTCGCGGTCGGGCCACCGCTGGGCGGAGCGGCGATCGGCCTGTTCGGGCCGGTCACCACCGTCGTCGCCAACGCGCTCAGCCACCTGCTCTCCGCGCTGGGCATCCTCGCCATCCGCGGCCGGGAGGAACCACCGCGAAGGACCGGCACGGACGCGGCGGCCGGGGCGGGCGCACTGCTCGACGGGTGGCGCCACATCATGCGCCACCCCGGACTGCGTCCCCTCTACCTCAACCAGATGCTCGTCGCCGGCCTGATCATGGCCACCGAACCGCTGCTGGCCGTGCTCCTGCTGCGCGAACTCGGCTTCGCGCCCTGGCAGTACGCCCTCGCCTTCGCCGCCCCCTGCCTCGGCGGGCTCATCGGCTCCCGGCTGGCTCCCCGTGTCG
>KL568628.1:25680-26794 GCA_000715605.1 Streptomyces speibonae | reverse complement strand
CCACGGCCGGCACCGCGTCCTGCGGACCGCCGGCACCCTGCGCGCCGTCTGGCTGATCGGCCTGGTCCTCGTGGGGCCCGGGGTGGTGGGCCTCGTCACCGTGATGGCCGTCGAGCTGGCCATCATCGTCAACATGAGCCTGTACGGCCCGGTGCTCGCCACCTACCGGCTCGAGCACACCCCCGAGCATCTCGTCGCCCGCACCCTGACCGCCTGGTCGATCGGCCAGCAGGCGGCCATCGCCGCCCTCACCGCACTCACCGGCCTGCTCGCCGCCCTCACCGGCCCCCGCACCGCACTCACGGCCGCGGGCCTACTGATCCTGACCACCCCGCTCCTGCTGCCCCGGCACGACCGGACACCCCACCCCGAACCGAAACCGTCCCCCAGCCCCACATGAGACAGCTTCTGTGTGAGGGGCGCCGGAGGCTCCGGCGGACACGCCCGGTCCAAGGCCCGCCGTTGCCCGACCGGCGCCGGCTGCAAGATCTCCGCGTTCTCCCGTTGCCGCTCACCAGGGAACCGGGCCGTGCTCGTCGAAGAAGCCGCCGGTCGGCCCGTCGTCGGGCAGCGTGGCGAGCCGGACGACCACGGCCGCGCCGTCGGCCGCGGTGCGGGTGAGACCGGGGAACGCGGTGGTGAAGTCGGTCGCACACGGCCCCGGATCGGCGGCGTTGACCAGGATGTCGCGGCTGCGCAGTTCCTTGGCGTACTGCACGGTCAGGGAGTTGAGTGCGGTCTTGGACGGGACGTACGCGGCCAACGGGGGCCGGGTGGTGAAGTAGTCCTCGGGATCGGTCATCCGGGCGATGGAGCCCAGTCCGCTGCTGACATTGACGATCCGGGCGGCGGGGGAGCGGGCGAGCAGTGGCAGCATCGTGGTGGTCACGTTGATCACGCCGAACACGTTGGTCTCGAACACCTCGCGTACAGCGGACAGTTCGACACCGCAAGGGCTCTGGGCGGCCAGGTCGCCGGAGATGCCGGCGTTGTTGACCAGGATGTCCAGCCGGCCGAAGCGCTCCTCGATCCAGCGGGCGGCGGACAGGACGCCGACGCGGTCGGTGACGTCCAGGGTGACCGGATGCACCCGCGGTCCCAGGCCGGCTGCGGC
>KL568628.1:25042-25479 GCA_000715605.1 Streptomyces speibonae | reverse complement strand
GTGCGGGTCGCGCGAGGCCAGCAGGACGTTCGTGCCGAGCGAGGCGAGCTGGGCCGCGACCTCGCGTCCGATGCCCTTGTTGGCACCGGTGACCAGGGCAGTCGTGGTTTCTGTCATGCGTTCAGCCCACCACGGGGGCGTCCGGGGGTTCCAACACCGATCAGGTACGCAGCGATACCGTGCGGGTATGGAAAGACTGGAGGTCCGCGAGCTCGTCTACTTCACCGCTGTCGCCGAAGAGCTGCACTTCGGCAGGGCGGCCGCCCGGCTGGGGATGGCCCAACCGCCGCTCTCCCGGGCCATTCAGCAGCTCGAACGACGGCTGGGCGTAGCCCTGTTGGAACGTGGCAGTCGCCGGGTCGCACTGACCGAGGCGGGGGCCGTCCTGCTCCGCGAGAGCCGTTCGGTGCTCGAGGCCGTGTCGGCCGCGGCGCACT
>KL568628.1:19646-24790 GCA_000715605.1 Streptomyces speibonae | reverse complement strand
CGTCTGGTCCTGGCCATCAAGCCCGGCGGCGACGGTGGCCTGCTGCCCGCGATCCTCGAGGCCTATCAGGCTGAGCCCGGTGCGTTGCCGGTCGAACTGGTGTGCGACTTCGGTCCGCGTGAGATCCTCCTGCGGGAGGGTCGCGCCGACGCCGCCCTGCTTCACCTCCCTCACCATGACCTCGCCGGCCTGGACACCCAGGACCTCCTGACCGAGACGCAGCTTCTCGTGATGCCGAGGTCGCATCGCCTCGCGGGCCGCACCCGGGTCTGCCGGAACGACTTCGCCGGGGAGCCCCTCCCGCGCTGGCCCGGGGCGGCTGAGGACGGCTCGCACGGACCCGACATCCACGACCTCGGGCAGCTCCTCCACCTCATCGCCCTGGGTCGCATGGTCGCCGTCCTCCCCGCCTCCATCCGCGGCCAGCTCCGCGACGACCTGGTCGCTGTCCCAGTCGATGACGCCGAGCCCACCACGCTCGTCCTCGCCTGGCCCGAGCACGCCACCTCCCCAGCCCTGGCCGCCTTCGTCCGCGCGGCCGTCGCCGTGGCGGGGTGCGACAACCAGCCCCGCTGATGGTGACGTCACGCCGGCCGAGGGGCCGTCCTCGCGTGTGCAGGGGGCAGCAGAAGGAGGGCTGAGGGCTGGCATACTCGCCGCTGCTGCGAGAGGCTGGCCCGTCACGGGTTGATCTTCAGCACGCGGAGGCTACGCGCTCATGGCAGCATCAGGGAACCAGCCCGTACCAGCAGCGGGTGCGTACGAGATCGATCAGGCGGCATCAACGGTCCGCTTCGACACACGCGCCATGTTCGGGCTGCTCCCAGTCCGAGGTACCTTCACGATCGGCCATGGCCGGATCACTGTGGCGGACCCGGCTGAAGAGTCGTCGGTGCACGTGGTGATGGAGGCAGGAAGCTTCGAGTCGGGCAATCAGCAGCGTGACGACCACGTCAAATCCTCTGACTACCTGGACGTGGCTCGGCATCCCGAGATCGGCTTCCGGAGCCGGCGTCTGGAACGATCCGGCGCTGATGCCACTCTGCACGGCGAGTTGACGGTATGCGGGATGACTCAGCCGATCGCCGTCACACTCGGCACAGTGGCCCACGAGGGCAAGCGGATGACAGCGAGCGGCACCACCACCATCGACAGGTATGCCTTCGGCATCACCAAGGCCAAGGGGATGACGGGGCGGTATCTCGAGATCACTCTGGAAGTCGTCGCACACCGCTGAACCGGCCGTGCCGAAGGCAAGGCGGTCGACGTGTGCCGCGCAGGGCCCCGCGGTCCGGCTCCATGCAGCCGCGTGCGTGCCGTGTGCGTACGGCCCCGCGAGCGGCGGTCAGACGACGATCACCCGCCGCCCCCGTGTGTGCCCCGCCCGGCTGTCGGTGTGGGCGAACGTCGCCTCGGCGAGGGTGTAGGACTTCTCGACCGGGATGTGCTGCGGTCCGGCCCTCTCCGAGCCGGAGGCGGGGCTGGTCCTGTGCGTCGGCGGTGCGCTCTCGCTGCGGAACGGGACTTTCGGCCGTCTGCGCGACGGTGCGTACGTCGCCACCGTTACCAGCAGCGAGGACGAACTCGAACTCGCGGGGGTCACGGAGCGAGTGTCGGACCGAGGAAGTCACCGCCGCCGCGTGGCGGGATGTGGCGTTCGTGCGGGATGTTTGTCTGCGTGGGCGCGTGGGGGACGCGCTGCGTTGGCCGGGCCGGGCATGGCGGAGGGCGCCCGGTGTCGTGGTACCGGGCGCCCTCCTGTGCGCACCGGCTAGGAAGCCGCCGCCGCGTCCGCGGACTGGGCGCGCAGGGCGCGTTCGACGCCCGCGCGGGATTCCGAGACCAGGCGGCGCAGGGCCGCGTTGGGCTCCGTGGCGGTCAGCCAGGCGTCCGTCTTGTCGAGGGTCTCGCCGGAGACCTGGATGCCCGGGTAGAGACCGACCGCGATCTGCTGGGCCATCTCGTGCGAGCGCGAGGCCCACACGTCCGCCAGGACCTCGAAGTACCGGTCCGTGTACGGCGCCAGCAGTTCCCGCTGGTCGGTCTGGACGAACCCGGCGATGACCGCCTCCTGGACGGCGTTCGGCAGCTTGTCGGACTCCACGACCGACGCCCATGCCTCGGCCTTGGCCTCCTCCGTGGGCCGGGCCGCGCGGGCGGTGGCGGCGTGGCGCTCGCCCGCCGCCGTCTTGTCCCGCTCGTACTCGGCCGCGATCTCCGCCTCGTCGAACCGGCCCACCGCCGCCAGCCGCTGGACGAACGTCCAGCGCAGCTCGGTGTCCACGGCCAGCCCCTCGACGGTCTGCGTGCCGGCCAGCAGCCCCTCCAGCAGGTCCAGCTGCTCCGGGGTGCGGGCGGTCGCCGCGAACGCGCGCGCCCACGCCAGCTGGTGGTCGCCGGCCGGCTCGGCGGAGCGCAGATGGGCCAGCGTGGCGTCGGTCCAGCGGGCCAGCAGGGCGTCGCGGCCGGCCGGGTCGGCGTACAGGTCGAGGGCCAGCTTGACCTGGCGGTGCAGCGACTGCACCACGCCGATGTCGGACTCCTTGCCGATGCCCGACAGCACGAGCGAGAGGTAGTCGCGCGCGGCGAGTTCCGCGTCCCGGGTCATGTCCCAGGCGGAGGCCCAGCACAGCGCCCGGGGGAGCGAGGACTCGAAGTCGCCCAGGTGCTCGGTGACGAAGGCCAGGGACCGCTCGTCCAGGCGGACCTTGGCGTAGGACAGGTCGTCGTCGTTGAGCAGGACGACCGCCGGACGGCGCGTGCCGGCCAGCTGCGGTACGGCGGTCAGCTCGCCGTCGACGTCCAGTTCGACGCGGTCGCCGCGCACCAGCTTGCCGGAGGCCTCGTCGAGGTCGTACAGGCCGATCGCGATGCGGTGCGGGCGCAGGGTCGGCTCGCCCTTGGCGCCGGCCGGGAGCGCGGGGGCCTCCTGGCGGATGGCGAACGAGGTGATGACGCCGTCGCCGTCCGTCTCGATCTCCGGGCGCAGGACGTTGATGCCGGCCGTCTCCAGCCACAGCTTCGACCACGTCTTCAGATCACGGCCCGAGGTCTCCTCCAGGGCGCCCAGCAGGTCCGACAGGCGCGTGTTGCCGTACGCGTGGCGCTTGAAGTACGCCTGCACGCCCCGGAAGAACTCCTCCTCGCCGACGTACGCGACGAGCTGCTTGAGCACCGAGGCGCCCTTGGCGTACGTGATGCCGTCGAAGTTGACGAGCACGTCGTCCAGGTCGCGGATGTCGGCCATGATCGGGTGCGTGGACGGCAGCTGGTCCTGGCGGTAGGCCCAGGTCTTCATCTGGTTGGCGAACGTGGTCCAGGAGTGCGGCCACTTCGAACCGGGCGCGTCGGCCTGGCAGGCGGCCTCCGCGAAGGTGGCGAACGACTCGTTCAGCCACAGGTCGTTCCACCACTCCATGGTGACCAGGTCGCCGAACCACATGTGGGCCAGCTCGTGCAGGATCGTGGCGGCCCGCATCTCGTACGCGGCGTCCGTCACCTTCGACCGGAACACGTACTGGTCGCGGATCGTCACCGCGCCCGCGTTCTCCATCGCGCCCGCGTTGAACTCCGGCACGAACAGCTGGTCGTACTTCTTGAACGGGTACGCGTAGTCGAACTGCTCCTGGAACCACGCGAAGCCCTGCCGCGTGACGTCGAAGATCGCGTCGGCGTCGAGGTACTCGGCGAGCGAGGGCCGGCAGTAGATGCCGAGCGGCACGGACTGGCCGTCCTTCTCGTACACACTGTGCACGGAGTGGTACGGGCCCACGATCAGCGCCGTGATGTACGACGAGATGCGCGGCGTCGGCTCGAAGACCCAGACGTTGTCGCGCGGCTCGGGCGTGGGCGAGTTGGAGATGACCGTCCAGCCCTCCGGCGCCTTCACGGTGAACTGGAACGTCGCCTTCAGATCGGGCTGCTCGAAGCTCGCGAAGACCCGGCGGGCGTCCGGCACCTCGAACTGGGTGTACAGGTACGCCTGGTCGTCGACGGGGTCGACGAAGCGGTGCAGGCCCTCACCCGTGTTGGTGTACGCGCAGTCGGCCTCCACGCGGAGGACGTTGCGGCCCTTCAGCAGGCCCGGCAGGGCGATACGGGAGTCCGCGAAGACCTCGGCGGGGTCGAGGGCGTCACCGTTGAGGGTCACCTCGTGCACGGCCGGGGCGACCAGGTCGATGAAGGACTCGGCGCCGTCGCCGTCCTCGGCGACGTCGAAGCGCACCGTGGTCACGGACCGGTAGGTACCGCCCTCCTGCGCGCCGGAGAGATCCAGATCGATCTCGTACGAGTCAACGGTCAGCAGCTTCGCCCGCTGCTGCGCCTCTTCGCGAGTCAGGTTTGTGCCAGGCACGCGGTCATCTCCTCGTTATGTGTGGGTTGCGCCATCCTTCCACGCGGAATCCGGCTGGGGCGATGACCGAGCCGGATCATGGGGATACCCCTGTGTCGGGGCCGTCCGGACGGCCCCGACGGGCGGTCCGGCGCATTCGGGGCTCTCGGGTGGCCACAATGTTCCTACCCGGAGTAGCATCGAGTGTATGAAGATCAGTGTGAGTCTGCCTCAGGAGGATGTCGCCTTCGTCGACGAGTACGCCGAGCGCACGGAGGCCGGATCCAGGTCGGCCGTGATACACGCCGCGATCGAGCTGCTGCGGCAGGCGCAACTCGTACAGGAGTACACCGAGGCGTTCGCCGAGTGGGACGCGGGCGAGGACGCCGCCGCCTGGGACCGGACGAGCGGGGACGGGATCACCGATGAGACGTGGTGACATCTACATGGTGGACCTGGAGCCGGTCAGGGGCAGCGAGGCCAACAAGGTCAGGCCCGCCGTGATCGTGTCCAACGACGGTGCCAACGAATCCGTCGAGCGGAACGGCCGCGGCGTCGTGAGCGTCGTGCCGCTGACGTCGAACACCACGCGGGTCCTGTCGTTCCAGGTCTTCCTGCACGCCGACGAGAGCCGGCTGCCCAAGGACTCCAAGGCGCAGTGCGAGCAGGTGCGCGCCGTCGCGCCGGACCGGCTGCTGCACCGGGTCGGTGCCGTCCCCCGGCAGCGGATGGCCGACATCGACGTGGCGCTGCGGCGGCACCTGGCGCTCTGAGCACGCCGAGGGGGCGGGCCCACCGGTGGGCCCGCCCC
>KL568628.1:17955-19482 GCA_000715605.1 Streptomyces speibonae | reverse complement strand
GCCGAGGGGGCGGGCCCACCGGTGGGCCCGCCCCCTCGGCCATGCCTGCGGCGTCGTCAGCCGCGCAGCTCCTGTGCCACCAGCTCCGCGATCTGCACCGCGTTCAGCGCCGCGCCCTTGCGGAGGTTGTCGTTGGAGACGAACAGCGCCAGGCCGTTGTCCACCGTCTCGTCGGCACGGATACGGCCCACGTACGACGGGTCCTGGCCGGCCGCCTGGAGCGGCGTGGGGATGTCGGTGAGGACGACACCCGGGGCGTCCGCCAGCAGCTCGGTCGCGCGCTCGGCGCTGATCGGGCGGGCGAAGCGGGCGTTGATCTGCAGCGAGTGGCCGGAGAACACCGGGACGCGCACACAGGTGCCGGAGACCTTGAGCCCGGGGATCTCCAGGATCTTGCGGGACTCGTTGCGCAGCTTCTGCTCCTCGTCGGTCTCGTTCAGACCGTCGTCGACGAGGTTGCCCGCGAAGGGCAGCACGTTGAAGGCGATGGGGCGCTTGTAGACACCGGGCTCGGGGAAGTCGACCGCCGCGCCGTCGTGGGTCAGCTTGTCGGCCTCGTCGACCACCTTCTGGGTCTGGCCGTGCAGCTCCGCCACGCCCGCGAGGCCGGAGCCGGACACCGCCTGGTACGTGGCGACGACCAGCGCCTCCAGGCCCGCCTCCGCGTGCAGCGGACGCAGCACCGGCATCGCGGCCATCGTGGTGCAGTTCGGGTTGGCGATGATGCCCTTGGGGCGGTTCGCGATCGCGTGCGGGTTGACCTCGGAGACGACGAGGGGGACCTCGGGGTCCTTGCGCCAGGCGGAGGAGTTGTCGATCACGACGGCGCCCTGCGAGGCGACCTTCTCGGCCAGTGCCTTCGAGGTCGCGCCGCCCGCGGAGAACAGCACGATGTCCAGGCCGGTGTAGTCGGCGGCGGCCGCGTCCTCCACCGTCACGCCGTCGAGCTCGGTGCCGGCGGAACGGGCCGAGGCGAACAGGCGCAGCTCCGTGACGGGGAAGTTCCGCTCCGTGAGGATCCTGCGCATGACCGTGCCCACCTGACCGGTGGCTCCGACGATTCCGACCCTCACGGCGACTCCCTACTGCGTCCTGGTACGTACCTGATGTGCCTGGCCGAGGCTCTTCCATGATGCGGCCGACCACGGCCCGGCTGTCCAATTCTTTGCCCGCCCTGCCCGCCCACTGGGACGGCGGGTCGCGGCGCGCGGGTTGCGGACCTTCGGTCGTAGCCCCGCTGAGCTGCAGGAATTCAGCTCGTTGGGGGTGTGGACCGCAAGGTCCCCTGCCCGGTTCGTCCTCGCCCACACGGGGATGTGACGTACGCCTCGGCGGCATCCGGGAAAGTCGCGCGAACGATCCGGGCGGGAGCGGCGTCGTAGGAGAAACAGCGTGAGGGGGTGGCCAGTGCTGCGCGGAAGGGCCCGGCGCGGCCGGGGGACGTACGTCGCTGCCGACGACGATCCGCTGGACGCGGCGCAGGAACGCCGGGTGCGGGCGGTGCTCGCACTGGGCGGGGTGCCGCAG
>KL568628.1:16971-17755 GCA_000715605.1 Streptomyces speibonae | reverse complement strand
GCGGCTGCTGGAACGTGCCGCGAGCGGCAGGGAGGCGCCGCGGGACGTCTCGGCGTGGGCGGCGGTCGTCGCCTCCAACCTCGCCATGGACTGGCACCGGGCCAAGCGCCGCCAGGAGCGGCTCGGGGAGCGGCTGGCCGCGCTGCGCCCCGCGGAGACGGCGCCCTCCGGGGAGGAGGCCAGCCTGCTGTCCCTGGCCGTCGCCCGGGGCCTGGACCAGCTGCCCGACGGGCAGCGGCAGGTCGTCGTGCTGCGGTTCTACGCCGACCTGCCGGTGCGGTCCATAGCCGAGCAGCTCGGCGTTCCGGAGGGCACGGTCAAGAGCCGGCTGCACACGGCGGTGCGCGCGCTGCGCGCCCGGCTGCACGATGACGAGGTGGTGTGACGTGACCGCCCACGACGAGCCCGAGTACGACGGCCCCGAGTACGACGGCCTGGACGCGCTGATGGCCGCCCTCCTCGACGAGCCGCTGCCGGAGGAGGCCCGGCGGGACCCGGCGTTCCTCGCGGAACATGCGGCGGCTGTCGCCGACCTCGCGGTCCTGCGCGAGCAGCTGACGCGGATCGGCGACGCGCTCGCCGCCCCGGAGGAGGCTCCCCCGGGGCGACACCCGGCCGCTCACCCCGGGAAGCGGCCGGCACCCGACACCGGGCCGGGCCACCCCCCGGCCGCCCCGGCCGCCGCGGACCCGCCGCCGCCCCCCGTCCCGCTGAGCCGCCCGCACCGGAGTCGCCGACGGGTGGGGAAGGCCGTCCTCGGCCTGTCTCTTATACACATCTCTGA
>KL568628.1:16271-16792 GCA_000715605.1 Streptomyces speibonae | reverse complement strand
TCGGCATGGGATGGCTCGTGACGCAGAGCGGGGGCGGCATGGACGACTCGGCGGGCGGCAAGGCGGCCGCCGACTCCCGGGAGGCGAGCGGTTCCGCCTTCGGCAGCCCCCGCTACCTCGCGTGCGCGCGCCTCGTCGCCGAGGGGTCGGTGGCGTCGGTGGAGCCGGTACCGGGGGCGGTGGCCGGCACGGAGCGCGTCACGCTCCGGGTGAGCCGGTACTACAAGGGTGAGGGCGAGGGCGAGGTCACGTTCCTCCAGGACGTCGTCGAGACGACCCCCCTGAGCCCGGGCGACCGGGTCCTGGTCGGCATCCCCCTGGACGACGACCGCCCCGACACGGTGATCGTCGACGAGCGGGAGATCGTCTCCGAACGGGCCCAGATCGTCGCTTCGCTGTCGGCGGCGCGCTCACTGACCTGCGACTGAGGTGGAAGCGCTGCGCGCGCGGGAGGGTCGGGTGTCGGCGGGGCCACCTGCCCCGCCGGGGTGGTTGTCGGTGAGGTGGAGGCGGCTCAGAGC
>KL568628.1:15777-16048 GCA_000715605.1 Streptomyces speibonae | reverse complement strand
CACTTGCCCCGCGGGGGTGGTTGTCGGTGAGGTGGAGGCGGCTCAGAGCGGGGCCGGGCTGCCGCCTGGCTGCCTGCGCGCCGTGTGCTGTCCTGTGGCTGAGGGGGGCGCCGCGTGTGCTGGAGGCGCGGGTGCACTTGCCCCGCGGGTGGCTGTCGGTGAGGAGAGGCCGCTCGGGAGCGGTGTCGGGTTGTCGGCTGGCTGCCTGCGCCGTGCGCCGACCCGCGGCTGAGAGGGGGCCGCGCGCTGCAAGGGCGGGTGTCGGCGGGGG
>KL568628.1:15126-15518 GCA_000715605.1 Streptomyces speibonae | reverse complement strand
GGGGCGCCTGCCTGTTGGCGTGGTCGGGTTGGCGCCTCGCTGCCTGCGCGCGCTGACCCGTGGCCGGGAGGGGGCGCCGAGCGCGACGGAGTGGTGTCTGCCCCGTCGCAGTGGTTGAGGGCGAGGCGGGGGTCGCTCGGGAGCGGGTGTCGGGGCGTCGCATTGCCGTCCGGCGCGTGTGCCCTGAGCGGTGGCTGGAGGCGGGCCGGCGCCTGTGTTGCCGGTGCGTGGAGGCGGCTCGGGAGTGGACTCGCTACGGGCGGCGCGTTGTGACGCGCGGATGTGGGCGGCCCGCGCGGGTGTCGGTGAGGCGGGGGTGGCCCGCGAGAGGGGGTGGGGCGGCGCATCGTCTGCCGGGGGTGCGTGGTCCGGTCCGTGGCGTGACGGAGGGG
>KL568628.1:9556-14886 GCA_000715605.1 Streptomyces speibonae | reverse complement strand
CGCCCCTCCAATGGGGTCGGGTCGGCCGGCTACGGGACGACCTTCTCGATGGCCACGTTGCCGATGCCCGCCACCGTGCCGCGGGCGTTGACCAGTTGGACCCGGCCGAAGAACGCCCGGCCCTCGGGGGCCTCCGCCGTGACGGTGACCTCGCCGGAGACGGTGGTCGAGTCGCCCGTGCCGAGGTCCACCGGCGCGGAGCCGTCGACCTCGACGGAACCGAGCGTCGCGGAGAAGAAGACGTCCAGGTAGTCGTAGTCCGTGGAACCGGCCGGGACCGAGTAGCCATCGACCTCGACGGTGTACTCACCGGCCGCCGGGTCGGGGATGGACACCGACTCCTCCGAGTCGCCGTCCGCGGACTGGGCGACCCGGTTGCCGTCCGCGTCGTAGACCGTCAGGTCCAGGTCGGCGGAGGTGTCGGAGACGTTGCCGATGGACACGTCGAGCGACGCGGCGCCCTCGGGCACCTCGACCGTCGTCGTGTGGGTCTCACCCGTACGGATCGCCGGGCGGTCGGTCTTGGACGAGCCCAGCGGCCCGCCGACCAGCTTGCCCTCCAGCGCGGCGAACCCGTTGGTCACGTCCCACGAGACCGTGGCCGGCGTGCCGATCTTCGCCTCGGACACGGTCACGGTCTCCGGGTCGAAGGCCGCGCCGAGCACGGAGACGTCGAGCTTGTACGGGTTGTCGAGCAGCGGCGAGGTGCGGCGCGACTCGACCTCGACCTCCCAGACGCCGGGCTGCGGGTCCGTGTACGAACGCACGTCGGGGCGGCAGGGGTTGGTCGGGTTGTCGTAGTTCGGGTAGCAGTAGATCGTCGAGGTCGGGTCGGCCGGGACGCCGTAGGGGTGAATGGCGATGAACCGGGTCTGGCTCTTGCCCTTCAGCCCGCTCAGGGCGACCTCCAGCGTCTTCGCGCCCTCGGGCACGGTGAGGAAGTAGGAGGTCGTGTCGTTGCGCTGGGCCTTGCCCGAGACGGAGAACGTGTGGTTCACCGGCG
Source organism: Streptomyces speibonae (assembly GCA_000715605.1). GTDB lineage: Bacteria > Actinomycetota > Actinomycetes > Streptomycetales > Streptomycetaceae > Streptomyces > Streptomyces speibonae. The sequence goes on along the minus strand of KL568628.1, from coordinate 13,883 downwards.
TGGAGACGACCACGGTGGTGAGGATCTGCCGGTCGACGCCCTCGGTGCGCGGGTCGTCGACGTCGAGGATCGCGCTCTTGAGGCCGGCCGAACCGGGCCGGGCCTGCACCTTGACGGTCACCGGCTTGTTCAGCGGCAGCCGGATGTCGTCGTCGCCGAGGATCCGGAAGGTGTGGCCCTCGTTGTTCTCGAGGTCGAGTTCGTGGCGGATCGCGCGGTCCGGGCCGGACGTACGGGTGATCGTGATGTCGTACGTCTTCTTCTGGCCCGCCTTCAGGCCGCCCTCGCGGTCGTAGAGGCCGGTGCCGAAGCCCGGGGTCTGAAGGAACTGGTCGATCGCGGTGTCGACCGGCGCCTTCACCGTGTACCGGTGCGCGGTGGCGCCGTCACGGATGGCGTCCCAGGCGTCCTCGATGTCGATGAGGCCGGCACCCTCCTCGTAGGCCTGCACACCGCGGATGTGCTCGGCGGTGGAGGTCAGGGCGGTGCGCAGCTTCGCCGGGGTGAGGTCGATGCGCTTCTGCTTCGCCGCGGACAGCAGCAGCGCGGAGGCTCCGGCGGCCTGCGGGGAGGCCATCGACGTGCCCTGGAGCATGCCGTAGCCGGCCGGGAGGTCGTAGCCCGCCTCGGGGACCGGGGCGCCGGGCAGCCAGGTCTGGATGGTGTTGACCGCCGCGCCGGGCGCGACGAGCGTCGGGGTGAAGCCGCCGTCCTCGCGCGGGCCGCGTGAGGAGAAGGGCATCATGTCGTACTTGGTCCGCACCTCGGAGCCGTAGTTGGCGGCCCACGTCTCGCGGGAGACGGACGCGCCGACGGAGATCACCTTGTCGGCGAGGCCGGGGTCGCCGATGGTGTTGGCGCCGGGGCCGGAGTTGCCCGCGGAGATCACCAGCTGGACGCCGTAGGTGTCGATCAGGCGGTTGTAGAGCTCCACGCGGGCGTTGTTGCCGTCGTTGAGTGCCGGCAGCCCGCCGATGGACATGTTGACGATGTCGACGCCGCGCTTGGTGACGAGGTCGATCATGCCCTCGGTGAGCGCGACGTTGGTGCAGCCGCCGGTCCAGGTGCAGGCGCGGGAGGAGACGAGCTTCGCGCCGGGGGCGGCGCCGTCCATCCGCCCGCCGAACAGGCCGTTGGCGGCGGGGATGCCGGCGACGTGCGTGCCGTGCTCGGACTCGATGACACCGATGTTGACGAAGTCCGCCTTCTGGCCGACCCAGTCGCCGCCGTAGGGGTCCATCGGGACGTCCTTGCGGATCTCCACGACGAACGGCTGGCGCTCGGCGACATCGGTCTTCGGGTCGTCGGTGCCGAAGTACCCGATCTGGAAGCCGTCCTTGTACGGCTTCATCGGGGTGTCGTCACCGAAGTCGTGGTTGTTGTTCAGGTCGACGCGGACCGTGCCGGCGGCGGGGTCGTAGAGCACGCCCCAGGAGTCGGTGGTGTCGCCGTCGCGGTTGGCGTCACCGGCCGCGTCGCCGCCGGTGGTGTACGACTCCAGGAAGGTGCTGATCCGGTACGAGCCCTCGGGCGCGCTCCAGGTCGTGCCGCCGTAGGTGAAGGTCGGTCCGGAGACGGAGGAGACCATCGGACGCCAGGTCCGGTCGCTGTCGACGATCGGGTCGGTCGCCGTCACCCAGTCGACGATCTTGCGTTCGCCGGTCGTGGTCTTCTGCAGCGCCGGATGGGCGAGGTCCACGCCGGAGTCGAGGATGCCGATGGTGATGCCGCGGCCGTCGGCGCGCGGGTGGTCCTTGACGAACTCGACGGCGCCGGTCTCGAAGGACGGGTTGTACGGGTTCTTCGCGGGGGTGCGCCGGTCGGGACCGGGGTAGGCGCGGCCGTGGTGACCGCGGCCCTTGCCGGCGTGGCCGGTGGTGTCCGCGCCGGGCCGCGGGTCGTCCAGCGGGATCTCGTCGCGCAGGTCGACCCCGTGCACGGAGGAGAGCTTGGTGGCGGCGGCGATCGCGGCGTCCGCCCTGCTGGTGGGGACGGTGGCGCGGACGTAGCCGAGCTTGTCGTCGGTCCGGCCGACCGAGCCGCCCTTGACCGCGTTCAGCTGCTCGGCGACCTGCTCGGTCTGCCCGGGCGCGGTGGCGATCATCATCGTGACGTGCTTGGCGCCCTCGGCCTTGGCCTCGGAGAGCAGCTCCGCGTCGTCCGCCCCGAGCTTGTCGTCGGCGGACTTGACGTCGGCGTCGGCCGGGGTGGCGGGCGGCGTGTCGGCGGCGAGGGCCACGGGTATCGGCCCGGCCGCGGCGAGCGCGGCGACGAGTCCGGCGGCCACGGCGATGCGGGCCGCGCGTCTGGTGCCCGATATGGGGGCGCGGGGGGTGTGGGTCATCGGCATCCCTTGCACGTAAAGGAACGGTCGGGAGCGACCGGAGCCGTTCGTCCCGGGCCGCGTCGGCCCGGAAAACGGCCCCGGACGATCGTTGAGCCTTACGCAAGGGACTGCTATTTGGGGAGAGTTGTTCGAAGCGAAATGGATGTGTGGGGAAAACCCCCGGTGCGCTTATGGGGGGATGGCGCCCGAAGCGGACAACTCGCCCTTGCCTGCGCGGAGTCAGGCGTCCTTCGTGCGCGCGTAGTGCCGGGACGCCTTCGCCCGGTTGCCGCACGACGCCATGGAGCACCAGCGGCGGGTGCCGTTGCGCGAGGTGTCGAAGAAGTGCAGCGTGCACGCCTCGTGGGCGCAGGCGCGGATCCGGTCGGGCGCGGTCTGCAGCAGCCGGAGGTAGTCGCGGGCGGCGAGCCAGGCCGGGCCCCAGGAGGGGTCGTCGAACTCGGGCCGCTCACCCGGCCCGTCCGCGGTGAGCGTGGCCCGGATCCGTCCGTGCGCGAGCACGGCGTCCACGGCCTCGGCGCCCCCGCCGGAGCCGCCCTCCACCGCGCCGAGCAGCGCGTCCCGTGCATCGAGGGTGTGCCGCAGGGTCGCCGCGTCGGCGCGGAACCGGTCGCCCAGACCGTGCGCGTCCAGCCACACCGCGAGTCCGTCGGTCCCGTCGAGCAGGTCCAGCGTGACGGCATCGCGGACCCACCGCGTGTTGAGCAGGTCCAGGGCGAGCGGCTCACCGGTCAGCGGCCGTGGGTCGGTGCGGTCCGGTGCGGACATGGGCGGCTCCCTTCCTGGCTAACCACTCAAGGATACGTGACCGGTTGCGCGGGGTGTGCGGGGAGCTCTGAGGGAGGCCCGCCCGGCGGGTTAACGTCCCCTGATGCGACAGACGTTGAGGGTGGCGGCCTACGCCGTGGTGGTGCGCGACGGTCAGTTCCTGCTCGCCCGGTCCCCGGGCCCCGACGGCGTCCCGGAGTGGGTGCTGCCGGGCGGCGGCATGGAGCACGGCGAGGACCCCTACGACACCGTGCGCCGGGAGGTCGAGGAGGAGACCGGCTACCTGATCGAGGTCACCGGGCTGCTCGGCGTGGACTCCGTCCGCCGCACCCTGCCCGGCCGCCTCGGCCGCACCGTCGACCACCACGCCGTACGGCTGGTCTACGAGGGCCGCGTCACCGGCGGGGAACTGCGCAACGAGGTCGGCGGCTCCACGGAACTCGCCGCCTGGCAGCCCCTCACCGCCGTCCCGGGCCTGGTCCGGGTCCCCCTGGTCGACATCGCCCTGCGCCTGTGGCACGAGCGCCCCCCGACGGGCCGCGTGGAGCCCGCCACCGGCGGGTGACCCGGCGTACGGTCGGCCCCCGCCCCGGCGTACGGGCGGCCCCCGAACGCGGACGCGCACCACGTCCTCCCGCCCCCGTCCCTCCGAACCCGCCTCCGCGTCCACGTCCGCACGAGGAGGGGCCGCGCGGCGTGCCATGCCGGCGGCCTCTCCCCTCCTGGTGCCGCCCGGCGGCTAGCGCGGCAGAGCAACGACGTAGGCCGCCGGATCGCGGTCGGCCGAGGTCATCAGGGCCGTGCGGACCACCGCCGCCTGGTGCTCCATCGCGTCCCGGAGCTTGCGCGGGGTGATGTGCACCACCGTGATGCCCAGGCGCTCCAGGTGTTCCCGCTTGCGGGTGTACTCCGCCCACTCGACGTCGTCCTCGGGGCGCCGGCCGGGGCGGGGCGCGCGGGTGTCCAGTTCGACCGCCACCGAATGGTCGGGCCAGTACGCGTCGACGCCGCCCAGGCGGGGGCCGCCCGGCAGGCGCAGGTCGACGTTCCAGCAGGGGTCCGGCAGGCCGTGCTCGCGGACCATCCGGTACAGCCGCGCCTCGGCGAGCGTCCGGCCCTCGGCCAGCAGCGAGTCCACGGCGTCCACCACGTGCGGCCGGTTCAGCAGCTTGGCGCCGGTCAGCTCCCGCACCACGGCCGCCGGCTCGCAGT
>KL568628.1:6549-9322 GCA_000715605.1 Streptomyces speibonae | reverse complement strand
TCCGTACGGTGCCCGCGTCCTCCAGGCCTGCCACCGCGTCGGCCAGCGCGCGGGCGACGGGCGCCACCGGCAGGCCCGTGACCTGCTCCGGGACGGGCAGGGCGGCGGTGCGCACGATCCGTGCACAGCCGGCCGAGCGGAGCCGGCGCAGCCGCGGGACCAGGACGTCGAAGGTCTCCAGGGACGGCAGCGGGGGAGCGCAGGAGAAGCCGTGCAGGGTCAGCGCGGCCAGCCCGCTGATCATCACCTCGCCGTAGCGGGAGGCGGGCGGTTCGCCCGCGCCGGGCTGGACGGGGACGCTCGTGGTCCGTTCCCGTGCCGCGTACAGCAGCACCGCGTGCAGCCGCTCCTCACTGGTCGGCGGGCCGGGGTGGAGCAGGACGACGCCCGGGAGGAGATGCTGCCAGGGTCCCCCGGGACGGCACCGCTCACCGGCCTCCGCGGCGGAGATGCCGTGGGCGCGCAGCTGTGCGTGGGTCAGCACCCGGAGCCCGGTGCCGGTGGAGAGGTGGTGCAGGGGGCGGGGGGAGAGCGGGGTGTTGTGGTTCATGCCCGGCAATTTCCCGTCTCCGGGCGGTCCCCGAACCCCTGTTACAGGCTCGTCGACAAATGAGGACAAGCATGCCCTAAAGGACGCCTGTTCGGATACCGAAAACCCCTGGTCCGTTCGTGTGCGGACCAGGGGTTACGGCTGCTATTGACGTACTTCCGTAACGATGACGGAACGCCAAATCATGGGCCAAAGCTACGCGGCGCGGTCGCACTCCTGGCCCCGCAGCGCACGGGCCAGGTCGTCCCGGGCCTCCAGCACCAGGCGGCGCAGCGCCGGGGCCGCGTCCTCGTGGGCGGCGAGCCACGCGTCCGTCGCCTCCAGCGTCTCCCGCGAGTCCTGGAGGGAGGGGAACAGGCCCCGCACCACGTGCATGGCGATCTGGATCGACCGCTCCCGCCACACCCGCTCGATCGCCGCGAAGTACTTCTCCGCGTACGGGGCGGTCAGCTCCCGCCGGGACGGCTGGGCGAAGCCCGCGATCGTCGCCTCGACCAGCGCGTTGGACAGCGTGTCGGACTCCACGACCTGCGCCCAGCACTGCGCCTTGACCGCCGCCGACGGCCGGGCGGCCAGACAGCGCACGTGGTGCCGCCTGCCGGACGCGGTGTCGTCCCGGGCCAGCTCCTCGTCCAGCCGCTTCTCGTCCGCCACGCCGTGCGCGGCCAGCGGCTCCAGGAACGCCCAGCGCAGCTCCTGGTCCACCTCCAGCCCCTCGATCGCCGTGGTGCCGTCGAGGAGAGAGGCCAGCAGCTCGAAGTCGGCCGGCGCGCCGGCCGTGTGGGCGAAGAACCGCGCCCAGGCCAGCTGGTGCTCGCTGCCCGCCTCCGCGGTGCGCAGCTGGGCCACGGCGCCCTCGGCGAGCCGCCGCCCGGCCCGCTCGCGCAGCTCGGGCGCGGTGTAGTGGACGGCCGCCGACTCGGCCCACGCGTGCAGCATCTGGAGCACGCCGATGTCGGTCTCCCGGTCCGCGAACCGCAGCACCAGGCCGATGAACTCCCGGGCCGGAAGCAGCGCGTCGCGCGTCATGTTCCACAGTGCCGACCAGCACAGCGCACGGGCCAGCGGGTCGGTCAGCGCGCCCAGGTGCTCGCGCAGCGTGGCCAGCGACGTCGTGTCGAAGCGGGTCTTGCAGTACGTCAGGTCGTCGTCGTTGACCAGCACCAGCTCCGGCGCGTCCGCGCCCGCCAGCTCCGGCACGAGCGTCCGCGCCCCCTCGACGTCCGTCTCGGCCTGCGCGTACCGCTCGAGGGCACCGGACTCCGTGCGCCGGTACAGGCCCACCGCCACCCGGTGCGGGCGCAGTTCGGGGTGCGACTCGGGGGCCTCCTGCACCACCGCCAGCTCGTCGATCCGGCCGTCTGCGGTCAGCAGCACCTGCGGGGTCAGCGAGTTGACGCCCGCCGTCCGGAGCCAGGACCGGGCCCAGGCGCCCATGTCCCGGCCGCTGGTCTCCTCGAGGACCGACAGCAGGTCACCGAGGCGCGTGTTGCCGTACGCGTGCCGCTTGAAGTAGCGCCGGGCGCCCTCCAGGAACGCGTCCTGGCCGACGTACGCCACCAGTTGCTTGAGCACCGAGGCGCCCTTGGCGTACGTGATGCCGTCGAAGTTGAGCTTGGCGTCCTGCAGGTCGCGGATGTCCGCGGTGATCGGGTGCGTGGAGGGCAGTTGGTCCGCCCGGTAGGCCCACGCCTTGCGGCGGTTGGCGAAGGTGATCCAGCCGTCGGTGAAGCGGGTGGCGCCGACCAGCGAGAAGGCGCCCATGAAATCGGCGAAGGACTCCTTCAGCCACAGGTCGTCCCACCACTCCATGGTGACCAGGTCACCGAACCACATGTGCGCCATCTCGTGCAGGATCACATTGGCGCGGCCCTCGTACGAGGCCCGCGTGACCTTGCCCCGGAAGATGAACTCCTCGCGGAAGGTGACCATCCCCGGGTTCTCCATCGCGCCCAGGTTGTACTCGGGCACGAACGCCTGGTCGTACTTCCCGAAGGGGTACGGATAGTCGAAGTGGTCGTGGAAGAAGTCCAGGCCCTGCTTGGTCACCAGGAACACGTCGTCGGCGTCGAAGTGCGGCGCGAGGCCCTTGCGGCACATGGCGCCGAGCGGGATCCGCAGCCGCGTCCCGTCCTCGAACTCCCGCTCGTAGGTGTCCGTCACATAGTGGTACGGGCCCGCGACCACGCAGGTGATGTACGTCGAGATCGGCTTGGTCTCGGC
>KL568628.1:5336-6319 GCA_000715605.1 Streptomyces speibonae | reverse complement strand
AACCCGCCACACCCCGTCGGTCAGCTCGCCGGCGCCGTTGCTCCACACCGTCCAGCCCTCGGGCGCCCGCACCTCGAACCGGTACGGCGCCTTGAGGTCGGGCTGCTCGAAGTTGGCGAAGACGCGCCGGGAGTCGGCCGGCTCGTACTGCGTGTACAGGTACACCTCGCCGTCCTCGGGGTCGACGAAGCGGTGCAGGCCCTCACCGGTGCGGGAGTAGGCGCACCGCGCGTCCACGACGAGTTCGTTCTCGGCGGCGAGGTCCTCCAGCTGGATCCGGGTGCCGTCGAAGACCTCCCCCGGGTCGAGGTCGCGCCCGTTGAGGGAGACGGCCGTCACGCCCGGCGCGATCAGGTCCGCGAAGCTGCTCGCGCCCGGCTCGGCGCAGCGGAACCGTACGGTGGTCACGGACCGGAAGGTGCGCGGCCCCTCGCCGGGACCGTCACCGACCGCCGACCGCAGATCGAGGGAGACCTCGTACCCGTCGACGGACAGCAGCGCTGCCCGCTCCCGGGCCTCGTCACGGGCAAGATTCTCACCGGGCACGGGCGGACTCCTCATGCGTCGTCGACAGGGCTGGACAGCACCGATCCTGCCATGTGCCCCTGACGCGGGGCAGCCGGGAATGGCCGGGACCAGCTGCGCGTTGCCCCAAGGAGATATCGCCTGCCTGAGGAGCGACATGCCGGACAAGTCCCCCGCCACGCCCGTCGACTTCTGGTTCGACCCTCTGTGCCCCTGGGCCTGGATGACGTCCCGGTGGGTGCTGGAGGTGGAGAAGCAGCGCGACATCGAGGTCCGCTGGCATCTGATGAGTCTGGCGGTCCTCAACGAGGACAAGCTCGACGAGCTGCCCGCGGAGTACCGCGACATGCTCGAGAAGCAGGCATGGGGCCCGGTGCGGGTGGTCATCGCGGCCCAGCAGGAGCACGGCCCCGAGGTGCTCGGCGCCCTCTACACCGCGCTCGGCACCCGCATCCACA
>KL568628.1:3143-5138 GCA_000715605.1 Streptomyces speibonae | reverse complement strand
CGAGGTGCTCGGCGCCCTCTACACCGCGCTCGGCACCCGCATCCACAACCAGGGCGCGGGCCCGGGCAAGGAGACGGTCGCCGCCGCCCTGGAGGACGTGGGCCTGCCCGGCTCCCTCATGGAGCACTGGGACTCCACTCCCTACGAGCCGGAGCTGCGCGCCTCCCACAAGGAGGGCATCGAGAAGGTGGGCCAGGAGGTCGGCACCCCGGTCATCGCCGTCCCCGGCGCCGACGGCGAGGAGATCGCCTTCTTCGGCCCGGTCGTCACGCCCGCCCCCAAGGGCGAGGAGGCCGCCCGGCTGTGGGACGGCACCCTCGCGGTGGCCTCCGTCCCCGGCTTCTACGAGATCAAGCGCACGCGGACGAAGGGGCCGGACTTCAGCAACCTGTGACGCGTATGCCGGAAGCCCTCGCGCGTCACGACCGCGCGAGGGCTTCCCCCTTTCCGCCTGCCGGGTGAACGGTGAGAAGACGATCACGGTGGCAGGGGGCCTCTGGGGTCTTATTGCGCATGTGTTGCAACTACCGCATCTCCACGCTAGCAGCGGAAACGGCTGACCGTGAGCCCTGAGCAAGCCAAACGGCCCCCGCGTGTCCACGCGAGGGCCGTCGTACCCGAGGTCTCCGGGCGCGTCCGTACGCCTCAGCTCCGGGCGCGCGTCCGCTGCCAGGCGTATCCGACCGCCGCCAGCGCCAGCGTCATCCCGCCCGTCGCGTACAGCTGCACGCGGGTGTCCGGCTCCCGCGCCATGAGGACGAAGACCGCCGCCATCCCGGCCAGCGCCACCCACGTCAGCCACGGGAACGCCCACATCCGCACCGCCAGTTTCCCGGGCTCCTCGCGCTCGAGCCGGCGGCGCAGCCGCAACTGGGAGACGGCGATGAAGATCCAGACGACCAGGATCACCGCCCCGATCATGTTCAGCAGCCAGGCGAAGACGTCGTCCGGCCGCCAGTAGCTCAGCAGCACGCACAGGAAGCCGAAGACCGACGAGGCCAGCACGGCGATCCGCGGCACCCCGCCCGATACCCGGCCGAGCGCCCTCGGTCCCTGGCCGCGCTCCACCAGCGAGTAGCCGATGCGCGAGGCGCCGTAGATGTTGGCGTTCATCGCCGACAGCAGCGCGACCAGCACCACCACGTTCATCAGCTGACCGGCCCCGGGGATGCCGAGGGTGTCCAGGGCGGCGACGTAGGGGCCGTCCTCGACGACGGCCGGGGAGTCCCACGGAACGAGGGTGACGATGACCGCCATCGAGCCGATGTAGAACAGCGCGATCCGCCACATCGCGGTGCGCACGGCGCTCGCCACGCCCCTGACCGGGTTCTCCGACTCGGCCGCCGCGATCGTCACCGTCTCCAGACCGCCGTAGGCGAAGACGGAGGCGAGCAGTCCGATCACCAGGCCCTCACCGCCGTTCGGCAGGAAGTCGGTGAGGTGGGAGGCGCCGGGGGAGTCCGTGCCCGGCAGGACGCCCGCCACGGCCAGCACGCCCAGCCCCAGGAACAGCGTGATCGCGCCGACCTTCAGCGCCGCGAACCAGAACTCGAACTCGCCGAAGTTCTTCACCGCCGCGAGGTTCGTCCCGCAGAACACCAGCATGAACAGCGCCACCCACGCCCACTCGGGCGTGCCCGGCAGCCAGCCGGTGACGATCTTCGCGGCGCCGATGCCCTCCAGGCCGACCGCCGTGCACAGCAGCACCCAGAACGACCAGCCCGCGGTGAACCCCGCCCAGGGGCCGATGGCCCGCTCGGCGTGCGCGGAGAACGAACCCGAGGACGGATACGCGGCGGACATCTCGCCCAGCATCCGCATCACCAGCATCACCAGCAGGCCGGAGAGGGTGTAGGCGAGGACGATGGAGGGCCCCGCGGCGGCGATCCCCGCGCCGGAGCCGACGAACAGCCCGGCGCCGATCACCCCGCCGAGGGCGATCATCGACAGGTGGCGCTGTTTCAGGCCGTGCGAGAGGGAGGCGCCGTCCGGCTT
>KL568628.1:916-2986 GCA_000715605.1 Streptomyces speibonae | reverse complement strand
GACAGGTGGCGCTGTTTCAGGCCGTGCGAGAGGGAGGCGCCGTCCGGCTTCGGAGGCGACGCGACGGTGGTGCTGGGCATGGGCGTGTGTCGTCCAATGCGGGAGAGGGCAAAAACGCCGCCCAGTCTGAGTGCCCTGGTCACGGGCGCGGGGGAGCCGCCCAGCATGTGGACGCGGGTCATACGGACGGTGGCGCTCCGGTTACCGGGGGCGGGACGGTGCAGTCGGGCCCGGCCTTTGGTGATTCCCTACAGCCGCCTGCCCAGGGCCCGGTGTTGGCGAGGCCACCTCACCTCAGTGACCGGCGTCACCCCGTATCCAGGATTGACCCCGCTCTTTGTGCGGAGCCCACCAAGCCCCGGTTCGAGCCTTTGTCGGGCGCTGCTGGTGATCGGCGCGGGGGCGCCGGGATAACGTCACGGTTGTCCCCAACCGCCCTCACCCCGCGGAGACCCCATGAGCACCGCCACCGTCACGTCCGCCCGCTCCGGACAGGTCCTCGCCGACCTCGTCCCGGCCTCCCGCGTCCGGGACGCGGCTCTCGTGCTCGGCGGTGCCGCGCTCACCGGACTCGCCGCCCAGATCGCGGTGCCCGTGCCCGGCTCCCCGGTCCCCGTGACCGGCCAGACCTTCGCCGCGCTCCTCGTCGGCACCACCCTCGGCGCCGGCCGGGGCCTCGCCTCCCTCGCGGTGTACGCGCTGGTGGGCATGGCCGGCGTCCCGTGGTTCGCGCAGGGCGGGTCGGGGATGGCGATGCCGTCGTTCGGCTACATCCTCGGCATGCTGCTGGCCGCCGGCGTCGTGGGCGCGCTCGCCCGTCGCGGCGCCGACCGCTCCCCCTGGCGGATGGCGGGCACCATGGCCCTCGGCTCGGCGATCATCTACGCCGTCGGCGTGCCCTACCTGGCCTTCGCCGCCGACATGTCCGCCTCCGCCGCCGTCGCGGCCGGCCTGACGCCGTTCCTCATCGGTGACGCCCTGAAGGCCGCCCTGGCGATGGGCGTGCTGCCGACGGCCTGGAAGTTCGTCAATAAGCGCTGACCGTCGCACGGTTCACCGACACGAGGCTCGCCGGCCGACCACGCCGGCGAGCCTTCGTGCGTGGTGCCGTCAGCCCCCCGCGTCCTGCGTCCGCCGCGACGACCACCACAGCGCCGCCGCGCCGGCCACGACCATCGAGGCACCGGCCGCCCCCAGCAGCGCCAGCTGTTCGGCGGGCCCCGTCTTGGGCAGCTCATCGGCCCCAGGGCTGACCGGCTGGTTGTCGGTGCCGAGCAGCAGCGGGGTCGCCGGGGCGTTCGGCGAGGGGTTGGTGGTGCCGAACGGCACCGGCCCCTGCTGCCAGAACGTCCTGCCGCCGTCCGCGCTCTGCACGGGCAGGCAGATCTTCCCCGCCTTGCTCAGGTCGTACGTCGCGTCCACGGCGTACGACTTCGACGCGCCCGCCGCGAGATTGTCGACGGCGCAGGAGAAACCGCTGTTCGCGCCCTCCGGAAGATTCTTCTCGGCAATGCGGGAGCAGCCCTCGACGTTCGTGACGGTGAGGCCGTCGAATCCGACGACGAGAAGGCTGACCTTTCCGCTTTCCTTGCTCCCTCCGTTTTTCACCGTGGCGGTGATCTTCGTCTTTTCCGAGCTGTTGTCGACCGAGATCTTCTCGGGCAGGAGTGTGGTCAGTTCGACCCCTGACGGTGCCGGGTCGACGGCCTTTCCCCCTTTACTGCTCCCCGGTCCCTGATCGTCCGCGCCGGCCGTGCCCGACAGGATCAGCACCGCCGAGAAAGATGCTATGACCAGCGATCCTGTGGTGATCTTCATGCGGTGTGTGCGACGAGAACTCATGTTCGCCCCCCTTGTCTGCGCCTGAATTCGCAGTACTCGAAGAGGTACCACAAGATTTGTCCGCACTATGCTGGGACGGCCTGAAGTGTGACCATTGAGTTTCACGCGGCGCGGCGCGGAGGGGGTGCAGCCCATTGCCGGGAAAAGCGAACAACGGCGGTGTTCCAGGGGTGCTCGTTGCGGGGCGGTATCGGCTGGTCCAGAGTATCGGTCAGGGGGGAATGGGGC
>KL568628.1:0-714 GCA_000715605.1 Streptomyces speibonae | reverse complement strand
GGGGCCGCCGACGAAATGCTCGACCGGGAGGTCGCCGTCAAGGAAATGCGGCTGGCGGGCCTGGACGCGGAGGACTCGGACACGCGCCGCGAACGCAGCCTGCGCGAGGCGCGGGCCACGGCCCGGATCGACCATCCCAACGTCGTGCGGGTCTACGACGTGGTCGACGAGGGTGAGCGCCTGTGGATCGTCATGGAGCTGGTGCACGGCCGCTCGCTGGAGCGGATCATCGCCGAGGACGGGCCGCTGGGTCCGCGCGCGACGGCGGAGATCGGGCTGGAATTGCTGGAGGCGCTGCGGCAGGTCCATGCGCGCGGGGTGCTGCACCGGGACATCAAACCCGGGAACGTGCTGGTGGAGGAGGGGGAGCGGCGCCGTGTCGTCCTCACGGACTTCGGTATCGCGGCGATGCAGGACGCGAAGGCGCTCACCGTGGCGGGGATGCTGGTCGGGTCCCCCGACTACATGGCCCCCGAACGCGTCTCCGGCCGCCCGCAGGGACCGCCGTCCGACCTGTGGTCCCTGGGTGCCACGCTGTGCGCGGCCCTGGCCGGCCACTCCCCCTTCGCCCGCGCCACCACGTTGGCCACGCTGCACGCGGTCCTCTACGAACCCCCTGACATCCCGCACACGGCGGGCCCGCTGCGCGACACCCTCACCGCCCTCCTCGACAAGAACCCCGAAGCCCGCCCCACCCTGGCCTCCCTCCGAGCC
>KL568627.1:43907-48418 GCA_000715605.1 Streptomyces speibonae | reverse complement strand
CGGAGGCCTCCGCCCACCCCGGCACCCATGGGCCCATCTCGGTGTGGGAACTGCGCCTGGCCGAGGCCGGCCGCCGCTGCGGCGCCGCCCACGCCGACGCCGCCCGCGTGCTCATCCTGCACGCGGCCCGCGCCGACGCCGCCGCGCTGACCCGGGTCTACTACCAGGGCACCGCCGACGAACGCCGGGCCGTCCTGCACGCCCTGCCCCACCTCGTGCCGGACACCCGCGACGCCCTCCCGCTCGTCGAGGACGCCCTGCGCACCAACGACACCCGGCTCGTCGCCGCCGCCCTCGGCCCCTACGGCGCCCGCCACCTGGACGCACACGCCTGGCGGCACGCCGTACTGAAGTGCCTCTTCACCGGCGTCCGCCTGGACCAGGTGGCGGACCTGGCCGCGCGCGCCCGGGGCGACGCCGAACTCGCCCGCATGCTCGGCGACTACGCCGAGGAACGCCGCGCCGCCGGCCGCGACGTACCGGAGGACCTGCACCGCGTCCTGGCCCTGACCGGGTCCGCCCCCGCGACCCCGCCGCACGGCCCGGACACCCCCCACGGCAAGGAGTCCTGATGCGCATCTTCGACCCCCACATCCACATGACGTCGCGCACCACCGACGACTACGAGGCCATGTACGCGGCGGGCGTCCGCGCCGTCGTCGAACCCGCCTTCTGGCTCGGCCAGCCCCGCACCTCCCCGGCCTCCTTCCTCGACTACTTCGACTCCCTCCTCGGCTGGGAGCCCTTCCGCGCCGCCCAGTACGGCATCGCCCACCACTGCACCCTCGCCCTCAACCCGAAAGAGGCCAACGACCCGCGCTGCACACCCGTCCTCGACGTGCTGCCCCGGTATCTGGTCAAGGACAACGTGGTGGCCGTCGGCGAGATCGGCTACGACTCCATGACCCCCGCCGAGGACACCGCCCTCGCCGCCCAGCTCCAGCTCGCCGCCGACCACGGCCTGCCCGCGCTGGTGCACACCCCGCACCGCGACAAGCTGGCCGGGCTGCGCCGCACCCTCGACGTCGTCCGCGAGTCCGCGCTGCCGATGGACCGCGTCCTGGCCGACCACCTCAACGAGACCACCGTCAAGGAGGCCAAGGACAGCGGCGCCTGGCTCGGCTTCTCCGTCTACCCGGACACCAAGATGGACGAGGAGCGGATGGTCGCGATCCTGCGCGACCACGGCCCCGAGCGGGTCCTGGTCAACTCCGCCGCCGACTGGGGCAGAAGCGATCCGCTCAAGACCCGCAAGGTCGCCGACCTGATGCTCGCCGGGGGCTTCACCGAGGACGACGTCGACCGGGTGCTGTGGCGCAACCCCGTCGCCTTCTACGGCCTCAGCGGACGCCTCGATCTCGATGTCGCCGCCACGGACGCCACCCACGAGGGCAACTCCATCCTGCGCGGCGCTCCGAAGGACGGGCCCCGCCCGGCCGGCGTCCCCGCCACGGAGGCGTGAGCCATGCGCTTCCGCCACCCCGACGGCTCCACCGTCCACCTCGCCTACTGCACCAACGTCCACCCCGCCGAGACCCTCGACGGCGTCCTCGCCCAGCTCCGCGACCACTGCGAGCCCGTCCGCCGCCGCCTCGGCCGGGACAGGCTCGGCATCGGCCTGTGGCTCGCCAAGGACGCCGCCCACGCCCTCGTCACCGACCCCTCCGCCCTGCGCGGACTGCGCTGCGAACTCGAACGGCGCGGCCTCGAGGTCGTCACCCTCAACGGCTTCCCCTACGAGGGCTTCGGCGCCGAGGAGGTCAAGTACCGCGTCTACACCCCGGACTGGGGCGACCCAGAACGCCTGGACCACACCATCGCGCTGGCCCGGGTCCTCGCCGGACTGCTCCCCGACGACGTCACCGACGGCAGCATCTCCACCCTTCCCCTCGCCTGGCGCACCGCCTACGACGAGCGGCGCGCGGAGGCGGCCCGCACCGCCCTGCGCACCCTCGCCGACCGCCTCGACGCGCTCCAGGACCTCACCGGACGCTCCATCCGCGTCGGCCTGGAACCCGAACCCGGCTGCGTCGTCGAGACCACCCGCGACGCCATCGCCCCGCTCACCGCGATCGCCCACGACCGCGTCGGCATCTGCGTCGACACCTGCCACCTCGCCACCTCCTTCGAGGACCCGCACACCGCCCTGGACGACCTCACCCGGGCCGGTGTGCCCGTGGTCAAGTCCCAGCTCTCCGCCGCCCTGCACGCCGACCAGCCCCACCTCCCCGAGGTCCGCGAGGCCCTGGCCGCCTTCGCCGAACCCCGCTTCCTGCACCAGACCCGCACCGCGACCCTCGCCGGCCTGCGCGGTACCGACGACCTCGACGAGGCCCTGGCCGGCGAGGCCCTGCCCGACGCGGCGCCCTGGCGCGCCCACTTCCACGTCCCGCTGCACGCGGCCCCCACCGCGCCCCTCACCTCCACCCTGCCGGTGCTGAAATCCGCGCTGACCCGGCTCGTCGGCGGCCCGCACCCGCTCACCCGTCACCTCGAGGTCGAGACCTACACCTGGCAGGCGCTGCCGCCCGCCCTGCGCCCCCGCGGCCGCGGCCGGCTCGCCGACGGCATCGCCGCCGAACTCACCCTCGCCCGCGACCTCCTGACGGACCTCGGCCTGAAGGAACTCCCATGAGCGACACCACA
This sequence comes from Streptomyces speibonae, assembly GCA_000715605.1. Taxonomy (GTDB): domain Bacteria; phylum Actinomycetota; class Actinomycetes; order Streptomycetales; family Streptomycetaceae; genus Streptomyces; species Streptomyces speibonae. The sequence goes on along the minus strand of KL568627.1, from coordinate 45,772 downwards.
CCTGGCGCCGCCCCCGGCCCCACCCCCCTCCTCGTCCTCGACGTCGTGGGCCTCACCCCCCGGCTGCTCGACCACATGCCCCACCTCAAGTCGCTCGGGCAGTCCGGCTCCCGTGCCGCGCTGGGCACCGTCCTGCCCGCCGTGACCTGCGCCGCCCAGTCCACCTTCCTCACCGGCGCCATGCCCTCGGAACACGGCATCGTCGGCAACGGCTGGTACTTCCGCGAGCTGGGCGACGTCCTGCTGTGGCGGCAGCACAACGGACTGGTCTCCGGGGACAAGCTCTGGGACGCCGCCCGCCGCGCCCACCCCGGCTACACCGTCGCCAACATCTGCTGGTGGTACGCCATGGGCGCGGACACCGACATCACCGTCACGCCCCGCCCCGTCTACTACGCCGACGGCCGCAAGGAACCCGACTGCTACACCCGGCCGCCCGCCCTGCACGACGAACTCACCGAGAAGCTGGGCACCTTCCCGCTGTTCCACTTCTGGGGCCCCGGCGCCGACCTGGTCTCCAGCCAGTGGATCATCGACGCAACCCGCCACATCACGCGCACCCGCCACCCCGACCTGACGCTCTGCTACCTCCCTCATCTCGACTACGACCTCCAGCGCTTCGGCCCCGACGACCCGCGCTCCCTCCAGGCGGCCGCCGACCTGGACACCGCCCTGGCCCCGCTGCTGGACGACGCCCGCGCCGAGGGCCGTACCGTCGTCGCCCTGTCCGAGTACGGCATCACCCGCGTGAACCGGCCCGTGGACATCAACCGCGCCCTGCGCCGCGCGGGCCTGCTCGAGGTGCACACCCAGGACGGCATGGAGTACCTCGACCCGATGGCCTCCCGCGCCTTCGCGGTCGCCGACCACCAGATCGCCCACGTCTACGTGCGCCGGCCCGAGGACCTCGACGCCGCCCGCGCCGCCCTCGACGGCCTGCCCGGCATCGAGCAGCTCCTCGACGACGAGGGCAAGAAGGCCCACCACCTCGACCATCCGCGCGCCGGTGAACTGGTCGCCGTCGCCGCACCCGACGCCTGGTTCACGTACTACTACTGGCTCGACGACGCCCGCGCGCCCGACTTCGCGCAGCTCGTCGAGATCCACCGCAAACCCGGCTACGACCCGGTCGAGCTGTTCATGGACCCGCTCGACCCCTACGTCAAGGTCAAGGCGGCCACCGCCCTGGCGCGCAAGAAGCTCGGCATGCGCTACCGCATGGCGGTCGTGCCCCTGGACCCCTCACCTATTCGGGGCAGCCACGGCCGCCTCCCCGCGAGCGACGACGACGGTCCGCTCCTCATCTGCTCCACCCCCCGCACCGTCGGCGACCGCGTCGCGGCCACCGATGTGAAACAACTCCTGCTCCGGCTCGCCGGACTCGGCTGACACCGCACCACGCACGGCCGCCGACTTCCGACTACCGAGAGTGAAACACACGGCACTGACAGCGGGCCGGTCCCGCCGCACCGGAACCGGCCACGACCGAGAAGGCAGGCCACTCGTGACCCCGAACCCCGACCCCTCCCGCACCGACACCGCCACCGCCGCCGAAGCCCCGGACGAAGGTCTGCGCCGCAGCCTCGGTGTGGACCGGCGCCGCTTCTTCAGCACCTGCACCGCCGTGGCGGCCGGAGCCATCGCGGCCCCCGTCTTCGGCGCGTCCCCCGCCCTCGCACACGACCGCGGCAGAGACCACGGACACGGCCACGGCCATGGGCACGGCCACGGACGCGGGCATGTCCTCGTCCCGCCGCACAAGCGCGGCATCATCCTCTACACCGTCCGTGACGCCACCGCCCGCGACCCCCTCGCGAGCGACCTGCCCTCCGGCTTCCGCGAGGTGTTCAAGCGGCTGGCCCGCC
>KL568627.1:42713-43669 GCA_000715605.1 Streptomyces speibonae | reverse complement strand
CAGGTGGAGTTCGCCGGCTACCGCCAGCACGACAACGCGCCCGGCGGAGCCGACCTGGAGAACGTCCGGGGCGCCAGACTGCTGCGCTCGTGGCTCGACGACTACGGGCTGCGCGCCCAGGGCAACCACGGCTTCATCCCGTCCTCCTGGCCGCTGACCAGGGAGGACAAGGACACCTTCAAGAAGCACCTGGAGATCGCCAACATCCTCGGCATGGACCACATGGGCACCGGCGGCGACCCCACCGGCAGTGCCCACCGCGCCGACTGGGACGTGGCCGCCGACAAGTGGAACGCCCTGGGGGAGATCGCCCGCCGCGAGGGCATCAAGCTCTACACCCACAACCACGACGGCGCCTACGGCTTCCTGCTCGACGGCGGACCGCTGGACGACCAGGGCCGGCCCACCCGCAGCTCGGGCATCCGCAAGCTGGAGTACTTCCTGAAGATCACCGACCCGCGGCTCGTCTGGCTGGAGATGGACATCTTCTGGGCACACGTCGCCCAGTACAAGTTCCACACCTACACCGCCCACGACGGCTCCACCCGCGAGAACGTCTTCGACCCCGCGGCCCTGGTCGCCCGCCACAACAAGCGTTACCCCCTGTTCCACGCCAAGGACGGCGTCGTCGACACCACCAACGGCATGGGCTGGGACATGGTGCCCTTCGGCACCGGCGACATGGACTACACGACGTTCTTCTCGCGCATCGGGCACATGAACTACCACAACCCGATGGTCGAGGACGACAACTCCCCGAGCGCCACCGACCCCGCGCAGTCACTGCGCGAGGCCAAGATCAGCTACGACAACATGGCCGCCCTGCGCAAGCGGCGCTGCTGACCCGGCCGCCCGCCCCCGGTGACGGAAAACGCAGGTGAAAGGCACTGCGAAACCTTGGTATGGTGGTCCATGTCGCCGCGCGGGGAGCACTCCCGCTCAGGCGGCGGACACCT
>KL568627.1:41327-42484 GCA_000715605.1 Streptomyces speibonae | reverse complement strand
CGGACACTCACCGCGCGTACGCGTTCCAGAGGGCTGTGACTCACCGGTCACGGCCCTCTCGGCATGTCCCGGGCAGGACGGGCCGGGCCGGACGCGGGCGGGCGCGCCCCCCACGTGACAAGGCACCGTCCCCGCGTGGCAAGAGAGTGTCGGCCCGTGGCCGCAAGTTGCCACGTCGGCCGCGCCCACCGGGCCCCCGTCACGGGCAGGGTTCCTACCGGCGGCACAAGGGTGCGAGCTTTCCCGGGGAGGGGCCCGATGACGACGGACCAGGGCGCTGCTGAGATCGAGACCGCCGCGCTGGCCGAGGGAGACTCGCCCCGGCTCGACAACCTGGACACGGACCACGTCCGGCAGCTCGCCGAGCGCGCCGAGACCATGCCGCCTCTGCTGGTCCACCGGGCCACGCTGCGGGTGATCGACGGGCACCACCGGCTGGCCGCGGCACGGCTGCGCGGACTGGACCGGGTGCCGGTGCGCTGGTTCGAGGGCTCCGACGCCGAGGCCTTCGTGGCCGCCGTACGCCTCAACGCCTCGCACGGTCTGCCCCTGGCCCCGCACGAGCGGGCCGCCGCCGTGCGCCGCCTGCTCGCCTCGCATCCGGAGCGCTCCGACCGGTGGATCGCGTCGGTGTGCGCGGTCGCGCCGCGCACCGTCGCCGCGCTGCGCGCACGCACCGCACCGGAGGGCGCGCCCGTCGCCTACCGCGTCGGCCGGGACGGGCGGCGCCGCCCGCTCTCGGCCCGGGAGGGCCGGATACGCGCCCAGGAGATCATGCGGCGCGAGCCGCAGGCGAGCCTGCGGGCCGTCGCCCGGCGTGCGGGCATCTCCGTGGGGACGGCACTCGATGTGCGTCGCCGGCTCGCCGCGCGGCCCGAGGAACCCGCGGACACGGCCTCGCCCGACACCCTGCGGCCCCGCCTCGAGCAGCTGCTGCGGGATCCGTCCCTGCGCTACACCGACCAGGGGCGGACGCTGCTGCGCCTGGTGACGTCGACCCTGGCCTTCATGGAGCGGCCCGAATCCGTCGCGCAGGCGGCCGCGAGCCACTCCCGGGAGGCGCTCCAGCTGGTGGCCCGAGCCTGCGCGGAGGGCTGGCAGCGCTTCGGCGCACAGGTGGCCGACGGGGATCAGCGTCAGGACGACCCGGGTGTGGC
>KL568627.1:39727-41087 GCA_000715605.1 Streptomyces speibonae | reverse complement strand
TGTGTATAAGAGACAGGTGTACGAGGCGACGTGGTTCCTGCCGGCCTGCGCGAACGTGTACCGGCCCGAGGAGTCACGGGAAACCGAGATGTCGTACTTGGTCCCGTCGTAGGTGTCCACCTTGCCGTCCCCGGTCTGGTCGCGGAGCCGGTCGCCCGCCCTGGTGAACGTCTTCTTGCCGACGATGCCGTCTGCCTCCAGGTTGCGGTCGTGCTGCCAGTTGTAGGTGGCCGCCCAGGTGGTGCTGCCGAAGACCCCGTCGACCTGGGCGGTGGACAGGTAGCCGTCGGCGTACAGCACCTTCTGCCACAGGCAGGTGGCGTTGGAGTACGTCGCCGGGTAGCCCTGGCCCAGGGTGCCTTCGTCGTCCCAGTCGTCCCCGAAGGCGCCCGAGCCCGAGACGTAGCCGTCGTTGACGTTGGCCGACGCGGACGGGGCGGCGGAGAGGTTCAGGCCGAGGGCGGTCACGGCGGCCAGCGCCACGGGGACGGCGGCGCGCAGGGTGCGGTTGAGGAACATGGGGATCTCCTGGAATCGCGTCGATGGAACTGCGTCAAGAGCGCGAGGAACTGCTCGCGGCAGGAGCCGGCCGGCGACGGTGCGTCGGCCGGCGGCGTCCTGAAGGAGTGTGCTCCCGCGCGGCCGGCCGGACGCGGGCCGTTCACGGCAGGAGCATGCAGGTCGGTGGCCGGATCCTGCCAGCTGGGAGGTGGTGGCCCACGGGGTCGCGGGGGTGTTCAGTCCGCCGGTTCTCCACGGCCGCGCTCACGCCTATGTTGTGCCCCGCCCATCGGGCCCCTGGCCCGTACGGAACCCCTACGACCGAGGAGATCGGCATGCTCAGGAGAGGTCTGTACTCCCTGTTTGCTTGTGTCATGCTCATGGCTGGAATGGTGGGGACCGGCGTCACCGCCGGCACCGCGCACGCGGTCGCCTGCCGCACCTGGTCCCACCTGCCCCTGGAGCCCGGCGAGTCCAACGCGGACGTCCGCCATCTCCAGGTCCGCGTCGCCGGCTGGGTGACCTCCGGCGAACGCCTGGCGTACGACGGCGTCTACGGCGCCCGCACGGAAGCGGCCGTCCGTAAATTCCAGAAGGCCTACAACCTCAAGGTGGACGGCATCGCCGGCGAACAGACGATCAGGAAGATCAACCAGCTGTCGGACAGCGACTGCACCCCCATCCACTTCTCCTACGCCGAGCTCAACCGGTGCAACTCGAGCTGGGCGGGCGGAGCCGTCAGCGCCTCCACGGCCAAGCGGAACGCGCTCAGGGTGATGTGGAAGCTGGAAGCCATCCGGCACAAGCTGGGCGACGACCCCATCACCGTCTCCAGCGGATTCCGCTCCGACGCCTGCCA
>KL568627.1:37438-39494 GCA_000715605.1 Streptomyces speibonae | reverse complement strand
GGCGGACAGCCGCCACCGCTTCGGTGACGCCGCCGACCTCACGGCCGGCAGTGTCGCCCGGCGCTGCGCGTACGCCATCCGGGGCAAGACCTCCGGCTTCTCGGAGATCCTCGGCCAGGGCTACGACGGCCACAACGACCACACCCACCTGGCCCACGACCCGTCACCGTACTGGGCCGCCCCGAGCTGCTCCGGCTTCTGACGGTCACCGCTGAACCTGGGGGCCCGGTGCCGCACCGACGGCGCCGGGCCCCGTCCGCCCCGCGCCCGCCCGGCCCCGGCGCGAACGAAGCCCCGCGCGGCGCGCACCAACCTCACGGAAAGGCCGACCCCATGCTGTCTCCCACCCGGCGGTGGTTCCTCGGTACCGGCGGCGCCCTGCTCTGCGCCGGACTCGTCGGCTGCGGCTCAGGCGCGCCGTCGCCCGGCACGCGGACGCTCACCGCCCTCGTACCCGACGACGGTGCCACCACGGTCCTCGAAGCGGCGGCCGGACGCTTCAACGGGTCCGACGAGGCCACCTCCTCCGGCGCCTCGGTGGAGGTGCGCCCGGTACCGGCCGACGCCTACGAGACCGAACTGAGCGCCGCGCTGGGCGGCGGGGACGACGGCCCCGACCTCGTCTTCCACTGGGGCAGCGGGTCCATCCGCACCGCCGCCGAGGAGCACCGGCTGACCGACCTCCACGACATCATGCTGGACCGTCCCCGGCTCGGGCGGGGTTTCCTCCCCTCGGCCCTGACCGGCAGCTACGTCAACGAGCGTCCCTTCGGCGTCCCCGTGCGCGGAACCCGGCCCGTGCTGCTCTTCTACGACAAGGCACTCCTCGCCGGTCTCGGACTGCGCCCGCCGTCCGACTGGAGCGCGCTGCGCCGGACGGCCACACGCCTGGCGAAGGCGGGCATCACACCGTTCGCCCTCGGCGGTTCGGACGCCATGACGGAACTGATGTGGCTGGCCTACCTGGTGGACCGCGTCGGCGGCGCCGGGGTCTTCGGCCGGATCCAGGCGGGCGACCACGACCACTGGGACCATCCGGCGGTCCTGCGGGCCGCGCGGGAGGTGAGGTCCCTGGCCGACGCCGGAGCCTTCGGCGACGACTTCGCGGACGTCTCCTACGCCGACGGATCGGCCACCGCGCGGTTCGCCCGCGGGCGCGCGGCCATGCATCTGATGGATGCCCGCGAACACGCGGCCCTCGTCGAGAGGTTCCCCGGGTTCGCCGCCCGGAAGCTGGGCTGGCTGCCGTTCCCGGCCGTCGAGGACGGCAAGGGCGACCCGGGGAACCTGGTCGGCACCCCGGCCGGCTATCTGTCGGCCGGTGACCTCGTCGGCGGCCGCGGCGGAGTCCTGGACTTCCTCGAGGAGTTCTCCACCCCGGACCACACCGACGCCCTCCTGGCCGCAGGGGAGGTCCCCGTCACGGCCGGCGCCGCGCGGCGCCTGGACGCCTCACCGCACCCCGAGTTCACCCGCTTCCAGTACGAACTGGTCCGTGACGCACCGGCGTTCACACTGAACTGGGAGCAGGCCGTGCACCCCGCGTGGCGCCCGGCCCTGCGGAGCGAGGCCGCGGACCTCTTCTCCGGCCGGTCCACACCCGAGACGTTCGCCCGCAACCTGCGCGAGCACCGCGTGGGCGCCGTGCGGCCCGGCTGACGGCCGGGCCGCACGGCAGGAGGGGGGCGGGCGATCAGCTGGGGGTGTACCGGCGGCAGCCCAGGAAGCGGTCGGGAATCTCCCTCGACCAGGTGGCGTGCCTGATGCTCGCCGCGGTGACGGGCCCGTACACCCCGTCCGCGGTCACCCCCGCCGCGCGCTGGGCCTTGCGCACGGCGCCCTTGGTCAGGTCTCCGTACACCCCGTCCTCCGCAAGGCCGGCCGCGTAGCACCGGTTGAGCGTGCGCTGGAGCGCCACCACGGCGGAGCCGGTGCTGCCCACCGGGAGCACACAGTCCAGCTCACCCGCACCGGAGGAGTTGACGGGCATCCTGATGTAGTACGTGGGGTAGATGATGTTGCCCGCCTTGGTGCCTGTCTCTTATACACATCTCTG
>KL568627.1:34306-37227 GCA_000715605.1 Streptomyces speibonae | reverse complement strand
AGAGATGTGTATAAGAGACAGTCAGCACCCCTGTGGCGACACAGGCCCGGAGACGTCCCAATGACTGCATGGTGATCCCTTCCGAGGGTTCGGATCCGCGGAGTTCCGCAGGTGAGTCGGGGCGGCAGACTGCTTGCGCCGTCTCACGCGTGTCAAAGGTGTCCAGGCGTGACCGCCGACGGGTCCGACCGCTGACCGTCGCCACTTGAACACCTTCCGGCCGGTGCCGGAGCGATGGCACTGTCGCTTCCTGATCGACCGTCCACGCGAAAGGACCGACGTATGCGACCCCGTGCCCTGACGAAGACCCTCGTCGTCACAACCGCCGTGCTCGGACTCACCGCCACCGGCGTGGGTGGTGCCGGCCTCGCCGCGGCGGCGGAGCCCGCCGCACAGCCGTCGACGGCCGCGACGACGGAGTACGCCCCGCTCGCCGTGGTGAACCTCGGGGCGACCATCTCGGAGGCCCAGAAGCTGCAGTGCTTCCTCGAGCGCTGGGAATACGAAGGTCCCAAGGACGGATTGCTGGGCACGGAAAGCTGGAAGGCCATGCAGCGGTACCTGCGGCGCCACGGCTACGAGGGAAAGATCGACGGCATCGTGGGCACGGGTACGGTGACGGCGCTCCAGGGCGTGCTGAAGCGGGCATGGGGTTACGACGGTCCGATCGACGGAATCCCCGGTGACAAGACCAAGGCCGCCTTCAGGCGTTTCGCCGCCGACTCGTGGGTCTACTGCTGAGCCACCGCGCGGGTGTCCCCCGCCGACCGGCAGGATGCTGCCGCCTGGCTGGCAGGAGGTTGCCCTGCGCGGACCCACCCCGCGGGCCCACCGCGTGTCACACTCCTGGTGCCGACCCGGAGCGACCGGAGTGAGCGGCGGTTTCGACGACGAGGGGGACGTTGTGAGGGACACAGCCGGAGCGGTGCGGGCAGCGCTCGCGGGGGCGGCCGTGGCGGCCCTGGCCATGACCGGAGCCGGTCTGGCGCTGGGACAGTCCGGGGGCAGCACGGCCGCCGACGGGCCGCCGACGGCGAAGGAGACGTGCCGGGGCCCGGCGAACGGCTGGCAGGGCGGCGCCCAGTGGCCGGGCACACCGCATCAGGAGTGCGACGACTAGCGAGCCCCCTTGACCGCGTACGCGCGTCAGATCCAGCCGCGTTCGCGTGCCAGCAGCGCGGCATGGGCGCGGTTCTCCGCGCCCAGGATCTGCATCAGGGCGGAGATGTGACGCCGGTAGGTGCGCAGGGCCATCCCGCTGGCACGGGCCCCGGCCTCGTCCGTGCCGACCGAGCACATGGCCGCGAGCACCTTCTTCTGCGGCTGCGTCAGCTCCGGATCCGTGGACTCGGCGAGACCGGTCAGGGGACTGAACACATCGGCGTCGTCCCAGAGCCGTTCGAAGTGCCGGATGATGTTGGTGACGATCCCCGACTCCCGGGCGCACAGCGCGCCCTTGGAGGTGTCCTGCGGATCGATCGGCACCAGCGCCGTGTGGTGGTCGTACACCAGCATCAGCTCCGTCAGTTCGCCGGAGACCCGTATCTCGGCGCCGGCCACGGCGAGTTCCGTCAGATACGCGGCGGTCGGCGGGTCCTCCAGCGCCTCGGGACGCACCAGATTGCGGATGACGACGCCGCGTCGCAGACAGCGCATGTCCAACGGGCGGGCGTGCTCGATGTTCTCGACGCTGAGCGCGTCGTAGGGCTCGGCGGAGAGCACCTCGGTGCGGGCGAAGAAGGAGAGCTCGTCCAGACGGGTGCGGATCTCCTTCACGTCGGTGATCCGCTCGACGGTGGGGACCGCCTCCGGCGTCTCGGCGGCGGGCATGTCGCGCGTCAGGGCGTCGATGATCGGGCCGAGGTGGGTGAGGACGCGTATCTCCCCGTACAGCTCCTCCAGGCGCTGTTCGGCCAGCCTGGCGACGACGAGCTGCGGCTCAGCGGCCCACATCCCCCCGTCCTCCTCCCTGATGATCCGCAGGGCGCGCAGCCGGTCCACCGCCGCGCGCACGGTCTCCGCGCTGTGCCGCAACAGGATGTGCGCGTCGTCCAGTTGGGCACCCGGGTTGCGCAACAGGTGCCGGTAGACGTGTTCCTCGGCCGCGGACAGCCCGAGGACCCCCATTTCACGTGCCTCCACGAGCACCACTCCTGGTCTGGTCATGGGAAGACGGGCCCGTCGCCGCCGAGTCTAAAGAGATCTTGACCTTGCGGAGAAGACGGTTCCGCACCCCGTTACCTTCCCGGGAAAATCCGTGGCCCGCTCCGGAGGCCCGTCTCTACACTCACCGCACAGGCGCCGCCCGGCCGTCGGACGGTGCGCTCATGACCAGTGGAGGGGAGACGGGCCGTGCGTGACCGCGCCGCTGCCGCCGCTCCCCGTTCCCGGTCCCGTCGGTCCGTGGTGATCCTGGTGTCCCCGTCCGTCCGGTGCCCGCTGCGCGGCCGGTACCGGATGCCCGTGACGCACACCTGACCCGCGACGCCCATCTCCTGGGCGTCCGACGCCGTGTGCGTCAGGGGGAATCGCGCCGCCCTTCTCCTCATCTCCGAAAGGCCACGGGCCATGCGCACCAACCCCCTTGCCACCGTCCGCAACCTGGGCATCCTCGCCCATGTCGACGCCGGCAAGACCACCGTCACCGAGCGGATCCTGTTCGCCACCGGCACCACGCACAAGCGTGGCGAGGTGCACGACGGCACCACCGTCACCGACTTCGACCCGCAGGAACGCGACCGGGGCATCACCATCTTCTCCGCCGCCGTCAGCTGCGCCTGGGACGGTCACCGGATCAACCTCATCGACACCCCGGGCCACGTCGACTTCGCCGACGAGGTGGAGCGCTCCCTGCGCGTCCTCGACGGCGCGGTCGCCGTGTTCGACGCCGTCGCCGGTGTCGAGCCGCAGAGCGAGTCGGT
>KL568627.1:33691-34093 GCA_000715605.1 Streptomyces speibonae | reverse complement strand
CTGCACCCGGTACCCCTGGCGGTGCAGCTGCCGATCGGCGCCGAGGACGCCTTCACCGGCGTCGTCGACCTGCTGCGGATGCGGGCCCTGACCTGGACCGACGAAGGCGAGGCCCGTGACGCGGCGCCCGTGCCGGAGGAATTGCGGCAGGAGGCGCACCGGCGGCGCCGGCTGCTGGAGGAGGCCGTCGCCGAACTGCATCCGAGCGCGCTGGAGGAGTTCTGCGACACGGGCGCGGTCGGCACCGGCACGCTCACCGAGGCCCTGCGGGACCTGACCCGCGACGGTGACGCCGTCGTCGTGCTGTGCGGCTCGGCCTACCGCAACCGCGGCATCGAACCGCTGCTGGACGCCGTAGCGGCCTGGCTGCCGTCGCCGCTCGACGTACCCCCGGTGCGCGGC
>KL568627.1:31964-33485 GCA_000715605.1 Streptomyces speibonae | reverse complement strand
ACACCGAGCGGGAGCGGGCCGCCGACCCGGCGGCGCCGCTGGCCGCCCTCGCGTTCAAGGTGACCGCCACCGCCACCGGGCGGCTGACCTACCTGCGCCTGTACGCGGGCACGATCGAGAAGGGAGACACCGTGTGGGACGCCACCGCGGGCCGCGCCGAGCGGGTCGGACGCATCCTGCGGGTGCGGGCCGACCGGCACGACCGGCTGGACCGGGCGAGTGCCGGCGACATCGTCGCCGTGGTCGGGCTGAAGTCCGCCCGCGCCGGATCGACGCTGTGCGCGCCGGACGCCCCGCTGGTCCTCGAGCCTCCGGGGGTCGCCGAACCGGTCGTCTCCGTGGCGGTCGAGGCGCTGAAGGGCACCGACACCGGGCGCCTGGCGTCGGCGCTGGCGCGGCTCACCGAGGAGGACCCCTCGCTGGTCGTGCGCACCGACCCGGAGACCGGGCAGACGGTGCTGTCCGGCATGGGCGAACTGCACCTGGAGGTCGCGGTGGAGAAGATCCGGCGCGACCACGGCCTGGGCGTCACCGTGGGTCGGCCGCGCGTCAGTCACCGGGAGGCGGTCGGCCGGGGGGTGTCCGGATTCGTGTTCCGGCACGTCAAACAGGACGGCGGGGCGGGCCAGTTCGCCCATGTGGTCCTGGACGTGGAGGCGCTGGACCCACCGGAGTCCGGCTTCGAGTTCCGCTCGACGGTCGTCGGCGGGCGCGTGCCGCAGGAGTACGTGCGTGCCGTGGAGGCCGGCTGCCGGGACGCGCTCGAGGAGGGGCCGCTGGGCGGGCACCCGGTGACCGGGCTGCGCGTCACGCTCACCGACGGGTCGACCCATGTGAAGGACTCCTCGGACACCGCCTTCCGCACCGCCGGCCGGTTCGGACTGCGGGCCGCCCTGCGGGCCTGCGCGATGGTCCTGCTGGAGCCGGTCGCCGAGGTCACGGTGACCGCGCCCGAGGACGCGGTGGGCGGGGTGCTCGGTGATCTGGCCGCGCGCCGCGGCCGGGTGACCGGCTCCGTCACCCGGGCCGGCTCGACGGTGGTCACCGCGACCGTGCCGCTGGCCGAACTGTTCGGCTACGCGACCCGGTTGCGCAGCCGCACCCGTGGCCGCGGCACCTTCACCGCCCGGCCCACCGGCTACGCACCCGCACCGTCCCCCGCCCCGGCACGGTAGCGCGGAACACGGCGGCCCTCTCCCGTTCCCGGAGCGGGAGGGGCCGCGCGTGCGCACCGGACCCCGCGCCCGTGGGGTTTCGGGGTGCGCGCGGCGAGGGCCTGTCCCCGTCGTCGAGGTCGGGTGGGGGACGTGATGTGTGCTGCGGAGCCCCGGTGCGCGTCGCGCGCCTGCCCCGGCCCGGGCTCCTGCGGCGGGGCGGAGCACGGCGGCCCTTCCGTTCCTGGAGCGAGCGGGGGCCGCGCGTGCGCATCGGACGCCGTGCTCGTGGGGTGTCGGGGTGCGCGCCGCGGGGGCCTGTCCCCGTCGTCGGGGTCGGGTGGGGGACGTGATGTGTGCTGCGGAG
>KL568627.1:30369-31762 GCA_000715605.1 Streptomyces speibonae | reverse complement strand
GGTGGGGGACGTGATGTGTGCTGCGGAGGGCTCGTGCGGCTACGCGCCCGCACCGTCCCCCGCCCCGGCGCGGTAGCGCGGAGCACGGCGGCCCCTTCCCGTCCCCGGAGTCGGGAGGGGGCCGCCACCGGTGCCGCGGGGGCGCGCCCGGCCCCGGCGTCGGCCGTGGCGTGTCCCGCGGCGCCGGGGTCAGGGGTAGGACACCACCACGGAGGGCACGGTGTCGCTGCCCGACGTCGGTGCGCCGGTGTCGTTGATGACGCACTCGTACTGCCCGTTGCCGCTGAGCGAGATGACCATCAGGTGGTGGAAGCGCACGCCCGGCCGGACGGGTGCGGCGAAGCCGTGGTGTTGGACGATGCTCGGGTTCACGTTGTAGTAGCAGTAGCTGCCCATGCCCCAGCCCTCGTGGGTGGTGACCCGGTCGCCCACCTTGTACGCGGCGTAGCCCTTCATCGAGCCGTTCTGGATGGCGGCCTGGTCGGGGGCGTCGTACGCCTTCTCGTTCTGGAAGAAGATCGTGCGGCCGCGTTCGCCGTTCCACTGCACGTCGTACTTGTTGAAGTGCTCGACGAACAGACCGGTGGCGAGGACGTCGTCGCCGTTGACGACCACGCCGTAGTCGCAGCGGTTGGTCTCCCAGCCGACGCCCTCGCCGTGGTCGGCGCGCCAGACCCACGTGTGGTCGATGATGGTGTGCCGGGCGTTGACCACCATGCTGGTGACGGCCCGGCCGGGGCCCGCCCCGCCGATGCGGATGAACACGTCCTGCACGGTGATGGGGTTCGCGGCGTGGTTCCGGCACGAGCCGCCCGGCCCGACCTCCAGCAGGACGCGCGAGGCGACGGGCCCGGCGTCGATCAGGAAGCCGGCCAGCCGCACGCCGTCGACGTCGGCGACCTTCAGGGCGGTGGCGCCGTTGTCGGGGATCAGGGTGGCGTAGCCGAGCCCCAGGACGACCGTGTTCGGGCGGTTCACCCGCACGGGCCGGTCGACGTGGTAAATACCCGGAGTGAGCAGCAGGTTGAGGCCCTGCTCCAGCGCCCGGTTGAGGGTCGCCGCCGAGTCACCGGGCTTCGCGACGTAGAAGCGCTCCAGCGGCAGGGAGGTGCCGCGCGGCGTGCCGTTGCCCCACGTGACGCCGCGCGCGTCTCTGCGCAGCGCGGGCAGGAACACGCGGTACCGGTCGCCGTCGAGGTACAGGAAGGGTTTCTCCCGGGAGAGGGGCGTCCGGTCGAGCGTGGTGTACGGCGGGTCGGGGAAGCTCTGCGCGGGGGCGCCCTCGACACCGGAGAACACCATGTTCCACACGGCGTTGGTCCAGCCGCCGACCGAGCTGTCCCGGGTGTACCACTGCTGCTGCGAGTACGGTCCGACCGTGCCGTCGATGCGG
>KL568627.1:29668-30142 GCA_000715605.1 Streptomyces speibonae | reverse complement strand
TGCCTTGCCAGCCCGCTCAGAGATGTGTATAAGAGACAGACGCGAGGTCCAGCCCGCCGCGTACGTGCATCCGGCGGAACGGGGCGGCCTGCGCGACCGCCCACCGGTTGGTGCCGTTGACCGGGACGATCGCCAGGTTCTCCGCCGAACGCCAGAAGTTCTGCGTGGCGTTGCCGTCGAACCAGCGGGCGTCGACCGTCACGTCACCGTTGATGGTGGTGTCGTCGGGGGAGAGGCCGAGTCCGGAGATGGAGGTATAGAAGCCGAGTTGGGCGTTGAGCCCGTGGTAGGCGCCCGGCTTGAACAGCAGTTGGTAGCGGCCGGGGCCGAACTGGTCCGACTCCTGGCGGGTGAAGACCTCGTCGAGCTTCGCCTGGATGCCCGGGGTGGACGGATCGAAGACGATCACGTTGGGGCCGAGATCGCCACCGCCCTTCAGCCGGCGCGGCCTTCGGCGCCGCGCCGGGGGTGCGG
>KL568627.1:27747-29437 GCA_000715605.1 Streptomyces speibonae | reverse complement strand
CACGGGAGCGGCGGCCGCGGCACCGAGGACGGCGCGGCGGCCGAGGGCGGGCGGCCGGGGGGACGAGGGGGAGTCGGACGTCATGGGGCGGCTCTCCTAGGTTCGGGAAATGAACGACGTGGGGCTATGGGAGCGCTCTCTCGTCGCTGCATGGTTCATCCCTGAAAGACATGAGTCAAGGGGTGCGGCACGAGTCGCGTGAGTCCGTCCAACCCCTTGACGTGCCGCGCCGGGAGGGTTTAACTCACGTCCTAAATTAAGCCATGAGGCACTTCCGGCCGCCATCCCACGCCCCGCCACAGCACTTCCCCGGAAAGGGACACCAGGAGCCATGCGCAGAATCCGAGCCGCGGCCACAGGCGCCGTCATGCTGTCTCTCGCACTCACCGCCTCGGCCTGCGGAGGCGGCTCGAGCACGGGCGGCGGGTCCAACGACTCGCCGAAGGAACTCACGTACTGGGCCTCGAACCAGGGCGCCGGCATCGAGATCGACAAGAAGGTGCTCCAGCCCGAGCTCGACAAGTTCGAGAAGCAGACCGGCATCAAGGTCAAGCTCGAGGTCGTGCCCTGGTCCGACCTGCTCAACCGGATCCTCACCGCCACCACCTCCGGCCAGGGACCGGACGTGCTGAACATCGGCAACACCTGGTCAGCCTCCCTCCAGGCCACCGGCGCGCTGCTGCCGTGGGACGAGGAGAACTTCGGCAGGATCGGCGGCCGGGACCGCTTCGTCGACTCCGCGCTCGCCTCCACCGGCGCCGAGGGCCAGGACCCCGCCGCCGTCCCGCTGTACTCGATGGCGTACGCCCTCTACTACAACCGGCAGATGTTCTCCGACGCCGGCATCGACGCCCCGCCGGCCACCTGGGACGAGCTGATCGCCGCCGCCAAGAAGCTCTCCGGGGACGGCACATGGGGCCTCGGCATGGAGGGGTCCAACCCCGCCGAGAACATCCACCACGCCTTCGTCTTCGCCAAGCAGCACGGCGCCGACTTCTTCACCGCCGACGGCAAGGCCGACTTCACCAACGACGGCGCCGTCGCCGCCGTCAAGCAGTACGTCGACCTCATGGCCAAGGACAAGGTCATCGCCCCGGGCAACGCCGAGTACGCCCAGAACCAGTCGGTCAGCGACTTCGCCAAGGGCAGGACCGCCATGCTTCTGTGGCAGTCCGCCACCGCCAACCTGAAGTCCCAGGGCATGGGCGAGGACGACTACGGCATCGCCCCGGTGCCCGTGCAGTCCGGCACCCCCGGCACCGGCCAGCAGGTCAACTCCATGGTGGCCGGCATCAACCTCGCCGTCTTCAAGAACACCGACAACCTCGACGGCGCCACGAAGTTCGTGAAGTTCATGACCAGCGACGCCGAGCAGAAGATCCTCAACACCGCCTACAGCTCCATCCCGCCCGTCAAGGCCGCCCAGGAGGACCCGACCTTCAACACCCCGGCCAACGCCGTACTGAAGGACACCCTCGCCAAGAGTGCCGTCGCCCTGCCGCAGGTGCCGGACGAGTCCCAGTTCGAGACCGCCGTCGGCACCGCCGTCAAGGAACTGTTCGCCGACGCCGCCGCCGGACGCGAGGTGACCACCGACTCGGTGAAGGCCGCGCTCACCAAGGCACAGCAGCAGATGCCCAAGAAGTGAGCCCCGACACCACCACTGTCTCTTATACACATCTCTGATGGC
>KL568627.1:24976-27554 GCA_000715605.1 Streptomyces speibonae | reverse complement strand
CCCCGGGGCGGGGCGCGACCCCCGCCGCCGCCCCGGGCGGATCCGCCGCATCGGCCTGCCCTACCTGCTCCTCCTGCCCGCCCTGCTCCTCGAACTCCTCGTCCACCTGGTGCCGATGGTCATCGGCATCGTGATGAGCTTCAAGGAACTCACCCAGTTCTACATCCGCGACTGGGGCACCGCCCCCTGGGCCGGCCTCGACAACTACTCGGTCGCGGTGGACTTCGACGCCCCCGTCGGCAAGGCCCTGCTCGACTCGTTCCTCGTCACCATCGGCTTCACCCTGCTCTCCGTCGGTCTGTGCTGGCTGATCGGCACGGCCGCCGCCATCTGCATGCAGGACACCTTCCGCGGCCGCGGCCTGCTGCGCGCCCTGTTCCTGGTCCCGTACGCCCTGCCGGTCTACGCGGCCGTCATCACCTGGGTGTTCATGTTCCAGCACGACAACGGCCTGGTGAACCACGTCCTGCACGACCAGCTCGGCATCACCGACGAGCCGTCCTTCTGGCTCATCGGCGACAACAGCTTCTTCGCGCTGCTGACCGTGTCGGTGTGGAAGGGCTGGCCGTTCGCCTTCCTCATCGTGATGGCCGGACTGCAGAACATCCCCCGCGAGCTGTACGAGGCCGCCGCCCTCGACGGCGCCGGGATGCTCCAGCAGATCCGCCGCATCACCCTGCCCTCGCTCCGCCCCGTCAACCAGGTGCTGATCCTCGTGCTGTTCCTGTGGACGTTCAACGACTTCAACACCCCGTACGTCATGTTCGGCAAGACGGCACCCGAGGCGGCGGACCTCATCTCGGTCCACATCTACCAGGCGTCGTTCGTCACCTGGAACTTCGGCACCGGCTCGGCGATGTCCGTACTGCTCCTGCTGTTCCTGCTGCTCGTCACGGGCGTCTACCTCGCACTCACCTCGCGCGAGCGGAGGGCCTCGCATGCCTAGCACCCGGACGACCGCGCCGGCCTCGCCGACGGCGCCGCCCCGCTCGTTCCTGTGGACCCGGCGGATCTTCCTCACCCTGCTGACCGGCTTCGTCCTGGTCCCCGTCTACGTGATGATCTCCAGCTCGCTCAAGCCGCTGGCCGACGTCACCGGGACGTTCCGCTGGCTGCCCACCGAGCTGACCGTCGACCCGTACATCGACATCTGGTCCACGGTCCCGCTGGGCCGCTACTTCGTGAACTCGCTCGTCGTCGCGGGCGCCGCGACCGTCTGCTCGGTCGTCATCGCCGTGTTCTCCGCCTACGCCGTCAGCCGCTACAGCTTCCGCGGCAAGCGCGTCTTCACGGTGACAGTGCTGTCGACGCAGATGTTCCCCGGCATCCTGTTCCTCCTGCCGCTGTTCCTCATCTACGTCAACATCGGCAATGCCACCGGCATCGCCCTGTTCGGCTCCCGCGGCGGACTGATCCTGACGTATCTGACCTTCTCACTGCCGTTCTCCATCTGGATGCTGATCGGCTACTTCGACTCGGTCCCGCGCGACCTCGACGAGGCGGCCCTGGTGGACGGCTGCGGCCCGCTCGGCGCGCTGTTCCGCGTCGTCGTCCCGGCGGCGGTCCCCGGGATCGTCGCGGTCGCCGTCTACGCGTTCATGACTGCCTGGGGCGAGGTCCTCTTCGCGTCCGTGATGACGAACGACACGACCCGCACCCTCGCGGTCGGCCTCCAGGGCTACTCCACCCTCAACGACGTCTACTGGAACCAGATCATGGCCGCCTCCCTCGTGGTGAGCGTGCCCGTGGTCGCCGGCTTCCTGCTGCTGCAGCGCTACCTCGTCGCCGGACTGACGGCGGGAGCCGTCAAGTGACCGCCGTCCCCCGCCCCGAAAGGACCTCCGTGACCATCGACTACGCCGCCCTCCCCGACGACTTCCTGTGGGGCACGGCCACCTCGGCCTACCAGATCGAGGGAGCCGTGGCCGAGGACGGCCGTTCCCCGTCGATCTGGGACACCTTCGCGCACACCCCCGGCACGATCGACAACGGCGACCACGGCGACATCGCCTGCGACCACTACCACCGCTGGCGCGAGGACATCGGCCTGATGCGCGCCCTCGGCACCAACGCCTACCGGCTGTCCGTCGCCTGGCCGCGCGTCGTACCGGGCGGCGACGGCCCGGTGAACGCCAAGGGCCTGGCCTTCTACGACCGGCTGATCGACGCCCTGCTCGAGGCCGGCATCACCCCGTCGGTCACCCTCTACCACTGGGACCTGCCGCAGACCCTCCAGGACCGCGGCGGCTGGCCCGAGCGCGACACCGCCGAGCACTTCGCCGCGTACGCCTCCGCCGTCGCCGGGCGCCTCGGCGACCGCGTGCGGCACTGGGCCACGCTCAACGAACCCCTCTGCTCGGCCTGGATCGGCCACCTCGAGGGCAGGATGGCCCCAGGCTGGACCGACCTCACGGCGGCCGTCCGCGCCTCCTACCACCTGCTGCTCGGCCACGGCCTGGCCGCCGGCGCCGTCCGCGCCGCCGCCCCGGGAGCCCAGGTCGGCATCGTCAACAACCTCTCCACCATCCACGCGGCGAGCGACCGCCCCGAGGATCCTGTCTCTTATACACATCTCTGA
>KL568627.1:24152-24754 GCA_000715605.1 Streptomyces speibonae | reverse complement strand
GTGGCTCGACCCCGTCCACGGCCGCGGCTTCCCCGAGGACATGCGCGAGGTCTACGGCGTCGACCTCCCCGAGCGGCAGGGCGACGCGGAGACCATCGCGGCCCCCCTCGACTGGCTCGGCCTGAACTACTACTTCCCGCAGGTCGTCGCCGCCGACCCGGACGGACCCGCACCCTACGCCGCCTTCGTGCGCCGGGACGGCGTGCCGCGCACCGGCATGGACTGGGAGATCGACCCGAGCGGCATCGAGACCCTGTTGCTGCGCCTGACCCACGAGTACGGCGCCCGCAGGCTCTACGTCACCGAGAACGGCTCCGCCTTCCCCGACGTCGTACGCCCCGACGGCACCGTCGACGACCCGGAGCGCCGGGAGTACCTCACCCGGCACCTGGCCGCCTGCGCCGACGCCGCCCGCAAGGGCGCCCCGCTGGCCGGCTACTTCGCCTGGTCACTGCTGGACAACTTCGAGTGGGCCTACGGCTACGACAAGCGCTTCGGCCTCGTCCACGTCGACTACGCCACCCAGGTCCGCACGATCAAGGGCTCCGGCCACCACTACGCGGACCTCATCCGCGGCCACCGGGACCGCGCCCGGCGCGCGG
>KL568627.1:23508-23920 GCA_000715605.1 Streptomyces speibonae | reverse complement strand
CCCCGCGCCCGCCGACGGTGCCGGAGGTCAGGAATGGCCGTTGAGCATGGCGGCGGTGAGGACGTTGCCGGCCACCCCCCAGCCCCCGTCGACGACCTCGTCCACGAGGACGACGGTGGTGGCGCGGGCGCGCTCCCCGTAGATCTCCACGTACAGCTCGGTGGTGCGCTCGACGATCTTCTTCTTGTCCTCGTCGGTGACGGTGCCGGCGGGAACCTTGAAATTGGCGAAAGGCATAACTGTTCTCCTCAGAAAAACCGTGTCATCGAATGGGTGGTGCCGGCGCCGATGCCGGTGCCGGGTCCGGGTTCACACCATGCCGCCGTTGGCCCGCAGCACCTGTCCGTTGATCCAGTGGCCCTCGGGGCTGGTGAGGAAGGCGGCGGCCCGGGCGATGTCGTCCGGTGTGCCC
>KL568627.1:22303-23286 GCA_000715605.1 Streptomyces speibonae | reverse complement strand
AGCCGGTCGATCTCCTCCGGCGTCTTGCCCTCGAGGAACAGGTCCGTGGCCGTGGGACCGGGGGCGATGGTGTTCACCGTGACGTCCCGCCCGCGCAGCTCGCGGGCCAGGATCAGGGTGATCGACTCGATGGCGCCCTTGCTCGCCACATACGCACCATAATTCGGGAACTGCGTGCCGACCACGGACGTCGACACGCCCAGGAAGGAACCGCCGGCCCGCAGCCGCCGCGCGGCCTGCTGGGCGACGACGAAGGTGCCCCGGATGTTGGTGCGGTGCAGGGAGTCGAGCACCGACAGGTCGAGGTCGGCGACGGGCGACAGCGCGAGCCGGCCGGCCGAGTTCACGACGACGTCCACGCCGCCGAACTCCCGCTCGGCCTTGTCGAACATGTCGGCGACCTCGTGCTCGTCGGCCACGTCCGCCTGCACGGAGATCGCCCGCCCGCCGGCGGCGGTGATCGTCTTCACCGTCTCCTCGGCCGCGGCCACGTCCCTGGCGTAGTTCACCACGACGGTCAGACCGTCCTGGGCCAGCTTGACGGAGACCGCGCGGCCGATGCCGCGTGATCCGCCGGTGACGATGGCGACCCGCTCGGGTGCCGGGGTGAAAGGGGAGTCGTTGGTGGTCATGTCCTTCACGATGCGCGGTGCCGGCGGGCGGAGCCAGGTGATGTCATCCCCTGGGCCGCGGCCCCGGAGCGGCGGAGAATGAGGTCATGGCTGCTGTGAAATACACCGAGCTCGGCGCGTTCCTGCGGTCGCGGCGCGACCGGATCCGCCCGGCCGACGTAGGACTTCCCGTCGGGCCGCGGCGCCGTGTGCCGGGCCTGCGCAGGGACGAGGTCGCCCAGCTCGCCGGGGCGTCGGTGGACTACTACAACGAGCTCGAGCGGGGCGCCGGGTCCCAGCCCTCGGAGCAGATGATCGCCGCGCTGGCGCGGGCGCTGCGGCTGACCGCCGACGAGCGCGCCTACCTCTACC
>KL568627.1:20401-22076 GCA_000715605.1 Streptomyces speibonae | reverse complement strand
GCCGCCCCGTGCCCGTGGCGGGCGCCGCCTCCCACGTCCACCCGGGCATGCTCGATCTGCTCCAGCGGATGCCCTCGACCCCCGCACAGGTCATCACCGACCTGCACGTCACCCTGGTGCAGAACCCGCTGGCGGTGGCGCTGCTGGGCGACCAGTCCGGCTACCGGGGGGCGCGCGCCAGTTTCGTGTTCCGCTGGTTCATGGAACCGCGGGCCCGGGACCTGTACCCCGAGGCCGACCACGCGACCCAGTCCCGTGCGTTCGTCGCCGACCTGCGGGCGGCCGCCGCCCGGCGGGACGCCAAGGACGCCGAGGTCACGTCGCTGATCCGGACACTGCTGGACACCTCGCAGGAGTTCGCCGCACTGTGGGCCGAGCACGACGTGGCCTTCCGGCGCGACGACCGCAAACGCATCCGGCACCCCGCTCTGGGGGTCCTTGAGGTGAACTGCCTCAACCTGTTCAGCGAGGACGGCCGGCAGCGGCTGCTCTGGTTCACCCCCGCGGTGGGCACCGACAGCGCCGACCTGCTCGACCTGCTCGGGGTGCTCGGCACCCAGGACGTCGTCGAGTCCACGTCCTGACCAGGACGGACCCGGCCGAAACAGCCGGAACAGCCGAAACATGGGATGACATCCCCTGGTTCCTCTGCCATGGCACAGAAATCCTGAACGGACCGAAGCGATCCGCTTCGCGCGCACGATCAGGCCCTGTGACAAGGAGTTTCTCATGCGGCGGAGGACAGCACTGCTTCTCGGCGCGGCCTTAGCGGTCGCCCCGGCGGTCCCGGCCCACGCGCACCCCGACCACCCCGCCGACCCCGGCGGCCCACCTCCGCAACCGGGTCCCTACGGCCGGGGATGGCGCCCGCTGGCGCCGATCGCGAGCGGCCCCCGCCAGGAGCACAGCGTCGCCGCCGTCGGCGACGACGTCTACGTGATCGGCGGCATCGTCACCGACGGGTCCGGGGGCATCCCCACCACCGGACGGGTCGACGTCTACGACACCCGCCGCGACACATGGTCGACGGCGGCACCGCTGCCCGTGCCGATGAACCATCCCAATGTGGCGGTCGTCCACGGCCGGATCCACGTCCTCGGCGGGCTGTCCGGGGGCTCGGAGTGGCAGGCCCTGCGCGACTGCTTCGTCTACTCCCCGCGCGCCGACCGGTGGCGGCGGCTGCCTTCCATGCCCCGGGGCCTCGAGCGGGGGAGCGCCGCGATGGGCGTCTACGGGAGGAAGATCCTCCTCGCGGGCGGCATGCGCGTGCTCGTGCCGGGCCCGGGCGGACTGCAGGACACGGTGGCCACCGTGTCGGCGTACGACGTGGTGACCGGCCGGTGGGAGGAGCTGCCGGAGCTGCCGGAGGCCCGTGACCACGTGGGCGGGGCCGTCGTCGGCGGGACGTTCTACGTGCTCGGCGGCCGGGACCGGGGACAGGTGAACGTGCGTGACACCGTGTACGCGCTGAACCCGCGCGCCCGTCGCTGGACCGAGCGGGCACCGATGCCCACCGCCCGGGGCGGCATCGCCGCCGCGGCCGTGGGGAGGAAGATCTACACCTTCGGCGGCGAGGGCCGGCACGACGGCACCGACCCGAACACGGTCTTCGACGAGACCGAGGCCTACGACACCGTGCGCGACCGCTGGGAGCGGCTGGCCCCCATGCCGGTGT
>KL568627.1:19819-20192 GCA_000715605.1 Streptomyces speibonae | reverse complement strand
GGCTGGCCCCCATGCCGGTGCCGCGCCACGGCACGGCCGCCGTCGCCGTGCGCGGCACGATCCACATCCCCGGCGGCGGCGTCCTGGGCGGTGGCGCCCCGGTGGACGTCAACGACGCCTACCGTCCTGCCCGCTTCTGATTTTTCCGTCCATACGTGTCCGTGGGGCAGGTTGCGTCAGCGTTTGAACGCAGCCTGCCCCAGGGGTCGTTCTTGGTTACAACTATTGACCGTTCATCATCATGGGCCTACGTTGACGGCACTCGTGAGAGCGCTCTCAGAAAGGTGGCTCATGAGATTCCGAAAACACGTCTCCCTCCTGTCGGCGGCTGCCCTGGCCGCGGCGGGCCTGGTGGCGACGGCCGGTGCCGGCG
>KL568627.1:15711-19584 GCA_000715605.1 Streptomyces speibonae | reverse complement strand
GTGCCGGCGTCGCCGCGGCCGCCACCATCCCGGTGGGCAAGGGGAGTTACAGTGACGCCCGGCCGGCCGGGGCGGAGGGACCGTCCAACAGTGACGGTCAGGCGGTCAGACCGAAGGTCACGTCCGCCGCGGCCAACCGGCCGGTGCCGACCAACGACTGGTGGTCGTCACTGGCGTTCCAGCGGTTCGCGGGCAACCCCTACTCCGAGAACATGTACGGGCACCCCCTCACCTACAAGGCGGTGTCCGGCGGACTCGAGGTCGGGTATCCGACCACGCATCAGATCGTCGGTGAGGGACGCCAGTACGAGTTCCCGCACAAGGCCGACCTGACCCTCGGCCTCGCGGGCCTCAACGCACCCGACGCCAAGGCCGACCGGTGGAGCGACTGGACCGTCACCCCGTACTGGAGCGACGGATCGCGCACCCTGCGGACCACCATCGGACACGGCATGCCGTACGTGTACGCCGAGGGCACCGGAGGCGCCGCCCAGATCAGCGCCGCGGCCGCGCCGACCGTCTTCGCGGACCGCGGCAACGTCCTCGGGGTCACCATCTCGGGCCACCACTACGGGCTGTTCGCGCCGAGCGGCAGCGACTGGACCGTGTCCGGGAACACCCTGCGGGCCGACCTCGGCTCCAAGGACTACTTCTCCCTGGCGGTCCTGCCGGACCGGGACGCCCTCTCCGACTTCCAGAAGTACGCCTTCAGCTTCGTCACCGGTTCCGAGGTCGAGTGGGACTACCGGGAGGGCGACGGCGAGGTCGCCGCGACCTACCGGCTGACCACCGAGGCCAAGGAGGGCCAGGAGACCGGCACCCTCCAGGCGCTCTACCGCCACCAGTGGCTGCACACCTCCGACCCGCTGACCGGCTACCGCTACGTCTCGCCGCGCGGTGAGATGAAGGTCCGCGAGGGCACCTCCTTCACCACGGTGCAGGACGTGAACGGCGTCCTGCCGGGACTGCCGAGCGCCCCCGGCGTGGACCGGAACAGGATCGCCTCCTCCATCGACGAGGTGCTGGGCCAGGCCGATCCGTTCAGCGGCGCCGTCGACACCTACTGGACCGGCAAGGCCCTCGGCAAGCTCGCCGTGCTCGTGCCGCTCGCCGACCGCATCGGTGAGACCGCGGACCGCGACCGGCTGCTCGACCTGCTCAAGGGCCGGCTGCAGGAATGGTTCACCGTCGGCGGGGCCTCGGAGTTCTCCTACGACCAGCAGTGGCGCACACTCATCGGCTACCCCGCCTCCTACGGCAGCGACAAGGAGCTCAACGACCACCACTTCCATTACTCCTACTATGTGATGGCCGCGGCGATCGTGGCGCAGTACGACCCGCAGTGGGCCGCCGAATCGGAGTGGGGCGGCATGGTCGGGGAACTCATCGAGGACGCGGCCAACCCGGCCAGGAACGACACCAAGTACCCCTTCCTGCGCGGCTTCGACGTCTACGCCGGACACAGCTGGGCCGCGGGTCACCAGGCCTTCGCCGCCGGCAACAACCAGGAGTCGTCCTCGGAGTCGGTCAACCTCAGCGCCGGCCTGATCCTGTGGGGCTCGGCCACAGGGGACAAGGCGATGCGCGACCAGGGCGTCTACATGCTGATGACCGAGTCGGAGGCGATCGCGCAGTACTGGTTCGACGCCGACCAGGAGGTCTACCCCGACAACTTCGGCCACGACGTCGTGGGCATGGTCTGGAGCAGCGGCGGCGCCTACTCCACCTGGTGGACCGCCAACCCCGAGGAGATCCACGGCATCAACTTCCTTCCTGTCACGGGCGGTTCGCTGCACCTGGCCCGCGAGAAGGACATGCTGCGCCGCAGCGTCGCGGAGATGGAGAGGGAGAACGGCGGAGCCGCCGTCGAGTGGCGTGACATCTTCTGGGAGGTCCAGGCCCTCTACGACCCGGCCGGCGCGATGCAGAAGTGGAACCAGGGCAACGGCGGGTACACACCCGAGGGCGGCGAGACCAAGGCCCACACCTACGACTGGGTGGCGACGATGAACTCCATCGGCGCCCCCGACATGACCGTCACGGCCAACACACCGACGGCCGTCGCCTTCGCCAAGGGCGGCACCACCACCTACGCCGCGCACAACTACGGCGGCGAGGAGTGCTCGGTGCTCTTCTCCGACGGCGGTGTGCTGAACGTACCGGCGCGGTCGACCGCGTCCGGAGCGGGCGGCGACACCCGGCTCGACACCCTCTGCGGTGCCGTCGGCGGCGGGGACCCGGAGCCGGGTGACGAGCGGCCCAGCGCGCCCGGCACCCCGGTCGCGGGCGACGTCACCGACACCTCCGTCGCCCTGACCTGGGGCGCGGCGACCGACGACAAGGGCGTCAAGGACTACGACGTGTACCGCGGCTCCACCAAGGCCGCCACCGTCACCGGGACCACGTACACCGACACCGGGCTGAACCCCGGCACCGAGTACACCTACAGCGTCCGTGCGCGTGACACCGCGGGCCAGGTCGGTCCGGCGAGCGGCACGGTGACCGTCACCACCACCGGTGACGGCGGCCCTCCGGACGTCACCGGCGACACCTTCTACCCGCAGTCGGGCGGCGGCCTCGCCACGGAGGCGGCCGCGTCGGACAGCTCCGACACCATCCCCTCCGCCGGCGGCACCAACAACGACGGGACCCCGAAGAACCCCCTCGTCTACGAGGTGCGCAACGTCAGCGGTGACCTGAAGTCGGGCTCCGCCACGTCCTTCACGTTCAAGGTGGACGCGGGCACCTCCGTCGGGTACGCACAGCAGGCCCGGGTGTCGTACGACCTGACCGGTGACGGCACGTTCGACCGTGTAGAAACGTTCCGCTACTTCGCCACCGACCCGGTTCCCGGCTGGGAGGAGTACTCCTCGGCGCGACAGGGGGTGCACTCCGCCACGGGCACCCTGGGCGACCTGGACGGCGGCACCGTCCGCGTCGAGGTCTGGAGCGCGCTCGGCAACGGCCCCTCCACCCTCCAGGTGGGCAAGGGCTCGGTCCTGACCATCCCGTTCGACTGACAGAGGTCTTGATGACCTGACCCCCGCCCCAGCGGCCGGACACCGATGCCCCCGGTGCCCGGCCGCTGCCGCTGAGGTGCGCGCGCTCAACGCCTCCGGCAAGCCCGGACGACGCGCCACGCGCCGCCCCCGCTCGCCCCGCCGGCCCACTCGCCTTCGCAGCCGAGCGGTTGCGCCGCCGTGCCGCACCCCGCGGGGCGCAGGGCCAGCGGCCCCGCGCCCGGCGGGGGCGGGATCTTGGGTCCTGCCCCCGCCTCTGTGCAGCGGAGCGCACTCGCCTCCGGGTGGCACCTCATCAGGTGTGCGGCGAGCGGCCCCGCGCCCGGTGGGGGACGGGCGCTTGGGCCGTGCCCACGTCTCCGTGCGCCCGAGCACGTGCGTATGTGCGTCCGCGTGTCGTCCGTTGTACGGCGAGCAGCACCGCGCCCGAGAGTGGTGGACCCTTGGGCCGCACCACACCTCCGTGCGGCCGAGCACCTTCGCCTCCGTGTGCGGCGAGCGGTTCCGTGACCCCGGTGCCCGGCCGCTGTCACTCAGGCGAGTACCTTCGCCACCGCCGCACCGGTCGCCGGGTGCGCCGCGAGCAGTCTCGCGCCCGACGGGGTCGGGTCAGCGGGCCGTGCCCACTCGTCCGTGCAGCCGAGCACCTTCGCCACCGCGTCGCACGTCGCCGGGTGTGCGGCGAGCAGTGCCGTGCCCGACGGGTCCGGGGCAGCGGGTCGTGCCCATCCGTCCGTGCAGCCGAGCACCCTCGCCACCGCGTCGCACGTCGCCGGGTGGGCCGGGAGCAACGCGGCGCCACGGCCGGCCTCGGCCTCCGGTCGTGGCCGTCGGGCCGCGAACGGATCCGTCT
>KL568627.1:14520-15445 GCA_000715605.1 Streptomyces speibonae | reverse complement strand
CAGCAGCACCGCGTCCGGCAGCCGCCCGAACGCGTTCGACACCGCCTCCACCACCACGTCCGCCAGCCCCGGCACCGGCTCCAGCGCGTGCACGAAGCCGTTGAGGTAGCGCGGGTAGGCGGGCACCACCAGCGGGTTGTCCAGCAACCCGGCGCACCGCTCGCGCAGTTCCGCCCGGGACAGCGTGCCGAGCTGCACCTGCGCGGCCCACAGCAGCGCCGTCTTCGCCGGATCGTCGGGATGCGACTGGGCCACCGCCAGCTCCAGCTGGTGCCGGTCGCAGCCCAGCGACAGCGCCAGGCTCTCCATGGAGAACAGGAAGCCGAGCATCGCCGCGACCTGCCCCACCGTCGCGTCCTCGTCCCGGAACGCCGTCGGCAGCAGCGTGCAGTAGTGGGCGTACCCCGTCTTGACGAAGGACTCGATCCACCCCGGCAGCACCGGCTCGGCGGTGCGGTAGTACGCCAGCAGTCCACGCGCCCGGCGCAGCACCTCCGGCGCCCCGTCGACACTGCGCTCCGCCGCCAGCACCTTCAGCGCGTGCGTGCCGAGCTCGTCGGCGAGCCGACGGCCGCGCAGGTACAGCAGCGTGTCCTCGACCGCCGCCAGCACCGTCGCCGTCGTCGCCTGCGGCCCGTACGCGTCGCGGCGCAGCCGCTGCTCCAGCACCTGCTCGATGCTGACGCCCTCGTACCCGAGCTCGATGAGCGCCCGCTGATGCGTGCCGATCGCCAGGTCCCAGGACTCCTGGATGGAACGCTCACCGAGCCGCCGCTCACCCATGATCGGCCGCGCCGCCCCGGCCGGCATGAGCCGCCGCAGCATCCACAGCACATCGGAGCACGCCTCCAGCTCGGGCCGTGACGTCATGTCCAGCAACGCCCGCCGCACCCCGCGCTGCTGGAGCTTCAGCCCCAGCGGCTCC
>KL568627.1:13526-14300 GCA_000715605.1 Streptomyces speibonae | reverse complement strand
GCAGCGACTCGTAGCCCACCAGGCCGACCCGGTCGCCGCCCATCATGCTCTCGACCAGGCGCCGCACGTCCCGCCGCCCGGGGACGCCGTCCTTCTCGATGCAGGTGACCGCCGCGTCCTGGAAGTCGTACGGCGTCGGCCTCGCCCGGTCCCGCATGCCGGCGAGCAGGATCGACGTCTCGAACACGGCGATGGCGTCGGCGGTGGAGGCGAGATAGCCGTTGCGCCGGGCGGCACGCACGATCTCCACCGACCAGCCCAGCAGTTCGGCCTCGTCGAGCGTGTCGAGCACGGGCGGCCGCTGGAGGAACCCGGACAGCCTGTCCCCGGCGACCGCGGGCGGCGGCGCCGGGACGGCCGCGACCGCCTTCTTCCGCCCGCTCTTCTTCGCCCCCGCCGGGCCCTTCAGCCGGTACGGCTCGATCCGGGTCCGCTTCAGGTTCTTCGCCCACTGCGTCGCCGCGATCGACACCGAGCCGGCCGCGAGCCCGAACTGCGCCTCGATGGCGGCGTGGCTGGACGGGATCAGCCCGTACTGCCAGACGGTGCCGGTGCGCGGTGGGACGGTGAACGTGTCCGCGCCGTGCACGCCGAACTCCGCCACGCGGCTGGCCGCGTGGAACGCCCCGCACACATACAGGCAGTCCTCCGGGTCCGTGCCCGTCGCCGCCAGGTGCTCCCGCATCCGCGTCCACATGTACCGCTCGCGGTCCTCGTCCACCCGGACCCGGTCGCCGTCGCCGGGGGCCAGCCGCCGGAACAGGCTGCCGATGA
>KL568627.1:12277-13290 GCA_000715605.1 Streptomyces speibonae | reverse complement strand
GCCATCAGAGATGTGTATAAGAGACAGCCTGGCGGTAGGTGTCGTGGTCGGCGGTGCCGTCGCCGAGCGGCACCTCGACGTACTGGTGCCACCACTCCGACCAGTGCCGCACCTTGCCGTGGCGCAGCAGATGCTCCTCCAGCTCCGCGAAGCGCGGCCGCAGATCGCCGATCTCGACGCCCACGGCCTCACCGTGCAGCGCGGCCCCGGCCTCCTGCGGAGCGTCGCCGTCCTCCTCGGTCCGCTCGTCCCGGCGGTCCCACTGGAAGACGTGGTCCGAGGACCGGTCGACCAGCACCAGCTCCACGCCCGGCGTGTCCAGCGCGTACGCGATCGCCTGGTACTCGGCCGACGCCTCGGTGACCGGTGCGACGACCGACAGCGGCGCCCACTCGCGGGGGAAGCCGTCGACCTCACCGGCGAACGCCTGCACCGCCACCGGCAGCCGGCAGTTGCGCAGCTCGGTCAGGAGCGGAGCCATGTCCTCGCACAGCTCCAGATACACCACCTTCGGCCGCTTCTGCCGCAGCCTGCGCGCCATGGCGAGCGCGGAGGCGGGGGAGTGGTGGCAGACCGGGAAGATCTCCAGCGGCTCGCGCACCGCGCGGTCCACGTCGTCGACCATGCCGAGGAGGATGCCCTCGAGGGCGTCCGGCCCGTCGGCGAACGCGGCGGCGGCCTCCTGCAGTTGCCCGCGCAGGGCGGTGAACGACGCGCCCTGCGTGCTCTCGGGGTGCCCGCTCATGACAGGGTGGCGATCGCGTCGCGGCCGCCCTCCAGGAACTCCGGCCAGGAGCCGCCCTCCTCCTTGCTGCGCGGCTCGACGACCCCGTGCAGATACTTGTTGAGGATGGCCAGGTCCTCCGGCTCGCGCCGGGTCAGGGAACCGACCAGCGAGGAGGCCAGGGTCCGGGCGGTCAGGGCGCGCTCCCCGAAGAAGTTGCTGTGCAGGACCGCGTCCTCCAGCACACCGATCTGCTCGGCCGTCGACAGCGCCGACTCCAGCTTCTGTC
>KL568627.1:11291-12060 GCA_000715605.1 Streptomyces speibonae | reverse complement strand
CCCGGCCGCCGCCGCGGACGCCCGCAGGTCGGCGAAGCTCTGCAGCAGGACGTCCAGCAGGGTCGGCGGCACGTCCAGGTCGATCGCGTGCCGGCGCAGCAGCTCCTCGGTGCGGAAGCGGACGATCTCCGCCTCGCTCTTCTTGTTCGTCACCACCGGGATGCGGACGAAGTTGAAGCGGCGCTTCAGCGCGGACGACAGGTCGTTGACCCCCCGGTCGCGGCTGTTGGCCGTGGCGATGATCGAGAAACCGGGCTTGGCGAACACGATGTTGTCGTCGCCGCCGCCGCTCTCCAGCTCGGGCACGGAGATGTACTTCTCGGAGAGGATCGAGATCAGCGCGTCCTGCACATCGCTGGTGGACCGGGTCAGTTCCTCGAACCGGCCGATGGCACCGCCCTCCATCGCGGTCATGATCGGCGAGGGGATCATCGACTCCCGCGACTGCCCCTTGGCGATGACCATGGAGACGTTCCACGAGTACTTGATGTGGTCCTCGGTGGTGCCGGCCGTGCCCTGCACCACCAGCGTGGAGTTGCGGCAGATCGCGGCGGACAGCAGCTCCGCCAGCCAGCTCTTGCCGGTGCCGGGGTCGCCGATGAGCAGCAGACCGCGGTCGGAGGCGAGGGTGACGATGGACCGCTCCACGAAGCTGCGGTCACCGAACCACTTCTGCGACACCTCCCGGTCCAGTCCGTCGGCCCGTTCGGAGCCGAGGATGAACAGCCGCACCATCTTCGGCGACAGGCGCCACGAGAACGGCTTGGGG
>KL568627.1:9274-11094 GCA_000715605.1 Streptomyces speibonae | reverse complement strand
CTTGGGGTTGTCGTCGATCGACTCCAGCCAGTCGAGCTCCTCGGCGTACTTGATCTCGGCGGGAGCGCGCAGCAGGTCGGACATGAGGAAATCGCCTTTCGTACGGTGGTCGGGAGGAAACGGGTGACGCCGCCGCGCCGGTCAGGTGAGGAACGTCTTGAGCTCGTGCACGAGCTTCTTGATGTGGCCGGAGATCACCGGCGTACCGAGGTCCTTGAACTTCTCCCGGAACCACGGGTTGAC
Source organism: Streptomyces speibonae (assembly GCA_000715605.1). GTDB lineage: Bacteria > Actinomycetota > Actinomycetes > Streptomycetales > Streptomycetaceae > Streptomyces > Streptomyces speibonae. The sequence continues at coordinate 10,851 of KL568627.1, read as the reverse complement.
GCTGCCGTGCCCGGAGCTGGTCACCGAGCCCACCGGGATGAACTTCGCCCCCGAGCGGTGGATGGCGGCCATGCTGTCGAACAGCTCGTCCCTGCGCCACTCGTAGAAGTCGGAGATCCACACCACGACGGTGTTGCGCGGCTCGGCGATCTTCGGCTGGGCCAGCGCCATCGCGACCGTGCCGTCGGTGCCGCCGCCCAGCTTGGTGCGCAGCAGCGTCTCGAACGGGTCGTGCGACCACGGCGTGAGGTCCAGCGCCTGGGTGTCGTACGCGATCAGGTGCACGTCGACCTTCGGCAGCCCGGCGAAAATGGACGCCAGGATGGTGCAGTTGACCATCGAGTCCACCATCGAGCCCGACTGGTCCACGACCACGATCAGCCGCTGAGGTGTCGTCCTGCGGGTGGTGTGCCGGTAGTAGAGCCGGTCGACGTAGAGCCGCTCCTCCTCCGGGCTCCAGTTGGTGAGGTTCTTCCAGATGGTGCGGTCCAGATCGAGGTTGCGGAAGACCCGCTTGGGCGGGACGGACCGGTCGAGCTCGCCGACCGTGGCCTTCTCCACCTGGCTGCGCAGGACCTGGGCGACCTCGTCGACGTAACGCCGGATCAGCGACTTGGCGTTGGCCAGGGCCACCCCGGACAGGTTGTCCTTGTCCCGCAGCAGCTGCTCGATCAGCGACATGCTCGGCGTCAGCCGGGACGCCAGCGCCGGGTCGGCCAGCACCTCGCGCAGATGCATCCGCTGGACGAGACCGGCCTCGATCGAACCCAGCTCGGGCCCGACCTCGGGGATCAGCCGGCTCAGGTCGGGTGCGCGCCCGCCGACGCCGGTACCGTTCGGCGAGACGCCCCCGCCGGCCCCCGTGCCCGTGCCCGCGCCGCCGCGCCCGCCGCGCAGCTCACCGGGCCGGCAGCCCAGCGCCCGCTCCAGCCAGCCGGCGTCGGACTGCCAGCGGGCCAGCTGTTCGGCGGTGACGGTGCCGGAGCCGGAGTCGAAGACGTTCAGCAGCACCTTCGACACGAGCGCCGCGCGCCGCACCTCCGCCGCCCGGTCGCGCTCCCCGTCCTCCTCGTCCGGTCCGGGCGTCATCAGCCCGTCGAACTCGGCCGCCAGCTCCGGATGCCGCTGCACCACGGAATCGACCGACGCGCCCGGATCGAGCAGCGCCGCCGGCAGACCGATGTCCTCCACGACGGCGAGGCTCGCCGACTCCAGGGACGCCTGCTCCTCCGGATCGAACAGCCGGGCCAGCAGCCGCCAGTAGAGCACCTGCCGCCGGTTCTCGTCCGCGTCGGGCGCCGGGGTCTCCACGATGCTCTCGTTCATTTCCGCAGCAGCCTTCCGGCCCGCTCGCGCAGCACCTTGACGGCATCGGTCGCCGCCTTCTCGGCCCGCACACCGGCCTTGTCCGCCGTCCCCCCGGCCCAGGCCCCGGCGTGCACGCCGACGGCCTTCTTCCGCACGGTCCGCTCCACGGCGAGCGGCTGGAGCAGGAACGCCCCGGCGTCCCAGCGCAGCAGCCCGACACACGCTCCCGACGAGGCGACGACCTCGGGCGTGAGCGGACCGGCAGGCGG
>KL568627.1:8804-8985 GCA_000715605.1 Streptomyces speibonae | reverse complement strand
GCGGTCGGGAACGCGGCCGCCGCGGGCAGCGCCACCCGCGCGGTGGCGAACACGTCGGCCGGCTCGCCCGTCCGGGCCCGGCCGTCCTCCCAGAGGAGATCGCCCTCACCGGTGACCGGCATGCCGTCGAGCTCCATGGCACGCCCCTCGCTCACGGCGGCCAGCAGCGTCATGTGGGGCC
>KL568627.1:7919-8580 GCA_000715605.1 Streptomyces speibonae | reverse complement strand
GCGTCATGTGGGGCCTCAGCAGCTGCCACAGCCCCGCCCCGACGACCGTGTCCGGCTTCGGCGCGGACACACTGGCCCGCACCAGCCGCGGCGTCCCGCCGTCGGCCGGCTCGAACACGGCGTGCACCTGCGCCTGGACGGCGGTGGCATGCTCCTGGACGTCCACCCCGAGCGGGAGCAGTCGGCCGGTGGCCTCGGCGACGGCCGGGACGGCGGCGGCGCCCGGCAGGGTGAGCAGCACGGCCCGCGACCACAGGTCGGCCCATCGCCGTACGGGAACCTCCTCCAGGGTCGCGCCGGGACAGGACGCGGCGAGTTCGGCGGCGAATCCGTCGAGCAGCGCCGCCAGGCGGCGCAGGCCCGGCTCCGGCAGCATCGCGGAGACGACGGCCGAGGCTCCGCCGACCAGTTCGTGGTCGATGCCCCGCCACCCCGCACGTGCCAGACCGCACAGCCAACTGCGGGCGGCGATGAGCAGATTGCCCGCGGGCTCCGCATCGTCGGCCGGGGCGGTGCCGGCCTCCTGTGCGGGCGGCCGTCCGACGGCCTCCTCCACCCGCGCCACCAGCGCGTCGTGCACGGAACCGAGCAGCGCGGTGCGGGCGGCGGCGAGTGCCACGAAGTGGTCCTCGCCGGCGGCGCCGGCGGCCGTCTTCTCCAC
>KL568627.1:6753-7672 GCA_000715605.1 Streptomyces speibonae | reverse complement strand
TCCCCGCCAGACCGGCCGCCTGCGCGGGCTGCGGACGCAGCAGACCGTCCACGAGAGCGTCGTCGAAACCGTCCACGGCGGCGAGGGCCTCGTCGAGCCCGTCGACGGCGTCGGTCAGCAGATCGGCACGCATCAGGCCACCGCCCTCGTCGTCGGGAACCACTGCATCTCGGGCAACGGCGCGGTCGTCGGCGTGAGTTCGAGATAGGCCAGGTGCCGCAGGAACCGGCTGAACACCTGAGCCGCCGCCGAACTGTCCCCCTGCGCGGGCCGCGTGTCGGACATGACACTGAAGACGTGGTGCGCGTCCGGGTCCTCACTCGTGAGTTCGGCCTTCAGATACCGGGCCACCCGCGCGACGCCGTACTGCAGCACGGCCTCGTCGACCAGCGCGCGTATGTGATTGCAGAAGGCGCCCCGCGCCCCGCCGCAGGGCCGGTTGTTGTTGGTGCTGCACGCGAACGCGTACGTCCCCGCCGCGACCGACGACACATACACCCGCCCGATGTCCGACCCACTGGACACCACCCCCTGCAAGCGCCCGTCGGCCAACTCGACGAAGGGCACCTTGGACAGCTTCCGCGGCCGTGCGGACGGCACCACCCGCGCCGTGCTCGACCTCTCCCGTACGGACGACAACGCACCATCTCCCATGCATGCGAAAGGGGAAAGTCCTCGCCGGACCGGCGGGACGGAAAGGAATCTATCGGCGCCCACTGACAACGCCGCCCGGACGCGGCCCCCGGGCCCCGGAGGCGTTCTTGACGTGTGACGGAAGGGGTCAATACTTGTCCACCGTGCGTCAAGTGACTGTTCGTGTCCCTGTCGGTGCGCGGTGGGAGAGTGACGCGTGTGCAGCTGACGAAGAGACTCCGCGCCGCGAGCGCCGTCCTCGGTACCGTCCTGGCCGTGTCGGCGG
>KL568627.1:624-6517 GCA_000715605.1 Streptomyces speibonae | reverse complement strand
GACGACACCCGACAGCCCGGCAGGCCCACGGCACTGCCCCTGGGCACGCCCGGCCTGGCGGAGACCCGCACGACGCGGACCCTGCAGCCCGGCGTCACCCTCACCCGGATCGTGCGCGGAGCCGTTGACCCGGCCCACCACTGGACCGTCGAGGCGTCCATCCCCGGCGGCGACACCTCACCGGACCCCGACGCACCCCCGACCACCCTCAAGGACCGGGCGAGCGCCCACGCACTCGCCGGGGACCTGCGCGACCAGGGTTTCCAGGCACGGGTGGAGCGGGTGACGACACCGCGCACGGCCGACTACGCGGGCGGCACCCTGGGCTGGCGCGTCCGCACCGGCACCTTCGACGCGCAGTCCGCCGCGACGGCGGAACGCGCCCGGCTCCGCGCGGCCGGATTCACCGGATCGGTCACCTACACCGGCTGGGACGGCGCCACCACCGACCGCGGCCCGTGGCGGGTCGACGTCCTCACCATCGACCCGCGCCGGTTCCGCGGCACCCTGGACGCCTCCTACGGCCCCGACCTGGAGAACCGCGAGACCACCAGCGCACTGTCCGCCGCCGCGGGCGCGACGGCGGCGGTCAACGCCGGCTTCTTCGTGCTCGACCCCCGCGCGGGCGCTCCCGGGGACCCGGCCGGCGTCGGCGTGTACGACGGCCGCCTGCTGAGCGAGCCGGTCCGTGGACGCCCCGCCCTGGTCGTCCACGACCACGGCCGCCGCACCGACGTCACCCGCCTCACCTGGCGGGGCCGGGTGACCGCCGGCCGCACCTCGCTGAGCCTGGACGGCATCAACCGCGTACCCGGCCTGATCAGGAACTGCGGCGGCCGCGAGGGCGACACCCCGACCTCGCTGCCCCTGCACGACGTGACCTGCACCAACCCCGACCAACTCGTCGCGTTCACCGCAGACTTCGGTGCGAGCACACCCCAGGGTGAGGGCACGGAGGCCGTGCTGGACGCACACGGCCGGGTCACCGAACTGCGCTCCCCGCGCGGCGGCCCCCTCCCGCCCGGCGGCAGCTCCGTCCAGGCGACCGGTCAACGCACCGCGGAACTGGCCGAGTCGGCACGACCGGGCCGCCGGCTGCGCCTCACCACCACCCTGCTGAACGACCGCGGACACCACGTCACCCCGTCCCACGGGACGGACATCGTCAACGCCGGCCCCGAACTGGTCCGGGACGGCCGCCTGCACGTCACCCCCGCCACCGACGGCATGGTGCACCCGGGCGACCCGAGCTGGTACTACGGCTGGGTGCACAAGCGCAACCCGCGCACCCTGGCGGGCGTCGACGCGGCCGGCCGCACGCTCCTCGTCACCGCCGACGGCCGTAGCACCGACGCCCTCGGCCTGAGCATCACCGAGGCCGCGAAGGTCGCCCGCTCCCTCGGCCTGCGCGACGCGGTCAACCTCGACGGCGGCGGCTCGACGACGATGGTCGCGGGCGACCAGGTGATCAACGACCCGTCGGACGCGGCGGGAGAACGCCCGGTCGGGGACGCGCTCCTGATCCTCCCCGGCAGAGACCGGCGGGCGCCGTAGCCCCAGGCACTGCGGGACGGCTACAGCCGACGCAGCAGCGAGCTCAGGGTGTCGATCTCCCGCGCGGAGAGCTTGTCGGTGAAGTGCCGCCGCACGGCCGCTTCCAGTCCGGGATGCACGGCGGCGACGGCCTCGCGCCCGGCGTCGGTGAGGACGACGGTGACACCGGCGGCGCGTTCCCGGCCGACGAGTCCGCGCTTCTCCATACGGGTGAGCTGGTGGGAGATGCGCGTGCGGTCCCAGCCGAGCGACGCGGCGAGTTCGCTCTGCCGCAGCGCGCCCCCGGCCTTGTTGAGGTCGGTGAGGATCGTCAGGTCCGGCTCGGACAGGCCGGCGGCCTCGGCGGTGTCCGCGATCACGCGGGCGCGCACGACCTCGTGGGCGCGCTTGAAGGCGGACCAGAGGTCCACGGGCGCCAGCGGGGTGTCGCCCCTGGACTCGTCCGGACCGGTCGCCCCCTCGCCGCGTGTTGACATGTCAACGCACCCTTTCTTAGTGTTGAGATGTCAACACTAGCAATGAACGGGCTGCCTTCATGAACACATCCCCCTCACCCCTTGCCGACCTGGCCCGCTCCGGGAAGCCGATCGGAGTGGGCATCATCGGACTCGGCGCGCAGGGGAGCTGGGCCGAGCGCTCCCACCTGCCGGCCCTGCGCGCCGTCCCCGGGTACGAGCTGAGGGCGCTGAGCACCAGCTCGCAGCAGTCGGCGGAGCTCTCCGGCCGCAAACACGGCGTACCCCGAGCCTTCGGCACCGCGGCCGAGCTGGCCGCCTGCGACGAGGTGGACCTCGTGGTCGTGGCGGTGAAGGTGCCGCACCACCGCGAACTGGTGGAGACGGCGCTGAGCGCGGGCAAGAGCGTGCTGTGCGAATGGCCGCTGGGCAACGGGCTCGCGGAGGCCGAGGAGATGGCCCGGCTGGCCCGGGGGCACGCCGTGCCGACCGCCGTAGGCCTCCAGGCGCGTTCGCACCCCGCCCTCGCCCACCTGCGGGACCTCGTGGCCGACGGCTACGTGGGGGAGGTGCTCTCCACGACGGTCGTCGGCTCCGGCGGCGCCTGGGGCCCCACCGTCGGCCCCGGCGACCACTACGTCCTCGACGCCGCCAACGGCGCGACCCTGCTCACCATCCCCTTCAGTCACGCGCTCGACGGGCTCGCGTCCGTGCTGGGCGAGCCCGAGGAGCTGCGGATCGGCCTGGCGTCACGGCGTACGGCGGCCGTGGACACCGAGAGCGGACGGGCCGTGCCCATGACCGCCCCCGACCAGGTCGTGGCCTCGGGACGGCTCCCCGGCGGCGCGGTGGTCACCTTCCACTACCGCGGAGGCATGTCCCGGGGCACCAACTTCCGCTGGGAGATCAACGGCACCGAGGGCGACCTCGTCGTCACCGCCCCGGTCGGCCACCCCCAGCTCAGCCCGCTCACCCTCGAGGGCGGCCGTGGCGCGTCCACCGGCCTGGCGCCCCTCCCGGTGCCGGAGTCGTACGTCCGCGTCCCCGGCCTCGACCCGCGGACCGACGCGCCGGCCTACGCGGTCGCCCACGCCTACCGGCAATTCCTGGACGACCTGCGCGAGGGCACCTCGGCCGTCCCCGACTTCGCGCACGGCGCCGCCCGGCACCGCGGCATCGCCACCGCCCTGACCGGCGCCTGACGGCTACTCTGCCGCTTCCTGCGGCTCGACGTAGGTGTTGTCGAACCAGTCGATGAACTCCCGTACCGTGCCGATCCTGGCGACCCTGGCGTGCAGGGCCTTCTGGTCGTGGCCGATCAGGAACCAGCCGGTGCTGACGGACTCCCCGCAGCCGCACTGGCACAGGCGGGCGTCGTGCGGGGACTCGAAGTAGGCGATCGGGTTGCGGTGGGCGGCCACGGGGGGCTCGCCGCCCACGTAGGCGTCGTACACCTCGTCGCCCGGCTTGAGGAACCTGCCCTCCATGGCCTTGCGCCCGCCGGCCACCGGCACCAGCCGGTCGATCGCGATGGCCATACGGACCGTGCCCTCGGCGGACAGCAACGCGTACTGCTCCTTCTCGGCCCGCTCGCCGAGCACCCAGCAGCCGCGGTTGGCCTCGAACAGCGCTTCGTCGTCCATGGCCGGGTCCCAGCCCACGTGGTTGCGGCCCAGCTGGTCCTCCTTCGGGTTGACGTACCGCATGGGACCGAGCGCGATGTGAATCATGACTTCCCCCAACACGACTGTGTACAGGGCCAGTTGCCCTGTACGCCCGTACGCATCCTGGCAGGGGGACCAGATACTTGCAACCCCTAGGAGGTTAGGGTTGGAGAGTTAAGAGACTCCCGCCGCCGTGCCCGGGCGGCTGAGGCCCTTGCCCCCAGCCGCCGGGCCCGCAGGCTCAGTTGGCCAGCGCGAGGCGCTCTACGTAGGCGACCTTCACGGTCGCGATGTCGGACAGCTCGTGCCTGTCCTCGATCTCGCTGTACTCGTTGAACTCGCTCTTGTCGGCGTCGGTTCTGCCCGCCGCCAGATGCGTCGACCCGATGTAGGTCTGGGCGACGAAGTCGCCCTCCTCGTCGAAGGCGTTGACGATGACCGAGTAGTTGGCGTGTTCGCCACCCTCGTTGGTGATCCTGTAGACGAACTCGTAGGTCTCGTCGGTCTCCTCGTCGCAGTCGTTGTAGGTGAACTCGTCCGTGTCGTCGCAGAGTTCGTACGAGTCGTCCTTCTCGGTGACGAGCTTGCCGCCCGAGACCTCGACATGGCCGAGGGGGCCGTCGTCGTCATCGGCCAGCGCCCACCAGGCGACTCCGCCGCCCGCGAGGAGCAGGGCGGTGACACAGGCGGCTATGAGGAGTCCCTTGCCCGCCCCGGCCGCCCGTAGTCGTGGCGGTCGGGGCGGGCGCGGGAAAGGACTGGGTGGCGGTCGGCGCTGCCGCCGGGGGCGGCGGTGCCGGCGGTGTCGCCGGTGTCGGCGGGGGAGTGGTGGTGTCCGGTCTCTCGGGCGTGCTCTCGGTCATGAGGGGCTCCAAGTGGACTCAGGTGGACGCACGGGAACTCTCGCCGGTGCGGTCGTCCGTCCTCACCATGCGGCTGATGGTCCCCGCCAGGAAGAGCACGGCGGCAAGGACCGCCACGACGCACGCCATCCCGAAGACATCGGACTGCTCGTCCTCGAACATGCCGGTCGCGGTCAGCGCCAGGAAGACGCCGGATGTCTGCCAGCCGGTTCCGCCGGGCATCGGCCCCGCGGAACGCGTCCGCACCCTCGGTACCCACAGCCGCAGCAGTTCCACGACGGCGGCCAGAGCGACGAGCCGGGAGGCGATCATCGTGTACGGGTGAGCCGTGTTGCCGCCGAGTTCACCCACACCCACCACGGCCGTGAACCCGAAGTAGAGCACCGGTACCAGCCAGCCGGGACTCGCCCGGTCGACCGAGACCGGGCGGTGAGCGGCCGGCTCCCCGACCGCAGCGCGGCCGACCCCGGTGCCCGCGTCTCCCGGAGTACGGGGCGAGGGGACGCCGGGGAGGGACGGCGGCGGCACCTCGGCGAGCGGCCGGAGCGCGCGCCGCTGAGCACGGCGGCCGCGGCGTCCGACATCGCCGTACGCCTCGATGTGAGCGGCCAGTTCGCCCTGGAGGTCCCTGAGCTGTTCGGCCATCGTGTCGAACTCCGCCCGGCGTACGGCGGCGAGCCGCGCGGCCTCGCGGGCGGCGCCGTCGAGCAGGCCGAGGGCCTCGGTGTGCAGCCGTACGGCCTCCGCGCGCGCCGTCTCGGCGGTCCGCGACGCCTCGGCCAACTCCTCCCGCAGCCGCACCTTTTCGGCCTCGATGATCTCGGTGATGCGGTGCCGCTCGTCCGGGGGCAGTCTGCGCGGGGCGCGGGCCTCCGCACGGGCCAGTGCGGCCCGGCGCCACTCCAGCAGCGGGCGCCCGCGGTGCTCGCCGATGCCGTTGATGTGGACCTTGCCGCCCTGGGTGCGGTGGATGTAGAGGACGTCGCCGCCCTTGCCGTTCGGCGCCTTCTCCCACCGCACGTCGTAGAAGTCGGCGGCGGTCCTGATGCCCTGCGCCGCCAGGCTGCGGACGAGCCCGGCGCCGATGCCGTTGACCTCGCGCTCGTTGAGGTACGTGCGGCCGAGGGCCCGCTCGACGGACTGACGGCGCAGGACGGCCAGGGCCTGCTCCTCGCGGCGGTCGCGGTCCCCGTCCAGGGCGCCGAGCCGCTGGTTCAGCGTGGCCTCCCGACCGGCCCGCTCCTTGTCGACGCGCCGCAGCTTCTCGCCGTGCGCGTCCTCGACGCGAGCGCGCTGCCTCGCCTCGTGCCCCAGGCGCCGCCGGTCGGCGACCTCGATGCCTGTCTCTTATACACAT
>KL568627.1:0-407 GCA_000715605.1 Streptomyces speibonae | reverse complement strand
GGCCGGGGGCGGGACGGGAACCGGTCCGTCCCGGCGAGGGGTGGTGCTGTCGGTCAACGAGGCCTTCCTCAGGGAACAGGGCGACGGGGTGTCGAAGGGCCGGGGCCCCGGGGTGCGGGCGGAGGCGAGGGGCGATTTCCGGCCATGGCCCGCACGGAGGTGACCTGCGACGTCACACAAAGGTTGTACACAGCAGCGAGGAAAATCCCCCCTTCCTGCCACCCTCCCTGCCCTCCCTGCCCGGCCGTCCCTGCCCGGCCGTCCCGGCCGTCCCGGCCGTCCCGGCCCGCCGGACGCCCCGGCGCTCTGTCGCGGAGCGCCCCCGTGGTGGATCCTTCCCCGGGGCAAGTCAGACCCCCAGCCCGGTCGAACCGTTCAAGAAGCGACGTACCGCATCGCAGGGAGCC
>KL568626.1:64786-65431 GCA_000715605.1 Streptomyces speibonae | reverse complement strand
GTACCGCCTTCGCCGAGGGCGTGGACCGCGTCCGCAGGGCCGCCACCACGGAACCCGGCCGCCTCCGCATCATCGGCGCGGTCCTCGCCACCCTCGTCGTCGCGTTCGGCGCCGTCACCGCCTGGCAGATGACCGAGAGGGCCGACGCCGCCAACGACGTCCTCACCAGCAGCCAGCCGCTCACCACCGACGCCGCCGAGATCTACCGCTCCCTCGCCGACGCCAACACCACCGCGTCCAGCGGCTTCCTCGCCGGCGGTCAGGAGACCCCCCGCTCCCGGGAGCGCTACGAGCTGGACATCCGCACCGCGGCCGAGAAACTCGTCAACGCCGCCGCCAACGCGGAGCCCGGCTCCCCCTCCGCGACGACGATCGCCGAACTCAACCGCCTGCTCCCGGAGTACAAGGGCCTGGTCGAACGCGCCCGCACGTACAACCGCCAGGGCTACCCCGTCGGCGGCGCCTACCTCCGGTACGCGAACGAGAAGATGCAGGAGGAGATGCTCCCGGCGGCGGAGGACCTCTACACCAGCGAGAACCGGCGTCTCAGCGACGACTACGCGGACGCGACCCCGTACCCCTGGCTCGCGATAGCCCTAGGCGTCGCCGTGCTCGCCGCGCTCGCCTGGGCCCAGCGCCGCAACT
>KL568626.1:59054-64566 GCA_000715605.1 Streptomyces speibonae | reverse complement strand
GGCCCAGCGCCGCAACTACCTGCGCACCAACCGCGTACTCAACCACGGCCTCGTGGCCGCGACGGCGGCCGCCGCGATCGTCCTGCTGTGGCTGACGGCAGGCCACACCCTCGCCCGCTCGAACCTCAACGAGTCCTTCGACCACGGAGTCCGCTCGCTCAACGTCCTGCACGACGCGCGCATCGCGTCCCTGAAGGCCCGGGGCAACGAGAACCTGACCCTGGTGGCGCGCGGCGCGGAGACGACGAAGGTGGGCGAGGAGACGTACGACGCCTACGACTACGACTTCGGCAAGGACATGGAGACCCTCGCCGAGGGCCTGGCCCGCGCCGAGCGCCTCGCGGACGACGACGCCGGCGCGAAGCCGGTCACCGCGGCCGTGGGCAATATGACGGAGTGGCAGAAGCGTCACAAGGCGGCACGCACGCAGGACGAGAACGGCAACTACCAGCAGGCGCTGGACATGGTGATCGGCGCGAAGGGCGCGACGGGCGAGTGCTTCGACAGCGTCGATGACAACCTGGCCGCCGCGCTGAAGCACGAGGAGCGCGAGTTCAAGCAGGCGGCCGGCGACGGCAGGGACGCGCTGACGGGCCTGCCGGCCGGCGCGGCGGTCCTCGCGGTGCTGGGCGCGGCGGGCTCGGTGCTGGGCATCGGCCGCAGGCTGACGGAGTACCGATGAACGCGCACGCAACGCACCCGAAGGGGCCGGCCGAGCCGAAGGGGACGCCGAGGATGACCGCACGACGCCTGCGGGCAGGCGTGAGGGGCTGGGGCGGGGTGGGAGCGATGGCGGCCGGCTGCGCCGTCACCCTGGTCTTCGCCCTGATGCTGACCTGCACCGGTTCCGTGAACCGCGACGGCTCGAACACCTCCGGCCCCGCCGACGCCGCCGCACCCGCACAGTCCCGGGCGAGCCGAACGACCCAGGCCCGGGCCGACGCGGAGTGCACCGACCCGGAGAAGCAGACGCTGCCCCCCTCCACCGCCGACGGCCCCACGATCGAGGAGATCAAGAACCGTGAGGGCGAGAAGCGCAAGCTGCGCGTCGGGGTGGACCAGAACAGCTACCGCTGGGGCTACCGCGACCCCAACAGTGGCGTGACCGGCAAACTCGAGGGCTTCGACATCGACTTGGTGCACCGCATAGCCGAGGACATCCTCGGCGACCCGAACGCGGTGCAGTTCCAGGCGATCCCGACCGACCAGCGCACGGAAGCGATCATGGGCGGCCGGGTCGACATGGTCGTCCGTACGATGACGATCAACTGCGACCGTATGCAGGAGGTGGCCTTCTCCGCCCCGTACTTCAGGACCGGGCAGCAGGTCCTGGCCCCGAAGCCCTCGTCGATCAAGGGGTACGACAAGACCCTCGCGGACCAGAAGATATGCACGGCGGCGGGATCGACCGCGCACACGCAACTGAAGGCGGACAAGAAGGCGGGCCGGCTCCCGGAGTCCACGGACATCAGTACGACGGTGCCCAACCAGCTCGACTGTCTGGTGCGGCTGCAACTCGGGGAGGTCAACGCGGTGGTCACCGACGGGGCGCTCGCGGCCAGCCAGGCCGCGCAGGATCCGACGGTGGAGCTCAAGGGTGAGGCGTTCACGACCGAGTACTACGGCGTGGCGATGAAGGAGGACGCGGACGACCTGGTCCGCCGGGTCAACCAGATCCTGGTCGACTTCCGTGAGGACGCGGACGGCTGGGACGCCTCGTACGCGGACTGGCTGTCGGCGACACTGGGCGAGGACCCCACCGCGTCGAAACCCCCGCCCCCGGAGTACCTGCGAGAAGACTGACCCCAACCACCCCACCACCCCCACCCCACCCCACCCCACCCCGAATAGAGCCAAGCCGACCCGAGCGAGCCCCAAGCCGCATCAACAACTCCCCAGCGAGAGGTGATCGATGGCCGACACGGACCCCACCGGGCCGGTACTGGACCGGGACGAGGTGGACCGTGCGCTGGCGCGGCTCGGCGCGGAGCACGAGGCGATCGAGACCTCGCTCCTCGCCCTGCAGGACCACGCGGGCCGAAGACTCCTGGAGGGCGCGCAACTCACCGGCCTCACCGAGGAGCGCTGGAGATCCACGGAGGCGTCGATCACGCTGCTGTGGACCTACTTCGACGCGTACACGGCCGCGTTGCGCACCGCCCGGGAGATCCGCGCCCGCCGCCGCTGGTCCAGCCGGGAGGACCTGGTGGAGCTGACGGAGCTGCTGTGCGGCGAGTCGGTGACGGTCGCGGGCAGCGCGGCGGCGACCGCCAACGCGCCCACTCTCCACGGCGGCCAGCCCGGCAGACTCAGCGAGCGCTACTCGCTCGCCGCCCTCGTCGACCGCATGAACGAGCTGTACGCGACCTCGCTGGACATGGTCGTGGCCGCGGACGCGGTGTGGTCGGCGCTGCCCGCGAGGATCGATTTACTGGCCGCCGAACTCCAGCGCACGAGCCGGCTCGCGCACTCGGTGGGGGTGCGCCCGGGCGAGCACCCGGCGGGTGACGACCTGGAGCGGATCACCCGCACGCTGACGAAGCTGCGCGAGCAGGTGGTGTCCGACCCGCTCGCGTTCTGGAAACCCGCCGAAGGCAGTTCCGCGCCGGGCGGCGGCAGGCCCGACACCACGGTCTACGACCGGGAGGCCCGGGCGCTGGAGGACGTACGCAGGGAGATCGACGCGGTATTGACGGTGCGTCAGGACGCGGAGAAGAGGATCGTCCGGCTGCGTGACGTGCTGTCCCGCGCCGACCGCACGCTCGCCGAGGCCCGCACCGCCCGGGGCGAGGTGCTGGCGAAGATCGCGGCGACGGAGGTACCGGTGGTCAGCGGTCCGCCGACGGCTCTGCAGGAGCAGTTGGCGACGGCGGCCGAGTACCGCAGGCACGCGCAGTGGCACCGTCTGTCCCCGCTCCTGGAGTCGCTGGAGGAGAAGGCGGAGGACGAACTGCTGCGCGCCCGCGAGTCGTTGACGGCGGTCACGGCGCCGCTGGCCGTCCGTGCGGAGCTGCGCGGCCGGCTGGACGCGTACAAGGCGAAGGTGGCCCGGCACGGGCTGGCGGAAGACCCCTTCCTGGTGGAGCGGTACGAGAAGGCGCGCCGCATGCTGTGGAGCGCGCCCTGCGATCTGCGCGCCGCGGAGGAGGCGGTGCTGCGCTACCAGCAGGCGGCGCTGGAGCAGTTGGGGGCCGCCCCGCGGGTGCCGGGCCAGAACGGGCCCGACGACCGGAGGGGGCCTGACGCATGAGGGACAAGGGGGAGGCGCGGTCATGAGCGAGCCGGAGCAGCAGCAGCCCGACGCCGGTACGGCACCGCGTACCTGTCAGCGCCCGGACTGCGGGGGCACGTACGAGGACGTCGGCGGCGGCGAACTGTACTGCGACACCTGCGGTCTGGCCCCGGTTGTCTCGCCCAGGGGCCTGGTCGTCTCACCCCCGACCGGCCTCACGTCCGGCGGCCACGGCACGGGCAGCTCCGCCGGCTCCGGCAACTCCGCCGGCTCCGGCAACTCCGGCGGCACCGGAAGCTCACGAGGCTCCCGCTCCACCGGCCGCAGCTCCCGTACGTCGTCCCAGTCGTCGAAGTCCCGCCGCTCGGTCTCCGGCCGCCTGTCCCGCTCGCTGTCGGGCCGCGCGTCGAACCGCTCGGTGTCGGTGCGCAGCTCCGGCGCCGGTGCCTCCTCCTCCGGCAGCCGGGGGCGGCTGGGCGCCGGCCTGGTGCAGGTGCCGCCGATCCCGCGCCCGGATCCGCGGGCGATGGTGCTGGACCACCCCGAGGTGCCCGAACGCAAGCGGTTCTGCTCGCGTTCGGACTGCGGGGCGCCGGTGGGGCGGGCCCGCAGCGGCCGGCCGGGGCGTACGGAGGGGTTCTGCACCAAGTGCGGGCACCCGTACTCGTTCGTGCCGAAGCTGCGGCCCGGGGACGTGGTGCACGGCCAGTACGAGGTGGTCGGCTGTCTGGCGCACGGCGGTCTGGGCTGGATCTACCTCGCCGTGGACCGGGCGGTCTCGGACCGCTGGGTGGTCCTCAAGGGCCTGCTGGACACGGGCGACCAGGACGCGATGGCGGCGGCGATCTCCGAGCGGCGGTTCCTCGCGGAGATCGAGCACGCCAACATCGTGCGGATCTACAACTTCGTGGAGCACCTGGACCAGCGCACCGGTTCGCTCGACGGTTACATCGTCATGGAGTACGTCGGCGGCAAGTCGCTCAAGGAGATCGCCAACGCCCGCCGCACACCGGAGGGGAGGCGCGATCCGCTGCCGGTGGAGCAGGCGTGCGCGTACGGCATCGAGGCGCTGGAGGCGCTCGGCCATCTGCACAGCCGGAACCTGCTGTACTGCGACTTCAAGGTCGACAACGCGATCCAGACCGAGGACGAGCTGAAGCTGATCGACATGGGCGCGGTGCGCCGGATGGACGACGACGAGTCGGCCATCTACGGCACGGTCGGCTATCAGGCACCGGAGGTCGCCGACGTCGGCCCGTCGGTGGCGTCGGACCTGTACACGGTGGCCCGTACGCTCGCCGTCCTGACGTTCGACTTCCAGGGCTACACCACGGTCTACGTGGACTCGCTGCCGGACCCGGACACCATCGAGGTGTTCCGGCAGTACGAGTCCTTCTACCGGCTCCTCGTCCGGGCCACCGACCCGGACCCCGCGCGCAGGTTCGCCTCGGCGCAGGAGATGACCGAGCAGCTGACGGGCGTGCTGCGCGAGGTCGTCTCGCTGCAGTCGGGGCAGGCCCGCCCGGCGCTGTCGCCGCTGTTCGGGCCGGAACCGCGGGTGACGGACACGGAGTTGTTCACCGCGCTGGGCGACGTCTCCCGGCTGGGCACCAGGACACGGACCTCCCGCAGAACGCGCCCGGCACCCGCTTCCACGGCCTCCGCGCCTCCCGCGCTGCCCGCGCCCGGCGCCCTCGTCAAGCCGGTCGACTGCGCCACCGCGGCGCTCGCGCTGCCCGTGCCGCACGTCCACCCGTCCGACCCCAACGCGGGTTTCCTCGCGGGCCTGCTCACGTCCGCGCCCGGTGAGCTGATCAACGCGCTGGCCGGGGCGCCCGCCCCGTCGACCGAGACCCGGCTGCGCGAGGTCCGCGCCCGGCTGGAGACCGGCGAGTGGGCCGTCGCGCTGGAGACGCTGCGCGCCGTGGAGGAACACGACCCCGACGACTGGCGGGTGGTCTGGTACCGGGGCGTCGCCGCGCTGGTCACCGGCGACCACGAGAGCGCCGCGCTCGCCTTCGACGCGATCTACGACGCCTTCCCGGGCGAGATCGCGCCGAAGCTGGCACTGGCCCTGTGCGCGGAGGTACTGGGCCAGTTGGACAACGCCGCGGAGTACTACCGCCTGGTGTGGGCGACCGATCCGAGCTATGTGAGCGCCGCGTTCGGGCTGGCCCGGGTCCAGTTGGCGGCCGGGGACCGCGGGGGTGCCGTGCGGACCCTGGAGTCGGTTCCGGAGTCCTCCATCCACTACACGGCCTGTCTCTTATACACATCTCT
>KL568626.1:58313-58824 GCA_000715605.1 Streptomyces speibonae | reverse complement strand
GCGCGGCTGCGCGGGCGTACGGCCGCCGCCGGTGACGTACCGTTCCTGAACGACCTGACCGCCGCCGCCGGGCAGGTCGAGGCCCTGGAGGCGTACGGACTGGATCCGGCACGGCGGGAGCAGTTGTCGGCCGAAGTCCTCGGCTGCGGTCTGGACTGGGTACTCTCCGGGGGCCAGGGTTCCGCCCCTCCCGCCGCCGGGGGACGGACGCTGCTCGGCAGCGGCCTGGACGAGCGCGGTCTGCGCTTCGGCCTGGAGCGTTCGTACCGCACGCTGGCCCGGCTGGCGCGGAGCGGCGAGGAGAGGATCGACCTGGTGGAACGTGCCAATCGTTACCGCCCCCGGACGTGGGTGTAGTTGATGTCGCAGATGCCTCAGCAGGCCGCTCTGTCGAAATGCCCGAGCTGCGAGGAACCCCTCGAGTCGGGTGACCGTTTCTGCGGTGCGTGCGGATATGACCTGTCCGTGGTTCCCGCACGGCCCAGTGACGAGCCGACGATCACACTGAACG
>KL568626.1:57172-58024 GCA_000715605.1 Streptomyces speibonae | reverse complement strand
TGTGTATAAGAGACAGCGACGGCTCCGTGGAGGGCCCCCCGACCCACCAGCCGACGGACGTCCCCGGCACGAACTCGGACGGCTCCCCCCTCCCCACCGACCCCCACGCGGCCGCAGGCCCCGGCCCCCTTGCCCCCGGAGCCCCGGCCGCCGGACGCCCCGGCCCCGAAACCCCCACCGCGGGCGCCCCCGCCACCGGAGGCCCCACCGGAACCCCAGCCACCGGGCACCCCGGCCCCGGCACTCCCAGCGCGGGCACGCCCGCCACCGGACGCCCCACCGGAACCCCAGCCGGGCACCCCGCCACCGAAACCCCAGCCGGACGCCCCGCCACCGCAACCCCCAGCGCGGGCGCCCCCGCCACCGGAGGCCCCACCGCTGAAGGCCCCACCGGAACCCCAGCCACCGGACCCCACGCGGCCGGACGCCCCGGCGTCGACGCCCCCGCCACCGCAGGCCCCGTCACCGGGCGCCCCGGCTCCGGAGCTTCCGACGTCGGCACGCCCGCCGCCGGAGGCTCCGGCGCTGGAAGCCCCGACGTGGGAACCTCGTCCGGGGGTCCCGTCGTACCGCCACCGTCGCCCGGGAGCGCCCCGGTCGTGCCGCCGCCGCCCGCGGCATCCCCCGCTCCGTCGACCGGCGTGCGCTTCGACCGCCGCGCGGAGTCGGCCGGTCCCGCCGCCGGTGCCGTCCCCGGCCACCCTGCCGGCGTCGCCGCAGACCGACCCGCCGCCGACGCCGAACCCCATCGCGCCGCCGGTGCCGTCCCCGACCACCCCGTCGGCGCCCCCGGCGGCGGGCGTCGGTCCGCTCAGCCCGACGAGTATCCGTTGCAGGCGCCCGACCCGCGGG
>KL568626.1:54398-57020 GCA_000715605.1 Streptomyces speibonae | reverse complement strand
ACCCGCGGGTGGCTGCCGAACCGGTGGGGCAGCACAGCGCCGGCGACGCCGCCGCCGTGTGCGTGGCCTGTCGTGCGGGCAGGGTGGACGACGACGGCTACTGCGAGAACTGCGGCCACGCCCAGCCGCGCGAACGGGACCACATGGAACAGGAATGCGGACCGTTGGCCGCGGTCAGCGACCGCGGACTGCGCCACCACCGCAACGAGGACGCCTTTGGCGTCGGCACCACCGCGCTGCCCGACGGCTCGCCCGCCTCCGTGGCGATCGTCTGCGACGGCGTCTCCTCGGCGACCCGCCCCGACGAGGCGTCGGCGGCCGCGTCCCGCGCCGCGAGCGAGTCGCTGCTCGCGGCCCTGCCGCGCGGCACGCACCCGCAGCAGGCGATGCACGACGCGATCATCGCGGCCTCCGACGCGGTCAACGCGCTCGCCGACGCGCCGGACCCGGCCGCCCGCGAGCAGGACCCGCACCAGAACGCCCCGGCGTGCACGATCGTCGGCGCGGTGGTGACCCAGGGTCTGCTGGTCGTGGGCTGGGTCGGGGACAGCCGCGCCTACTGGGTCCCGGTGGACCGCTCCGCCCCGGCCGCCCGGCTCACCGAGGACGACTCGTGGGCCGCGCAGATGGTCGCCGCGGGCCTGATGGGCGAGGCCGAGGCGTACGCCGACCACCGGGCCCACGCGATCACCGGCTGGCTCGGCGCCGACGCCTACGAACTCGAGCCGCACACCGCGTCCTTCAAGCCGGACCGGCCCGGAGTGGTCGTGGTCTGCACGGACGGCCTGTGGAACTACGCGGAGTCCGCCGACGACATGGCCGAGGTCGTCCCCGCCGACGCCGCCGTGCGCCCGCTGCACGGCGCGCGGGTGCTGGTCGGTCACGCCCTCGACGGCGGGGGCCACGACAACGTAACAGTGGCCCTCGTGCCGTTCCCCGCCGTCCCCCAGGGGGCAGGATCGGCCTGAGGCCGCGTACGGGACATGTCCTACGGGGAAGCCTCAACGGACCGGAGGGGACCGGTCCGACAGCCATCGTCGCCCCGATGCCGGGGCACCCGAGGGGGATCGAACAGGCATGGCCATTTTTTCGAAACCGAACGTGCCGCAGTTCTCGGTGGACGTGTACCAGAACGAGTACCTGCCGGAGGGCGGCAGCGAGGTCAACGCCATCGTCACGGTCACGGCGACCGGCGGCGGCACCATCGGCAGCGCCCTGACGGCGCCCCACGTGTACTCGCCGGGCGAGGGCCCGTCCGCGGCCGTGGTGCTCATGGTCGACTGCTCGGGTTCGATGGACTATCCGCCGACCAAGATGCGCAACGCCCGCGACGCGACGGCCGCCGCGATCGACGCCCTGCGCGACGGTGTGCACTTCGCGGTGGTCGGCGGCACCCACGTGGCCAAGGAGGTCTACCCCGGCGCCGGCGAACTCGCGGTCGCCGACGCCGCCACCCGCGACCAGGCCAAGGAGGCGCTGCGCAAGCTCAGCGCGGGCGGCGGCACGGCGATCGGTACCTGGCTGCGCCTGGCCGACCGGCTGCTGGCGTCGGCGGACGTGGCGATCCGGCACGGCATCCTGCTCACCGACGGCCGCAACGAGCACGAGTCGCCCGAGGACCTGAAGGTGGCCCTGGACTCCTGCGCCGGACGGTTCACCTGTGACGCCCGAGGCGTGGGCACCGACTGGGAAGTGAAAGAAGTCACAGGCATCGCCTCCGCGCTCCTCGGCACCGCCGACATCGTCGCCGACCCGTCCGGCCTCGCCGCCGACTTCACGCAGATGATGGAGACGGCGATGGGCAAGGAGGTCGCGGACGTCTCGCTGCGGCTGTGGACGCCGGTCGGTACGGCCGTGAAGTTCGTCAAGCAGGTCGCGCCCACCGTCGAGGAACTCACCGGCCGCCGCACCGAGACGGGACCCCGGGCGGGCGACTACCCCCTGGGCAGCTGGGGCGACGAGTCCCGTGACTACCACGTATGCGTCGAGGTCCCGCCCGCGGGCATCGGCCGGGAGATGCTGGCGGCCCGGCTCTCGCTGGTCATTGCGCAGCCCGACGGCAGCGTGCAGAACCTCGGCGCACAAGGGCTGGTGCGGGCGGTGTGGACCGACGATATGGCCGCCTCGACGGCGATCCACCCTCAGGTTGCCCACTACACCGGGCAGGCCGAACTGGCGCACGCCATCCAAGAAGGGTTGGATCTGCGCAAAGCGGGAGATATCGATGGAGCAACGGCCAAACTGGGCCGTGCCGTTCAGCTCGCGAGTGCGTCGGGCAACGCGGATACTGCGAAACTGCTTGCGAAGGTGGTGGACGTTGTCGACGCCGCGACCGGTACTGTGCGACTGAAGGCGAAGGTGGAGGAGGCCGACGAGATGACTCTCGAAACCCGGTCGACCAAGACCGTTCGTGTGAAGAAGTGATCTGTAAGTATTTGTAAGTGATCGAGCCTGACCCCTCGGGGTTGGAGAAATCCGGTCGAAAGCGACCGGAAAAGGAGAGGGGGAAGCGCCGACATGCCGACCTGCCCGAACGGACACCAGTCGGGTTCCGACGACTGGTGCGAGGTGTGCGGTCACCGCATGGCGGGTGCCGTGCCCCCACCTCCCCCTCCCCCGCCG
>KL568626.1:53913-54227 GCA_000715605.1 Streptomyces speibonae | reverse complement strand
CCTCCCCCTCCCCCGCCGCCGGCGCCCGGTGGCGGAGGTTACGGATTCCCTCCGCCCGGCGGTCCCGCGGGTGGTCCCGGCGGCCCGGGCGGTCCCGGAGGTCCCGGCCCGGGTGGCCCCGGCGGCTACGGCGGTCCCGGTGGCCCCGGTGGCGGGCCCGGCGCTCCGAACGGCGGCCGCACGGAGCTGTGCCCGCAGTGCCGTACGCCGCGTGAGGGCGGCGCGCCGTTCTGCGAGGAGTGCCGGTGGAACTTCCTGACGAACACGGCGACGTCGTACACCCCGGCCGCCCCGCGTCCCCCGGCCCCCGGTCC
>KL568626.1:51208-53654 GCA_000715605.1 Streptomyces speibonae | reverse complement strand
GGCGAACCGTCCCGCCCGACGCCTCCGCCCGGCCCGGGCGGTCACGGAGGACCCGGCGGCCCGCACGGCCCCGGACCCGGTGGTCCTGGCGGCCCCGGCGGCCCGGGTGCTCCGCAGGCATACCAGTCCGGACCGCCGGCCCCGCCCGGATACCCGCAGGACACCGGCCGCCCGCCGCAGGGCGGACCCGGCTTCGGGGGCGGTGACGACGACTGGGTGATCTCCCCGCCGGGAGGCCCCGGCGGCGGTCCGAACGGCCCGGGCGGACCCGGCGGACCGAACGGTCCCGGTCAGCGCGGCGGTTACGGCTACCCGCAGCCCGGTGCCACCCAGGCGCCGCCCGGACCCGGCGGTTTCCCGCAGCAGCCCCGCCCGCCGCAGGGCCCCGCGACCTGGACCGCGACGATCGGTCCGGACCGCGATTACTTCATGGCGATGATGCAGCGCTCCGGCCCCGAGGCCGCGGGCCTGAACCTGCCCGCGTACTCGCCGGAGCAGCAGCGCCAGCTCACCGGCAACCAGATCACCATCGGCCGCCGCCGCCACTCCACCGGCGACACCCCCGACATCGATCTGTCCACCCCGCCGGAGGACCCGGGCGTCTCGCACCAGCACGCGGTACTCGTGCAGCAGCCGGACGGCAGCTGGGCGGTCGTCGACCAGAACTCGACGAACGGCACGACGGTCAACGGGTCGGACGAGCCGATCCAGCCGTTCGTCCCGGTCCCGCTCCAGGACGGCGACCGCGTCCACGTGGGCGCCTGGACGACGATCACGATCCGCCGGGGCTGAACCACGGCCCGCCCTCAGCGGGTGCATGTCGGCGTCGGTCTCCACGTGGAACGTCGCGGGCTGCCGGGCACCGGGGTCGCTGTGCGTCAGCCGCCGTTCGGCCACCCCGGCCATCGTCGCCGGGGTGGAGGTGCGGCGCCGAGGCGAACAGGTCGACGGGCGCGAGGGGGGCGTCATCATGACGGCGTTCCTTCGAACTGTCGGGAGCTGTTGATGAGGCCGGAGGCCATGCCGGCCTCATGGGGGGGGGCGACGCCGGTGGTCGCGGCGGCGACGATCGGGGCGAACACCTACCTGGACGGCCCTCCGGGCCCTGGTGAACGGCCTGGCCGCTCCCCAGGACCCTAGGCTCCCTAGGACCCGAGTCCTAGGCCATGGCGTCTGAGACCATGGACGGCGTGACAGAGATTCGGCGCGGCACGCTTCAGGAGCAGACCTTCTACGAGCAGGTCGGCGGGGAAGAGACCTTCCGCCGGCTCGTTCACCGCTTCTACCAGGGGGTGGCGGACGACCCGCTGCTGCGGCCCATGTATCCCGAGGAGGACCTGGGCCCGGCCGAGGAGCGGCTCACGCTCTTCCTCATGCAGTACTGGGGCGGCCCCACCACCTACAGCGAGACCCGCGGCCACCCGCGCCTGCGCATGCGCCACGTCCCCTTCAAGGTCGACCGCGCGGCCCACGACGCCTGGCTGAAGCACATGCGCGACGCGGTGGACGAACTGGGTCTGTCCGAGGAACACGAACAGACCCTGTGGAAGTACCTCACCTACGCGGCGGCCACCCTGATCAACTCCCCGGACTGACGGGAAGGGACGGAGGGCGCGAAGGACCCTCACCACCCTCGGGCGGTCGGATTCCGATCACTTCTCACCGCTTTCCGATCACGATCCGGTCAAACCCGCGCGCCACCCGGTTACCCGCGTCCCGCGTCCTCTGACAACATCACCCGGAGGTCGGGACAACCACGGGGGGTTGAGTGACTGCCGCAGCAGGCACGGTACGTTTTGTCCTCGCCCGCGCACGCGCCCACCGCCCCCTCCTCGCCGCCGCGCTGCTCACGGTCCTGCTGACCACGGCGGTGCTGGCCGCTCTCACCGCCTACTCGACCACCATCGGCGACGCAGCGCTGCGGCACGCCCTGTCCAACCCCCGCCACGCCGCCGACACCACGCTCGCCGTCGAGGCCGAGGTGCCCGAGGACGGCCGCGCCGCCGCCGACGCCGCCGTGCGCGAGGCCGCCCGCGAGGTCTTCGACGGGCTGCCGGTGACGCTGCGCACCCTGACCCGTTCCGGCCCCTACGCCCTGCCCGCCTCCCTGCGCCCACCGGGCGAACGCGCGGAGGCGGACGAGCCCGACCTCACGCACTTCGCCGCGCTGGACCCGGCCCAGGTGCGGATCACCGAGGGGCGGATGCCCCGGGAGCGCGCCGGCGCGGAGACCGAGGCCGCCGTGCCGGAGGCCGCCGCGCGGGCCCTCGGACTGGCGCCGGGCGCCACGCTCACCCTCGACAACCGCCTCGACGGCCCGCCGGCACGCGTGCGCATCACCGGCGTCTACCGGCCCGTGAACACCGCGGCACCGTACTGGCAGTTGGACGAACTGGGCGGCCGCGGCATCGTCGAGCTCCACTTCACCTGTCTCTTATACACATCT
>KL568626.1:50360-51031 GCA_000715605.1 Streptomyces speibonae | reverse complement strand
GGTCGGCACGGCCGCGTCGGGCTGGCTGGCCTCGGCCGACTTCTCGACGACGACCCGCGACCGGATCGACGCGCTGCGCGACGCGGCCCGCGAGGGCGTAGCCGCCCTGCCCAAGGCCGAGGCGCTGGGCGGCAGGGCGACCGCCACCAGCGAACTGCCCGCCACGCTGGACCGTATCGAGCGCTCCCTGCTCGTCTCCCGCTCCACCCTTCTGATCATCGCGCTGCAGATCGCCCTGCTCGCCGCGTGCGCCCTGCTGCTGGTGGCACGGCTGCTGAGCTCCGAACGCGCGGGCGAGGCGCGGGTGTTGCGGGCCCGCGGCGCCTCCCGTGCCCAGGTGGCCCGGCTCGCTGCGGTGGAGGCGCTGCTGCTGGCCGTGCCCGCGGCGGCGTGTGCCCCGCTGCTGGCGGGACCGCTCGTCCGGCTGCTGACCGGGCAGGGCGCGCTGGCCCGGATCGGACTGCGCCTGGACGCCTCCGTGGGCGCGGTCGCCGGGCACGGCGCGCTGTGGCTGGTGTCGGCGGGCGTGGCCCTGGGCTGCGCCCTGGCCGTCACGGTGCCCGCGCTCACCGCCTCGTTCCGGCCCGGCCGCGCCAAGCCCCTGCCGGGCGTCGTACGCGCGGGGGCGGACGTGGGTCTGCTGGTGGTGGCCGGTGTGGCGTACTGGCGGC
>KL568626.1:48878-50120 GCA_000715605.1 Streptomyces speibonae | reverse complement strand
GCCGCCGCTGGCGCGGCTCGCCGAACGCCGGGCCGCGGCGGGCCGGGGACTGCCGGGGGCGCTGGCGGGCTGGCAGATCGGCCGCCGCCCGACGCGCGGCGCGGGACCGGTGCTGCTGCTGGTGCTCGCCGTGGCGCTGGGCATGCTGGCGATCGGCCAGGGCTCCTCCTGGGAGCGCTCGCAGGACGACCAGGCAGACTTCCGGGCCGGGGCGCAGGTACGCGTCCTGGGCGCCGGGGACAACGGGATCGGCCACACACAGAGGTACGCGGACGTCCCGGGCGTACGCCTGGCCGCGCCCGCCGCCCGCACGAGCCTGCCGCTGTCCGCCGGCCGGACCGCGACCGTGCTCGCGCTGGACACCGCGCACGCGGCGGACACCCTGCTGATGCGCCCCGATCTCGCGCCCGTGCCGGTGCGCCCGCTGGTGGCAGGACTGGCCCCGAAGGACACCTCCGCGGGCGTCCGCGTCCCGGCGGGCACCGCGAGCCTGGCGCTCACCGCGCGGATCCGGGGCGCGGACGCGGAGAGCGACGTCGACGTCCATGCCACCCTGGAGGACTCCTCCGGCGTCCCGTACACGCTCGCCCTCGGCGCCCTGCCCACCGACGGGCGGCCCCACGCGCTCACCCTCGACCTGACCGAGGCCGCCGAGGCGCCGCCCGGGGAGCTGACGCTGACCGGGCTCCGGCTCGACCTGCTGCAGCCGGTCGGGCGGGGCGAGCGGCACCGCCTCACCCTGGCCTCGCTGACCGCCATGGACACCGGCGGCCGGGAACGGGAGCTGTCGCTGCCGGCCGGGTGGAAGATGTCCGCCCACGCGGACGGCGCGGCGTCCTCCCCCGGCGGGAGGACGAGCCCGACCCGGCCCACGGCGGCCCCGGACGACCCGTCGACCCTCACCTACCGCACCGGCTACGTCCCGACGGACATGTCCTGGCGGCCCTCGCCGCTCACGATCGGCCTCCGCGTCCCGCAGCGGGCGGTGTCCGAGGTCGGCGCGGTGGCGACGGACCGCTACCTCGCCTCCACGGGCGCGCGGACCGGGCAGCGGCTGGACGTGCGGATCGGCGGAGGCACCGTGCCGGTGCGGATCGTACGGTCGGTGCGGGAGCTGCCGTCCACGCCGGCCGGCGGGAAGGACGACGGGGGCGCGCTCCTGGTCGATCTGCGGGCCGTCAACCGGGTGCTCCAGGAGCAGCACGACGAGAGCCTGCCGCCCGACGAGTGGTGGCTGGCTAC
>KL568626.1:47697-48720 GCA_000715605.1 Streptomyces speibonae | reverse complement strand
GAGCCGGGCCGGACGGGCCAGGTGGCCGCGGCGCTGCGCGACCGGCCCGACATGGACCCGTCCCGCCTGGTGGTGCGGGACGAGATCGCCGAGGAGCTGCGCGACGACCCGTTCGGCGCCGGGCCCGGTACGGCGTTCGGGGCGGCGGCCGTCGCGGCGGCGGCGCTGACGGCGGTCGGGTTCGCGGTGAGCGCGGCGGGGTCGCTGCGCGAGCGGTCCGCCGAGTTCGCGGTGCTGCGCGCGCTCGGCACCTCACGGCGGCGGCTGGCCCGGGTGGTGCTCGCCGAGCACGGGGTGCTGGTCGGTCTTGCGCTGACGGTGGGCGTCCTGCTGGGCGCGGTGCTGGCCCGCGCGGTGGTCCCGCTGATCATGCTGACCGCCGAGGCCACCCACCCGGTGCCCGAGGTCCTGGTGGAGCTGCCCGTTCTGCGGGTGGCCGCCCTGCTGGCCGCGGTGGCCGCCGTCCCGCTGGTGATCACGGCCGTACTGGCGCTGCGCCGCGCGGACCCGGTGACGTCGCTGCGCGAACGGGGAGGCGAGTGACGTGAGCGCACAGACGCCGAGGCGAACCCGCACGGTCGCCCCCGGGGTACGCACACGGCTGCGGTCCGCCCCCGGGACCACGGTGACGCTCGCCCTGCTGGCCGCGGTGACCGCGTTCCTCGCGGCCGCGCTGCTGCTCGCCGTCGACCGGTACGGCGACGCGGGCCTGCGCCGCTCGGTCGAGGTGGCCGGGCCCGCCCGCACCACCGTGCAGTTGTACACCTCCCACGACGACGTGATCGAGCCGCAGGAGACGCGGGAGGCCGACCTGCGCGGGGAGGCCGCGAGCGGGCCGTACGGCACGATCCTCGCGCTGCCCGGCGACGCCCTGCCGATCGACGCCGGCCAGTCGTCCTACGGGGTGCGCACCACCCAGCGGGTCGAGGTACCGGACCCCTGGCTGTCCCGGCCGGACGGGGTGCCGCCGCAGTTCCACCTCATCGCCCAGAGCGGGCTCGACCGGCACTCCCGGCCGGCGGG
>KL568626.1:47067-47488 GCA_000715605.1 Streptomyces speibonae | reverse complement strand
CGCGGGCCCCGAAGGACGTCACCGCGGGGACGACGGCCGTCGAGGCGGCCGTCAGCAGCGAGACGGCCCGGAAACTGAACATCGAGGTGGGCTCCGTCCTCCACGTCCCCGCGGTGGAACGCGACCCGCTGGCGGTACGGATCACCGGCATCGTCGAACCGCTCGCCCCCGGCGAGGCGTACTGGTCGACCACGCCCGTGATGCACAGCCCGAGCCTGGCGACCCGCCCCGACGACCCGTCGCGCAACCAGTACTGGGTCGCCGCGCTGCTGCTGCCCCCGGACGCGGGCCCGGCCCTCCTGGGCACCATCGGGGCCCCCGAGCGGTACTGGGCGCTGGCCCCCGACACCTCCGCCCTGCACGGCTACGACCTGCCGAAGCTGAAGTCGGCCGTGGCCTCCCTGGAGGCGGGCCCGCTGCT
>KL568626.1:46486-46827 GCA_000715605.1 Streptomyces speibonae | reverse complement strand
GGGCCCGCTGCTCCGGCGGGCCGGCACGGCCGCCTCCTCGCCCCTGCTGGCCGAGACCTCGCTCGACGAGGTCTTCGGCGAGTACGCCCAACTGCGCTCCGCCATCGGACCCGTCGTGGCCGTCGCGGCCTTCGGCACCGGCACGGTCGCCGCGGTCGTCCTGCTGATGGCGGGCGGTCTCGCCGCCGACCGGCGCCGCGCCGAACTCACCCTGCTGCGGGCCCGGGGCGGCTCCCTGCGCTCGCTTGCCGGACGGCTGCTGGCGGAGACGGCGGTGGCGGCCGTGCCCGGCGCCGCGCTGGGCCTGGCCGCCGCCCGGCTCGCGGTGCCCGGGCCCCGGC
>KL568626.1:45029-46318 GCA_000715605.1 Streptomyces speibonae | reverse complement strand
GCCGTACGCGGTGGCCGCCGCCGCTGCCGTGGCCCTGCTCGCCTGTGCGGCGCTTCCGCTGCGGGCCGTCGCCGCGCACCGCGCGGTACGCGTGCACGCCGCCCGCGACGACCTCGTGTCGGCCCGCCCGTCCCGGCGGCGCACGGTCGCCGAACTCACGCTGCTCACCCTGGCGGTGGGCGCGGTGGTGGCGCTGCGCACCCGCGGTACGCCGGACGGCGGGGCCGGGTCAGGTGACGAGCTGGTGTCCCTGGCCCCGGTGCTGGTGGGGATGATCGCCGCCCTGGTGCTGGCGCGGCTGCACCCGTGGCC
Source organism: Streptomyces speibonae (assembly GCA_000715605.1). Taxonomy (GTDB): domain Bacteria; phylum Actinomycetota; class Actinomycetes; order Streptomycetales; family Streptomycetaceae; genus Streptomyces; species Streptomyces speibonae. The sequence goes on along the minus strand of KL568626.1, from coordinate 46,006 downwards.
GCTGCGCGGGCTTGCCCGTCCGGCCGGGCGGCTGCGCGGTGTGGTCGGCCCGCTGTCGCTGGCCCGCGCGGGCCGTGCCCCGGGGACCGCGGTGCTGCCCCTGCTGGCGCTGCTGACCGCACTGACCACGGCCGCCTTCGGCGGCAGCGTCCTCACCGGCGTGGCCGATGCCCGGGACCGCGCGGCCACGGTCGCCGTCGGCGCCGACGCCCGCCTCGAGGCGCTGCGGAACCTGCCCGCCGGCTTCGCCGACGAGGTCCGGCGCGCACCGGGCGTGCGGGACGTCACCGCCGTGAGCGTCTTCCCCTACTCCTACCCCTCGAACGGCCGGCTGACGGTGCCGGTGGCCGGTGTCGCCCCGGCGGGGTACGCGGCCCTCGCCCGGCACACCGGCATCGGGACGTTCGACGCGGACGAGCTGAAGGCGTCCGGGAACTTGGGGGATTCCGGGGACACCGGAGACTCCGGCAGCGGTGCCGAGGCCCTGCCCGCCCTGGCGTCCCCCGAGGTCGCCGACCGCTACGGCACCCGGCCGTTCCGTGTGCGGCTGGACGCCGGCGCATTCATCACCGTACGGATCGTGGCTGTGCGGGAGCGGACGCCGGTGCTGACCGGGCCGGACTTCCTGGTCGTGGACCGGGCGGGGCTGTCGCGGGCCCTCGCCCGGCCGACAGCGCTGCTGGTGACCGGCCACCCGGACGGGGCCGCGCTGCGCGAGGCGGCGGGCGACGCCGCCCGGGTCCAGCTCCGCTCGGAGCGGCTCGAGGGGTTCGCCGGCTCACCGCTGCAGTCCGGCGCCGAGCGCGTCTACACGGCGGCGGTGGCGGCCGGCACCGCCTACGCCGTGCTCGCGCTGCTGCTGACCCTGCTGCGCGCCGCCCCAGAACGCGCCGCCCTGCTGGCCCGGCTGCGCACGATGGGCCTCACCCGTGCCCAGGGCCGCCGGCTGCTCGTCCTGGAGCTGTCTCTTATACACA
>KL568626.1:44158-44809 GCA_000715605.1 Streptomyces speibonae | reverse complement strand
CCTCACGGCCTGGGCCGCCATCCGGCTGCTGGAGCCCGGCATCGACCTGACCACCATCGCCGTCTCGGCGTCCGAGTCCCCGGCGGGACGGGCGGCGCTGCGCACCGATCCGGTGTCGCTGGTGGTGCCGGCGCTGGCCGTCGTCGCCCTGTCCGTCGGGATCGCGGCGGTGCAGGCCTGGTGGTCGGGGCGCAAGGGATCGGTACGGGAGCTGAGAGCGGGCGATGCCCGGTGAGCCGCCTCCGCCCGCCCCGTGACGCGTCGACTTCTTCCCTTCTCCCCGCAGGAGGCTTCCGATGACCTCGAATCCCACCCTGGCCGAACTCGCCGGCCGCGTCACGGCCGACCGCGACCGCCCGGCCTACGGCCACGACGCGCTCATCACCTGCGACCGGCTGGTCCGCGTGTTCACCGCGGACGGGGTGGAGGTGCAGGCGCTCCAGGGACTCGACCTCCTGGTGCGCGAGGGCGAACTGATGGCCCTCGTCGGGGCGTCCGGCAGCGGCAAGTCCACCCTGATGAACATCCTGGCCGGCCTGGACACCCCGACGGCCGGCGCGGCCCGCGTGGCCGGGCGGGATCTGCTCACCATGTCCGCGAAGGACCGCCTCGCCTACCGCCGTGAGGTCGTCGGCTTCGTGTGGCAGCAGA
>KL568626.1:37998-43898 GCA_000715605.1 Streptomyces speibonae | reverse complement strand
CGGACGAGCCGACCGGCGAGCTGGACTCGCACACCGCGGAGCAGATCTTCGCCGCGTTCCGCACGGCGAACGAGCAGCTCGGCACGACGATCGTGATCGTCACCCACGACCACGCGGTGGCGGGCGAGGTGCGCCGCACGGTCGCCATCCGTGACGGCCGTACGTCGACCGAGGTGCTGCGGCGCAGCGAGGTGGACGCCGTCACCGGCCACGAGACGGTGGTCGCCCGCGAGTACGCCATGCTGGACCGCGCGGGCCGCCTCCAGCTCCCCGCGGACTACACCCGCGCCCTGAACATGCGGGACCGCGTCGCCCTGGAACTGGAGCCCGACCACATCGCCGTACGGCCGGACGACAGCGTGGAGTAACGGGGAAGGAGAGCCTCAGCGGATGCTGAGGTCGAGCCCCCCGAGCAGACCCGACGTGCGCCGTACGGCGACCGAGCCGTAGGGCGTCCGCAGGCGCAGCCAGGATCCCGAGGAGAGGAGCGTCTGCTCGGCGCCCCGCAGGAAGCCCAGCGACTGGGCGGCGTGCACCGCCCGCACCGGCAGGCCGGTGTCCGCGACCGTGCGGGACCAGATCTCCCGCCCGACGCGGTCGAGTTCCGCGCGGGAACGCCGCTCGGGCGCGAGTTCCTCCGTACGGGAACGGAACTCCGCGACCGACGCGGCGACGAGTGCGCGGAGCTCGTGGGGCGCCGGCAGCCCGGGTTCGGCCCGCCAGCCGCCGCGCGGGGGCAGTACCCCGGCCCACGGCGGGCCGGTGACGGCGCCGGGCACGAGGGCCGTGGCGGCGGACTCGTCCACCGACTCCAGCAGTTCACCCGCGGACACGGTCACGTCGAGCGTGACGTCGAGCCCGTTCTCGTACGGCTTCGCCAGCCGGACGGCGCGTACGACGAGCACCTCGAACGACGGCGGCCGACCGAAGACGGCGAGCGCCGTGCCGGCCGCCTGCAACCGGACGGCGGCGGACCGGTCGTAGTGCAGCAGCCGGGAGAGGAAGGCCGCGAGGTCCGCGGCCTCCCCTTCGTCGGCGAGGTGGAGCGCCGTCATGCGGCGACGGCCTCCTCCTTCTTCGCGTCGTCGGCGTCGTCCGTGTACTCCCGGAGGAACGCGCGTTCCTCCCCGGTGAGCCGACGCGGGCGCTGGGCCTCGAAGTCGAACGGCACTATCACCGTGGACGCGCGGACGTAGACGAGGTCGTCGTCCTTCACCTCGTAGGTGAGGGTGAAGGACGCCGCCCTGATCTCGGTGACCCACAGCTCGATGTCCACGGGCGTGTGCCGGTGGACGAGCTGCCGCTTGTAGTCGATCTCGTGGCGCGCCACCACGGACCCCTGCTGGAAGTCCTTCTCCGGGCGGAACAGGAAGTCGATGCGTGCTTCCTCCAGGTAGCGGAGGAACACCACGTTGTTGACGTGGCCGTACGCGTCCATGTCCGCCCAGCGCAGCGGGCAGCGGTAGATGTGGCGCAAGAGATCAGCCCCGGGTCAGCTTCTTGTAGGTGGCACGGTGCGGACGCGCCGCGTCCGGGCCGAGCCGCTCGATCTTGTTCTTCTCGTACGACTCGAAGTTGCCCTCGAACCAGAACCACTTGGACTCGCCCTCGTAGGCGAGGATGTGCGTGGCGACGCGGTCCAGGAACCACCGGTCGTGGGAGACGACCACGGCGCACCCGGGGAACTCGAGCAGGGCGTTCTCCAGGCTGGAGAGCGTCTCGACGTCGAGGTCGTTGGTCGGCTCGTCGAGGAGCAGCAGGTTGCCGCCCTGCTTGAGGGTGAGCGCGAGGTTCAGCCGGTTGCGCTCACCGCCGGAGAGCACGCCGGCCGCCTTCTGCTGGTCCGGGCCCTTGAAGCCGAAGGCCGAGACGTAGGCGCGGCTGGGCATCTCGACCTGGCCGACGTTGATGTAGTCGAGCCCGTCGGAGACGACCTCCCAGAGGCTCTTCTTGGGGTCGATGTTCTCGCGGCTCTGGTCGACGTAGGAGATCTTGACGGTGTCGCCGACCTTGATGGAGCCGGAGTCGGGCTCCTCGATGCCCTGGATCATCTTGAACAGCGTGGTCTTGCCCGCGCCGTTGGGTCCGATGACGCCGACGATGCCGTTGCGCGGCAGCGTGAAGCTGAGGTCGTCGATGAGCAGCTTGTCGCCGAAGCCCTTGGTGAGGTTGTTGACCTCGACGACGACGTTGCCCAGGCGCGGGCCCGGCGGGATCTGGATCTCCTCGAAGTCCAGCTTCCGCATCTTGTCGGCCTCGGCGGCCATCTCCTCGTAGCGGGCCAGACGGGCCTTGGACTTGGCCTGGCGCCCCTTGGCGTTGGAGCGCACCCACTCCAGCTCTTCCTTGAGCCGCTTCTGCCGCTTGGCGTCCTTCTGGCCCTCGACCTTGAGACGGGCGGCCTTGGTCTCCAGGTACTTGGAGTAGTTGCCCTCGTAGCCGTGCAGCCGGCCGCGGTCGACCTCGCAGATCCACCCGGCGACGTTGTCGAGGAAGTACCGGTCGTGGGTGACGGCGACGACGGTGCCCTCGTACTTGGCGAGGTGCTGCTCCAGCCAGTTCACCGACTCGGCGTCCAGGTGGTTGGTGGGCTCGTCGAGCAGCAGCAGGTCGGGCGCCTCGAGCAGCAGCTTGCACAGCGCCACGCGGCGCTTCTCGCCACCGGAGAGGTTGGTGACCGGCCAGTCGCCGGGCGGGCAGCCCAGGGCGTCCATGGCCTGCTCGAGCTGGGCGTCGAGGTCCCAGGCGTTTGCGTGGTCGAGCTGCTCCTGCAGCTTGCCCATCTCGTCCATGAGCTCGTCGGTGTACTCGGTCGCCATCTGCTCGGCGATCTCGTTGAACCGGTCGAGCTTGCCCTTGATCTCGGCGACACCCTCCTGGACGTTCTCCAGGACGGTCTTGTCCTCGCTCAGCGGGGGCTCCTGGAGCAGGATGCCCACGGTGTAGCCGGGCGTGAGGAAGGCGTCACCGTTGGACGGCTGCTCCAGCCCGGCCATGATCTTCAGAACGGTCGACTTACCGGCGCCGTTCGGACCGACGACACCGATCTTGGCCCCCGGGTAGAAGCTCAGGGTGACGTCGTCGAGGATCACCTTGTCGCCGTGCGCCTTGCGCGCCTTGCGCATGGTGTAAATGAACTCAGCCAAGAGAAACCGTCCGGCAGCTTGAAATCAGGCAGTGGGCAGATACACCCCATCTTGCCGTACCGCCACCCCTGGGCGGAAACGCGTCCGCCCCTCGGCCCCCGACCAGCCCTTTCCGCGCGCACCTCGCGCATCACCCGTCACCGTCGGTCACCGCCGAACGCCCTGGCACGACCCCGTGACCGTCAGGCACCTATGGCGACCGGGGACACACCGCCCTGTCTGCGCCGTGCCCCGCCGACGGCCGACAGAGGCTCCGGTGAGGCCGCCACGCGATCATCCGTTGGCGTGTGGACGAACGAGGATCGCGCAGCGGCCGCCGACCGGAGCACCGTGCCGAACCGCTGGAGGGTCCGAAGCCCGGACCCTCCAGCGGTTCGGCCCTCGAAAGGACCTACCGGTGCATCGGATCAGTAGATGACGACGCGGAACACACCGAAGAGGTTGACGGGCTTTGTGTGCCCCTTCCCGAAGTGGTACTTGCGATCAGTCCGGCTCAGGAAATCCCGGTATACGAGATAGCCCGCATTATTCCCTGAAGAAACGTGGTTCACCCCGAGAAGTCCCACAGGCAGGCTCCCGGCGTTCGCGAAACAGGTCTCGCGCGTGCTGGGGTAAGACGAGGTGATCTTGAGGAAGTCGGTGCGATTCTTGCACGCGACCTCCTGAATCGCCGCCGCGGACGCCTGAGTCGCGGGCAGGCCCACGACCAGCGCGGAAGCCGCCGCTAAGGTCGTGGCAGCTGTCATGAACTTACGGAACATACGTGCATTCCCTTCGGTTGCGTAATCGGAACAGTCTTGCGTTCCAGAGGTTTCAGCAAACGCCTCGCACGCGCGCTACCGAATGTCGGCCCGGAGGTGTACGGCCCGGTCGGTGTTTCAACGGGCCTGTCTCTGGCAAAACGTGAGTGCGGTGAATTCATGGACTGGAATGCGCCCACGTGGACGACACCGCACGGAGACTATTGGTCAGTTCGGTCAGCCATTCGCGACCGGTGGCCGGCTTGCACCGGGGACTATGTACAGTCGGCGGAATCACCGACCACAACACCCCCGCGACACGGCGTTGCGCTTCCGCTCTTCCGGGACGCCGTCCGGCGACGATCATTCTGACACGACTGTGCGTCCGGCGGACAACCGAGCGATGAGCTCGTCATGGAATCACTACGCTGGCGTGACACCGACGATACGGCGCGGTACCGGCTTCCTGGCTCTCGCCCGCACTCACCATGATCGAGGCGTTGCCGACCGCCTGTCGCCCGTCCCATCGGTCGACCGCGAGCCCGGCGACATCGACGCGAACGTCGTCGGGCCGTACGGCTTCCGTGTGCGGGATCCCCCACGGCCCGGTCCAGCCGGACGGGCCTCCACGGCACGGCGCCGTGCCGTGGAGGCCACGGATGCTCCGCGGTTCCACGCGCTGGGGCCCGACGGGACTTTGATCGATGGCCCGGGTCTGGGACCCGGGCGGGGATCAGTCGTCGGTCGGGGTCTGGCGGCGGCGGGTGATGACCAGGCCCGCGCCGCCGAGGACGACCAGGGCGATGGCGGTGCCGGCGATCCACGGGGTGGCGTTGGAGGAGCCGGTCTCGGCGAGGTTGGTGTCGGCGGGGGCGCCGGCCAAGGGGGTCGGGGCCGTGTAACTCTGGGCGGTCGTGCCGGTCTCGGCGGTCCTGGTCAGGCAGTCGAGCATGCCGGTGAACCGCTGCCCGAAGCCGTTCGGGCCCGTGACCGTGAAGTCGTACGCCCTGTCCTCGCTCAGCGGAACCGTCACCGTCCGGGACGCGCCGCCCGCCACCGTGTGCTCCGTACCCGTCAGTTCGAAGGTGAACGGCTCGTCGTCGTGGTTGGTGACGGTGAGGTCCACGCCGCCCTTGGCGCAGTTCTCACGGGCGGACAGCGCGGGTATCGCGCCCTCCAGCGCCCAGGTGGCGGTCGCCGTCGCCGAGACGGTGGACTCGCTGGACCCGGCGAGGATCTGCGTCTGGCTCCGGGAGTCGGAGACGAAGGCGCGGCCGACGGGCACCGTGGTCGAGGCCTGCGCGGTCACTTCGGCGGTGGCCGCGGACGCGTCCTCGGGCACCTCGTAGAAGAACTCGCTGCCGTTGGTGGCGGTGGTGAGGGGCTCGCCGTCCTTGTCCACGATGCGCACGCCGCTCGCCGTGGCGTCCGCGGGCGGCACGATCGTCACGCTGCGGGCGTCCGTGCGTACCGTCACCGGGCCGATCCGCGCGCCCGGGCGGCCGGAGACCGTCGGCGGGTCCAGGGTCAGCGACGCCTTCGGCTCCGCCTGGTTGCGGGCGTTCTTCTGCAGGTAGTCCGCGAGCTGCTCGGCCTGGGGGTCGACGGCGTCCACGTCCACGTCGTCGGAGTGGCGCCAGATGGCCACCTGGGTGCCGGCCGCGGCGTCCTGTTCCGTGAGCTGGCCGCGGATGCCCGCCTTCTTCGCGAGCGCCGCCAGGTCGTTCACCTGGGGGTAGGAGTGCTGCAGGATCCAGCGGATGCGGCCGGCGTCCTTGTTGGTGCCCAGCGAGGTCCCGCTCCAGGCGGTCTCGTGGTACTTGGCGTCCTTCTGCGTGGGGGTGTTGATGTCGACGCAGTACGTCTGGAGCGTGCCGCCGCCCTCGACGGACATCTCGAACAGTCCCGCCGACACCTGCTGGTCGCCGGTGGCGCCGTGGATGACGGCCGCACCGGAGGTCTTGAGTCCGGCCACGGTCGCCGTGGCTCCGCCGCGTCCGGTGTGGCCGGGGAC
>KL568626.1:35938-37819 GCA_000715605.1 Streptomyces speibonae | reverse complement strand
AGATGTGTATAAGAGACAGCCCCGGCACCGGCCAGCACGGTGGTGGCGACCAGTCCGGACACCAGCGTTCCCGCCGTGAGGCGGGCCGATCCACGTCCGCGCACGGACCGCGCGGAGAACGAAACAGACACCGAATTCCCTTCCGAGCGGGACCCGTTGTAAGGGGGGACGGTCCCACCAGCAGAATCTCCGGCCCCCTGAGCCCCGGGGGCCGTCCCGGCATCCTAAGGAGACGGCGGACAGCGCTTGCCGATGATCGCATCGGAGGACCGATCCGACTCGGAATCGTTATCGCCGGGACTCCTGACGAGATGGCTTATCGACAAATCCACCTCGGATGGACCGGTGTGTATCTGCCGATAAGCCTCAGTTCCGTGGCGGTGGCGCCGCGTTGCCGGCCGCTGACGTCATGTCACGGCCGCGCTCTCCTTCGGCTCATCCGTCCGCGGTGCGCTGTCCGGCGGGGATTCCCAGGTGGGTTCCGGGCGTTCGGCCGGCGCGGTCGGCGGTTCCGGTCGCGGTGCGCGGCGGAAAGCGGTCGTGCCCCGTGCCAGGTCGTGCCCGATCGAGACCGCGTCGATGTCCGCCGACATCCAGCCGGGCTGCCCCTCCCGGGTCTCCGTGCGCACCTTCAGCCGGCCCTGGACGACGACCGGGTCGCCCACCGACAGGGACGCCGCCGTGTTGGTGGCGAGCTGCCGGTTCGCCCACACCGTGAAGAAGTTGGTGTGTCCGTCCGCCCAGGTGTTCTTCTCCCGGTCCCAGTACCGGGCGGTGACCGCGACCCGGAACCTTGCCGCGGGGCCGGAGGCCGTCTCCCGGTAGACCGGCCGGGTCGCCACGTTCCCCACCACGCACACCATCGTCTCGTTCATCGCGTTTCCCTCCCCCGCCCGGTCCCGCCGGCGTCCTCGCCGACGGGGCCGGGCGGACACGCGTACGGGCCCGTCCCGTACGGCTGCCGTCTGGCTCCGCGATCCCGGTCCGTCCCGCGATCGCCGTGGAGCCAGACTGCCTCCGTCGGGCCGGGCCCGCCGGGCGCTGTGGACCACCCCCAGCCTGTGGAAAACTCCGCCACCCGAAAGAGGGGGCGGCACCGTCCGAGCAGAGCCGCAGGCGCCGGTCTCAGACGCTCCCCGTCCGCACCCCCACCACCCGCCCGTACTGCTCCCGTACCTCGCGGTAGCGCAGCAGCTCCGCCGCCACCGGGTCCAGGACCCGGGCCCGTCCGCACCCGGCGGCCGCCTCTCGCAGGCGTCTCTCCGCCTCCAGCCCGTAGCGCCGGGCCGGCCCGCGGGCGGCCATGCGGCAGCTCCACTCGATGAGCGGCCCGCCGACGATGCCGATCACCATCAGCAGCACCGGCACCCCGAGGTTCGGCGCCGTGATCCCGATGATCTGCCCCAGCAGCCACAGCCCGCCCATGACCTGAAGGGCCGTCATCGAGACCTGGGCGAACACGGCGACCGGCCACCAGGCGGGCCGGGGCGGTCTTCCCGGGGGCAGTCCCGCGCGGACGGCGAGTTCGTCCAGCGCCTCCGGCAGTCCCTGCGAGCCGCGGACGGCGGCTTCCCGCACGGCCCGCGCCCACGGCGCCGGCAGTCCGGCCGACGCCCGGTCGGACACCGTGCGCACCGCCTGCTCCACGCGCTGCCGCGCGGTGGCCTCCTCGTCGGGCCGGCCGCGCACGACGACCCTGCCGGTACCGGGTTCGCTCCGCTCCTGGAACCAGCGCCACAGGCGCAGCCAGGGCGTGCCGCACGCGCGGTTGGCGTTGCGCAGCCACGCGCGCTCGGCGGCCTCGCCCGCCGCCGTGGCGCCCACCGCGTCCGCGAGCCGGTCGGAGAACTCCTCGCGGGCCTCCTCGCTCAGGCCGGTGCG
>KL568626.1:34555-35753 GCA_000715605.1 Streptomyces speibonae | reverse complement strand
TCCGGCGGCCGGGGCGCCGCGTTCGGAGACGAAGCGGCCGAGCGCCTCCCGCAGTTCGCCGACCCCGTCGCCGGTGAGCGCGGACAGCGCCATCACGGTCGTGCCCGGTTCGCCGTACTCGCCCAGGACGATGCCGTCCTCGTCGAGCAGGCGCCGCAGGTCGTCCAGGACCTGCTCGGAGGCTTCCCCGGGCAGCCGGTCGATCTGGTTGAGCACGACGAACATGACCTCCGCGTGGGCCGCCATCGGCCGCAGATAGCGCTCGTGCAGCATGGCGTCGGCGTACTTCTCGGGGTCGACGACCCAGATGACGGCGTCGACCAGGCCCAGGACGCGGTCCACCTGCTCGCGGTGCTGCACGGCCGCCGAGTCGTGGTCGGGCAGGTCGACCAGGACGAGCCCGCGCAGCCGGTCGTCGGCGTCCGCCGTCGCCTGGAGAGGGCGCCGCCTGAGCCGGGGCGGAATGCCGAGGCGTTCGATGAGGCTCGCGGCGCCGTCGCTCCAGCTGCACGCGATGGGCGCGGCGGTGGTCGGCCGCCGTACGCCGGTCTCGGAGATGGGGACCCCGGCCAGCGCGTTGAACAGCTGGGACTTGCCGCTGCCGGTGGCGCCCGCGATGGCGACGACGGTGTGCTGTCCGGACAGGGCGCGCCGCGCGGCGGCCTCGTCGAGGACCCGGCCGGCCTGGGCGAGGGTGCGGTTGTCGAGCCGGGTGCGGGACAGGCCCACCAGTTCGCGCAGCGCGTCGAGCCGCGACCCCAGCTGGGGACCGTACGTCAGGGGCGTCACCTTCTGCGGCGTGGACGAGCGGGGTTCGGTCACCCGGTGCTGCTCCTCCGTGCCGCTCCCGCTGACCCGCCGCGCGATCAGCCCGTCGTCCCAGGGGCCACCGGCCTCCGCGCGGGGAGCGTCCTCTGCGTCACGTTCGGGGCGTTCGGGGTGCTCCGGGTGCTCGGTGTGGTCCTGGTCAGTGACGGCGGTCACCGGTCACCTCTCCTTCTGCAGTACGGACAACGCGGCGATGAGTTCGGGCTGGGGCTCCGCGTGCACCTCGAGTGCGTCGAGCGGGGCGAGCCGGCGTTCGCGTTCGGCGTGCATGACCCGGTCCACGCAGTCGACGAGCAGCCGTCCGCCGCGGTCCCGCAGGCGCAGCGCGCCGTGTGCGCCGAGCCGCTCGGCGAGCCCCTCCCCGGCGGTG
>KL568626.1:29973-34329 GCA_000715605.1 Streptomyces speibonae | reverse complement strand
GCCCGGCGGCCGCCCAGGAGGGCCGTGGCCACCAGCGCGGCGACCACCTCGGGGTCGGGCGCGAGGCCGCGGTCCAGCTCGCGCACCTCGTCCTCGGCGTACTCCTCTAGTTCGCGCCGCCAGCGCCGTACGGCCAGGCCGATGCGGTGTTCGGCGCTCTCCGGGGCGGCGGCGCGCGCGGTGAGCTCGGGGGCGTCCGCGGCGGGTTCGCGCCGCCAGGCGTCCTCCACGCGCTCGTCGGCGGCGGCGACGGCGCACAGCAGCAGCGCGCTGAGGCTCTCCACCAGGGTGTCGAGGAGTTCGCCCGGGGTGCAGTCGAGCGGGAAGGCGCGCCACCGCTTGAGCGCGTCCCCGGCGAGCACGGCCCCGGCCTGGAGCCGTCCCCGCACACGGGAGTGCTCGCTGTCGTACGCGTTTTCGATCGCCGAGGTGAGCCGCAGCGCGGCGGCGTACTGGGCGGCGGCGGCCCCGGCGAGTTGGGGCAGGCGGGCGTTGAGGGAGTCGAGGACGCCGTGGGCGGTGCGGGCCATGACGTGCTGGCGGGCGGCGGGGTCCAGCGCCTGGTGGACGAGCCAGGTGCGCAGCGCGGCCACGGCGGTGGCGGGCAGCAGGCCGCCGCCCCAGGCCGACTCGGGCAGTTCGGGCACGGTGAAGCGGGGCACGTGGCCGAGTCCGGCCTTGGTGAGGAGGGCGCCGTACTGCCGGGACACCTCGGAGACGACCTGGTGGGGCACCCGGTCCAGGACGGTGACCAGGCTGACGTCGTACTCCTTGGCGGTGCGCAGCATGTGCCAGGGGACGGCGTCGGCGTAGCGGGCGGCGGTGGTGACCATGATCCAGATGTCGGCGGCGCTGATGAGTTCGGCGGCCAGGACCCGGTTGTCGGACACCAGGGAATCGATGTCGGGGGCGTCCAGGAGGGCGAGGCCGGGCGGCAGGGTGTCGGCGGTCTCGACGCGCAGCACGCGGGCGGGGTTCTCGCCGGGCAGGAGCAGGTCGTCCGCCGGGTCCTGGTGGTGGGGCACCCATACGCGCGTGAGGTCGGGCAGCACCCGCATGCCGCTGAACCAGTGGTGGTCCTCCGGATGGCAGACCAGCACGGGCGTCCGTGTCGTCGGCCGCAGCACGCCCGCCTCGCTGACGCGCCGGCCCACGAGGGAGTTCACCAGGGTGGACTTCCCGGCCCCTGTGGAGCCGCCCACGACGGCCAGCAGCGGCGCCTCGGGGTCTTTCAGCCGGGGCACCAGATAGTCGTCGAGCTGCGCGAGCAGCTCGTCGCGGTCGGCACGCGCGCGTGCGGCCCCCGCCAGGGGCAGCGGGAAGCGTGCGGCGGCGACACGGTCGCGCAGGGCGGAGAGTGCGTCGAGCAGCTGAGGCCGTACGTCCAAGGTCACCACATGCGAAGAATGCCCAATTTTAGGGGAATTCTGAAGCATATGAGCATGCCTGCGTGCCGACCGGACACAAGGGATGGAAGGGGCGACTGAGGCGCGGGGGCAGTCCAGGCATAACGAGTGGACAACACCCGATGCGCCAGAGGCCAAAAACGGTGCACGATTCGTACCTGCCTGCGATTATCAGGACCGCTTCACCGAACCTCCACATCGAGCCACGGAGGCGAGGCGGCAGGGGCAAGGATGCGGGAGCCCTATCCTTGTCTCCGGCAACGTCAGGACGCGTCCGACCAGGACACCCTGGCACCAGGCCAGCACACCGGCCCCCGTAGCTCAGTGGATAGAGCAGGCGCCTTCTAAGCGCTTGGCCGCAGGTTCGAGTCCTGCCGGGGGCGCCCAGTCGCCGCCCTCCTTCGGGAGGGCGTTTTTGCTGTTCAGAGCAGGTTCAGGAGCGTTCGGCGGCGGTGCCGCCGGCGCCGGACGGCGTGGCCGCCCCAGTGATCGCGAGGCGTTGTCGGGTTCGTGCTCGCCGGAGTTGCGTCGCGCGTGACCCGCCCGGATGAAACGAGATGCAACCCGTTGATCAACGACTCACTGAGCGTTACCTATTCGGCCGCATGTCGTTGATCAGGCCTTCCGGAAGACCTGTAGACAATCACCCGCGGAAGCGACCGATGTCGGGCCGGAAGAGTCACCGACCCGGCGCGCCCTATCGAACGGACAGAACGTTGCCAAGCACACCCGAGCGGAACTGCGCCCGAGTCGCCGCACTGCTCAGCACTGCCGTGCTCACCCTCTGCACCCTGGTGCCGTCGGCTTCCGCCGATGAACCGGGCACCGGCTTGCTGGGGTCGGGGAGTTCCGGCCGTGAGTTGAATATCAACTTCGACATTGCGCAAACGGTTTGGACCGTTCTGGCCAGCCCTGAGCTGAAGCAGCAGTGTCAGAATGGCCTGGCCGATACGGGCGCGGACGGGATCATCTGCCCGTATGGGCCGGAGACCGAGGAGACCGTGGACGCCGGCTGGGGAATCGGCGGCCAATCAACCCCGTAGTGAGACCAACGCCCCACCGATTACCTCGCTGAGGCGAAAGAGCCCCGACGGCGAAATAGCTGTCGGGGCTTCGTTCGTCCGCGTCCTCTGCGCGGGCGTCAGGACCTCCGGGGCAGGTCGCGGCCGACCGCCGTTCCCCGCGCCCTCGCGTCCGTCTCCGGGTGCGTTCCCGCCCTCCGCCGACTCCACCCTTGTCTCCATCCGCGGGCCCAGGAGTTTCGACGGCGGTTTCAGTAGCGTTCTACTGCAAGCGCGTCGATATCCTCACAAAGAGGGAACAATATGGCCATCTCAGTCGTCGTCCTGCTGTTACTCGGAGTGACCATCTTCTTCATCTGGCGGGGCGGCAGCCTGAAGCTCGGGCATGCCGTGCTGTGCGTGCTGCTGGGGCTCTTCCTCAGCCAGACGGGGAACGTCGGCCCGTGGCTCCTCGACGGCACCACGTCGCTGGCCGGCCTGCTGGCCAAGATCGAGTTCTGACCCTCAGACGGGCACCTCGGCCGACAGCACCCAGGCCCTGCCCTCGTCCTCCCTGGCCGCCGCGAGCGTGCCGCCGACCAGCGCGATCCGCTCACGCATCCCGGTCAGCCCGTAGCCCGGCACATGGTCGGCGTCCGGCAGGGTGTCGCGCGGGGTGCTGTTCGCCACCCTCAGATGGACGGCGTCGTCGCCGAAGTCCAGTGAGATCTCCACCCTCTCCCCCGCCGCGTGCTTGGCCGCGTTGGTGAGTGCCTCACGGGTGGCCTGGATGAGCGACACCGCCGCGGCCGGCTCGAGGCGGCGCGCCTCGCCGGTGATGTCCAGCGTCACCTCGCCCGGGTGACTGGCCCGGTGTTCCGCGACGAGATCCCTCAGTGCCGCGGGAAGCGACGGCACGTCACCTCGCAGTGCGGCGACCGCGTTGCGGGCCTCGGTGAGCCCCTCGTCCGCCAGCCGGTTCGAGCGGCGGACCCGGGCGAGCGCCGCTTGCGTGTCGCCCTTCTCGATCAACGCCTCGGCCACCTTCAGCTGCACCGTCAGGGCCCCGAGCGAGTGCGCCAGCACATCGTGCATCTCGCGGGCGATCCGGGTGCGTTCGGCGAGGGCGGCGGCTCGCGCCTGCTCCTGCTGCACCAGCCGCGTCTGGTCCAGCAACTGCTCGGCCTGCTCGGCGCGCAGCTGCGACTGACGCCGGTTCAGGCTGAGCAGGGTGAGCACCAGGATCAGCAGCGGATAGCCCAGTACGTCGCTCAGCGGCCGGTCGGCCGCCGTGCAGCTGATCCAGGTCAGCAGCAGGCACACCGCCGTCACCCCGGCGATCAGCTGCCCCGACGGGGCGGTGAGCGAGGTGAACCGGCCGAGCATCACGCAGAGCAGGATGACCGCCGTGGAGTCGTCCGCGGCCCCCACCACGAGGGCGGGCACCAGCGCGCTGGCGGCCAGCACGGCCGCCGCGCCGCGCGGGCGCCACGGGTGGAGGACGATGAAGAGGATCCAAGTGATGACGCTGAAGGCGTAGACGCCCCAGATCCACAGGGAGTCCTCCCGGGCGGTGACCAGGGCCACCACCAGCATCCCGGTGCCCAGGAACTGGACGACCAGCCACCCGGGCGCGAGCCGGTCGATGAAGTGACCGCCCTCGGGCGTCGTTGTCATGCGTACGGCTCCCCGACGAGAGGGTTACTTGACGCCGGCCTTCTTGTAGATGATCACCATGGCGGTCACCACGATCAGCCCGGCGACGGCCACGATACCCAGCTTCCACAGGTGGTCGCGGATGAGGTGATGGAGGATCTCGTCCTTCTCGTCGTCCGACGACGCCAGGACGGTCAGGGCGGCGGGCATCACTTGCGGTTCCCCTCACGGCCGAGGTGGTCCAGTACGGAGAGCAGGGCCCGCCGGCGCAGGCTCTGTCTCTTATACACATC
>KL568626.1:27578-29771 GCA_000715605.1 Streptomyces speibonae | reverse complement strand
CGGCGGGCGGCCGTAGCGGTCGGTGTTCAGTGCGCGGCTCTGGCTCAGGGCGCGGGCGACCGGCCCGACGTGCTTGGAGACGCCGTCGATACGGCCGTTGCGCTTGAGGGTGATCACGATCGCGAAGCCGATGATCAGAAGCACGGAGACGGCCGCGACCACCAGGGCGAAGCGGACCAGCATGACGGTCATGACCGTGTCGAGATCCAGGGCCAGTTGCATGTCAGCACTCCTTTGGGCGAATGCCCCGAGAGTAGGGACGTCCGCGATGCGACGGACCCACCCGACGGTGGAGATCGGGGCGGAGAACCGGTCTCCGCTCCGTCTCCACCGGGGTGGGCCCGGCGGGGATACGTCAGAGCACGACGCCGGCGACGTCCGCCGCGGCCCCGCTGGTGTCGAACAGCCTGCGGGCACGGCGGCCGAGGCGCTCCGTGTCGTACTCCTTGTGGCGCTGGAGCAGCACGGTCATGTCGGCCTCGGCCAGCGCTTCGTCCAGGTCGGGGACGGACTCGACGCGGCCGCCGGGCCAGTCGAGACCGTCGGCGTAGGGGTCGTGGCAGACGACGCGCACGCCGCGCTCGAGCAGCGTCCGGGCGATGGGGACGGCGGGGGTGTGGCGGGTGTCGGCGGTGTCCGCCTTGTACGTGACACCGAGCAGGAGCACGGTGGCCGTGTCCGCGGGGGTGCCGGATGCCTCCAGATCCTTGACGATCCGGTCCGCCACCCACAGCGGCATGCCCTCGTTGACCTTGTGCGCCGTCTCGGCCATGTGGAACGGCAGTCCCATGGTCGCCACGTGGTGGACCAGGTACAGCGGGTCTGCCGGGATGCAGTGACCGCCCACGCCGGGGCCCGGCCGGAACGACGTGAATCCGTACGGCTTGGTCGCGGCCGCCTCGATGGTGTCCCAGACGTTGATGTCCATGCTGTGGCACAGCTGGGCGAACTCGTTGACCAGGGCGATGTTGACCTGGCGGTAGGTGTTCTCCAGGATCTTCGCGGCCTCGGCCTCCCGCATGCCACGGGTGCGGTGGACCTCGGTGACCTGGCGGTAGAACGCCACGGCCCGGTCGGTGCAGACCTCGGTGAGGCCGCCGACGACCCGGGGCGTGGTGGTGATGCCGTACCGGGTGTTGCCGGGGTCGATGCGCTCGGGTGAGTAGGCGATGTTGAAGTCGGTGCCCCCCTTGAGCCCGGATTCCTCCAGCACCGGCAGCAGGAGGCTGTCGGTGGTGCCCGGGTGGGTGGTGGACTCGACGATCACCAACTGGCCGGGGCGCAGCCGGTCCCGTACGGACTTCGTGGCGCCGAGCAGCGGACCGAGGTCCGGCCGGTCGCCGCGGACGGGGGTCGGCGCGCAGACGACGACCACCTCGCACTCGGCGAGCACGGACGGGTCCGAGGAGGCGTCCAGCCGGCCCTCGAGACCGCGGATGTCGTCGTCGGTGACGGTGTCGACCGGGGAGCGCCCGGAGTTGACCAGGTCCACGCGCTCCTGGTCGATGTCGAACCCGGTCACGCGGTTGCCCGCGCGCCCCAGCTCCACGGCGAGGGGCAGTCCGGCGTAGCCGATCCCGACCATGCCCACGCGCTGACCGCTCATGTGGTGTCTCCTTGCTCTGAAGACGCGGTCCCTCTCGGGGGCCGGCCCGATGTCATGAATGCCCGTAGGCCATCCGGTAGGGGACGAAGCTCTCGGCGCAGCCGAAGTCGAGGACCGAGCCGGTCACCGTGTCGGTGAGCCGGATCTGCTCGACGGACCGTGGGCCCTCGGCCCTCATCTGGGTGCCGTAGGCCCGCAGCGCCTCCTCCTTGGCGGCCCAGAAACGGGTGGTGTCGACATGCGCCCACCAGGACTCGTTCTGCGCGGACCAGCGGTCCTCGACGCCCCGGTAGCCGAGCACCAGCTCCGGCGTGGGCTTGAGTCCCTTGGTCTGGACGCGGGCCGCGGCGAACGCGGCGCGGTGGACGGCCTGGTGGTCCTGGTGGAAGCCGCCGGCCGACGGGATCAGCATCAGCCGGGGCCGCGCCGTCGCCAGCGACACCTCCTCGTGACGCTCGATGAGATCCACCAGGGCCCGCTGCCGGGCGCTGATGTCGAGGTCGCCGGTCTCGTCGACCCAGGCGATCACCGAGCGGGTGACGCCCAGCGCCGCGCACGCCTTGTCGAACTCCGCGAGCCGGACGGAC
>KL568626.1:26615-27368 GCA_000715605.1 Streptomyces speibonae | reverse complement strand
GGGTCGCTGACGCTGCCGTACATCCGGGCCGCGCGGACCGTCACACACAGGACGTGGACCTCGACGCCCTCGGCGGCCAGCCGGGCGACGGTGCCGCCGGGGCCGATGGTCTCGTCGTCCGGGTGCGGGGCGACGACCAGGGCACGGTCGCCCGGTCGCAGCCCGAACACGGCCCGGCGGTCGTCGGATCCGGCGCTCACACCGCGGTCCGTCCGTGTCCGGCGAGCTGCTCCAGGTGCGCGACCGCGGCGTCGATGCCCGGCAGGCCGAGCATGCGGCGGTGCGCGGAGCGGACGTTGGCGGTGATCTTCTCGTCGGTGAGCAGGCGCTCGCAGACCGCGGCGATGCCCTCGGGGGTGACGTCCTCGATGGGGGCGCCGAGCCCGAGTTCACCGATGCGTACGGCGTTGTGCGGCTCGTCGGCGTACTGGGGCAGGGTGGCCATCGGGACACCGGCCTTGATGCCTTCCCGGATGCCGTTGTAGCCGGCGTGGGTGAGGAAGACCTGGGCGCACTGCAGCAGCAGCGGCTGCGGGACCCAGTCGACGACGTGGACGTTGGGGCCGGGCTCCAGGTCCTCGACGGGCAGCCCGCCGCTGGAGACGATGCCGTGGCAGTCCATGCGGGACAGCCCGCCGACGATGGCGCGCAGGGTGTCGGCCGGGTCCATCATGCCGTCGGGCAGCTCGATGCCCATGAACTGCATGCCCATCACGACCGGCAGCGAGGTGCCTGTCTCTTATACACATCTCT
>KL568626.1:25326-26408 GCA_000715605.1 Streptomyces speibonae | reverse complement strand
GCCCGCCGCTGCCGTCGGTGAGCATGGGCTGGCTGTAGCGGAACGGCTCCGGGGACTCGAAGGCGTTGAAGGCGTAGCCCTCCGGCATGCAGTCGATGCGGCCGTGCGCGTAGATGGACCACTTGTCGTCCTGCACGGGCAGGCCGAGCTCCTCGCGGCGGGCGTTGAGGAGGGGGGCGAGGCCGACCGGGTCGATCAGGTTGCCGGCGCCGGAGGGGGCGGAGATGTGCGGGATGCCGAGCTTCTCCGCGATCAGACAGCCGGCGAGCTCACCGCCGTCGCGGAGCACCAGGTCGGGGCGGAACTTCTCGGCCAGGGGCAGGACCGCGCGGTAGGCGCTGGCGACCTGGGGGCCGCCGGCGAAACCGATGAGCTGGGCCCGCTCGTCGACCTCGCCGTTCGGGCCGAGCAGGGAGGGGTCCATGTTCTCGCGGAGCTGGCGCATCTCCTGCATGGCCGCGATGAAGTCGGGCAGGACGGCCTCGACGCGGGCACCGGAGTCGGTGTACACCTCGGCGAGATGCGGGGGGAGGGCCACGACGACCTCGTGGCCCGCCGCGGCCAGCGCCCGTACGAGGGGCAGGACGGCGCGGGCGTGGCCCTGGGAGCCGGTGACGGTGGAGAGAACGCGCATGAGCGAGGGGAACCTTTCGGCGTGAGTGGAAGGGCGTGCGTGGCCCCGGGCCGGCCCTGTGGCCGGTGAGCGGGCCGGGAACGGCCGGGGGCGCGCGTCGCGATGAGGTCCGCGACGCGTCGGGAGCGCGGCGGGGCCGGGGCCGGAGCCGGGCGGGAGGCGCCGGGGTCCGGGGCGGTCCGCCGCCCGCTGCCGGGTGCGGTCCGTGGTCAGGAGCGGGCGAAGGACGTCATCCCGTGGCGCTCGGCGTTGACCAGGACGGCCATGTTGCCCGTCGGGTGGGCGTTGTCGTACAGCATCTGGTGGGCCGGGCCGATGTCCTCGAAGGTGCCGCAGTAGTGGACGCAGGGGTCGATGCGACCCGTGCCGACGAGGTTGATGACCTCGCGGTTCTGCATCGTGTCCGAGCCGTGCGAGCCCTGCAGCCGCTTGCTGCGCATCCACAGGT
>KL568626.1:23853-25050 GCA_000715605.1 Streptomyces speibonae | reverse complement strand
CGCAGACGAAGATCGAGGTGGGCAGGGTGTCCTGGCCGGAGTGTTCGAGGACGATCCGGGGCGCCCGGCGCTCGCCGAGGATCTCCCAGATCTTCTTGCCGAACCGGCGGGCCTCCGCGCTCCATGCCTCGGTGGCCGCCGTGTCGGCGACGTCGGGCAGCCGGCCCCAGTGGCCGAACTCCTTGCGGTTGATGAAGCCTTCGGCGCCGAGCTCCACGCAGAACCGGCCGCGCTCCTCGTCGGAGACCACGGCGATCGGGATGCCGCCGCGGAACCGGACGATCTGGATGGCCATGGAGCCGAGGCCGCCGGCACCGCCCCAGATGAGGACCGGGTCGCCCGGGCGGACGGTGTGCGGCTCCCAGCCGCACAGCTGCCGGTAGGCGGTGGCGGCGGTGACGATGAAGCTGCCGGCGTTCTCCCAGGACAGGGAGGCGGGCTTGGGGTGGCACTGGTACTCGTCGACCAGGGCGTACTGCGCGAACGAGCCGTAGTTGGTCTCGTAGCCCCAGGCCTGGAGGGACTTGGACCACAGCGGGTCGGCGCCCAGGCGGATGTCCTGGGCGGTCTCGTCCCACTTGGCGCCCGACATGATGACCTCGTCGCCGACCTTCACGTCCTTGACGCCCTCGCCGACGGCCCAGACGACGCCGGAGCCGTCGGTGCCGCCGATGTGGAAGTCCTCGGTGGCGCCGAACATCTTCTGCCGCATCCCGATCACGTCGATCGGCGTGCCGAGCGACGCCCACACGTTGTTGTAGTTGATGCCGGCGGCCATGACGTACACCAGCACCTGGCCGCGGCCCGGCCGGGGCGTGTCGACGACCTCGGTGCGAAAGGCCTCCTTCGGCTCTCCGAAGCGGTTCTGCCGAATGACCGACGCATACATCCGTTCCGGGACTTCACCGAGCGGAGGAATCTCTCCGACTTCATACAGAGACTTGGACACGTCCACCATTCCCAAGGTGTCGATGGCGAATGCCGATGGTCGGCGAGAATTCGATCCCATTCATTCGGCCAATGTCATCGCCGCCCGGGACCGTTGGCATCGCACGCTATCCGCGCCGCGAGAGACGGGACAACCCCCTAAACTCCCCTAGGGAAAGCCGGATTAACCGTTTCATGGCCCGGTCAACGGTAAATCGGCGGTCAATTGGCGAGGCCCGCTTCCCCGCCGGGTCGGCGGGGAAGCGGGCC
>KL568626.1:22701-23663 GCA_000715605.1 Streptomyces speibonae | reverse complement strand
AGCGGGCCTCGGTCACGTCCGGTGTCCTCCGTCCGGCCGGCCGGCACGTCAGGGCGTCAGGGCGTCAGGGCGTCAGGGCGTCAGCATGAGGCCGCAGGCGACCGCCAGCCCCTCCTGTACGCCCACGGAGTGCACCGCCCTCGTGTCCAGTTCCGTACCGGGGAACATCCGGCCCGGGGCCAGCGCGCGTACCGCCTGTCCCAGCGGCGCCACCCGGGTGGCGAGGTCGGCGAGGCGGCGCAGCTCGGCCATGGAGTGGCCGTCGTCCGTCCACGGCTCCAGGTAGACGTCCCGCAGCCGGGCCAGCACCGCCGACGCGTCGTCGCCGAACCGCCGGCGGACCGCCCGCGCCACCACGACGAGGCTCGCGAAGGGGTGGGCGACCGACGCCGCGTCCCAGTCGTGGAAGACGAAGCGGCCGCCGTCGGCGCGGAAGAGCTGGCCGTCCTGGAGGTCGGCGTGGTCGAGCGTCGCCGGGATGCCGGAGGCCTCCAGCTCGGCGCACCACTGGGCGAAGCGCGGGGCCAGGCCGGACAGGGATGTGTGCACCGCGTCGTCGAGTCCGCCCGTGCGGTGGGTGAGCAGCCCCAGGACCGGGGCGAGGCCCGAGGGCCGCAGGTCGGGCAGGCCGAAGGACAGCAGTTCCTCGCGGTGGGCGGCGACGGCGCGCTGGAGCACCGCGTACTGCACCAGGAGGTCCTCCCACGCCTTGACGTCGCCGGACGTCCCGCCGAGCGCGACCTGTTCGCCGCCGTCGGGGAAGAGTGTCCAGCCGCGCCCGGTGTCCGCGGCGACGGGTTCCAGGACCTGGCCGGGGACCCAGGAGTGCAGGGCCCCGGCGAGCGCCGGTTCGAAGCGGGAGGCGGCGGGGTTCGCCTTGAACCACACGCGGGTGCCCCCTTCGACCGGCACCTGGACCAGCACCGACCAGGGCCGCAGCCGTACCCGCGGCCCCTCGGCGC
>KL568626.1:20158-22518 GCA_000715605.1 Streptomyces speibonae | reverse complement strand
CCCCCAGCCGTACCCGCGGCCCCTCGGCGCCGGACGCGGGCTTCTGGTCGCGCCGGGCCAGTGCCTCCTCCACCCAGGCCAGCGCCTCGGCCCGCCACTGCGGGTCCGCCCACGGCGTCACCGCGTCGAAGCCCCCCGTGTCCACACTCCCGTCGTGCCCCGTCATGTTCTCCGCCTCCACAGCGTCCGCACTCACACCGGTCCCCTCTCTCGTTGCTTGCTCGTGCCGGGCGGAGCCCTCACTCCGCCGCCTTCGCGGCGGCTTCGCGCTCGGCCAGCTGGGCCGCGCTCAGTTCGCGCAGCGGTACTTCCTTCAGGAACATCGCGAGGACGGAAGTGACGCACATCAGCAGTCCGCCGATCAGGAACACCCGGTCGGTGGCGGCGTCGAAGGCGTCGCGGAACGGGTCCGCGAGCCGCGGGTCCGCGTCGTCCAGGAACGACGAGTCCTCCAACTGCTTCCGGGTGCCGTCCTTCAGCGCGAAGAACGGCTCGCTGCGCTCGTCGGCGACGACGGCCGGGTCCTCGATGACGGCGGCCACCTCGGGCCGGGCGGCCGTCTCCGACAGCTTCGCCGGCAGCACCCCGAAGAGCACCGACAGGAACGCCGCCACCCCGAACACCCCGGCCACCTGCCGGAAGAAGGTGAGCGACGCGGTGGCCGAGCCGATGTCCGCGACGGGCACGGAGTTCTGGGCGGCGACCATGAGCGTACGGGTGCAGTTGCCGATGCCGATGCCGAACGCGACCAGGATCACCATGCGCACCCACAGCGGGGTGCCCGCGTCCGTCGCCCGGAAGGCGAACATGCCCACGGCGGTGACCGCGGCACCGATGATCGGGAACGCCTTGTAGCCGCCGCCGCGTTTGAGGACGCGGCTGGACCAGACAGTGGAGATGAAGACGCCCGCCAGCATCGGCAGCATCATCAGGCCCGCCTGCACCGGGGAGTCGTCCACCACGATCTGCAGGTACAGCGGCACCACCGAGATGGCGCCGAACATGCCGCCGCCCACCAGCATCGTGACCGCGATGGCGACGCTGAACGTCGGGATGCGGAACAGGTGCAGGGGGATGAGCGCGTCCTCGCCGAGGCGCCACTCGATCAGCAGGAACGCCAGGAACCCGGCCCCGCCGAGCACCGCGCACGTCAGCGACCAGGGCGCGGTCCAGCCCCGCTGCTGGCCCTGTTCGGCGAGGAGCAGCAGCGGCACGGTGCCGCCGGTGATGGCCGCGGCCCCCCAGTGGTCGATCCGCCGGGAGCGGGCCCGGTGCGGCACGTTGAGCACCCGCAGGATCACGATGAGCGCCACGGCACCGATGGGCACGTTGATCAGGAAGATCCAGCGCCAGCCGGTGATGCCGAGGACCGCGCCGGCGTCCGAGAACAGTCCGCCGATCAGCGGTCCGAGGAGGCTGGCGGCGAGCCATACCGTCATGGAACGGCCCTGGTAGCGGGCGCGTTCGCGCGGCGGCACCAGGTCGGCCGTGATCGCCACGGCGACAGCCGTCAGACCGCCGCCGCCGAGTCCCTGGAGCCCGCGGAAGACGGCGAGCTGATGCATCGTCTGGGCCAGGGCGCACGCCAGTGAGCCGGCCACGAAGGTGACGACCGCGACGACGAACAGCGGCTTGCGGCCGTAGATGTCGGAGAGCTTGCCGTACAGCGGGGTCGTGACCGTGGAGGTGATCAGGTAGGCGGTGGTGGCCCAGGCCTGAAGGTGCAGCCCGCCGAGGTCGTCGGCGATGGTCCGGATCGAGGCGCTCATGACCATCTGGTCCAGAGCCGCCAGGAACATGCCCGCCATCAGTCCGGGCATGACCGCAGTGATCAGCCGGTGGGCGCGTTCGCGTTCCTCCTGTGACGCCGGCGAGCCGGAGTCCGACGGCTCCTGGTGCCCCGTTCGCGAGGCTGTCATCGCGTGTGTCTCCCTATATCGGAGTGGTCGGAGTGGGCCGCCGGAGAACGCTTCCCGCAGGCGAACCGGTGCGGCAGGGCACTCAAGAATGAACAGCGCGAATAGGCCGGAACAAGCCCCTACCGCCGTCACCGACCCCCTAATGAAGCCGTCGTGGGCGGCCGGCCCGGGCGCGGCGGAGCACTGGGGCGGCTAGGGGTTGTTCACGTACCCATCGGCGGGCTCAATTGGATAAGTCCGCCGGATTCGGATTCTCCGTGCCCCTTGCCGCGGTGACATTTCTCTTTCCCGTCGGCTTCCCAGCTTCCGGTCCGGGTTTTCGCGCACGGCCCGAGAGGTTTTCTCGATGATGCCAGCCAGTTCTCCTCCGGTGACCATGCTCGTGCCGGATTTCCCGTTCGCGTACGACGACTGGCTCCGCCACCCGGCGGGCCTCGGCTC
>KL568626.1:16008-19931 GCA_000715605.1 Streptomyces speibonae | reverse complement strand
CCGGAGCGGTACGGCCCCGAGGTGGCCGTCGTCGGCGCCGGCATGGCCGGGATGACCGCCGCCCACGAGCTGCTGCGGCTCGGGCTGCGCCCCGTGGTCCACGAGGTGGAACGGATCGGCGGACGCATGCGCTCCACGCCCTTCCCCCGGCACCCGTCCAGCGTCGCGGAGATGGGCGCGATGCGCTTCCCCGTCTCCTCCCGGGCGCTGTTCCACTACATCGACACACTGCGGCTCGCGACCCGCCCCTTCCCCAACCCGCTCGCCCCCGGCACGCCGACGACCGTCGTCGACCTCGCCGGGCGCACGCAGTGGGCGCGTGACGCCGACGATCTGCCGCCGGTCCTTCAGGAGGTCTCCACCGCGTGGGAGAAGTCCCTGCAGGAACGCACCGAGCTGTCGGTGATGCGGGGCGCGATCCAGGACCGGGACACCCGCACCCTCAAGAGCGTGTGGAACCGCCTGGTCACCGAGTACGACGACATGTCGTTCTGGGGGTTCCTCGCCTCCTCCCCGGCGTTCCGCTCCTTCAGGCACCGCGAGATCTTCGGCCAGGTCGGCTTCGGCAGCGGCGGCTGGGACACCGATTTCCCCAACTCGATGCTGGAGATCCTGCGGGTCGTCTTCACCGAGGCCGACGGCAACCACGTACTGATCGAGGGCGGGGCCGAGCAGCTCCCCCGCGGCCTGTGGCACCGCTCCCCCGAGGACCTCGTCCACTGGCCCGCCGGCACCTCGCTCGCCTCCCTGCACGGCGGCACGCCGAGACCCGGGGTGCGGGCGCTGCGCCGCAGCGGGTCCGGCATCGAGGTGACGGACGCGTCCGGCGCGGTGCACCCCTACGCGGCCGTGGTGTTCACCCCGCACGTGTGGACGCTGCTGAACCGGATCGACTGCGACCCGTCGCTGCTGTCCACCGACGAGTGGCTCGCCGTCGAACGCACCCACTACATGGGCAGTTCGAAGCTGTTCGTCCTCACCGACCGGCCGTTCTGGCGCGACACCGACCCGCGGACCGGGCGCGAGACGATGGGCATGACCCTCACCGACCGCTCGGCGCGCGGCGTGTACCTCTTCGACGAGGGACCGGACCGGCCGGGCGTGATGTGCCTGTCGTACACGTGGAACGACGACTCGCTGAAGTTCGCGACCCTCTCCCAGCGCGAGCGCCTGGACGTCGTGCTGGCGCGGCTCGCCGACATCTACCCCGGCGTCGACATCCGTTCGCACATCATCGACGGCCCCATCGGCGTCACCTGGGAGAGCGAGCCGCACTTCATGGGGGCCTTCCGCGCCAACCTTCCCGGCCAGTACCGGTACCAGCGGCGGCTGTTCACCCAGTTCGCGCAGGACCGGGCCGATGCCGCGCACGGCGGTCTGTTCCTGTGCGGCGACGACGTCTCCTGGACGCCGGGCTTCGCCGAAGGGGCGGTGACCACCGCGCTGAACGCGGTCTGGGGCGTCCTGCACCGGCTCGGCGGGCGCACCCACGCCGCCAACCCCGGCCCCGGCGACGTCTTCGACGGCCTCGCTCCGGTCGCACTTCCCTACGACTGAAGAACAGGACCCCACCATGGCCCCACACCCACAGGACGACCACGTGCCGGCCGCCGCGCGCACCGTGACGGAGGCGCTGGCGCTGCGCAGCGTCAAGCAGCCGGACGAGACCGCCTATGTGTACCTGCGCGACGGTGAGACGCCCGACGGCGAACTGACCTACCGGCGCCTGGAGTCGGAGGCGCAGGCCCGCGCCGCGGCGCTGTCCGCCGCCGGACTCGGCACCGGCGACAGCGCCGTGCTGCTCTACCCGACCGGCCTGGAGTTCATCCGCACCCTGCTGGGCTGCATGTACGCCCGGGTGGCCGCCGCCCCCGTCCAGGTGCCCACCCGGCGCCGCGGCCTGGAGCGGCTGCGGCGGATCGCCGACGACGCCGGGACGACCACCGTCCTGACCACCGGCGCCATCAAGCGGGACCTGGAGGAGCGGTTCGCCGGGGTGCCCGAGCTGGCGGGGCTGCGGCTCGTCGACACCGGGACGCTGCCCGCGCGGCCGGACGGCTGGACCGCGCCGGAGCCCGAGCCGCACGACGTGGCGCTGCTCCAGTACGCCTCCGGGTCCACGGGGCACCCCAAGGCCGTGCAGGTCTCGCACGCCAACTTCCTGCACAACGTGGCCGAGACCGAGGACATCTGGCCGACCGGGCCGGACGGGGTGGTCGTCTCCTGGCTGCCGCTCTTCCACGACATGGGCATGCTGTTCGGGGTGCTGCTGCCGCTGTGCTCCGGCATCCCGGCGTACCTCATGGAGCCCGCCGCGTTCATCCGCAGGCCGCTGCGCTGGCTGGAGGCGCTGACCCGGTTCCGCGGCACGCACGCCGCCGCCCCCAGCTTCGCCTACGAGCTGTGCGTGAGCGATCTCGCCGAGAACGGGGCACGCCACCCGCTGGAGTTGTCCGCCTGGCGGGTCGCCGCCAACGGTGCCGAGCCGGTGCGCCACCGCTCGGTCAGGGCGTTCACGGAGGCGTTCGCGGCCGCCGGATTCGCACCGGAGGCGATGTGCCCCGGCTACGGTCTGGCCGAGAACACCCTGAAGGCCACGGCCTCCCCCTCGGACCGGGTGCCGACGGTGCTGTGGGTCGGCTCCGAGGCGCTGATGGAGGGCCGTCTGGAGCTGCTCGCCGAGGGCGCGGACGGGGCCCAGCCGCTGATCGGCGCCGGGGCGGCGGCCTCCACGACCCGGGTCCGCATCGTCGACCCGGCCTCCCGCGCCGCCTGCCCGGACGGGCGGATCGGCGAGATCTGGATCGACGGCCCCTGTGTGGCCCTCGGCTACCGGGGCCGGGAGCGGGAGACGCGGGAGACGTTCGGCGCCGAGGTGGCCGGCGAGCCCGGCGGGCCGTATCTGCGCACCGGCGACCTGGGGTTCGTGCACGACGGCGAGCTGTTCGTGGCCGGCCGGCTGAAGGACGTCGTCATCCGCAACGGCCGCAACTTCTATCCGCAGGACATCGAACTGTCCGCCGAGAGCGCGGCCGAGGGGCTGCGGCCCAACTGCGCCGCCGCGTTCTCCGTCGACGACGGCACCGCCGAACGGCTCGTCGTCGTGGTGGAGACGGACGGCCGGGTGCTGCGCGAGAACGGCGCCGAGCGGCTGCGGGAGAACGTGCGGCGGGCCGTGTACGACGGTCAGCGGCTGCACGTGGACGAGGTCCGCCTCATCCGCCGCGGCACGCTGCCCCGCACGACCAGCGGCAAGGTGCAGCGCCGGGCCTGCCGGGCACTCCACCTGGCCGGGGAGCTGCCGGAAGCCGCCGCGCGCTGACCGCCGTACAACTGACCGCCGTACAGCGGGCACGGGCGCGGGCCCGTGGCTGACCGGGGACGGAGCCGTCCGCCGGGAGCCGCGGACCCGCGCCCTTCGTCATGACAGCGGGTAGGTTCGTCACTGCGCGGTGCGCCTGCCAGGACCTGGAGCACGACCTCGGGGGTTTTTACGAGTGAGCACGACGGAACGGACGGCCGGGCCGGTTCGGGTGCTGGTCGTCGACGACCAGCAACTGGTCCGCGAGGGGCTGATGTCCCTGCTGGATCTGATGGACGACATCGAGGTCGTCGGCGGCGCCTCGGACGGTGTCGAGGCGGTGCGGCTGGTGGCGGAGACCGCCCCGCAGGTGGTGCTGATGGATCTGCGGATGCCGAGAATGGGCGGCGCGGAGGCGACCGCGCGCATCCTCGCCGACCACCCGGACGTGGCGGTGCTCGCGCTGTCCACCTACGCCGACGACGAGTCGATCGCGGCCGCGCTGAACGCGGGGGCGCGCGGCTATCTCACCAAGGACGCCAACCGCGAGCAGATCGCCATGGCGATCCACAACTCCACCCACGGGCAGTCCACGTTCGACCCGACGGTCACCCGCCGGCTC
>KL568626.1:13776-15783 GCA_000715605.1 Streptomyces speibonae | reverse complement strand
GCCCCCGCCGGCGGGTCTTCCCGGACGGTCTGACCAACCGGGAGGCCGAGGTGCTGCGGCTGATCGCCGAGGGGCTGAGCAACGCGGAGATCGCCTCCTCGCTGTTCATCGAGGAGACGACCGTCAAGACGCACATCAACAACGCGTTCGCCAAGATCGACGCGCGCAACCGGGCGGACGCGGTGCGCTACGCGTTCCAGAAAGGACTGGCCCGGCCCTGATCGCTCAGGGCCGGGCCGGGGGGATGGGGCGGGGACGCCGCCGTTCAGGCGGACGTCGCCGCCCCGTCGCGCGTGGCGGCGGCAGAGCCGGGTACGGGGGGTTCCCCGGCTTCGTCCTGGCCCGCCACGGGCGTCGTGTCCGTACCGGCGGTGTCGCCGGACGGGGTCTGGGGGGCCGGCGGCAGCCGCCGGGCCCGGATGAGGCAGACCACGGTGCGGTAGCCCACCATCGTCATCGCCATCAGGACGAAGAACGCGGCGATGCCCTCCGAACCGAGGTTGTTCTCGATCATGAAGGTGCCGACCTTCTCGGAGAACCAGTCGGAGTTCTCCAGCGCCAGCAGGAAGCAGGTCCGCAGGACCAGCACGGCGACCCAGATCAGCAGGTAGGGCCAGCCGGCCCGGGTGTAGACCTTGTACTTCTTCTGCTCGTTGCGGTACACGACCATGTGCCGCATCAGGAAGTAGCCGATGCCGGTGCCGATCAGGATGCCGAGGACGGCGGCCGTGGTGTTGGCGGTGGTGACGGGCGTGCGCTCGTACGTGTCCCAGTACAGGTAGACCGTGAAGCCCATCGACACGCCGAACTTGATCCAGCCGAAGCTGTGCCGGCCGACCTGGGTCAGCATGACGATGGCGAACAGCGCGCCGCTGAGCAGCAGCGCCTCCTGCATGGCGTCACTCATCCGAGCCCCCTTCATCCGCCCCCTGGGCCAGGGGCCTTGCCTTACGGAAGAAAAAGTAGGGCCGGGCTCCGGTGTTTACCTGGGCCCGGCGGTGGAGGTACGGGTCCGGCGGGGAGGGCGGTTTCCTCCACCCACGGGTCCACCCCGGGTGGACCGCCCTCCCGCGCGCTCCCGTTCTCCGGTCAGCCGGCGGTCCGGGCGGCGAGCCAGCGTTCCACCGCGGCGGCGGTGTCGGCGGCGTGCTCCTCCATCATGGAGAAGTGGTCGCCCGGGGTGTCCACGGCGTCGTGCGGGTGCTCCCACCGCGAGCGCCAGTCGTCGCCCGCCTCCCAGGCGGACAGCGGCTCCTCGGCCCGCACCAGCAGCGTCGGGGCGGCGACCGGCTCGGGGTCCCACTGCGCGAAGAGCCGGAAGTAGCCGCCCATCGCGGTCAGCCGCGCGTCGTCCATGGGCAGGAAGCCCGCCGCGTCGCCGCTCATGCCGCCCGCGAGCCTGCTCTCGATCCCGTCGAACGCCTTGCGGCTGGGCGCGTACACGTCCATCAGCACCAGCGCGTCGGGTCCCGCGCCGCGGGCCTCCAGGGCGCGGACCAGGGCGTGGGCGAGCATCCCGCCCGAGGAGTGCGCGGCGATCGCGAACGGCTCCCCGCCCGTGTGGGCGAGCAGCGCGTCCGCCTGTGCCTCGGCGAGCGCCTCGACGCTCGCGGGGAACAGCTCGCCGGGCAGGAACCCGGGCGCCGGCAGCACGGACACGGAGCGCACCTCGCGGAACGCGGCGGCGAACCGCGCGTACTCGTGCGGCCCGGACATCGCCAGGACGGAGGGGATGCACACCAGGGCGGGTCCGGCGGGTCCCTTGGCGAGCCGGACGACGTCGAGTTCGCCGGTCAGCTGGGCGCCGGAGGTGAAGACGGGGCGGAACTCGGAGGCGGCGGACAGCAGCCCGGTGAACTCGGCCAGCCGGTCCAGCTCGACGGCGCGCCGCACCATCGGCCCGAACAGGCTTTCCCCCTGGGCGGTGTGCGCGGCCGGACCGGGCCCGTCGGCCCGCTCGGGTGCGACGGCCGCGGCGGCCGCGGCGTCGGCGATGTACGCGGCCAG
>KL568626.1:13314-13586 GCA_000715605.1 Streptomyces speibonae | reverse complement strand
GGCCGCGGCGTCGGCGATGTACGCGGCCAGAGCGGCGGGCGTCGGGTTCTCGAAGGCGACCGTCGGCGGCAGCGTCACCCCGACGGCCCGGGACAGCCGGTTGCGCAGTTCGACCGCGGTCAGCGAGTCGAACCCCATTTCCAGGAAGGGCCGTTCGGGGTCGACCAGGGACGCGTCGGGCAGCGCGAGCACGGACGCCACCTGGGTGCGCAGGAACTCCAGCACCACGGCGGGCCGTTCGGCGTCCCCGGCGCGGCCGAGCCGGCCCGGAA
>KL568626.1:11484-13092 GCA_000715605.1 Streptomyces speibonae | reverse complement strand
GCGGCGGAGCCGGTCCCGGAAGGCGCGGGCGGCGCCGTCGGCGGACCCGGGGCGCCGCGGCGGCACCCGGATCAGGCCGCGCAGCAGCGGCGGCACCTCGTCCAGTCCGGTGCGCAGGGCGGCGAAGTCGAGCCGCATCGGCACCAGGTGACCGCGGTCCGAGGCCAGCGCGGTGTCGAACAGGGCGAGGCCCTCCTCGGTGTCCAGGCCCGCGATGCCGGTGCGCAGCGCCGCCTTCACCTCCTCCTCGTCCCGGTCGCCGGCCATGCCGCTGCGCTCGTTCCACAGTCCCCAGGACAGCGAGACGGCCGGCAGCCCCTGGGCACGGCGGTCGGCGGCGAGGGCGTCGAGGAAGGCGTTCGCGGCGGCGTAGTTGGCCTGGCCCGGGTTGCCCGCGACGCCCGCCGCCGAGGAGAACAGCACGAACGCCGACAGGTTCCGTTCCCGGGTCAGGTCGTGCAGGTGGAGGGCGGCGTCCACCTTGGGCCGCAGCACGTCGTGCAGCCGCTGCGGTGTCAGCAGGTCCAGCACGCCGTCGTCGAGGACGCCCGCGCTGTGCACCACGGCGGTCAGCGGACGGTCCGCGGGGATCGCGTCGAGCAGCGCGGCGACGGCGTCCCGGTCGGCGGTGTCGCAGGCGGCGAACTCCGCCTCGGTGCCCAGCGCCTCCAGTTCGGCGCGCAGCGCGTCCGCGCCGTCGGCGGCCGGGCCGCGCCGGCTGGTCAGCAGCAGCCGGCGCGCCCCGTGCTCGCGCACCAGGTGGGCGGCGACCAGCGCGCCCAGCGTGCCGGTGGCGCCGGTGACGAGCACGGTGCCCTCGGGGTCGAGGGCGGGCCGGCCGGCTTCACCGTCGGGGGTGAGGTCGGGCCGGGCGAGCCGCGGGGCGCTGACGGCGCCCGCGCGGACGGCGGTCTGCGGTTCACCGCTCGCCAGGGCGGCGGCCAGCGCCCGCTCCGACTCGGCGGTGCCGTCGAGGTCGACCAGCGCGAACCGGCCCGGGTGCTCCGACTGCGCGGAGCGCACCAGGCCCCATACCGCGGCCTCGCCCAGGCCGGTGACCGGCTCGCCGGGGACGGCGGCCACGGCGTTGCGGGTGAGGAACGCCAGGCGGGTCCCGGCGGCCTGCGGGCAGTTCAGCCAGGCCTGGAGCAGCCGCAGCACCTCCGCGGTGCGCTCGTGCACCGCGGCCGGCTCCACCCCGCCCGGGTCGGTGTGCCCGGTGAGCGGCAGCAGGACCAGTTCGGGGGCGGGCGCGCCGCCCTCCAGCGCGGCGATCAGCGCGTCGAGCGTGTCGTGGCGGGCGGCGGCGCGCAGGGCGTCGCCGGGTACGGCGCCGACGACCGCGCAGTCGCCGAGGTCCGCCCGCCCGCCGCCGGGCAGGGGGGTCCAGTCGACGGCGAACAGGGTGTCGTGGTGCCGGCCGGCCGTGGCGCCGATCGTCTCCGGCGCGACCTCCCGTACGGCCAGGCCCTCGGCGGACAGCACCGGGATGCCGTCGCCGTCGGCGGCGCGCAGGGAGATCTCGTTCTGCGCGGTCCTGGTCAGCCGGATCCGCAGCCGGTCGGCGCCGTCCAGGTGGCGGGTGACGCCGGTCCACGCGAACGGCAG
>KL568626.1:10861-11266 GCA_000715605.1 Streptomyces speibonae | reverse complement strand
GCCGCAGCCGCACCGATGCGGAGATCTCGGCGCCGACCATGCCGGCGTGCAGGGCGGCGTCCAGCAGGGCGGGGTGCAGTCCGAACGCGGCCGCCTCGGACGCCGCCTGCTCGGGCAGGCTGATCTCGGCGTAGGTGTCGTCGCCGGAGCGCCAGGCGGCCCGCAGCCCCTGGAACACCGGCCCGTAGCCGACGTCTGCGGCGTGCAGCCGGTCGTACAGGCCGTCGGTGACGAGGGGTTCGGCGCCCGCCGGCGGCCAGGCCGTGAAGTCGAAGTCGGGGGCGGCCGGTTCGGGGGCGAGCGCGCCCGTGGCGTGCAGGGTCCACGGCAGGTCGTCGGGGGCGCCGTCGGGGCGGGCGTGCACGGACACGGGGCGCCGGCCGGTGTCGTCGGGCGGGCCGACGA
>KL568626.1:10395-10656 GCA_000715605.1 Streptomyces speibonae | reverse complement strand
GTCGTCGGGCGGGCCGACGACGACCTGGACGGCCGTGCCCGTGTCACCGGTGAGGACCAGCGGCGCGGCGAGGGTGAGCTCGTCGAGCCGGTGGTATCCGGTGCGGTCGCCCGCGCACAGGGCCATCTCGACGAACGCGGTGCCCGGCACGAGGACGGTGCCGAGGACGGCGTGGTCGGCGAGCCACGGGTGGGTGCGCAGCGACAGCCGCCCGGTGAGCACCGTGTGTTCGGTGTCGGCGACGGTGACGGCGGGCGACAG
>KL568626.1:9740-10166 GCA_000715605.1 Streptomyces speibonae | reverse complement strand
GCGGATGCCCGCCCGGCTGCAGCCCGGCCGCGGACACGTCACCGGCCGCGGGCAGGCTGTCCAGCCAGTAGCGCTCGCGCTGGAACGCGTACGGGGGCAGCTCCGCGCGGGGGCAGTCCACGGGGAAGACGGTGTCCCAGTCGGGCACGACGCCGTGGCTCGCCGCCTGGGCGAGCGCGCCGAGGAAGCGGTGCCGGCCGCCCTCGTCACGGTGCAGCGTGGGCACCGGCGCGACGGGGACGCCCGCGTCGTCGGCGATGCCCTGGAGCGGGACGGTCAGCACCGGGTGAGGGCTGACCTCGAGGAAGACGCGGTGGCCGTCGGCGAGCATCGCCCGGGCGGCGTCGTTGAACTGCACGGTCCGGCGGGCGTTGCGGTACCAGTACTCCCCGTCCATGTCGGCCGGGTCCTGTCTCTTATACACAT
>KL568626.1:7760-9532 GCA_000715605.1 Streptomyces speibonae | reverse complement strand
GTCGAGGAGCCGCTCGCGCAGCGCCTCCACCTGGGCGGAGTGACCGGCCGCGTCGGCCCCGCGGATCCGGCGGGCCCGGAGCCGGTCCTCCTCGCACGAGGCGACGAAGGCGTCCACGGCGTCCGGGTCGCCGGAGACCACGCAGGCGGCGGGGCCGTTGGCCGCGGCGACCGACAGCCGGCCCTCCCAGCGGGCGATCCGGGACAGCACCTCGTCCTGCCCGGCCAGCACCGACGCCATGGCGCCCTTCCCGGCCAGCGAACACAGCGCCGTGTTCCGGGCGGCGGTGATGCGCGCCGCGTCCCGCAGACCGAGCACGCCCGCCACACAGGCCGCGGCCACCTCGCCCTGGGAGTGCCCGATCACGGCCGCGGGCTCGACGCCGTACGAGCGCCACAGGGCGGCCAGGGACACCATCATGGTGAACAGCACCGGCTGCACCGCGTCGATCCGGTCGAGGGTGGGCGCACCGGGCTCCTGGCGCAGCACGGCCTCGACCGACCAGTCCTGGAACTCGGCGAACGCGGCGTCGCAGGCGGCGACCGACTCGGCGAACACCGGCTCGCTGTCGAGGAGTCCGGCCGCCATGCCGGCCCACTGGGTGCCGTGCCCGGGGAAGACGAACACCGCACGCGCCCCCGGCCGGGCGGTCCCGCGGACCACGTCCCCGGCGGTCTCGTCGTCGGCGAGCAGCGCCAGGCCGCTCATCAGCGTCTCCCGGTCGGCGGCGACGACCGCGCCCCGATGGTCGAACAGCGCCCGGTCGCGGACCAGCGCCCGCCCCACCGCGTACGGGGTGAGGCCGGGGTCGCGGCGCAGGTGGACGCGGAGCGCCCGGGCCTGGCCGCGCAGCGCGTCGGGCGTCTTCGCCGACAGCAGCACCGGCACCGGCCCCGAGGGGGCGTCGACGGCCGGTGCCTCGTCCTCGGCGGGGGCCTGCTCGATGATGGCGTGCGCGTTGGTGCCGCTGAGGCCGAACGAGGAGACACCGGCCCGCCGGGGCGCGCCCGTCTCGGGCCACGGGCGGGCCTCGGTCAGCAGCTCGACCCCGCCCGCCGACCAGTCGATCCGGCCGGACGGCTCATCCACGTGGAGCGTCCGGGGCAGCACCCCGTGCCGGATGGCCTGCACCATTTTGATTACGCCCGCGACCCCGGCGGCGGCCTGCGTATGGCCGATGTTCGACTTCAGGGATCCCAGCCACAGCGGCCTGCCCTCGGGCCGGGCCGTGCCGTACGTCGCCAGCAGCGCCTGGGCCTCGATCGGGTCGCCGAGCGTCGTGCCCGTGCCGTGCGCGTCGACCGCGTCGACCTGGTCGGGGCTCAGCCGGGCGTTGGCCAGCGCGGCGAGGATCACATCCCGCTGGGAGGGCCCGCTGGGCGCGGTGAGCCCGTTGGACGCACCGTCCTGGTTGACCGCGGTGCCGCGCACCACGGCCAGCACCCGGTGCCCCCGGCGGCGGGCGTCGGACAGCCGCTCCAGGACGAGCATGCCCGCGCCCTCGGCGAAACCGGTGCCGTCGGCGGACTCCGCGAAGGACTTGCACCGGCCGTCGGGCGCGAGGCCCTGGAGCAGGCTCAGTTCGAAGAACGTCGTCGGCGTGCACATCACCGTGACCCCGCCGGCCAGTGCCAGGGAGCAGTCTCCCTGGCGCAGCGCCTGGACCGCCAGATGCAGCGTCACCAGCGACGACGAGCAGGCCGTGTCGACGGTGAGCGCCGGGCCCTCGAGGCCTGTCTCTTATACACATCTCTGATGGCGCGAGGGAGGCG
>KL568626.1:7272-7561 GCA_000715605.1 Streptomyces speibonae | reverse complement strand
AGATGTGTATAAGAGACAGGAGACGATGCTGCCGGTGCTGCCCGTGCCCAGGAACGGTTCGACGCCCTCGGGCACGGTGGTCAGCGGCGAGACGTAGTCGGAGTTGTTCATCAGCCCGGCGAACACGCCGGTGTCGCTGCCCCGCAGTCCCGTCGGGTCGATACCCGCGTGCTCGAAGGCCTCCCACGCCACCTCCAGCATCAGCCGGTGCTGCGGGTCCATGGCCGCGGCCTCCCGCGGCGAGATCCCGAAGAACACCGGGTCGAAGCCTGTCTCTTATACACATCTC
>KL568626.1:6847-6983 GCA_000715605.1 Streptomyces speibonae | reverse complement strand
GCCGCACGCCGTTGTCGACGTCCCAGCCGCGGTCCGTGGGGAAGGGGACCACACCGTCGCGGCCCTGATCCACCAGGTCCCACAGGTCCTCGGCCGACTCGACCCCGCCGGGGAACCGGCAGCCGATCCCGACGAT
>KL568626.1:5653-6598 GCA_000715605.1 Streptomyces speibonae | reverse complement strand
CTCGTACGCCTTCGCCTCCTGCTCGCTCAGCCGCTGCCGCGTCTGGTGCAGATCGGCCGTGACCTGCTTGAGGAAGTGTCGCAGTTTCTCTTCGTTCGCCATCGTGTTGCGCTCCTCGCAGATGCGGATCAGGAGATACCGAACTCTTTGCCGATGAACTCGAAGATCTCGTCGTCGCTGGCCGACTCGATCGTTCCGGCGACGTCGTCGCCCTCCTCGCTTCCGGGCTCCGCCTCGGACCAGCTCGCGAGGAGCGCCCGCAGCCGTGCGGTGACCCTGGCCCGCTGGGCGTCGTCGGGCCGCGCCCCGGCCAGGGTGCGGGCAAGCCGGTCGAGGTCGTCGAGGACCGGCGACTGGCCCTGCTCGTCGCCGAGTTCGTCCGCGATGTGCGCGACCAGCTCGGCCGGCGACGGGTGGTCGAAGACGAGCGTCGCGGACAGCTGCAGCCCGGTGATCTCGCCGAGCCGGTTGCGCAGTTCCACCGCGGTCAGCGAGTCGAACCCGAGGTCCCGGAACGCCCGGTCGGGCTCGACTTCCTGGGTCCCCGCGTACCCGAGCACCGCGGCCACCTCGGCGGTGACCGCCTCCAGCAGCACGGCCTCCCGCTCGGCGCCGGTGAGCCCGGCCAGCCGTTCCCGCAGCGCCGCCCCGCCCGTACCGGCCGACGCCGTGCGCCGGGCCCGCGTCTTCACCAGCCGGGTGAGCAGCGGGGGCACCTCGCCCCCGGCGCGCAGCGCGGCGAGGTCGAGCCGGATGGGCACCACCGACGCGGCACCCCGCAGGGCGGCGTCGAACAGGGCGAGCCCTTCGTCGTCGGACAGGGCCGTCACACCGTCCCGGGACATCCGGCGTACGTCGCCGCCGTCCAGCTCGGCGGTCATACCGCTGTCCCGCTGCCACAGCCCCCAGGCGAGGGAGACGGCCGGGAGCCCGGCGGCGCGGCGG
>KL568626.1:5253-5372 GCA_000715605.1 Streptomyces speibonae | reverse complement strand
GACACCGGCGGCCGAGGAGAACAGTACGAACGCGGCCAGGTCGCGGTCGCGCGTCAGCTCGTGCAGATGCCAGGCGGCGTCGGCCTTCGGGCGCAGCACCGCGTCGATGCGGTCCGGGG
>KL568626.1:4645-5044 GCA_000715605.1 Streptomyces speibonae | reverse complement strand
GTCGATGCGGTCCGGGGTCATCGCCGTCAGCACACCGTCGTCCAGCACACCCGCGGTGTGGATCACGGCGGACAGGTCGGGCGCGTCCTCCAGCAGACCGGCCAGAGCGTCCCGGTCGGCCACGTCACACGCTGCGACCGACACCTGGGCGCCCAACTGCTCGAGTTCGGTGACGAGTTCGGCGGCTCCCGGCGCGTCCGCGCCACGCCGGCTGGTCAGGAGCAGATCCCGCACACCGTGCTCGGTGACCAGATGCCGCGCCACCAGCGCACCCAGTGCACCCGTGCCACCCGTCACCAACACCGTGCCCGAACCGAAGCCCTGAGCGCTGTCTTCGGCCGCGGGCACCGAGCGCACCAGCCGCGGCGCCAGAACACGACCGCCACGGATCGCCAATTC
>KL568626.1:3248-4392 GCA_000715605.1 Streptomyces speibonae | reverse complement strand
TTCCCCTTCGTCGGCGGAACGGGCTGCGGCCAGCGCGGGCGCGAGCGGGAACGCGTCCTCGGCGGTGTCGAGGTCGAGCAGCAGGAAGCGGCCGGGGTTCTCCGCCTGCGCGGCCCTGATCAGGCCCCACACAGGGGCATGCGCGAGATCGCCCAGAGGGCGTCCGCCGGCCGCGACGGCCCCCTCGGTGGCCAGCACCAGGCACGCGTCGGCGAACCGCTCGTCCGCCAGCCAGGCGCGTGCCACGTCGAGCGCCCTGGTGGTGGCCTGGCGTACGGCCTCGTGCGTCGTCGTACCGTCACCGGATGCGGCGGACAGCCGTACGACGAGGGCGTCGGGGACGTCCTGGACCTCGGCGAGGTCGGTGTACACGGCCGCGTCCGGCAGGCCGGCGAGAGGCGTGCCGAGGACGGCGACCGACGGGGCGGGCGCGTCCGCCGCCTGTGCGGCGGAGGGCAGTTCCGTCCGTCGAGGTGGAAGAGGGAGTCCGAGGCGGGCCCTCGCGAGACCGACAGCTGGTCGGCGGAGACGGCCCGGAAGGAGAGCGACGCGGCGGAGGCGACGGGCGCGCCGGTGCCGTCGGCGACGGTCACGGAGATGGCGTTGTCACCGGCGGGAGCCAGCCGGACCCGCAGTTCGGAGGCGTGCGCGGCCTGGAGGGCGACCCGGTTCCAGGAGAACGGCAGCCTCGCCTCACCGTCGTCGGCGAGCAGATCGCCGTAGCCCACCGCGTGCAGGGCGGCGTCGAGAAGGGCCGGGTGGATGCCGAACGCGGTGGCGTCGGCGTCCTCGGGCAGGGCGACCTCGGCGAACACCTCCTGGCCTCGCCGCCACGCCGCGCGCACGCCTTGGAAGACGGGGCCGTAGGCGAAACCGGCCTCGGCGGAGTCGGCGTAGAGCCCTTCGACATCGGCCTCCTCCGCGCCGGGCGGCGGCCATTCGGTGAGGGCCGCGTGCTGCTCGACGGGCGAGCCTCCGTGTCCGAGCAGACCGGTGGCGTGAGTGGTCCACGGCTCCTCGGGCAGCGCGTCCTCGGGACGGGAGTAGACGGCCAGCTCGCGGTGGCCGGAGTCGTCGGCGGCGCCCACGGTGAGCCGCAGGACCACGCCACCCTGTTCGGGCAGGGTGAGCGGGGCGGCGAGGG
>KL568626.1:2759-2977 GCA_000715605.1 Streptomyces speibonae | reverse complement strand
GTTCGGGCAGGGTGAGCGGGGCGGCGAGGGTCAGCTCCTCGACCAGGTCGCAGCCGGTCTCGTCGCCTGCGCGCAGGGCCAGTTCGACGAACGCGGTGCCCGGCAGCAGCACGCTGCCCATGACGGCGTGGTCCGCCAGCCACGGGTGCGTACGGAGCGACAACCGGCCCGTGAGCACCACACCGTCCGAGTCGGGCAGCGCCACCGTGGCGCCGAGG
>KL568626.1:2356-2523 GCA_000715605.1 Streptomyces speibonae | reverse complement strand
GTGCGTACGGAGCGACAACCGGCCCGTGAGCATCACACCGTCCGAGTCGGGCAGCGCCACCGTGGCACCGAGGAGCGGGTGGTCCGGAGCGCCGAGACCGGCGGAGGTCACGTCACCGAGGGCGGCCGCGGGCTTCAGCCAGAAGTGCTCGTGTTCGAAGGCGTAGG
>KL568626.1:1488-2090 GCA_000715605.1 Streptomyces speibonae | reverse complement strand
TGCCAGTCCACCGCGACACCGTGGGTGTGGGCGCGGGCGAGCGCGGTGGTCAGGGTGTGGGCCTCGTCGCGGTCCTTGCGCAACACCGGAACGAACAGCGTGCGCTCGTCCTCCGGCAGGCAGGACTGGCCCATACCGGACAGCACACCGTCCGGACCCAGCTCGAGGAAGGCGGTCACGCCCTGACCGGCCAGGAAACGCACCCCGTCCGCGAAACGCACCGCCTCACGCACATGCCGCACCCAGTACCCGGCGTCGTACGACGTCACCAGCTCACCGGTGACGTTCGACACCACAGGCGTGCGGGGCTGGTGGTAGTCCAACTGGGCCGCGACCTGACCGAACTCGGCCAGCATCGGCTCCATCAGCGGAGAGTGGAACGCATGCGACACCGTCAGCCTGCGCGCACGGTTGCCTGACGCCTTCCACCCCTCCGCGATCTCGTCCACCACCGTGGCAACACCGGAAACCACCACAGATGTCGGGCCGTTGATCGCGGCGATCGACACCTCGGTTTCACGGCCCGCGATCAGCTCAGCCGCCTGCTCCGCAGTGGCCTCCAGCGCCGCCATCGCGCCGCCTTCAGCGAGCGCTTCCATCAG
>KL568626.1:1205-1462 GCA_000715605.1 Streptomyces speibonae | reverse complement strand
GTGGAACGCATGCGACACCGTCAGCCTGCGCGCACGGTGACCCGCCGCCTTCCACCCCTCCGCGATCTCGTCCACCACCGTGGCAGCACCAGAGATGACGACCGAGGTGGGGCCGTTGACCGCGGCGATCGACACCTCCGTCTCACGCCCGGCAACCAACTCGCCAGCCTGCTCCGGTGTCGCCTCCAGCGCCGCCATCGCGCCACCTTCGGCGAGCGCCTCCATCAGCCGGCCCCGCGCAGCCACCAAACGTGCCG
>KL568626.1:580-1011 GCA_000715605.1 Streptomyces speibonae | reverse complement strand
CCATCAGCCGGCCCCGCGCAGCCACCAAACGTGCCGCATCCCCCAGCGTCAGGACGCCCGCCACATGCGCGGCCGCCAGCTCACCCACCGAGTGCCCGGCCACGAAGTCCGGGCGCACACCCCAGGACTCCACCAGCCGGAACAGGGCCACCTCCAGCGCGAACAACGCCACCTGCGTGAACCCCGTCCGGTCCACCAAAGCAGCCTCAGCCGTGCCCGGTTCGGCGAACAACACCTCCCGCACCGGACGCTCGCACCACTCGTCCAACGCCCCGCACACTTCGTCGAGCGCGGCGGCGAACACCGGGAACGCGTCATACAGCTCACGCCCCATCCCGGCCCGCTGCGCACCCTGACCCGTGAACAGGAACGCCGTACGACCACCCACAACCCGGCCCGACACCACACCCGGCCCCGCCGCACCAGCAGCC
>KL568626.1:0-300 GCA_000715605.1 Streptomyces speibonae | reverse complement strand
ACCCACGCACCAACTCCGCACGACCGGCAGCGATCACACCCGCCCGATGCTCGAAGTGCGCACGCGTCGTGGTCGATGCGAGTCCGAGGTCGGCGACGGCTGCCTCGGGGTGGTCCTGGACGTACGACAACAGGTTTGTCGCCTGAGCACGCAGGGCCTCGACGGTCTTGCCGGAGACGAGGACCGGGGCAACGGGCGTGTTGACGGGCGCGGCGTCGTCGGTGACCGGCACCCGTGTTTCGGGGGCCTGCTCGACGAGGATGTGGGCGTTGGTTCCGCTGATGCCGAAGGAGGAGATGC
>KL568625.1:18241-21473 GCA_000715605.1 Streptomyces speibonae | reverse complement strand
GACGAGCGCGGCGTACGGATGCCGCCGCAGCGCGGCGCGCCGCCGCCCGTGCACCACCGCCCGCAGCACACCGCCCGCCGTCACCTGCACGGCGAGCCCCGCCAGCAGGGTCGGAGCGGACAGCGCCTCGTCCGGCCGGTACGCCGCCCACAGCGCCGCGGCCGTCAGCCAGGCCAGCGCGGCACGACCGCACACGGCGGGCAGTTCGTCCAGCAGCCCCGGCGTCCACGGCCGGGCACCGCGCGGACGCGGCAGCAGCGACACGCCGGCCAGCAGCGCGACGAGCAGGGGATGCGGCCCGGCACCGGCGAGCACCGGCACCGCGAGCAGGACGGCACCGGCGTCCGCGACGAGCAGCGGCACCGGGGAGTCCGGCCGGGCGGGCGGCCGCGAGGCGGGCAGCCGGGGGCCGTCGTCGGCGGGGCGCGGCGACATGACGGAGACGGGCGAGAATCCGTGCTCCCGCGGCGGTACGCCGGGGGAGGGCACGGTGCGTTCGGCGGTCACGAGTGGATGGACTCCCTGTGCTCGTACGACTCGGCGGTCGGTGACATCCGTTCGGCCCCGGCGTCCCCGGCCGTCCGGTGCGCGCGCGCCCAGGGCGCCGTCGCGGCCGGCCAGGTGCCGAGCAGATCGCGGTAGACGCCGGTGACCGCCCTCGCGGTGTGCCGCACGTCGTGGAGGGACAGCACATGGTGGCGGCCCCGGTCGCCGAGGGAGGCACGCAGCGACGGGTCGAGCAGCAGCGCGGCGACGGCGCCCGCCAGCGCCCGCGCGTCCTCCGGCGGCACCAGGCACGGGCCGGCGAAGGAACGCGGCAGGCTCTCGCGGGCGCCGTCGACGTCCGTGACCACCACGGGCCGCCCGCAGGCCATCGCCTCCAGCGGCGCGAGCGCCATGCCCTCCCAGCGGGACGGCAGGACGACGACATCGGCGGCCTGGTACCAGGGCGAGGCGTCCGCGACGGCCCCCGCGAACAGCACGGAGGCGGGGGCGGCCGCGCGCAGCCGGTCACGGTCGGGGCCGTCGCCGACCAGGACGAGACGGGCGTCCGGGACCTGGCGCAGCACGGCGTCCCAGGCCCGCAGCAGGACGTCCTGCCCCTTCTGCCGGCACAGCCGGCCCACGCACACGGCGAGCGGCGCCCGCGCGTGCGTCCCGGCCAGCGGCGCGAGCCCGTCCCGTACGGCCTCCGCCGGGGCCGGGCGGAAACGCTTGGGGTCGATGCCGTTGGGTACGACGGCCCACCGGCCGGTGATCCCCGCGCGCACCCCGGTGGCGCGTTCGGCCTCGCTCACGCACATCACCCGGGCGGCCCAGCGTGCCGCCCACCGCTCCCAGCGCAGCGCGAGGGCCGCGGTGGAGCCGCCCACCGCCTCGAACGACCAGGCGTGCGGCTGGAACACGGTGGGGATCCGCCCGCGCACCGCGAGCCGCCCGGCGAGCCCGGCCTTCGCGCTGTGCGCGTGCAGCAGGTCGGGGCGCGCCTCGTCGAGCAGCCGGGCCAGCTGCCGCACCTCGCGGACGAGCGACGCGCCCGGCGAGCGCGTCGCGTGCCAGTGCCGTACGTGCGCGCCGAGCGTGCGCAGCTGGCCGGCGAGCGCGCTGTCGGGGCAGACGGCGGTGACGTGCAGCCCGTCCGCCAGCTGGGCCCGCACCAGGTCGGTGACGACCCGCGCGACCCCGCCGTCCACGG
Source organism: Streptomyces speibonae (assembly GCA_000715605.1). Taxonomy (GTDB): domain Bacteria; phylum Actinomycetota; class Actinomycetes; order Streptomycetales; family Streptomycetaceae; genus Streptomyces; species Streptomyces speibonae. Next base: position 19,777 of record KL568625.1, on the reverse strand, counting down.
GCTGGGTGAGGTGCAGGACCCGCGGCCGGTGTCCGGACGACGGTGGCAGCTCCGTGCGCACGGCTTCCTCGCTCGGGCCGGGCTCGGCGACGGGCGGCGACGCGTTCACCGTCGGGCGTCGACGGCGGCGAACAGCACGCCCGCCCACGCGGCGTCGCGCTGGGACGTGAGGCGGACCGTGGCCCGGTCACCGGCGCGCGCCAGACGTTCGCCGAGGTCGAACACGTCGGAGTCGTAGCCGAGGGTGTTGGTGTGGGCGGGGACGCGTGCCGGGGCGGTTCCGGGGGCGGAGACGGTGGAGTTCAGCACGTCGTCGAGCGGGTTGGCCCGGTTGGCCAGCGCGGTGGCCGGCGCACCGCCCGCGCTCACGGTGAGCGAGTCGCCGGTGGTGCCGCGGTCGCCGTTGTAGGCCACCAGACCCACCTGGCCGGCGGCGCCCGCGGCGAACGGGATGTCGCGCAGCGCCATCTCCGCGCCCCCGTCGGAGGCGAGCGGCGTGAAGCCGTCCCAGATGGACAGGTGCCGCAGCGGCTCCGCCGGATCCTCGTACGCCACGACCAGCGTCCAGCCGCCCCAGGCGCCGGCCTCCGATCTGCCGGAGGCCACGTTGATCTGCGCCACCGTGTACAGGCCAGGCGCGCTGTCCCGCACCAGCCGGGTCACATCGGCGGAGGCCTGGAAGGCGTCCGCGCCGTCCGCCACGCGGTGGCCCACGACCGTGTCCGCGAGCAGTTCCTTGTACGCGCCGCCGGGTTCGGCGATCAGCACCCGCTCGTTGTCGGCGGCCGGCTTCTGCTCGCCCACGAGGAGATTGCCGCCCCAGTACAGACGGGCGTACGTCACGCGGGCGCCGGCGGGCAGCCGGAGCTCCGCGCGGGAGGAGTTGTACGTGTTCGGGTCGTTGTCGACATCGATGTAGCCCATGTCGAAGTCGCCGTTCACCCCGTCGGCGTCGCCGCCGCGCACGTTCCGGCAGGAGGACGCCGAGGTGCGGCAGGTGGCGGAGGAGTTGGCCGCGCGCACGATGTTGCCGTGCTGGAGCGCCCGGTAGCGCTCGCCGAAGGCGAGCCCCTCGGCCTCCGGGGCGGGCGCGGACGGCGCGGCGGAGGCGGGGCCGCAGGGGACCCACAGCGCGGCGAGCGCGAGGGCGCCCACGGTCGTACGGCGAAGCAGCTGACCCAGGGAATGACGCATGTCCGGTCGGAGCCTTTCGGAACAGGTGGCGGCGGCAGGCAGCGGGGACGAGTGCGATGCGTCCGCCCATGAGGGTGCTTCAGAGGTTCGCAACTCTAGCCATCAAACGGACAAATTCACTGAAATCGGGACCAAGAGTGCCAAGTGTGTTGGAAGTGTGAAGTGTGCTGCCGGGTCCGAACGGCCCATCACCGGTTGCGGGGGCCCGGGGGCGCTCCCACGGTGGGCTTCACGATCAGACGTTCACCGAAAGGAACTCCCATGCGTGCTCTGCCCGCACGGCGCCTCGCTCTCGGCGCCCTGTGCGCCGCTCTCCTGGTCGGTGTCACCGGCCCCGCCGCC
>KL568625.1:17683-18015 GCA_000715605.1 Streptomyces speibonae | reverse complement strand
ACTCCGTTCACGAGGGCAGCCGTGTGGCGTCGCCCGACACGCCGCGCACGCCGCTCGCACAGCTCGAGGAGATCGAGGCGCGGACGCACGACGGCGACCTGGCGCCGGTGGCCGACCTCGTCAAGGCCGTGCTCGGGTCGGGCAGCCGCAGCCTGCCCGCCGCCGAGGTCAAAAGGCTCGGCGAGGCCGCGAAGAAGGCGCTGGCCGAGGCAGCCGCGGAGCCGGCGGACACCACACCGGTGGACGGCACTCCGGTGATCGTGACCCTGGAGTCCTCGGCGGTCACCTCTCCGCTGGTGGTCCTTCCCGGGACCTGTCTCTTATACACATCT
>KL568625.1:11540-17440 GCA_000715605.1 Streptomyces speibonae | reverse complement strand
CCACGGACGCCACCACGGACGCGGCCACGGCGGATACGGCCACGACAGATACGGCCACGCCGGACGCGGACGCCGCCACGGACACGTCGACGGCCGCCCCGACGGACGTGGACAGCCTGCTGGATGCCGTGAGCGCGGCCGTGGACGAGCTCGTGAACCTGCTCCTGTCCGCGGACGAGAACGGCACCGCCCAGGTGGACAGCGCGGTCGACACCCTGCTGGCGGAAGTGAACGGCCTGGTCGACACGCTCGTGGGCAGCGACCCCCAGGTCTCCCTCCTGCCCGCCCCCGCCGCACCCGCGCAGCCGGACGAGGCGTCCCTGCTCCCCGCCGTCACGCTCCCCCAGAGCGTCTCGCTGCTGGTGCCCGCCTCCTGACCACGCGGATCTCATATGAGAACTGGCCGACTTCGGTGACGTCGGTTTCCGTTCGCGGCGGCAGTCGTTGGGCACGGCGAAAGAACTGGCCTCCGGCGACCTGCGTTGCCGAGGAAGGAACACCATGAAGTCTCTGAAGGCCGCGGCCGTCGTCGCCGGATCGCTGATCGTCGCAGGTGTCGCCGCCCCCGCGTTCGCCCACAGCGGCTATGAGCCGTTGCCCGTCGACGAGGACCGGTTCGTCCCGCTGAAGAACGTGAGCGTGGTCGACACGCCGCTGGAGCGGCCGACGGACGTGTTCAACGCCGAGAACAAGAACTCGCTGCTCAACACGGTGAAGGACACCGCGGTCGCCCTCGGCCGACCGGAGTCGGAGCGCCGCACCCTGACGGGCCAGGGCTGACACCGACGGAAGGCGGCCGGCTCCAGCACCGGCGGGACGCCCGGCCGGAAACCCCCGGCCGGGCGTCCCGCTGTATACGGACGTCCCGCGACGCGGAGAACACCCGGACAGGGGAAGAGCCCCGGCGCCCGAGGCGTCCGGGGCTCTGTGCACCGCGCTACTTGTTCACGCAGTAGTTGCCGAAGGCCGGGTTGAGCAGGCCGATCACGTTCACCGTGTTGCCGCACACGTTGATCGGTGCGTGGACCGGGACCTGGATGACGTTGCCGGAAGCGACACCGGGCGAGTGAACGGCCGCACCATGGGCCCCGGAGTCGGCGGTGGCCATGCCGGCGCCGCCGACCACGACGGCACCCGCGCCGAGTGCCACGGTGGCTGCCTTGGTGATACGGGACATCACGTTCTCCTTACGGATCAGGTAAGCGCGGCAGCAGGACGACGCGGCCGCACGCCCCGCTCAACGCATCCGCATTGCTCCGGGTCACGCCACATGTCCGGTGATCTTGCCGAAAGCCTTCTTCGTGATGGTTTGCGGCGCCCGTGCTGCCCCCCTTGTTCGCCCATCTGAGCCTCCGTCGCAAGCTTCTGACCTGCAAGTTCCCAGAGAACTTACGCAATTGGGCGTTTTGATTGCGAAGGGCCGCAATGTCTGCTCTATAGTCGTCACTGTCGGTAAACAGCCGAACACGGACTGTGCCGACACAAACGAGAAACGGAGAGGTAATGCGCAAGATCCAGAAGGCTGCAGTCGTCGTGGCCATGCTCGGTAGCGTCGCCGCCATGGGCGCCGGCACCGCGGTTGCCGGTGAGGGCCCGGAGTTCAAGGTTTCCGGCGGCGGCTGCACCGTCAACGGTGACTCCATCAGCGTGCTGAGCAACGTCGGCATCCTCAACGGCGTCCTGGGTGAGGGCATCCTCACCTTCGGCGACGAGGACGAGAACGGCAGCCAGGCGCTCGAGCAGGGCCACAAGGTCGACTGCTCGACCAAGGGCTTCACCGGCTGACGTCGCCCTGGCGACTGAGGACAGGTCCCGGGGCTTCGCCCCGGGGCCTTCCCCTACCCCCACCACTCCTCACACACCCGAGCGTTGATCTCTCGCCTCCCGTTTCCGGGGGCACAGTGGCTGATGGTCCGAGACGTACAGCGCCTGGGGGGAACTACCGCACGAAGGAAGCAAGCGGATGCAGAACTTGAAGAAGATTGTCGTTGTGGCGAGCCTCCTCGGAAGCTCCGTCCTCATGGGGCTCGGAACGGCCCAGGCGCATGAGGTCACCATCCCCCGCTGTGACGAGACGGCCAGCGACGGCCACTGCGGTCAGAAGCGCGTGTACCAGTACACCACCGACGACGGGAAGGTCCACGTGGTGGTCGAGCGTGAGGCCTGCGCCATCAGGGGCACCGGCACGGTGGACTGCTCCATCCACCACCCCTGATCCGGCCGGGGCGCACCGCGCAGACCGTCCGAACGGCAGATGGCCGGACCCGCTCACCCGGGTCCGGCCATCCGTCGTTGGGGGGAGAGGTGAGCGCTTCGCGGACGGCCCGGACGCACGCGACGCGGCAGAAGGCCGCCGCCGGGCTCGGGGCGCCGGCGGCGGACGAAGCGGACGGGTGCGAGGAGGCTTCAGATGCTTCCCGCCACCGGCACGGCCGCGTCGTACGGGGACTCCACGGCGTTGCAGTACGGCAGACCGTGGACGGGCCGGTCGGTGCAGAACCGGGCGATCAGGTCCGAGACTTCCTGTCTGCGCTCGACCGTGACCAGGTGGTCGGCCTCCTTGACGGTGGTGAACAGCGCCCCGGGCATCCTCGCCGCGAGCTCGCGCCCCATCGGCGGGGGGCACAGGGTGTCGTACTCCCCCGTGAACACCAGGGACGGCACGGCGGGGACCGGCAGCGGCCGGTAACACCCGTGCGCCATCAGCCGTGTGTTGTGCTCGAACGCCTTGCGGACGTCCTCCGGCGTCTGGCTCAGGAACTGATGCCGCAGCACCCGGGCCACCGCCGCGTGCCTGCGCACCTTGCTCGCCTCCGGATTGGACATGAACAGCCGCACCAGGCCCTCGGCGGCCTGCACGACGTCGCCCCGTTCGAGCGCCTGCTGCAGCCGTGGGACGGCCTCGCAGTAGATGTCGGGAAAGCGGATCGCCGCGGCCGCGAAGACGATGCGCCGGACCGACTCCGGATGGCGCTGGGCGAACCGCAGGCCCACGGCCTCACCGAAGCAGCCGCCGAACAGGTTCACCTGCGGCACCTCGAGCTCCGTCAGCATGTGCTGGACCGCGTCCGCGAGGAAGCCCATGTCGTAGTGGGCCGGCAGGAAGTCCGAGTCGCCGTAACCGGGAAGATCCACGGTGATCATCGTGCACAGGGGCGCCAGCCACTTCTCGTGGTGCTGCCAGGAGTACCGGTTCTGGGACGACCCGCCGAGCAGCAGCAGCGGAGCCGTGCGCGGGGCACTCTGCCGGACGATCCGGCAGGTGTACGCGAATCCCCCGAAAGTGAGCCTTCGTTCCTCCACCTGCTCGGGCCCTGGACTGAGGGGCCCGGAGTATCCCGCGGGGGGCGGGTCCTGGGCGGCGGTGACGGCAGTGCGCATGAGCGGCTCCGGGAAGGGCGGAACGACGGCGAACCGTTCCATGATTACCAGGAAACGCTCCATTCGGACGTAATCACTCAATTGTGGGCGATCCGAAAAAACTGCCCGCGCGTAAAGGACGCGGAAACCATGCGGGCTGTCGCGCTAGTGTGCGAGCGTGACTTTATCCGTCGTAGTGGGATCAGGGCCCGCGGGAGCAGCCACCGCACGGCTGCTGGCCGACAGGACCCAGTCAGTGAGAGTCGTCACCAGATCGGGCCGGAGCCGGGAGCCCGGCATCGAGCACGTCGCCTTGGACGCGAGGGACAGCACGCGGCTGACCGAGGCCACACAGGGCGCGACCGCGATCTACTGCTGTGCCGCACCGCCCTACCACCGCTGGGCGAGTGAATGGCCACAGCTGGCCTCGTCGGTCTGCGCGGCGGCCGAGGCGAGCGGGGCCGTCCTGGTCATGCTCGGCAACCTGTACGGGTACGGCCCGGTGGACGGCCCCATGACCGAGGGGCTGCCGCTCGCGGCGACCGGCACCAAGGGGAGGGTGCGCGCCGCCGTGTGGGAACAGCTGCGGACCCTGCACGAGCAGGGCCGTATCAAGGCGGTCGAGGTGCGGGCCTCGGACTTCTTCGGGCCCGGCGTGACCGACGGCGGGCACCTGGCCGCGCGGGTGATGCCGCGACTGCTGCGCGGCAAGCCCGTCTCCACGCTCGGGGATCCCGACGCGCCCCACAGCTGGAGCTTCGTCCCCGATGTGGCCAGGGCCCTGGTCGAGGTCGCGGGCGAGGAACGGGCCTGGGGCCGCGCCTGGCACGTGCCGACCGAGCCCGCGCTGTCCGTCCGGGAGATGGTCGACCGCCTCGCCGCCCAGGCGGACGTGGGACCGGTCGCGGTGCGCCGGGTACCGCCGGCGGCCCTGGGGGTGGCGTCGCTCTTCTCCCCGCTGATCCGTGAACTGCGGGAGATCCGCTACCAGTTCGACCGGCCGTTCGTCGTTGATTCGAGCGCCTACGAAGCCGAGTTCTCGGTCCGGGCCACGCCCGTCGATGCCCAGGTCAAGACGGTGGTGGACTGGTGGCGTGAGCGCGCGGCGGCCGTCGCGTGACATCCGAGAGCACGCGTGACATCAGAGAGAACGAGGGGACCCATAGTGAGTGCAACGGGGGCGCGGCGTGATGACGTCGCGGTTGTGGGAATGGCCTGCCGGTTTCCGGGGGCCCGGAATGTCAACGAGTACTGGAGGCTCCTCACGGAGCCCCGGCCGCAGTTCTCCACCGTCCCGGACTCGCGGTGGCGCGCGGCCGGTTTCCGCAGCGACGACTTCCGCGATGTGACGTCGTCCTACACGGACACGATGGCGCTGCTGCCGGACGTGGGGCACTTCGACCCGGCGCACTACGGCATACCGCCCCGGCGGGCCAAGGCGATGGACCCCCAGCACCGGCTGCTGATCGACCTCGCCCGTGAGGCGATCCAGGACGCCGGGTGGGAGGCCGAGGGCTTCGACCGCGAGGAGACCTCGGTGATCACGGCGCTGAGCGAGAGCGGCTACCGCGAGCTCAGCACCATGCACATCCGGATGCGGCAACTGGCCGGTGGGGAGTTCGGGGTACCGGCGGTCCATCCCCAGCTGGGGGAGACGGTCCGCGCGGTCGCCGGGCTGCACGGCAGTTCCGTGGCCGGGCTGCTGCTCAACATGGGACCGAACACCGTCAGTTCGGTCTTCGATCTGCACGGCGAGAGCTACGCGCTGGACGCGGCGTGTTCCGGTGGACTCATGGCCGTGGCCAACGCCGTGTACGCGCTGCGCGCGGGCCGCTGCCGTATCGCCGTCGCCGGTGGCGCGCAACTGATCCTGGCCCCGGACCTGCTGGTGGGGCTGTGCCGGGTCGGTGCCCTCTCCCGCAGCGGCGCGTGCCGGCCGTTCGGCAGCGGGGCCGACGGGTTCGTCCTGGGGGAGGGCGCCGGGATCCTGGTGCTGCGGCCGCTGTCCGACGCGCTGGCGGCCGGCGACCGGGTCTACGCGGTGATCCGGGGCGTGGGCACCGCCAACGACGGGACCGTGCCGGGCGGAATGCAGCCGCAGGCGGCGGGCCAGGTCCGGGCACTGCGCCGGGCCTACCGCGACGCGGACCTCGGCCCGGACGCGGTGGACTACCTGGAGGCGCACGGCACCGGGACCGCGGCCGGGGACCCGGTCGAGGTCGCGGCTCTGCGCGAGCTGCGCGGTGCGCAGGGTGCGCCCGCCTTCCTGGGCGCGGTGAAGGCGGTGGTGGGGCACTCGCTCAACGCCGCCGGGATGGCCGGTCTCATCAAGACCGTGCTGGCCGTGCACCGGGGAGTGATACCGCCGCAGCCGGAGTTCGAGCCGGCCGACCCGGCCGCGCTCGACGCCGCGCGGCTGACCGTCCCGACGACGCCGACCCCGTGGCCCGGCACCGGCCGGCCGCGCCGGGCGGGAGTGAGCGCCTTCGGATTCGGCGGCACCGGAGTCCACATGGTGGTGGAGGAGAACGCCACGGCAG
>KL568625.1:10327-11366 GCA_000715605.1 Streptomyces speibonae | reverse complement strand
AGAGATGTGTATAAGAGACGGGCACGGGACGGGGAGTCGCAGCTGCTGGTGCTGAGCGCCCGCGACCGGGCCGGGCTGGCCCGGCACGCCAGGGAACTCGCCCACACCCTCACCGGCGACCGGCCGTCGCTGGCCGCGGTGGCGGACACCCTGGCCCGCCGCGCGCCCTTGACGGAGCGCCTCGCCCTGGTCGTGGAGGACACCGCCGACGCCGCCGCCAAGCTGACCGCGGCGGCCGACGCCGTGGCGACGGGGCGTACCGGCGAGCTGGGGCCGGGGCTGATGGCCGGCACGGTCCCGCCCGGCGAGCTGCCGAAGGAGGCGGCGGTCCCGGCACCCGGCGCCCTGGACGCCACGGCGCGTACCGCCGCGCTGGCCCGGCTCGCGGAGCGCGCCGTCACCGGCGCGAGGATCCGTCCGGTGACGGAACGAATACCCCCGTGCACGCTGCCGCCCAGTCCGCTCGCCCCGCGCCACCACTGGGTGGTGGACGAGTCGGCTCGTCAGCTGGTGGGGGAGGAGGGCGCGGACCGGCCCCGACCGGTGGAGTCGGAGTCGCCCGGGACGGCCTCCGGGGCGGTGCCCCGGACGACGCGGGAGGACCGCGCGTCCGTCGCGTCCGTCGTTCTCGAAGAGGTGTCGCGGACCGGTGTCTTCCCCCTCGAAGGGCTGAGCGAGCGCACGGCCCTGGTGACCGATCTCGGTTTCGACTCGCTGATGCTTCAGGAGCTCGAAACCAACATCGGCAAGCGCCTGCCGGGCTTCCGTACGGACGAGCTCCACTCGCCCGACATCACCATCGGACGGCTGGTCACGCTGGCCGGTCCGCATCTCACCGAGCCGCCGGCCCCCGGTGAGGTCCTGCCCCGGGAGGAGCCGGGGGCGGACTGGGAGGACGGGACCGCGTGCGTGGACGACTTCCCCGAGGTGCGGCAGTTCGAGGAGCGCCTCGACCACATGGCCCGCAGCGGTGCGGACTTCCCGTACTTCCGGGTCCACCAGGGCAACATCCGCGACACGACGGTGATCGGCGGGCGGC
>KL568625.1:7822-10127 GCA_000715605.1 Streptomyces speibonae | reverse complement strand
CGGCCGTACCTGTCCTTCGGCAGCTACAACTACCTGGGGCTCTCCGGTCATCCGGCGGTCAACGAGGCCGTGCACGAGGCCGTGGACCGGTACGGGACGTCGGTCTCGGCCAGCCGCGTGCTCTCCGGCGAACGGGACCTGACCATACGGCTCGAACGGGCCCTGGCGGGCTTCCTCGGGACCGAGGACTGTCTGGCGCTGGTGAGCGGCCACGCCACCAACGTCACCGCGATCGGGCACCTCGTCGGCGCGGGGGACCTCGTCGTGCACGACGCGCTCGCCCACGACAGCATCCTTCAGGGCATCACGCTGTCCGGGGCGGCGCGACGCCCCTTCGCCCACAACGACATGGGGCAGCTCGAGGGCATGCTGCGGCTCAACCGGACCCGGTTCAGAAGGGTGCTGATCGTCGTCGAGGGCGCCTACAGCATGGACGGCGATCTGGCCGACCTGCCCGCCGTGATCGAGCTGAAGAAGCGGTACGGCGCCCTGCTGATGGTCGACGAGGCGCACAGCATCGGCACCGTGGGCGAACGCGGCCGTGGCGTCGGTGAGTTCTTCGGCGTCGACCGGGCCGATGTGGACCTGTGGATGGGCACTCTCTCCAAGGCGTTCGCCAGCTGCGGCGGTTACCTCGCGGGCTCGGCCCGGACCGTGCGGTGGCTGCGGCACACGCTGTCGGGTTTCGTCTACAGCGTCGGTCTGACCCCGGCCAACGCGGCTGCGGCGCTGGCCGCCACCGAGCTGATCGAGGCCGAACCGCACCGGGTGCGCGCGCTGCGGCGCAACGCGGAGCTGTTCCTCACCCAGGCCGCCTCGGCCGGTGTGGTGACGGGGACCAGCGCCGACACTCCGATCGTGCCGTGCATCCTCGGTGATTCGCCCATGACCCTGCGCGTCGCCGACCGGCTGTTCGAGCGGGGCGTCATCGCCGACCCCATCTTCCATCCCGCCGTGGAGGAAGGGCTTTCGAGGCTGCGGTTCTTCCTCTCCAGCGAGCACGGCGAGGACGACATCCGGCGGGCCGTCTCGATCCTGGCGGAGGAGGTGGCGGCGGCCCGGGCGTGAACGGCCCACGTCAGATCAGGGTGCGCTCGATCCGGCTGAGCATGGCGATCTCCCCGGATTCCGCGTCCTCGTCCTCGACCTCGTCCGCAGGCGTGCCGTGCCGGTCCTCGGTGCTGCCCACCCGCTGGGAGAGTATGTAGGCGATGACCTCCGCTTCCTGTTCCTGGACGTCGTCGTAGGTCGCGCGCAGGAGCATGTCGCGCACGAGGTCGGGATCGAGGTTGGGGAAGAGGAGGCGGGCACTCGCCTCGTCGAGCCAACCCGCCCCGCGGTGGCAGCAGATGATGTGGCCCAGCTCGTGCAAGATGATGTGCTCCTGATGCGCGCTGGTCGTGTTGGCGTCGTAGAAGATGAGATCCTCGTCCCGTGCGGCGACCCATATGCCGCACGGGTGCGACGCCGGCATCGGTAACGGGACCAGAGTGATGGGACGTTCCCTGATCTCGCCGAGGTAGCGGCAGAGTTCGGCCACGTCGGCCACCTCCGGCAGGTCCAGGGCGTCGACCCGCCGCGCGCCGGCCTTGCGCAGCCGCTTGAGCTGACTGCGCCGGTCCTGGACGAAGGCACGTTCCTTCTTGGAGTGCTTCACTCGCCGGCCCCCCTCATTCCGGGTCCGAGGAGTCGGCGACCGGCGGCAGGCCCTGAAGCTGCCGGTACTGGTCCATGATGGCCGTGATGGCCTGGAGGTTCTCCTTCTTCATCCCGGCGGCCCGCATCGCCACCGCGCGGACCCCTGCCTGCCGCAGCGCCTCGATGGCGGCGACCTCGCCGAGGACCGACTCGGCGACCTCGTCGTCGAAGAAGTAGGCGACCGACACCCCGAAGAAGCGGGCCAGGGCGGACAGCAGGTCCGGTGAGGGGTTGGAGCGTTTGCCCGTGCGCAACTGCGACAGATACACACCCCCGACCCTGAGCTCGGGGTTGACTCGTTTCAGTTCTTCGGCCACCTCGGCGTTGGTCCAGTGCCTGCCTTTGGGGCGAACCGTTCTGAAGAGGTCGTCGAGACGCACGGCCAGTACAGGCCGGTCCTCGGTCTCGGACATCACGATCTCCTTCCCCGCCTCCCCTGACCTTGCTCCCAGCTGTGCGACAGTTTCGCAGATTAGCCAGTAGTTGACAAATGGCCGAGACTCCGCCAGCGTGGGCCACCGCGGATAGCTGACAGTTAACTTGGCTCGCGGGGGTGGCGAAGTTGACTGCCGGCCTTGCCTGTCCGGCCCGACCCGCCGAGTAGGGG
>KL568625.1:5283-7629 GCA_000715605.1 Streptomyces speibonae | reverse complement strand
GGCCGCCGGATCCGGCAGGAGAGGCAGGGATGCCACGGGAAGGCCCGCCAGGGGCCGCCCGGTCCGGCGGGGACGGCTCATGCCGGTCTCCCCGTGCGCGGCGACGATCCGGCGCGGCGGTCTCCCCCCTCTGTGCGCAGGTCATTCGCGGTTGAAACCTGTGGACGGGCAAATAGGGGTACCGCTCGGCCGAAAAGCGTCGTTAGCATCCGCCGCACGGTTGTTCGCACATACTTTCCGGCAGCTTCACACGCTGTCCCCACGGGAAAGGGAAAAGCGTTACTGTGACTGAACCAGCAGTGGCCAGCGCGTGGATCCGACAGTTCCACCCGGCGCCGGACAGCGCCGTGCGGCTGGTCTGTCTGCCGCACGCGGGCGGTTCCGCATCCTTCTACTTCCCGCTGTCCCAGGCGCTGTCCGACCGCCTGGACGTCATGGCGATCCAGTACCCGGGCCGGCAGGACCGGCGCCGGGAACCGTGCATCGAGGACATCGGCGAACTCGCACGCGCCATCGCCGCCGAGCTGGAGCCCCGGCTCGACCGGCCGATGGCTCTCTTCGGGCACAGCATGGGCGCGACACTCGCCTTCGAGGTGACCCGGGTGCTGGAGCGGACGTACCACTTCACCCCGGCCCACGTCTTCGTGTCGGGCCGCAGGGCTCCCTCGGTCCACCGGGAGGAGACGGTGCACCTGCGCGGTGACGACGGCATCCTGCGCGAGATGCTGGCCCTGCAGGGCACGGACGCCGGAGTGCTCGCGGACGAGGAGCTGCTGCGCATGGCGCTGCCCGCGCTGCGCGGCGACTACCGGGCGATCGAGACCTACCGCGCCGAGCCGGGGGCCGTCGTCACGGCCCCGGTCACCGCTCTGACCGGTGACTCCGACCCGCGCGTGTCGATCGGCGACGCGGAGGCGTGGCGCCCGCACACCGAAGGCCGCTTCGACCTGCGGGTGTTCACCGGCGGCCACTTCTTCCTGGCACAGCATCAGAAGGAGATCACCGAGCTGGTGGCCCGTCAGCTCCTCGCGTCCTGACCGGCGGGGAGCCGTCGAAGGGCACCGGCAGGGACAAGCGCCCGTCCCGCCGATGCTCCGCACCAACCAAGGGGGCGTGCGCGGTGCGGCCTGAGTGCCGCGCCGGCAACTCACGGGGGAGTAAGCAAAGTTGCAGTCTGTCAATCTCACTCACCGCGACGAACAGGTGGCGGAACTCAGGCGGGCGTTCGCCGACGCGCGGGAGGCCTCCGGCCGGATCGTCCTGATCACCGGCGCCGTGGGAAGCGGCAAGACCGTCCTGCTGACCCAGTTCGCCGACGAGACGGTGGCCGACGGGGCCCTGCGGCTGGACGCGTCGGCCGCCCGCGGCGAGGACCGCATCCCCTTCGGGATCCTCCGGCGCCTCATGGCCCATGCGCCGCTGTCGCCCTCCGCGCGCGCCGAGGCGGACCGGCTGCTGCGGCCGCAGTCCGCGCCCCTGGAGCCGGCCGCGGTGACGGAGGCGATCCCCCAGCTGGCCGTGGCGCTGCTGCGATCCGCCGGTGACCGCCTCCTGGTCATCGCCGTCGACGACGTCCACCACAGCGACCAGCAGTCCCTGCAGTTCCTGCTGCACATGGCCCGCCGCATCCGCCACGAGCGGGTGCTGATGGTGTTCACGGACACGGCCCGGCGCTGGGACAGCACGGCCCGCTACCGCTCCGAACTCTCCCAGCAGCCCCACTTCCGCCGCATCCGGCTCAAGCTGCTCTCCCGCACCGGCACCCAGGAGTTGATGGCCGGTCAGCTGCCCCCAGCCGCCGTCGCCCGGCTCAGCGGCGAACTCCACCAGGTCACCGGCGGCAACCCGCTGCTGCTGCGCGCGCTGGCGGCGGACTACCGGGCCACCGCCGAAACCGAGGGCACCCCCCTGAAGGTCATCCGGGCCGAGACCTACGACGAGGCACTGCTCGACTGCCTGCACCGCTGCGGCACCGAGAGCCTCGCCGTGGCCCGGGCCATCGCCGTGCTCGGCGAGCGCTGCACACCGGCGCTGCTCTGCCGGCTGCTGAACCTGAGCACGCAGGCCGTCGACATGGCCCTGTACACGCTGAACCTGTGCGGGGTGGTCCACGGCAACTGCATCCGCGACCCCGAGGCGCTGAAGACGATCTACCACGCCACGCCCGCGGCCGTCCTGGCCGACCTGCACCGGGACTCCGCCGCTCTGCTGCACGCGGAGGGCGCTCCGGCGACCGAGGTGGCCCGGCACCTGCTGCGGCTGCTGAACGGACACGAGCTGTGGGCGGCCCCCGTCCTGCGGGAGGCGGCCGAACACGCCCTGGCCGGCGGCGACACGGCCTTCGCC
>KL568625.1:1236-5082 GCA_000715605.1 Streptomyces speibonae | reverse complement strand
CCGCCGACGACCGGGTGCGAGCGGCGGTCCGCCAGCGGCTCACCGGTGTCCTGTGGCGGACCCTGCCCACGGCCACCGAGACCCATCTGCCGCAGCTCCTCATCGACATGACCGAGGGTCTGCTCTCGCCGGTGGAGGCCTCGGCGACCCTGTCGCAGCTCGCGTGGACGGGCCAGGTGGAGCAGGCGGCCGAGGTCACCGAGCAGCTGAGCGAGGCGCAGCCGTGGGGGCCGGATGTCGACGGCTGCCTCACCGGTGTCCGGTCCTGGCTGGCCATGCTCTCCCCGCGGCTGCGGGAACGGCTGGCCGGCGACGGCACGGCACCGTCCGGGGAGGAGGCCCGCACGGACGACCCGTACTTCCACGCGGCCGCCGCGGTCACCGAGTCCCTGTCGTCCGCCTCGACGGACAAGGCGCTCTACGTCCTGCAGCGCTACCAGCTCGGCGACACCACCGTGCAGTCGCTGGTGTTCGCCCTGTGGGCGCTGATCTACGCGGAACGGCTGGACCTGGCCGACGACTGGAGCAGGCGGCTGCTCGCCGAGTGCTCGGGCACCAACGCCTCGTCCTGGCAGGCGCTGCTCCAGTCGGTGCGCGCCGAGGTGGAGCTGCGCCGGTCGCGGCTGAGCGGCGCCGAACACCTCGCGAACGTCGCGATGCGCGGTATGTCGACGCGCAGCTGGGGACTGGGCGTGGCCTTCCCGCTGTCCGTCCGGGTCGAGGCGCTCACCCGCATGGGCTGCTTCGACGAGGCACTGGACCTGCTCAGCCGGCCGGTGCCGGAGGCGCTGCTGGAAACCCTGCCGGGGCTGCACTACCTGCGCGCCCGCGGCCACTTCTACCTGGCGACCAACCGCCACCACGCGGCGCTCGGCGACTTCCTGGCCTGCGGTGAACTGGTGGAGCGGTGGGGCGCGGACACGCCCGCGCTCGTGCCCTGGCGGACCGACGCGGCCGAGGCGTGGCTGGCGCTCGGGCAGCACAAGCGGGCCGCCCGTGCGGCGGCGGAGCAGCTGGCGCGGATCCCCGCCCAGGAGCGCCGGCTGCGCGGCATCACGCTCCGGGTCCTGGGCGCGGCGACCCGGGACACCACGGCGCGCACGGCGATGCTCCAGGAGGCGGCCGAACTGCTCGAGGGCGGCGAGGACCAGCTCCAGCTGGCGCTCACCCTGGGCGAGCTCGGCGACGTCCACCACGCCGCGGGCGACTTCGGCGGAGCCCGGATGCTCGCCCGGAGGGCCTGGCACCTGGCGAAGTCGTGCGGTGCGGAGCCGGTGTGCCGGCGGCTGGCCCCGCTGCGCCCGGAGGAGGAGTCCCCGGTGGAACCCGGCCCCGAGAACGAGCTGTCCCAGGCGAACGACGCCCTCCTGTCGGAGGCGGAGAACCGGGTGGCGGTGCTGGCCGCGCAGGGACTGACCAACCGTGAGATATCGGCGAAGCTGTACATCACGGTGAGCACGGTCGAGCAGCATCTGACCCGGATCTACCGGAAGCTCGGCGTGAAGCGGCGGCGCGATCTGCCCACGGCACTCGCCGAGCTCGCCCAGGCCGCCTGCTGAAACCCCCTGTCCACCCCCTATTCCGGGCAGAGGTAATTCCACCCGCTGTTCCACCTTGCTGTTGATGCGTCTTCGACAGGGGCAGTCGTAGGGTGATCTGCGAAATGCGATATCCCCCGTATCGGAGGCTCCCCCCATGTACGTCACCAGCCCGAGTGGTATCAGCGTGCACCGGATTTACTGCACCACACAGTCGGCGAAATACCGGCTGGCCTGTTTTCCGCATTTCACCGATGCGCCCCTGGACTTCCACAGGCTGTCCGGCCTGCTCCTGCCCGGCGTGGAGACCCTGGCCTTTCAGTACATCGGCAGCCTCCCCGACGGAACCCCCGCGCACATCAGGGACGTCGAGGACCTGGCCGACCAGGCACTGCGGACCCTCCTGGAGTGGACGGACCTGCCCCTGGCCCTGTTCGGCCACCGCAGCGGCGCCTACCTGGCGCTGCGGGTCGCCGAACGGCTGGAGGAGGAGTACGGGTTCGGCCTCGCCAGCCTGTTCGTCGCCGACCGGGCCGCGCCCCACGAGGTCGGGCACGAGGAGGGGCGCCAGGTGGGGTGCCGCGTCGTGGCCCTCACCGGCGTGCCCTCGCAGCGCGCCGAGCCGGACGCCGTGGGCGCCTGGCGGAACGTCACCACCGGACCGTTCGACCTCGAGGCGTTCCGCGGGATGAACGGATATCTGGATTACAGCTCCAGCGAGGTCGCGAATCTCATTCACGACCAGCTTCTCTCCCTTCCCCTCTGATCCCTCACCGGCCTGGGGAGACCGCGCCGGATGAGGGGCGACTAGGGGCACACGTAGGGGTTCCCCAGGCCCGCCCGAGAAACCATAGTTTCCCGGGCGGGACCCTGTAACTCGTGTTGCGTCCTAGCCCGGTCCGGACGCGGAAGGGAGCGTGCGGAATGACCGCCAAGATATTCGCATCCGACTCTGTGCAGACGCTGGCGGAATTCGAGGACGACGTTCTTCGACTTGCCGATGTGCTCGCCGAGCGGGGTGTCACACCCGGTCAGCGGGTCATCCTCAAGGCGGGGAACTCGGCCGCCTATGTGGCCACCCTCCTCGGACTCATGCACGCCGGGGCGTCCATCGTCCTCGTCGACCAGCAGGCACGCCCCGAGGAGACCAGCCGCATCGCCCGGCGCACCGGCGCGAAACTGGTCCTCGTCGACAACGACGCGCCCGTCGACCCCGAACTGCGGCCCATCGCCCTGTACGAGCTGCTGGTCGCCGCCGCGGGCCGCTCGCCCCTCGGCCGGCGCCTGTCCTTCGACACCTGGTGCGACCTGCCCGACTCCCTGATCATGTGGACCTCCGGCTCCACGGGGGACCCCAAGGGCATCGTCAAATCGGGACGCAAGTTCCTGAAGAATCTGCGGCGCAACGCCGACCAGGTCGGCCACCGCGCCGACGACGTCCTGGTGCCCCTGCTGCCGTTCTCCCACCAGTACGGCCTGTCCATGGTGCTGATCGCCTGGCTGGTGCGCTGCTCGCTGGTCATCACGCCGTACCGCCGCCTCGACCGCTCACTGATCATGGCCGGGCAGGCCGGCGGCACCGTCCTGGACGCCACGCCCGCCAGCTACCGCAGCATGCTCAACATCCTGGAACGCACCCCGGCCCTGCGCGCCCACCTCCAGCAGGTGCGGATGTTCTGCGCCGGCGCCGCGCCCCTGGACCAGCCGCTCGTCGACCGTTACGTCGAGGAGTTCGGCCTGCCGCTGCTGGACAGCTACGGCAGCACCGAACTGGGCAACATCGCCTTCGCGACCCTCGACAACCCCGTCTCCTGCGGCAGGGCGATGGAGGGCATCCGGCTGCGCGTCACCGACGAGGACGGACTGCCCCTGCCGGCCGGGCAGGTGGGCGAGATCGAGGTGGACACCCCCGACGCCCTGGAGGGCTACCTGGGCGAGGACGGCGAACTGGCACCCGTGCCGGGCGGCTGGACCCGCACCGGCGACCTCGGCCACCTCGACGAGCACGGCAACGTCTTCGTCCTCGGCCGCAAGTTCGCCGTCCACCGCAAGGGCTACACCCTCTACCCCGAACTGATCGAGCGGAAGGCCGCCGCGGCCGGCTGCTCCACCCGGATCGTCGCCGTCGACGACGAGGCGCGCGGCTCCCAGCTCGTGTTCTTCGTCGAGGACGAGGAAGACCGCGGGGTACCGCACTGGCGGACGGTGCTGCGCGACGCGTTGCCCGAGTACGAGGGGCCCGACGTGGTCATCGCCCTGGACCGCTTCCCGCTCAACCGCAACGGCAAGCCGGACAAGCTGCTGCTGC
>KL568625.1:0-1007 GCA_000715605.1 Streptomyces speibonae | reverse complement strand
GCGGACGAACACCGCACCAGCCGCATCCCGGGGCAGCGCGACGCGTCGTCGCAGGACACCCGGACGTCGGTCTGAGGCCATGAGGATCGCTTGCTGGCAGGCGGCCTGCCGCCCCGGAGGCATTCCCGGATTCCTGGACCGGCTTCGCGAGGCGGCCCGGCAGGCCGCCGACGGCGGCGCGGAACTGCTGCTCACCCCGGAGATGTCGGCGGGCGGCTACCCGCTGACCGCCACCGCGCTCGCCCGCGCCGCCGAACCGGCGTCCGGCCCCACCGCCGAGGCCGTCGCCGGCATCGCGCGACGCCACGGGATCTCGGTGGTGCACGGATGGCCGGAGACCGACGGCACGGCCGTCCACAACGCGGCCATGCTCACCTCCCCCGACGGCCGGCTGCTGACGTACCGCAAGGCCCACCTGTACGGGCCGGAGCGAACGCAGTTCACCCCCGGTGGCGACGGCGTCGTGCAGACCGTCCTGAACGGCGTCACCGTCGGACTGCTGATCTGCTACGACGTGGAGTTCCCCGAGGCGGTCAGGGCGCACGCGCTGAACGGCACCGAACTGCTGCTGGTCCCCACCGCCCTGATGCGGCCGTGGGACTTCGTCGCCCGGACCCTCGTCCCGGCGCGGGCCTTCGAGAGCCAGATGTTCATCGCGTACGCCAACTGGACCGGCGCACACGAAGGGCTGAGCTTCTGCGGCCTGACCTGCGTGGCCTCGCCGCACGGCACCCAGGTGCGCGTGGAACACGCCGGGGAGGGCGTCCTGTTCGCGGACATCGACCCGAAGGACGTCACCGCGGCCCGCGGCACCACCACCTACCTGCTCGACCGTCGCCCCGAGCTCTACGGCGAGCTCCACTGACGGACCCCCGGCAACCCATCAGGAGGCAACACCATGGTGCGCGACTCCGAGTCCGGACTGCCCATCGAGCCGGTCTACGGCCCCGACGCTCTCGACGGCTGGGACCCGGCGGACAAGCTGGGCGAGCCGGGGGCGTATCCCT
>KL568624.1:49534-55449 GCA_000715605.1 Streptomyces speibonae | reverse complement strand
CCCCCACCGCACCCGCGGCTGCGCCGCAGGCATGCGCATTCAGCCCTCGCGCCAGCCGTTCGTGATCGGGAGGCGGCGGTCCTTGCCGAAGCCCTTCGGGGAGATCTTCGTCCCCGGCGGGTACTGGCGCCGCTTGTACTCCGCCCGGTCCACCATCCGCAGCGTCTTAGCCACCAGCTCCGCGTCGAACCCGGCCGCGACGATCTCGTCCGCCCCCCGGTCCTGGTCCACGTACAGCGCCAGGATCGCGTCCAGCACCGGATAGTCCGGCAGCGAGTCCGTGTCCACCTGCCCCGGCCGCAGCTCCGCACTCGGCGGCTTCGAGATCGAGTTCTCCGGAATCGGCGGCGTCTGCCCCCGCTGAACCGCCGCCCGGTTGCGCCACTCCGCCAGCCGGAACACCGACGTCTTGTACACGTCCTTGATCGGCCCGTACGCCCCGACCGAGTCCCCGTACAGCGTCGAGTATCCCACCGCCAGCTCCGACTTGTTCCCCGGCGCCAGCACGATGTGCCCCTCCTCGTTGGAGAGGGCCATCAGCAGCGTCCCCCGCAGCCGCGACTGGAGGTTCTCCTCCGCCAGCCCCGTGAGCTCCAGCGCCCCCATGTACGCGTCGAACATCGGCTCGATCGCCACGGTCCGGAAGTTCAGCCCGGTCCGCCGCGCCAGCTCCGCCGCGTCGTCCTTGGAGTGCTCCGAGGAGTACTTCGACGGCATCGACACGCCGTACACGTTCTCCGCGCCCACCGCGTCGCAGGCGATCGCGGCGACCAGCGCCGAGTCGATCCCTCCGGACAGCCCGATCAGCACCGACCGGAACCCGTTCTTCCGGACATACGCCCGCAACCCCACGACCAGCGCGGAGTACACCTCCTCGTCGTCGTCGAGCCGCGCGGCGTACCCCCCGGCGTTCCCGCCCGCCTCGCCCGTCTCGCCCGTCTCGCCCGCGTCGTGCGCCGGCGCCGGCTCCTCCGACAGCACCACCCGGTCGATCCGCAGCCCGTCGTCCACGACCCCCTCCGGCGCGTCGGCCACCGCACCGGGCAGCTCCAGATCGACCACGACGCACGCCTCGGCGAACTGCGGCGCCCGCGCCACCACCTCACCGTCCCGGTCCACCACGATCGAGTCCCCGTCGAAGACGAGCTCGTCCTGCCCGCCCATCATCGCGAGGTACGCGGTCGTGCACCCGGCCTCCTGCGCCCGCTTGCGCACGAGCTCCAGCCGGGTGTCGTCCTTGTCCCGCTCGTACGGCGAGGCGTTGATGGAGAGCAGCAGCCCGGCCCGCGCCGACCGCGCCGCGGGCACCCGCCCCCCGTCCTGCCAGAGGTCCTCGCAGATGGCGAGCGCGACATCGACACCCCCCACCCGTACCACCGGCATGGTGTCGCCGGGCACGAAGTACCGGAACTCGTCGAAGACGCCGTAGTTCGGCAGGTGGTGCTTGGCGAAGCCGAGCACCACCTCACCCCCGTACAGCACCGCGCCGGCGTTCTGCGGCGCACCGGCCGGCTGCCCGTACTTGGGCTGCGCGGCGGCGCTGCGGTCGAGATACCCGACGATCACCGGAAGACCGCCGAGCCCCTCCTCGGCGAGCCGCGCCGCGAGCGCGCGCAGGCCGGCCCGCGACGCTTCCACGAACGACGACCTGAGGGCGAGATCCTCGACGGGGTACCCGGTCAGCACCATCTCCGGGAACGCGACGAGGTGCGCCCCCTGTTCGGCGGAGTGCCGGGTCCAGCGGACAATCGTTTCGGCGTTGCCGGCGAGGTCACCGACGCTCGAGTCGATCTGATTCAGGGCGAGACGTAGTTGAGGCACGGGGCCCAGTGTAATCGTCAAACCGACACGATGTCGCGGAGCGCACCAGACTCACCCCGCACCCAAACTGCCCCTCGCCCCCCTACTGCCCCCGCACCTCTACTGCCCCCGCACCTCTACTGCCCCGGCGCCCGCGCCCCCCGCTCCTTCAGCATCCGCCCCATCAGCGCGATCTCCGACTCCTGCGCCTCCACCATCCCGCGCGCGAGCCGCTTCTCCGCGCCCACCTCGCACGCGCTGACGCACCCCTGCGCCATGTGGACCCCGCCCTTGTGGTGGTCCGTCATGAGCTGGAGATAGAAGACCTCGGCCGCCTTCCCGCCCAGCGACCCCAGCCGCTCCATCTCGGCGTTCGTCGCCATCCCCGGCATCAGCGCACCGTCCTTGCCGGAGGCCGCGTCGCCCATGCCCATCCAGGTCATGGGCGGATCCGAGGACACCTTGGGAAGCTCCCACAGATCGAGCCAGCCCAGCAGCATGCCCCGCTGGTTGGCCTGCGTCTGGGCGATGTCGTAGGCGAGCCGGCGGACCTCCTCGTCGTCCGTGCGGTCCCGCACCACGTACGACATCTCGACCGCCTGCTGGTGATGGACGGCCATGTCCCGGGCGAACCCGGCGTCCGCGGAGTCCGCCGACGGCACCGTGCCCGACGACGACCCGTCGTCCCCGGCCACCGCGAAGGTGATCGCACCGGCCGCGACGAGCGCGGTGGCCGCGGCGCCGGCGATCAGCCCGAACTGCCTCACTTGGACAGCCCGTTCGTGCAGGCGGCCCCGGGTTCGGGCGTCTGCTGACCCTGGACGTACTTCTCCAGGAACGCGTCGACGTTCGGATCGTCCGCACCGGTCACCGTGCGCTGGTGGCCCCAGGCGGTGAGCATGATCGGGTCCTTCTGCCCGTCGACCGGGCTCATCAGCGTGTACGGCGTCTTCTTCACCTTCGCGGCGAGCGCGTCGACGTCGGCCTTCCCGGCGTCCCCGTTGTACGTCACCCACACGGCTCCGTGCTCCAGCGAGTGCACGGCGTTGGTGCTGTTGATCTCGTCGGTGTAGACGTCCCCGTTGCAGTTCATCCACACGGGGTTGTGGTCACCGCCGACGGGAGGCGTGACGGGGTAGTCCACGGACTTGGTCACGTGATTGCGCCCCAACTCGCCGTCCCAGGTACGGACGCCGTCCGCGCCGGTGGTGAACTTGCCCGCGTTCTTTGACGCGTTCGCCGAGCCGCTGCCGCCGTCGTCCGACTGCGACTGGATGAGCACCACACCGCCGACCACGAGTCCGGCGACGACGACCACGCTCGCGCCGATGGTGAGGAGCCGGGCACGCCGCTCGCGGGCCTGTTCGGCGCGCCGCATCTCCTCTATGCGTGCCGTGCGTGCCGCGCTGCTCTTCTTGGCGGAGCCCATGGGAGTGCCCTTCGGGAGAGGAGTGGGACGAACGGATCAACTGAACGGGTCACCTGATCGCAATGACGAACGGATCAACTGATCGTAATAGGGAAGCGAGGTCCGTCGTAGAGCACCGGGGCCCCGGAATTCTTGAATGCCAGATGCGTATTACCTACCCTGCATGCCATGCGGCTCCTGCGCTCCACCGACCTGGCTCTGCGGGTCCTCATGCGCCTCGCCGTGACCGGCGACTCCCATCCGACGACGCGGGACGTCTCCACGGCGATGGACGTGCCGTACACCCACACCGCGAAGGTCGTCGCCGAACTCCAGCACATGGGCCTGCTCACCGCCCGCCGCGGCAGGGGCGGAGGCCTGGCGCTCACCGAGGAGGGCCGCACCGCCTCGGTCGGCGCCCTGGTCCGGGCCTTCGAGGGCGAGGGGGACGTCGTCGACTGCGAGGGGACGTCCACCACGGCCCCGTGCCCGCTGAGCCCCGCCTGCGGTCTGCGCGGCGCCCTGCGCCGGGCCCAGGAGGCGTTCTACGCCACCCTTGACCCCCTCATCGTGGCCGACATCGTCGCCGGCCCCACGCGCCCCCTCCTGCTGGGCCTCTCCCCGAAACCCTGAGCCGCGCGCCGCCTTCCCACGCGCCGCCTCTCCCACGCACCACCTCTCCCGCGCGCCCCCTGTCCGCCCGCCCCTCCCCACCCGTTACGAACCCGGCCCCGAACAGGCAGGATGGCCCCCGGAGCGGTACACCTGTCGTGTGCTGTCGTGCACGCGGCGTTCCGGCCACGGCCGGTCGTCCGACCGAGGCCGGCAACGCGTATGAAACGCTGGTGTGGTGGGATGCGCGTGTGCCCGCTCGTCAGCTCGCCCGTCTCCCGTGGGGCGGGCGCGGACCGGCGGCCTGACCGGCAAGGATGGGGAATCGGAAGATGGACAAGCAGCAGGAATTCGTGCTCCGGACCTTGGAGGAGCGCGACATCCGGTTCGTGCGCCTGTGGTTCACCGACGTGCTGGGCTTCCTCAAGTCCGTGGCCGTCGCCCCCGCCGAACTGGAGCAGGCGTTCGACGAGGGGATCGGCTTCGACGGCTCGGCCATCGAGGGCTTCGCCCGGGTGTACGAGTCCGACATGATCGCCAAGCCGGACCCGTCGACGTTCCAGATCCTCCCGTGGCGCGCCGAGGCCCCCGGCACGGCCCGTATGTTCTGCGACATCCTCATGCCGGACGGCTCCCCGTCCTTCGCGGACCCGCGCTACGTCCTCAAGCGCGCGCTCGCCCGCGCCTCCGACCAGGGGTTCACCTTCTACACCCACCCGGAGATCGAGTTCTTCCTGCTGAAGGACAAGCCCGTGGACGGCACCCGCCCGACCCCGGCCGACAACTCCGGCTACTTCGACCACACGCCGCAGAACGTCGGCATGGACTTCCGCCGCCAGGCGATCACCATGCTGGAGTCGATGGGCATCTCGGTGGAGTTCTCCCACCACGAGGGCGCCCCCGGCCAGCAGGAGATCGACCTGCGCTACGCGGACGCGCTCTCCACGGCGGACAACATCATGACGTTCCGCCTGGTCATGAAGCAGGTGGCGCTCGAACAGGGCGTCCAGGCGACGTTCATGCCCAAGCCCTTCTCCGAGCACCCGGGCTCCGGCATGCACACCCACCTGTCCCTCTTCGAGGGCGACCGCAACGCGTTCTACGAGTCCGGCGCCGAGTACCAGCTCTCCAAGGTCGGCCGCTCCTTCATCGCCGGTCTGCTGCGGCACGCGGCGGAGATCTCGGCGGTCACCAACCAGTGGGTCAACAGCTACAAGCGCATCTGGGGCGGCTCGGAGCGCACCGCGGGCGCCGGCGGCGAGGCCCCGTCGTACATCTGCTGGGGCCACAACAACCGCAGCGCCCTGGTCCGCGTCCCGATGTACAAGCCCGGCAAGACCGGCTCGGCGCGGGTGGAGGTCCGCTCCATCGACACCGGGGCCAACCCCTACCTGGCCTACGCCCTGCTCCTGGCGGCTGGCATGAAGGGCATCGAGGAGGGCTACGAGCTCCCGCCGGGCGCCGAGGACGACGTCTGGGCCCTCTCCGACGCGGAACGCCGCGCGCTCGGCATCG
The DNA here is from genome assembly GCA_000715605.1 of Streptomyces speibonae. Classification (GTDB taxonomy): domain Bacteria; phylum Actinomycetota; class Actinomycetes; order Streptomycetales; family Streptomycetaceae; genus Streptomyces; species Streptomyces speibonae. The sequence goes on along the minus strand of KL568624.1, from coordinate 50,114 downwards.
AGCCGCTGCCGCAGAACCTGGGCGAGGCCCTGAGCCTGATGCAGCGCAGCGACCTCGCCGCCGAAACCCTCGGCGAGCACGTCTTCGACTTCTTCCTGCGCAACAAGAAGCAGGAGTGGGAGGAGTACCGCTCCGAGGTCACGGCCTTCGAGCTGAAGAACCTGCTGCCGGTGCTGTAGGCGCGGCCGGCCGGCGCCGTAGGGGCGGGGGAGTGCCCTCGCCCCCTACGGCGCGCCGGTCAGCCCATGCTCTTCGCGCCGTCCAGGGACTCGCGGAGGATGTCGGCGTGGCCCGCGTGCTGAGCGGTCTCGGCGATGATGTGCAGCAGCACCCTGCGGGCCGTCCACCGCGCGTCGGACTCGAACCACGGGGCCTTCGGCAGGGGCCACGCGGCGTCCAGGTCGGGCAGCGAGGCGACCAGGTCCTCGGTCCGGCGGGCCACCTCGGCGTAGTCCGCCAGCACTCCGGCCAGCGTCTCGCCGGGCAGCATCCGGAACTCCGCCTCCCGCCGGGCAAAGTCCTCCTCGGTCCTGGCCGTGAAGTCACCTATCGCCGAGGGGCCGTGCTGGATGAACTCCGT
>KL568624.1:47347-49341 GCA_000715605.1 Streptomyces speibonae | reverse complement strand
CTGGCCGTGAAGTCACCTATCGCCGAGGGGCCGTGCTGGATGAACTCCGTCCAGGTCCGCTCGCACGCGGTGACGTGCTTGATCAGCCCGCCCAGGCAGAGTTCCCCCGCGGTGGTGCGCAGCCCGGCCTGCTCGTCGGTGAGGTCGCGGGTGGTGAAGCGCAGGAAGTACCGGTGCTTGGCCAGCGTCTCCAGCAGGTCCGCCCGCTCACCGGTGACCTCCGGGGAAGCGGCCGATGCGGGGGTGGTCGTCTCGTTCACGGTCATGACAGGTGGCCTCCGTGGATCCGTGGTAGTTCCGTCGTTCCCTCGTTCCGGAGACCACGCTAGGGATCATCTAGGTCAGAGCCGGTCCTAGATGCACCGGAATCATGCGTCCCGTTTGTGTACGCATTTCCTCCGCATGCCCCTTTTCGCCTGATGGCCCGTGCCGATCTCCCTCCGATAACTTTCGGGCGTCGTGATCCGGAACCGGTTCGGGAGGTCCCGCTGTGCCCCGTCGAATGGTGAAGTTACTGACCGCCGTCCTCTGCGCCTCGGCCGTCGTCGCAGGGAGTGCCGCCCCGGCCCAGGCCGCCGAGGCCGAGCCCGAGGTCATCGCGATCGACCTGCTCCTCGCCGGGTCGTACACGGACGCGGTCCGCGATGCCATGGACATCTGGAACGACGCCGTGCCCGGCATCAGATTCGTCGAGCAGGACACCCCGGCGGCCCTGCGGGTCAAGGAGTACACCACCGCGACCGGAACGGGGTCGCACGTCTACGTCAACGGACTGGGCCGGGGCTGGGTCTACCTCGAGACCGGCGACGCCACCGTGTACCGGCCCTCCCGTATCGCCGTCCACGAGCTGGGGCACATCCTGTCCCTCCCCGACCTCGGTCCCGGCAGCCCCTGCTCCAAGGTCATGTCCGGCGCGTGGGCCGGGCCCGAGTGCACCAACGACCAGCCGGACGCGGAGGAAACCGCCGCCGTCGCGGCCTTCTTCGCCGCCTACGACGTCGGTGACCCGGTCCCGGGCTGGCCCGACCCGGTGGACCGGTAACCGGTGGACCGGTAGCAGGGGCCTACCCCTCCGCCTGCTTCGCCAGCACCTGGTGCAGCGGTTCCGTGGCCCGGCGGCGGAACTCCTGGATGGCCCAGACGTTGCCGTCCGGGTCCGCGAAGTGCATGAACGTGGCGCCGTCGGAGGGGGAGTACTGAACCGGCTCGGAGACGTCGAGGCCGCGCGCGGTCAGCTCCGCGTGGGCGGCCCCGATGTCGGCGACGCAGAGCTGAAGGCCCCGGTAGGAGCCGGGGTCCGGCCGGGAGCCGCCCGGAACGGTGGCCCAGAGGCCGTCGCCGCCGAGGGCGATGGAGCAGCCGGACCCCGGCGGGGTCAGCTGGACGATGCGCATGCCCGGCACGACCTCCTGGTCGATGTCGACGTGGAAGCCGACCTTGTCGCGGTAGAAGTCCCTGGCCCGGTCGATGTCGCTCACCGGGAGCGGGATCACTTCGAGGGTCATGTCCATGGATACTCCGGCCCCTTCGTCACGCACGGCTTCAGGCGAACCGCCATCGCGTCCGGCTGAACGGCTCTCCCTTACCGAAACCGAAAACGGTCCGCGGCGCCACCGAGAACACCAGGGCGCGTCCCGGGCCGTGCCGGAAGTACCCGTCCCGCACCTCGTTCAGAAACCCGTACGGCCGCACCCCTCCACGACCACGTCGTACCCCCGCGTTCCTCCGGTCCGGTGCGGAAGGGCGGCGCGCCCGCCGACTCGAGGCGGGTCCCGGGCACGGTGTCCACGGGTCCTCCGTCGCGGGTCGGCGATACGCCCCTCCCAACTCGGACCCCGGCCGGCACCGGAACCCGTCGCAGGCCACACCAGCGCCGCACGCCCGTACTCCGGCTAGGCTCATGGCCGTACCACCGAGATCCGCGAGGCACGAGGGAGGCCGGGCATGACGTCGGCGCCGGGGCGCAGGAGCAGTATCTGTCTCTTATACACATC
>KL568624.1:46934-47113 GCA_000715605.1 Streptomyces speibonae | reverse complement strand
TCACCGATCCGTCCGCCGCCGAGCGGCTGCTCGACAGCGACGAGCTGGCGCCGGTGCGCAGCGACCCGATCCTGCTGGACGCCCTCGGCCGGACCGCCGACCCCGACCTCGCCCTGCTCGGACTCGTCCGGCTGCTGGAGGCGCAGGACGGCGCCACCGCCCGCCAGGAGCTGCTGGAT